>NZ_BOMN01000086.1 GCF_016862215.1 Winogradskya humida
GGGCATTGTGGGCTGGCCGGGCATTGTGGGCTGGCCGGGCATTGTGGGCTGGCCGGGCATTGTGGGCTGGCCGGGCATCGTGGGCTGGCCGGGGTGTGTGGGCTGTCCGGGATGTGGGCTGGCCGGGTATCGGCGGGTGTTGGGTGCTGGCCGGGTGTGGGGTTGGCCGGGCGTTGGCGCGTGTGGGGGCTGGCCGGGCGTTGGCCGGGGATGTGGGGTTGCCGCCTCGTGGGCCTGCTGGGCGGCAGCGGGTCAGTGTTGCCCTGCTCTGAGGCGGGCTATGTCCGTGGCGTCCTTGGGGCGGCGGGGCATGCTGGGGACCCAGATCGGCATCATTTCCTTGATCTCGATCTGGGCGCGGGGGCTGATGACCGGGCAACTGACCTTGCCCACGCGGCCGATCGGACCGTCCAGGAGGTCGGCGGGCCAGCGAGCGCCCGCGTGGGGGCCGCCCGCGACCGTGGGGAGGCCGTCCGGGGACTCGCCGAGCAGCGCGAAGCTGATTTCGGTTCCGTCCGGCGTGATCAGGTCTCGCTGCTGGGCCGGCGGTGGGCCGGGGTCGTCGCGGTAGCCGAGTTTGTGCAGCTCGGTGAGGAGGCGGTCGGCGTCGGGGGCGCGGCAGAAGAAGTCGATGTCGCGGTGTGGGCGGGTGATCTCGCCGAGGAAGAAGTCCATGGCCCAGCCGCCTCGTAACCAGAGGGGGAGCCCGGCGGTCGTGCTGGTGCGTACGACCTCGGAGATGACCGAAAGCTGGGCGCGAGCGTTCACCGGGTCAGATTAGGCGGTGCCGAACTGTGGGCGAAGTCCCTGGTAGGCACGCTTGCTGGGGTGTCGCGGGGGCGCCGGGCTTCGCTATGGTCTTCGGCATGTCTGACAACAGCGTCGATCCGAGTGGCAACACCGAGGCGTTCCGCGCCTTTACGCACAACGCCCCCGAGGAGCCCGTCGCGGCCTCGAAGACTCCGCTGATCATCGGTGTCGTCGCCGTGGCCGTTGTGCTCATCGCGGTCATCGCCTGGCTCGCCCTGGGCTGATGGGCTGCCGGGCGGGGGCCGCCCGGCGCCTTGACGGCCCTGGTCCGCCCACCGGATCAGGGCCACCCCTAACCTCACTGCCGCGGTCCTGCAGCAGGACCGCCGCTGCGCCGACGAGGGTGTCGCCGTGGGGACGCGCCGCCAGCGCGCCGTGCGGAGCGTGGCTCAAAGCGCTGCCGTGGGAACGCGCCGCCAGCGCGCCGTGGGAACGCGCCGCTAGCGCGCCGTGGGAACGCGCCGCTAGCGCGCCGTGCGGAGCGTGGCTCAAAGCGCTGCCGCAGCTCCAGGTTGCCGTGACGGCCAATGGCCAGCCGTCGTCGTGAGCGCGGCCCGAAGTCTGTGGGTGGCCAGCCTTCGTCGTGAGCGCGGGCCGAAGTCTGTGGGTGGCCAGCCTTTGTCTTGTCGTGCGGCCTGACCCCCGAGGGTCAGCAACTCCTTGATCGTGCTCCTCGGCGCGGTCGTTCAGAGCCGGCGCTGGATCTCGCCGCGATCTGGCAGACGTGACCGTTTCGGATCGGTCTTGGCGGAGGCTTCAGGCATTCAGTTTTTCGGCGACCTGGCGGGCGATTTCTGCCTCTTCGTCCGTGGGGATGACGCAGACGGTGACCGGGGCGCCGTCGGGGGAGATGATGCGGTCGCCGCGGGTGTTGCGGGTGGGGTCGATCTCGATGCCCAGGGCGGAGAGGCCTTCCAGGGCGGCTGCTCGGACGGCGGGGGCGTTTTCGCCGACGCCGGCGGTGAAGGTGATGGCGTCGGTGCCGCCGAGGATGGCGAGGTAGGTGCCGATGTATTCCTTGATGCGGCGGGTGTAGACGTCAAAGGCCAGGGTGGCGGCCTGGTCGCCCTGGTCGCGGCGTTGCTGGATGGTGCGCATGTCGTTGTCGCCGGTGAGGCCCTGGAGGCCGGCGAAGCGGGTCAGGGAGCGTTCGATCTCGTCTAGGGGCAGGCCCGCGACCCGGTGCAGGTGAAAGATGACGGTGGGGTCGATGTCGCCGCTGCGGGTGCCCATGACGAGGCCGGATTGCGGGGACATGCCCATGGAGGTGGCTGCGCTGCGGCCGCCGGAGACCGCGCAGGCGCTGGCGCCGTTGCCGAGGTGGAGGGTGATGACCTTGGCTGAGGTGGCGGGGAGGCCGAGGAGGGCGGCTGTTTCGCGGGCTACGTAGGCGTGGGAGGTGCCGTGGAAGCCGTAGCGGCGGATCTGCCAGCGGTCGGCGAGGTCGGCGTCGATGGCGTAGGTGACGCCGGCGGGGTCGATGCTCTGGTGGAACGCTGTGTCGAAGACGGCGACCTGGGGGACGTCGGGCAGGAGTTTGCGGGCCACTTCGATGCCGCTCAGGGCTGCGGGGTTGTGCAGCGGGGCGAGCGGGATGAGGTTTTCGATGGCTGTGGCCACGGTGTCGTCGACCACCGTGGCGTCGCTGAACTCGGTGCCGCCGTGGACCACGCGGTGGCCGACCGCGCCCAGGCCGTCGAGGTTGATGGACTCCATGACGTGCTGGAGTGCCCCGGTGTGGTCGCTCGCGTCGCCGCCGGACTCGCCGATGCGCTCGATGAGGCCCTTGGCGATGGTGGTGCCGTCGTCGAAGAGGCGGTATTTGACCGAGGAGGAGCCAGAATTGAGGACGAGGATCTTCACGACTGCTCCTGAGCGGACGGCGACACGGACGGCGACACGGACGGCGACACGGACGGCGACACGGGCGGCGACACGGGCGGCGACACGGACGGCGACACGGACGGCGACACGGGCGGCGGTGATGGAGGCGATGCGGCCGAGCGTGCCTGGATCGCGGTGATGGCCACGGTGTTGACGATGTCCTTCACCGTTGCGCCGCGGGAGAGGTCGTTGACCGGGCGGCGCAGGCCCTGCATGACCGGGCCGACCGCCACCGCGTTGGCCGAGCGCTGCACGGCCTTGTAGGTGTTGTTGCCCGTGTTGAGGTCGGGGAAGACGAAGACCGTGGCCTTGCCCGCCACCGCGCTGTCCGGGAGCTTGGTCGCCGCGACCGCCGGGTCGATGGCCGCGTCGTACTGGATAGGGCCCTCGACGGGGAGGTCCGGGCGGCGCTCGCGGACCAGGGCGGTGGCGGCCGCGACCTTTTCGACGTCGGCGCCCGCGCCCGAGCTGCCCGTGGAGTAGGACAGCATCGCGACCCGGGGCTCGATGCCGAAGGCCGCGGCGGTCTGCGCTGAGGAGAGCGCGATGTCGGCGAGCTGCTCGGCGTTGGGGTCGGGGTTGACCGCGCAGTCGCCGTAGACCAGGACGCGGTCGGCCAGGAGCATGAAGAAGACGCTGGACGCGACCGAGACGTCGGGGACCGTCTTGATGATCTCGAAGGCCGGGCGGATCGTGGCGGCGGTGGTGTGGGTCGCGCCGGAGACCATGCCGTCGGCGTGCCCGGCGGCGACCATCATCGTGCCGAAGTAGTTGACGTCGCGGACCACGTCGTAGGCCAGGTCGAGGGTCACGGCCTTGTGCTTGCGCAGCTCCGCATATTGCTCGGCGAAGTCGTCGCGCCAGCTGCTGGTGGCCGGGTCGACCAGGTGGGCGCCGCCGATCTCGACGCCGATCTCGCGGGCCCGGCGGGTGATCTCGGCCGGGTCGCCGAGCAGGGTCAGCTCGGCGACGCCACGGCGCAGCAGCGTCTCGGTCGCGCGCAGGATGCGCTCCTCGGTGCCCTCCGGGAGCACGAGGTGGCGGCGGTCGGCGCGGGCACGGTCGATCAGGTCGTTCTCGAACATCAGCGGCGTCACGCGGGCGGACCGGGTGACGTCGAGCAGCCGGGCGAGCTCGGCGGTGTCCACGTGTTTCTCGAAGGCGCCGAGGGCGGCCTCCACCTTGCGCGGCGTGGCGGGGCTGAGCTTGGCCTCGATCCGGCCGGCCGCCTTGATCGTGTCGAAGCTGTCGGACTTGACCACCAGCATCGCCAGGCCGGTGTTGAGCCGCTCGATGACGCGGACGGCGCGGGGGTCGGGGAACTCGCCGAGGGTCAGCACCAGCCCGGCCAGGGTGACGTTGCCCGCGGAGTGCGCGGCGCTGGCCGCGACCAGCAGGTCGGCGCGGTCGCCCGGGGTGATGAGCAGCGCCCCGTCGGTGAGGTGGTCGAGCACGGCCGGCACGTGCGCCGCCCCGACCACGTAGTCGAGGACGTCACGGTCGAGCGCCGCGTCGCCGCCCGTCACCACGGTCGCATCGAGCGCGGCTGCCACCTCGGCCACGGTGGGCGCGGCAACGCTGGGCACCTCGGGGATGGTCCAGACCGGCACGGGGAGACCCTGCGGGGTCGGGGTGCCGGCAGGCACGCGGTTGGCGATGACGGCCAGGACCGTCGCGTCAAGATCGGTGAGCGAGTGGTACGCCGACCGCACCGCCCCGCTGATGTCCACGCGCCCCTGCCCACCGACGACGGGGAGGATCACGCTGCCGAACTCCGTGGCGAGGCGCGCGTTGAAGCCCAGCTCGCGGGGCATCTCGTCGGTGCCGGCCTGCTGGCCGTCGGCGAAGTCGCTGCCGATCACGACCACCGACGCGCACTGCCGCTCGACCTCGCGGTAGCGCTCGACGATGCGGGAGATGAGCTCCTCCCACTTGCCGTCGGCGACGAGCGCGGAGGCCTCGGTCGTGGTCAGGCCGTAGGAGTCGTCGTAACCGGCGATCAGCGGATAGCGCTCGGTCAGGAGGGTGAGCAGCGGATCCTTGCCGGTGCCGGGCACGAGGGGGCGGAACACCCCGATGCGGGCGACCTGCCGCGAGAGGAGCTCCACGAGCCCGACGGCCACGGTCGACTTGCCGACGCCGGAGCCGAGCCCGGCGACATAGACGCTGCTTGCCACGTGCTCAACCTACCGGCCGGGCCCTCATCCTGCCCGGGGTCGCAAGACCCTGTGGATAAGTACGGAAGTCAGCGCAGCGCCCGCAGATAAGCGTCCGGGCGGTCGAGGAAACGCCGCCAGTGCGCGACGATCTCCAGGTCGTCCCAGGTGGCCCGGCGGATGCCATGCGCGCCCAGCTCCAGGATGGTCGCGCCGGGCAGGGCCGTGAGCAGCGGCGAGTGGGTGGCGACGATCACCTGGGCGCCGTCGTCCCGCAGCGCTTCCAACCGGGCGAGCAGGCCCAGGGTCGAGGTGAACGACAGGGGCGCCTCGGGCTCGTCCATGAGGTAGAAGCCGTACCCGTCGAACTTGCGGTCGAGCAGCTCAAGGAAACCCTCACCGTGGCTGCGATCGTGCAGGTCGGTGTCGATCGCGCCGGGCAGATTCTCGAGGTACGTGTAGAGCCCGTGCATCGTCTCGGCACGCAGGAAGTACGCGTTGACCCGCCGCCCCGGCGTCCGCACCACCTTGAGCAGCTCCCCGAGCGGCGACTCGGTGACCCGGCTGCTGTGCTGGGCGCCCTTGGACCCGCCCTCGGGGTTGAGCCCGTGCGCGACCGCGAGCGCCTCGATCAGCGTGGACTTGCCGGACCCGTTCTCCCCGACGAGGAACGTGACCCCGGCGGGGAGGTTGAGCCCGTGCTCGAGCAGCGCCGCGACCGCCGGGATCTTCGCCCACCAGGCAGCCCTGTCGACCTCGACGCCCACGTCCAGCTCGACCCGGCGTACGGGCCCGAAATCAGTCCTCATCGTCCTCGTCGGGACGCGCCAGCCAGGTCGCGAACCGCTCGATGGGGGTCTCGAACTCCGGGTTGATGTCGACGAACGTGCGGAGCTGCTCCGCCACCCATTCCAGGGTCACGGATTCCGGCCCGCGCCGCTCGACCAGCTCTTCGATGCCACGATCGGTGAAGTACATGCCCCGGATGATACGAAGCAGCGCCCCGCCGGACGAACGGCGGGGCGCTGCTTCGGGCGTACCTAAATCATCAGGGCCGCGGAAGTGCGGCCTCGACCAGTGCTGCCTGCTCGGCCTCGTGCATCTTGGCCGAGCCGACCGCCGGGGCGGCCGCGGCGGGGCGGGAGATGCGACGCAGCCGGACGCCCTCGAGGTGCTCGAGGAGGTTGAGCGCCACGAACGACCAGGCACCCTGGTTGGCCGGCTCCTCCTGGACCCAGGCGAAGTCCTCGGCGTTCGGGTACTGGCTGAGGACCGCCTTGAGCTCCTCGACGGGCAGCGGGTAGATCTGCTCCATCCGGATGATCGCGGTGTCGGAGCTGCCACGCTCGGCCCGGGCCTGGAACAGGTCGTAGTAGACCTTGCCGGAGCAGAGCAGGACCCGATTGACCGCCGCGGCGTCCAGCGGGGTGCCGTTGATGCCCGCGTCGGCGAGCACCGGCTGGAACGTACCCGTGGTGAAGTCGGCGACCGACGACACCGCGAGCTTGTGCCGCAGCAGCGACTTCGGCGAGAAGACGATCAGCGGCTTCTTCTTGCTCGACAGGGCCTGGCGGCGCAGCAGGTGGAAGTAGTTGGCCGGGGTGGTCGGGTTGGCGACCCGCATGTTGTCCTGCGCGCAGAGCTGCAGGAACCGCTCCGGACGCCCGGACGAGTGGTCCGGGCCCTGGCCCTCCATGCCGTGCGGGAGCAGCAGCACCAGCGAGTTGCGCTGGCCCCACTTGGCCTCGCCGGAGGAGAGGAACTCGTCCACGATCGACTGCGCGCCGTTGACGAAGTCGCCGAACTGGGCCTCCCACAGCACCAGCGCGTCGGGGTTCTCGACCGAGTAGCCATACTCGAAGCCCATCGCCGCATACTCGCTGAGCAGCGAGTCGTGGGCGAAGAAGCGGGCGTTGCCGGTGGCCAGCGTGGAGAGCGGCAGGAAGTCGTCGCCGGTCTTGGCGTCGACGAGGGCCGCGTGCCGGGACACGAACGTGCCGCGCTTGGAGTCCTGACCGGCGAGCCGGACCGTGACACCCTGGCTGAGCAGCGAACCGAACGCGATGAGCTCGCCGAAGCCCCAGTCGATGCCACCCTCGGTGGACATCTTGGCGCGCCGCTCGATCAGCTGCTGCACGCGCTTGTGCGGGGTGAAGCCCTCGGGCAGGTCCAGGTGGGCCTCGCCGACAGCCTTCACCGTCGAGGCCTCGATCGCGGTGTCGACCTGCGGCTCCGGCTCCTCCGCCAGCGGCGGACGCACCCGCGGCGGCGACCCGGCGGTGTCGCGGGTCGCCTTGAAGACGCCCTCGAGCTTCGTCTGGTAGTCGCGGAGCTGCTCCTGGGCGCCGTCCACGGTGATGTCGCCGCGGCCGATGAGCTCCTCGGTGTAGAGCTTGCGGACCGAGCGCTTGGTGTCGATGATCTCGTACATCCGCGGGTTGGTCATCGAGGGGTCGTCGCCCTCGTTGTGACCGCGGCGGCGGTAGCAGACCAGGTCGATCACGACGTCCTTGTTGAACGCCTGGCGGTATTCGAAGGCGAGCTTCGCGACCCGCACGACGGCCTCGGGGTCGTCGCCGTTCACGTGGAAGATCGGCGCCTGGATCATCCGGGCCACGTCGGTGGAGTAGAGCGACGAGCGGCTGTACTCCGGGGCGGTGGTGAAGCCGACCTGGTTGTTGACCACGACGTGGATCGTGCCGCCGGTGCGGTAACCGCGCAGCTGCGACAGGTTGAGCGTCTCGGCGACCACGCCCTGACCGGCGAACGCGGCGTCGCCGTGCACCAGCACCGGAAGCACCGTGTAGCCGTGCAGGCCCAGGTCGAGCCGGTCCTGCTTGGCGCGGACGATGCCCTCGAGCACCGGGTCGACCGTCTCCAGGTGCGACGGGTTGGCGACCACGCTGACCGTGGTGGAGTGCTGCTCGTCCGGCGTCGTGTACTTGCCGGTCTGCCCGAGGTGGTACTTCACGTCGCCGGAGCCGTGGGCCGACTTCGGGTCCATCTGACCCTCGAACTCGTTGAAGATCTTCTCGTACGGCTTGCCGACGATGTTCGCGAGCACGTTCAGCCGGCCGCGGTGGGCCATGCCGATGACCGTCTCGTCGAGCCCGGCCTCCGCCGAGTCCTCCAGCACCGCGTCGAGCAGCGGGATCAGCGACTCGCCGCCCTCCAGCGAGAAGCGCTTCTGGCCGACGTACTTCGTCTGCAGGAACGTCTCGAACGCCTCGGCGGCGTTGAGCCGGCTCAGGATGTGCTTCTGCTCCTCCTGGTCCGGCTTCTCGTACTTGATCTCGATGCGGTCCTGGATCCAGCGCCGCTCCTCGGGACCCTGGATGTGCATGTACTCGATGCCGACCCGGCGGCAGTAGGTGTCGCGCAGGACGCCGAGGACGTCGCGCAGCTTCATCCGCTGCTTGCCGGCGAAACCGCCGACCGGGAACGTGCGGTCGAGGTCCCACAGCGTCAGGCCGTGCTGGAGCACGTCCAGGTCGGGGTGGCGCCGGATCTCGAACTCCAGCGGGTCGGTGTCGGCCATGAGGTGGCCGCGCACGCGGTACGCGTGGATGAGCTCGACGACCCGCGCCGCCTTGTCGATCTGCCCCTCGGAGGTCCGGGCGACGTCGCGCACCCACCGCACCGGCTCGTATGGGATCCGCAGGGCGGTGAAGATGTCGTCGTAGAACGAGTGCTCGCCGAGCAGGAACTCGTGCATCGCCTTGAGGAACTCGCCGGACTGCGCACCCTGGATGACCCGGTGGTCGTAGGTGCTGGTCAGCGTGGTGACCTTGCTGACGCCGTGGTCGGTGAGCATCTCGTCGGACATGCCGGCGTAGGGCGCGGGGTACTCCATCGCGCCGACGCCGATGATCGCGCTCTGCCCGGTGAGCAGGCGGGGGATCGAGTGCACCGTGCCGATGCCGCCGGGGTTGGTCAGCGAGATCGTGGTGCCGGAGTAGTCCTCCATCGTCAGCTCGTTGCGGCGGGCGCGCCGGACCACGTCCTCATACGCCTGCCAGAACTGCCGGAAGTCCATCTGCTCGCAGTTCTTGATCGACGGGACGACCAGCGAGCGCGAGCCGTCCTTCTTCTTCATGTCGATCGCGATGCCGAGGTTGATGTGCTCGGGCTGCACGAGTGACGGCTTGCCGTCGACCTTGGCGAACGAGCTGTTCATCTCGGGGTGGGCCACCACCGCGCGGATCAGCGCCCAGCCGATGAGGTGGGTGAAGCTGACCTTGCCACCCCGCCCGCGGGAGAGGTGGTTGTTGATCACGATGCGGTTGTCGACCATGAGCTTGGCCGGGATGGCGCGCACCGACGTGGCGGTCGGCACCTCCAGCGAGGCGTCCATGTTGCGGACGATGCTGGCGGCGACACCGCGCAGGGTGGTGACCTTGGCGCCTTCCGGAGCGGCAGCGGCCGTCTTCTCCGAAGCGGGAGCAGCCTTGGGCGCCGGCGCGGCCGGTGCCTTCGGAGCCGGAGCCTGGGCCGGCTTCGGCGCAGGCGCAGGTGGCGTCGGCACGGTCGGCTTGACCGGAGCGACGGTTGTGGCGGCCGGGGCATCGGTGCCGGCCTTTTCAGCTGTGGCCTTCGCGTTCGCGGCGGTGGCCTCATCGGGTGTCACGATGGAGCCCGAGGCCATGGCCGGCTTGTAATCGGCGAAGAAGTCATGCCACGCGGGGTCGACGCTGGTGGGGTCGGCCAGGTAGCGCTGGTACATCTCGTCGACGATCCACTCGTTCGGACCGAAGTCTGCGAGCGGATTCTCATGCGAAGTCTGCTGGGTCGACACTTCCGTGTTCGCCTCTTTCACCATCTTGTCAGCACGCGACGTTCGTCACACACGGGACGAAGGATTCGGCGTCAAGGCTACGCCGTGATGGAGGCGTAGCCATGCGCACGTCCGGTCTGTGACTAACGCCCGCCACCGAAGTGAGATGTGTGAGGCGTCGGATACGTCAGGTGATGTCGCGTTTCTTGGTGATGATGGTGCCCACGATGCCCGCGACCAGTGCGTACACGATGAGAACCGCCGCGCCGACCCATCTGGGCGGGTTTCCGGGCAACTCCGTGCCGCTCACCATGAGCTGAGAGGCCAGCCCGGGGATGAGGACCTGGAGGTTCTGGAACCAGTCGCCGAAGCGGTCGCCGATCAGCTGGAAGATGATCGCGGCGCCGAGGAACCCGATCACGTAGATCAGGCTGAGCGTGATCGTGGCGGCGAGCTGGCTGCGGATCAGGATGCCCGCGCCGACGCCGAGGATGGCCCAGATGCCGTACGCGAGCCCGTTGAGCAGGATCGCCCGCCACACCGCTCCCTCGCCCAGCTGGGCGCCGACGTCGAGCGAGGAGAGGATCAGCGGCGTCACGATCAGGTTGAGAACGGTCGTGATCACCCAGAAGAGCAGCCCGAAGACGACGCCGGCACCGAGCTTGGCCAGCACGACCGTCTCCCGGCGCGGGGTCAGCAGGAAGGTCGTCGTCGCGGTCTGGTGGAAATATTCGCTGGTCGACAGGATCGCGGTCAGCAGCATGACCATCAGCACGCCGAAGAACTGGCCGCTGGTGTAGAGGTTGGTCGCCACGTTGACGGCCTCGCCGGCGACCCGCACCTGCTCGGCGGTCTCGGCGTCCATGCCGGTGGTGTCGACGTCGAGGGTGGCGCTGGCGGTGAGCCAGTTGATGCCCGTGGTCAGGGCCCAGAGCACCAGGGTGACGATGCCGAAGACCCACCAGGTGCTGGTGGTCCAGATCTTGAGCAGCTCGGCGCGGAGCAGTTTCATCGGATATCCGCCTTTCCGGCCGTGAGCTGCAGGAAGACCTGTTCGAGGTCGGCCTTCTCGCCGGTGAGCTCGTGCAGCTCGATTCCGGAGGTGAAGGCGATGTGCCCGATCCGGGCCGGGTCGAGCCCGGTCACCGAGAGGGCCTCGTCGGGCAGCGTGGTGACGTGGCCGGTGGCCGCCGTCAGGGCCGCGGCCAGGTCGGCGGGCCTCGGGGTGCGCACGCGGACGACGGCGCCGCCGCCCATGGAACCCAGCACCTCGCCGACCGGGCCCTGCCGGATCAGCTTCCCGGCCGCGATGATCACCACGTCATCGGCGAGCTGCTGCATCTCGGCGAGCAGGTGGCTGGAGACCAGGACCGTGCGGCCCTGCACGGCGAGCGCCTTGAGCAGGTCGCGCATCCAGCGGATGCCCTCGGGGTCGAGCCCGTTGGCGGGCTCGTCGAGGATCAGCACCTGCGGGTTGCCGAGCAGCGCGGCGGCGATGCCCAGGCGCTGCTTCATGCCGAGCGAGTAGCCCTTGAACTTGCGCTTGGCGGCGGGGGTGAGCCCCACGCGGGCAAGCGCCTCGTCGGCTGCGGAAGCGGGCAGCCCGGCGGCGGTGGCGATCACCCGGAGGTGGTTGCGGCCGGTGCGGCCCTTGTGCGCGCCGGACGCCTCGAGCAGGGCGCCGACGTGCTTGATCGGCTCGTCGAGGTCCTTGTAGGCGACCCCGCCGAACAGCGCGTTGCCCGAGCTGGGGGTGACCAGGCCGAGCATCATGCGCAGCGTGGTGGTCTTGCCGGCACCGTTGGGGCCGAGGAAGCCGGTGACCCGGCCCGGCTGCACGGTGAAAGATAGATCGTCAACAGCGCGGAGCTGTTTGTACTGCTTCGTGAGATGGGAGACGACAATCTCCCCTGACCTGGCCGTCAACGTGGGTTCCTCCCCGTGGGCTGAGGACTGAACCTACCGGGTGGGGTCCACTCCGGCTGCCCCGCGACATGCCGTTCACTCATCTGTCATCCGAGTCCACCTGGACCGACACGCCGACGGCAATCACGGCCGTTACACAGGTCACATGACGGTACTCATGACCGCCGCCGCACCCATCGGGACCAGCGGCTACTCACTCCTGATCGCGGACGACGCGGATCAGGTCGCCGCCGCACAGCGGCTGCGCCACAACGTCTTCGCCGGTGAACTCGGCGCCACCCTCCGGACCGAGACCGACGGCCGCGACGTCGACGAGTTCGACGAATTCTGTGACCACCTCATCGTCCGGGACGACGGCACCGGCGAAGTCGTCGGCACCTATCGGATGATGACCCCCAAGGGCGCCGAGCGCGCCGGCCGCCGCTACGGCGACGGCGAGTTCAACATGAGCGGCCTCGGCCCGCTGCGTGACCAGCTCGTCGAGACGGGACGCTCCTGTGTGCACCCCGACCACCGCTCCGGCGCCGTGGTCAACCTCATGTGGGCCGGGCTCGCGCGCTACCTGCACCTCAACAACCTGCGCTGGCTCGGTGGCTGCGCGTCGGTCTCGCTCGACGACGGCGGCGCCACGGCGGCCGGGGTCTGGGCGCGGGTGCAGAACAAGAACATGTCGCCGCCCGCACTGCGCGTGCAGCCGCGACGCAACTGGCTCGCTGAGACCGAGCTCGTCGGTGACCCCAAGGTGCAGGCGCCGCCCCTGCTCAAGGGGTATCTGCGACTCGGCAGCTGGGTGTGCGGGGAGCCCGCGTACGACCCGGACTTCAACTGCGCCGACTTCTACGTGCTGTTCTCCATGGACCGGATGGACCCGCGGTACCGCCGGCACTTCCTCGGAGCCACGCGATGATGTGGCGACCGGTGTCGGACTGCGGTTCCCACTGCATCCCTGGCGGTGACCCGGCAACAAGCCGGGTCACGAGGGTGGTGCGGTTGGTGGCAGCTGCGGGCGTACTGATCAGCAGTCTGGTCGTGGTGCCGCTCACCCGTGGTGCCGCCCTGCGGTCGGTCGCCCGCGCCCTGCTCGCGGCCCTGGGGGTCAAGCTGGTGTGGCGCGGCCCGGCGCCGCGACGGGGCAGCCTGCTGGTCGCCAACCACGTCTCCTTCCTGGACATCCTCGCCCTGCTCGCGGTGACGCCGGTCCGCCTTGTCGCCAAGAGCGAGGTGGGCACCTGGCCGCTGGTCGGCGCGGTTGCCAAGGCGGGTGGGGCGATCTTCCTGGACCGCTCGCGGCCCCGGACCCTGCCGCTCGCGGTGGCCGATGTGGCTGCCTCGCTGCGGGCCGGTCGTTCGGTCGCGGTCTTCCCGGAGGGCACCACCTTCTGCGGTGCCGAGCGGGGTAAGTTCAGGCCCGCGGTGTTCCAGGCCGCCGTTGACGCCGGCGTCCCCGTCGTGCCGATCTCCATCAGGTACGCCTCCCCGGCGGCAGCCTTCATCGGTGACGACACGCTATGGTCCTCGATACGGCGTGTGGTTGCCCTGCGTGGGCTGACCGTGACCCTCGTCGGTTCGCCGGCGCTGCGTCCCGAGCCGGGAGCCGATCGCCGGGTGCTCGCACGCGCGGCCCAGGCCTCAGCCGGTCTGCGTTCGACGAAATTCGAGCTGGCCGCTTAGCAGGCTCACAGAAAACTTTCAGGCAACGTGCAGGCCGAGCGCAGCGACCTGCGTGAGGATGGGTCGCATGGCTACCCAGACCCATGGAAAGCAGAGCGAGGCGAAGCTCCTCGTGGTCGAGGACGACGCGAACATTCTCGAGCTGCTCTCCGCCAGCCTGCGGTTCGCGGGATTCGACGTCAGCACCGCGACCAGCGGCAGCGCCGCGGTCACCGCGGCCAAGAACGCCGCCCCCGACCTCGTGGTGCTGGACGTGATGCTGCCCGACCTCGACGGCTTCGAGGTGATCCGGCTGATGCGCGAGGGTGGCGCGCGCACCCCGGTGGTCTTCCTCACCGCCCGTGACGGCACCGACGACAAGATCCGCGGGCTCACGCTCGGTGGCGACGACTACGTCACCAAGCCGTTCAGCCTGGAGGAGCTCACGGCCCGCATCCGGGCCGTGCTGCGCCGCACCACGGCCGGGGACGAGGAGCCGTCGCGGCTGGTCTTCGCCGACCTCGAGCTCGACGAGGAGACGCACGAGGTCTACCGGGCCGGTCAGCGTGTCCAGCTCTCGCCGACCGAGTTCAAGCTCCTGCGCTACCTGATGCTCAACGCCAACCGGGTGCTCTCCAAGGCGCAGATACTGGATCACGTGTGGAAGTACGACTTCCGCGGCGACGACAACATCGTGGAGTCCTACATCTCCTACCTGCGGCGCAAGGTCGACAACGTGCAGCCGCGCCTGATCCACACCCTGCGTGGCGTCGGGTACGTGTTGCGCAAACCGGCCGCCTGAGCCCGGCATGGAACTCGCCCAGCGGGTCCGCAGCCACGTACCGAACAAGACCGGGCTCCGCCGGGTGCCACTGCGCACGAAACTCGTCGCGTCCGTGCTGGCGCTGGTCTTCGCCGCATTGACCCTGATCAGCGCGGCGAGCACGTATGCGCTGCACAACTACCTGATCGCGCGGCTCGACTCCCAGCTCGTCCAGTTCACGACCACGCTCGAGGGGCTGCGTCCGAACCAGGGCGTCGTTCCCCCCTCCGACTACTACGTGAACGTCACCACCATCAACGGCATCGGTGCGACCGACAACGAGCGCTACGACACGAAGGTGTTCACCAGCCGTACCCAGCTGCCCCCGATCCTGACCGGGGTCGACCAGGTGAACGCCCACGTCGACAAGGCGTACACGGTCAACTCGTCCGACGGCACGGTGCACTGGCGGATGCTGGTGACGTACACCCCGAACGGCTCGGTGCTGTACGTCGCCGAGCGCCTGGTCGGCATCGACGACGCGATCACCCGGCTCGTCTGGGTCGACATCCTGGTCGGCGCGGGAGTGCTGTTCGCGCTGGCCGCTGTGGGTGCGGCGATCGTGCGGCAGAGCCTCATCCCGCTCATGCAGATCGAGCGCACCGCGGCGGCGATCGCGGCCGGTGACCTCACCCAGCGGGTGCCCGACCCGGAGCCCGACGAGGGCGAGCCGCAGACCGAGCTCGGCCGGCTGTCCCGCGCGCTGAACGCCATGCTCGCGCAGATCGAGGCCGCCTTCACGGCCCGGGCCCTCTCCGAGACGGCGGCGCGGGCTGCGGAGTCCCAGGCCAGGGACGCCGCCGAGGCGGCTCATGCTTCAGAAGCCCGGGCGGTGCGCTCCGAGGGGAAGATGCGGCAGTTCGTCGCGGACGCTTCCCACGAGTTGCGTACGCCCCTGACGTCGATCCGTGGCTTCGCGGAGCTCTACCGTCAGGGGGCGGTCAGCGAGCCGGAGGCCGTCGCCAAGCTCGTGCGCCGTATCGAGGACGAGGCATCCCGGATGGGTCTGCTCGTCGAGGATCTGCTGCTGCTCGCGCGGCTCGACCGGGAACGCCCGATCACGCTCGCGCCGGTGGAGCTTCCTGTGCTCGCGCTGGACGCCGTACAGGCCGCGGAGGCCGTCGCCCCCGAGCGGACGATCACGCTGGACGTGCGGGATCAGCCCGAGAACCTGATCGCGTACGGCGACGACGCCCGGCTGCGACAGGTGATCGGCAACCTGATGACCAACGCGCTGGTGCACACCCCGCCGGAGGCCGCGGTCACGCTGTCGCTGTCCAAGGCGCTGGGCAACCGGGCCGTCATAGAGATCTCCGACACCGGCCCCGGACTAAGCCCTGAGCAGCGTGAACACGTCTTCGAGCGGTTCTACCGGGCGGACGAGGCACGGACCCGGCGCACCGACCGGGCGGCCACCGGGACGGGGCTCGGGCTGGCCATCGTGGCGGCCATCGTGCGGGCCCACCACGGCACCGTCGAGGTCATCAGCGAGCCCGGGAAGGGCGCCACGTTCCGGGTCAGTCTGCCCGCGCTCGTCCCGGACGAATCCTGATCTTCCGGTCATCCGCCATTCACAGAAAACCTTCAGGGCCAGCACAGGTGACACGGATCGTCGAGGGGCAGTGTGGTGGACATGAACGAGTACGAGACCAACCCGCAGCGGCACGAGGACTCCTCTCCCGAGGAGCAGTCGCACCGGCCCGCGGACGCCCCCCACGCATCCAGCAGCCCGGAGCGGGGAACGTCCGACACTACGGCTCAGCAGGCGGCCTACCAGCCGGCCCCGCAGCAGCAGCCGTCCTCCCCGGCGGCTCCCCAGGCGCCCATCTCGGCCCAGCCCCAGTCGGTTCAGCCCCAGTCGGTCCAGCCCCAGTCGGTCCAGCCCCAGTCTGTTCAGCCCCAGCAGCCCCAGTTCCCGCAGGGGCAGCAGCAGCCCGGGCAGTGGCTGGGCTCGCCTTGGCAGCGCGGTGGGCAGCCTTACTCGGGCCAGCCGCAACAGCAGCCCCAGTACCCCGCCTACGCCGGCGGTTACCAGGCCCAGCCGCAGTACCCCGGCCAGCCGCAGGCGCCCTACGGTCACACCCAGCAGCAGCCGGCCATCGAGGGCCAGCAGCCCCAGTGGAACGGCGCGGACGCGCAGCAGTGGAATGGCCAGCAGCACGCTGACGCCCCGATCTGGGCCACCTCGGTCGGCACCGAGCAGCAGCAGCGCGACCCCGAGAAGGCCCGCCGCGGCCGTCGCATCCTGGTCACCGGCGCCGTCGCAGTGCTGATCGCCCTGGGTGCCGGCGGTGTCGGCGCGGCCACCGCGCTCGCTTTCCACGACGACAGCGGCTCGTCCTCGGTGCAGACCGGCAACTCCGCGGTCACCCGGATCGTGGACCGCTCCTCGCTCGCCGAGATCGTCTCGTCGGTCAAGGACAGCGTCGTCTCGATCACCACGGAGAGCGGCGAGGGCTCCGGCGTCGTGCTCAACAAGGACGGCTACATCGTCACCAACAACCACGTGGTGGCCACCGCGACGGGCAAGACCGTCTCGGTGATCTTCGCGGACGGCACCAAGGTGCAGGGCACGATCACGGGCACGGATCAGCGTACGGACCTCGCGGTGGTGAAGGTCGCGGCAGCCGACAGCCTGAAGCCGGCGACGCTCGGCTCCAGCGCCGACATGCAGGTCGGAGACACCGTGCTCGCGCTGGGCAGCCCGCTCGGCCTCGAAGGCTCGGTGACCGAGGGCATCATCAGCGCCAAGGACCGCACCATCCAGTCCAGCAGCGAGGACGAGCAGCAGCAGCAGGAGACCCCGGCCAACCCGTTCGGCGGCCAGCAGCAGCAACAGCAGCAGCAGTCGCAGTCCGCGGGTACGACGTCGATGTCCGGCCTGCTGCAGACCGACGCCCCGATCAACCCGGGTAACTCGGGCGGCGCGCTGGTGAACACGAACGGTCAGGTCATCGGCATCAACTCGGCGATCGCGACCTCGGGTTCCAGCACCGGCAACATCGGCCTCGGCTTCGCGATCCCGAGCGACAAGGTCAAGACCGTCGTCGAGTCGCTGATCAAGGGCGAGAAGGTCAGCCACCCGGCGCTGGGCGTCAGCGTGGCGGAGGCCGAGGGCGGCGGCGCCCAGGTCAGCACGGTGACCGCGAACAGCGCGGCGGCCAAGGCCGGCATCGAGCAGGGCGACGTCATCAAGTCGGTCAACGGCAAGGCGGTCAACGACTCCGACGACCTGGTGGCCATCATCCAGGCCGGCAAGGTCGGCGACAGCATCTCCATCACGTTCACCCGCAACGGCCAGGAGCAGACGGTCAGCGCCACGCTCTCCGAGGCCTCCTAGAGCATCCGGTGCCGCTCGGGCCATCGGGTGGCACCACTTCCCAGCGGTGGGTGGTCGGGACCAAGGGGGTTGGTTCTGATCACCCACCGCACCTTTATGTCCACTCTGCGAAATATCTCCCGGCGGGCGAGAAATTGGGGGCTCGCCCTGAACAGGGCCGACGGCCTAGTCTCCATTCGCCATAGCGAAGTGGAAGGCCGACCCGAGTGACGAACGTCGATACCCGGATGACAGTCTGGGAAGCCCTGGCCGGACGCGCGCCGGGTGAGCCGCTCGGACCCGCCGATCCCGAACTCTGGGGTGCGGTGGTCGACCGGCTGAACCCTGCCCGGGCCCGGCCCGTGCTGCGCCCCGGGATCGAGGCCGTCGGGCTGACCAGCGTGCGCGGCAGCACGTACGTCATGCTCCGCTCCCCGGACGACGGAGCCCGCGCCTGCTATCTGCGGCTGACCCCCGACGAGTGGCAGCTCGCCCTGATGATGGACGGCACCCACACGGTGGCCCGCCTCGTCGCGGAGTTCGCCCGGCTCGCCGGCCGGCTCTCCCCGGACCAGGTCCGCCGGGTGGTCGCCGACCTCGCGGCCAACCGGATGCTCGACGAACTGCCCGATGAGGCGTTCCACCCGCTGCGGGACGAACGCCGGGCGGCACTGCCCGAACGGGTCGGCCGCGGGGTGCTCGACGCCGCGCGCGGGCGCCGGATGTTCGTCTTCGACATCGACACGCTCATCCGGGTGCTCTACCGCGCGGGCGGGCGGCTGTTCTTCAGCAAGGCCGCCGCGATCGTGATGGCCGTCTTCGCGCTGGCCGGGATCGGGCTCTTCGTGACGACCTGGTCGCGGGGGAGCGAGGCCGTCTTCCTGGCCAACGGGTCGTACCTGCTCGGAGCGCTCCTGCTGCTCCTGCTCAACGTGGTCGCGCTGACCTGTCACGAGCTCGGGCACGCGATGGCCGCCAAGCACGCGGGGCGTGAGGTGCCGGCTGCCGGGCTCGCGTTCTCCTACGGCATCCCGACCGTCTTCGTGGACACCGCCGACGCGTGGATGGCCGGGCGCCGCGCGCGCCTGCTGGTCACCGCATCCGGCCCGGCCACCGCGCTCGTGCTGGCCGGCTCGATCCAGCTGGTCGGTCTCGCCGTGCCCGCCCTCGCCGGACTGGCCTTCAAACTCGCGTTCCTGTGGTACCTGAACGTGCTGTTCAACCTCAACCCGTTCCTGGCGCTCGACGGCAACTACCTGCTGATGGACTGGCTGGAGATCCCCGGCCTGCGGGGTCGCGGTCTCGCGTGGCTGTCCGGGCGGCTACGCGGGCGGTCCACGCCGTGGTCGGGCCTCGACCGGGAGGGCAAGATCGTCGCGCTCTACGGGGTGCTGGCGGTGCTGTGGGTCGCCGTTGCGGTGAATCTCGCGTACCGGATCTGGGCCGACCGGATCGCCGGCCTGGTCACCGGGCTCTGGCACAACGGGGTCGGTGGGCAGGCCCTGCTCCTGGCGGTCCTGCTGGGTCTCTGCGCCCCGCTCGTCTACCTCGCTTTCAGCCGTTTCGCGCGCTGGTGGCGCCGCTCGCGGCTGAAGGCCGCGGAGAAGGACCGGGAAGCCGACGCCCCGCGCCGGCTCGAGGCACTGCGCAACTCCGACCTCGGCGGGCTGCCCGACGACGCGCTCGCCGGCCTGGCGAGCAGGGCCCGATGGGTACGCCCACCGTCCGGCACCCAGATGATCGCCGCCGGCGCCGCCCAGCAGGCCGTGTACGTCGTCGTCGACGGCGCCATGCAGGCCCGCAAGCCCGGCGACCCCGGCGGCACGATCCGCCACCACGTCGGTGCGGGCGGCATCGTCGGGCTCGCCAACGCGCTCACGGGCCGCTCGACATCGCTGGACTGGCACACCGCCGGCACCACGCTGCTGGCCGTGCCGACCGCCACCGTCGCGACCGTGATCGGCCCGGTCCCCGGCCCGCCGCCGGCCGCCCGGGACGAGGCCGAGGCGCTCTTCGCCGACACCCCGGCGCTGTCCGGGCTCGCCGGGGACGAACGGCTCGCGCTCATCGCCTCCTCGCACCCCATCGACCTCGAACCGGGTGCGCCGGTCATGCTGCCCGGTCCCACCCACGCCGTCGTGGTCGAGTCCGGCGTCATCGCCATGGCCGACGGCGTGGAGCTGCGCCGCGGCACGCTCATCGGGCCGGTCGGGGAGGGCAATCCGGGGATGGTGGCGCAGACGCGTACGCCCGCCCGGCTCTGGGTCATCCCGGACGCCTCCGACCTGCCACCGCTCGTCGGCGACCCGTACCACGTCCCCGGCGGGCCCGGTGCCGGATCGGGGGCCGGCAGCGCGTACCCGCCGCTCGCCGCGCCGCCCGGTCCGCCCGAAGGCACCGAGAACTACGAACTCGACCGCGGCTTCGAACGGCGCATGTGGTGGCTGGTCGTCCTGGTCCTCGTGATCGCGCTCGTCCTGACCGGCCTGAACTTCGCCGCCGGACCGGCCTGGGCCGAGATGCCCGCCAACCGCGCGCTGCTCACCTCGGACAAGGGCACCATCGTCGCCACCGTCGGCGGCAAGCAGGTCGAGATCGGCGAGGGTGGCCGTCGCTACCTCGACAAGGACGACCGCGTGCGTATCCCGGCCGGCGGCTCGGGGCGGCTCACGTTCCAGGGCGGCTCGGTGGTCCTGCTCTGCGCCGACTCCCGGACCGTGCTCGGCGCGCTCACCACGGAGAGCGGCCGCAGCCGGATCCCGCACGGATCGCTGACGGTGCAGAGCGGGCGGGTGCTCGCCGACACCGGGAGCACCAGCGGGGCGTACGAGCCGCTCGTGCTGAGCCTTCCGCGCACGGCGGGGGAGGTCACGAACAACGGTGCCGCGTGGTTCGCCGTGGAGCCGGGGACGGTTTCTGTCGCCACCGGCCGGGTGTACGTCGACGGGACGCCGGCGGCGGTCAGCAGTGGGACGCTGGGGTGCGCTGACGGCGTACCCGTGGAAGCTCCTGCCGGATCGCCTTCGGAGTCGGCCTCGACCGAACTCGAAGCCCCGGCCCTCACGCCCACGCCCTCGCAGGAGGTGCCGAGCTCCGAGCCGACGGTGACGCCGACCCCCGAAGCGACCACCACCGCGCCCGACGCGACCGTGGATCCGACGGAGGACCCGACCGAGACGGAAGAGCCGGATTCGCCGCGCCCGACGACGAACCGCCCGACCACCCGGCCGACGACGAAGCCCCCGACCTCGAAGCCGACGACGACCCCGCCCACCACACCCCCGACGACCCCGCCCACGTCTGCACCACCATCGGAGGAGCCCTCGAATCCGACGGAGTCCAATCCGTCGGGCCCCGTTGTGCCCTGACCCTTTCATTGACGGCGATCGACCCGCACTATGAGGGCATGGTCGCCATCTCGGCCCGTGCGCTCACGAAGATCTACGACGATGACGGCGGCGGCGCCACGGTGGCGGTGGACGGCATCACCCTCGACGTGGCGCCGGGCGAATTCGTGGTCGTCGTCGGGCCCACCGGCTGCGGCAAGTCCACCTTCCTGCGCCTGATCGCCGGGCTCGTCGTCCCCACCAGCGGCGAGGTGACGGTCTACAAGGACGTCTCGCTCGTCTCGCCGTCGCTCTACCCGCACCTCAGCGTCGCGCAGAACATCGGCTTCCCGCTGCGGGCCCATTCGTGGCCGGCCGGCGAGGTCGCCGCCCGGGTCCTCGAGATCGCCACCCGGGTGGGGGTGGCCGAGCTGCTCAACCGTTTTCCCGAACACCTCTCCGGCGGCCAGCGCCAGCGGGTGTCGATCGCCCGCGCGCTGGTGCGCAGGCCGCAGGTGCTTCTCCTCGACGAGCCGCTGTCGAATGTGGACGCCGGGACCCGGGCGGCGCTGCGCGGCGAGATCGTGACGGTCACCCGCGAGCTGGGCGTGACCACGCTCTATGTGACGCACGACCGGACCGAGGCGATGACCATGGCCGACCGGGTGGTGGTCCTGCGCGACGGCGCGGTCCAGCAGGTCGGCCCACCCCACGACGTGTACGCCGACCCCGACGACGTTTTTGTCGCCACCTTCCTGAGCGCCCCGCCGATCAGCCTGCTGGCCGGAGCGCTGCAGGTCACCGATGCCGGGGTGGTCGTCGACCTCGGCTCGCAGGCGCTGACGCTCCCCTCGGCCTCCCTCCCCGCATCGTTCGGCAACGCGCGGGTGACGGTGGCGATCCGCCCGCTGCTGCTTTTCGCCAGCGGGCGCCCCATGTCGTTGACGGGCAAGGTCCATTCGATCGAAAACCTCGGTCACGAGCTTCTGGTCCTGGTCGAGGTGGGTGGCGTGCCCTCGCTCTTCGGCCCGGCGGCGGCTTTCCTGTCAGTACGCGCGACAGCGCCGCTCTCCGTCGGCGATGCGCTGACCGTCGGAGTCGGCGTGGATGACCTGCTGCTCTTCGACGGCGCCGGCAAGCGGATCAGATTCGGCGCCCCTCTGGACAGAATAAGTTAACAGTCCTAATAATTAGCCAACTGTCGATATGCCGACGTTGGAGGCCATCCCCCCATGCGCCGATCCCTAGTCCTCACCTGCGTCGCGATCGTCGCGGCGGCCGGGTCCACCGTCTATGTGGCGTCCGCCGCCAGCGCCGCGGTCGCCTGCGCCCCGGCGTGGAGCAGCGCCGCCGTCTACACGGGCGGCACGTCCGCCTCCGAGAACAGCCACAACTACACCGCCAAGTGGTGGACCCAGAACGAGAGCCCGGCCACCCACAGCGGCCAATGGGACGTCTGGACCGACAACGGCGCCTGCGGCGGTGGAACCACACCGCCCACAACTCCGCCGCCCACAACCACGCCACCCACAACTACGCCGCCTCCCACCACGCCGCCTCCCACTACGACGCCTCCCCCTGTTGGCGGGCTGCCCAAGCACGCGCTGATCGGGTATCTCCACTCGAGCTTCGCGAACGGCTCGGGCTACCTGAAGATGGCCGACGTGCCGGCGGACTGGGACATCATCAACCTGGCGTTCGGCGAACCCACCTCGGCAACCTCCGGTGACATCCGCTTCACCCTCTGCCCGGCAACCGAGTGCGCCGGCGTCGAGTCGGAGGCCGCGTTCATCGCCGCCATCAAGGCGAAGCGGGCGGTGGGCAAGAAGGTCCTGCTGTCGATCGGCGGCGCCAACGGCCAGGTCCAGCTCACCACCACCCAGGCTCGGGACACCTTCGTCTCATCGGTCAGCGCCATCATCGACAAGTTCGGCCTGGACGGCGTCGACATCGACTTCGAGGGCCACTCCCTGTCACTGAACACGGGCGACACGGACTTCAAGAACCCCACCACCCCGGTGATCGTCAACCTGATCTCCGCGCTGAAGTCCCTGAAGGCCCGCTACGGCGCCGGCTTCGTCCTGACCATGGCCCCGGAAACGTTCTTCGTCCAGCTCGGCTACCAGTACTACGGCTCGGGCCCATGGGGTGGCCAGGACCCGCGCGCGGGCTCCTACCTGCCGGTCATCTACGCGATGCGGAACGACCTCACGGTGCTCCACGTCCAGGACTACAACAGCGGCTCCATCATGGGCCTCGACAACCAGTACCACAGCATGGGCGGCGCAGACTTCCACATCGCGATGACGGACATGCTGCTCGCGGGCTTCCCGGTCGCGGGCAACACGGCCAACCTGTTCCCGGCCCTGCGCGAGGACCAGATCGCCTTCGGAGCCCCGTCCTCGGTCAGCGCCGGCAACGGCTATATCGCACCGGCCGCAATCCAGCAGGCGGTCACGTGCCTGGTCAAGGGCACGAACTGCGGCGGCTACACCGTCCGCAGCGGCACCAACCCCAGCTTCCGCGGTCTGATGACCTGGTCGATCAACTGGGACCACTTCTACAACTACGAATTCCAGAACGCTCACGAACCGTTCCTCAACGGGCTCGGCTGACGCATGCGCGGGCCGGCCCTCAGGTCCGGCCCGCCAGTGCTCTACTCGCGGTGAGATCGCTCCCGTCCCCGCCAGCGCTCCGGCCCGCCAGTGCTCCGGCCCGCCAGTGCTCCGGCCCGCCAGTGCTCCGGCCCGCCAGTGCTCCGCCCATTGCGAGATCGCTCCCCCGGCTGGTCCGGCCCGTCTGTGTTCTGTCCGCGGCGAGATCGATCCGTCCGTGACTCGTTCGGCCTGCGAATGCTCCGCTCACGGTGAGATCGTTCCGTCCACGGCTGGTCTGGTCCGTCAGCGCTCTGCTCGCGGTGAGATCGCTCCGTCCGCGGCGCGAAAGGTTGTGCACAATTTAATTGTGCACAACCTTTCGCTGAGTGGCCCACACCGCCTTCGTCGCGACGCCTACGCCACGGCGGTCGCTTTGCCCATGCGGCGGTCGCTTCGCCCATGCGGCGGTCGCTTCGCCCATGCGGCGGTCGCTTCGCCCATGCGGCGGTCGCTTCGCCCACGCGGCGGTCGCTTTGCTTGCGGCGTGATCGCTTCTTCTGGGGCGTGGAACGATGGGTGTATGCAGAATCCGGTCGCGTTTGTGCTCGGTGGGGGAGGAGTCCTCGGCGCCGTTCAGGTCGGCATGCTGCGTGCCCTCTTCCGTGGTGGTTACCGTCCCGATCTGGTGGTCGGTACGTCGATCGGGGCGGTCAACGGCGCTCTGGTCGCTGCTGATCCCAGTGAGGCCGTCACCGAGCGGCTGGTCCGGCTGTGGTCGTCGCCCGAGGCTGCCGAGGTGTACGGCGACAGCATCGCGCGCCAGGTCCGGCGGTTCGCGGCTCGGACCCACCTGCACTCACCGATGCCGTTGCGCCGGTTGCTCATCTCGGAGCTGGGGGAGAACGCCTCCTTCGGTGACCTGAAGGTGCCGTTCCACTGCTGCGCAGCGAGCATCGAGCGGGCCGCCGAGCATTGGTTCGACAGCGGGCCGCTGGTTGATGCGGTGCTGGCCTCGTCGTCGGTGCCGGGTCTGTTGCCGCCGATGGAGATCGGTGGTGAGCACTTCGTCGACGGGGGCATCGTCAACTCGATCCCGATCGGGGAGGCGGTCCGGCTCGGTGCCAAGCTGATTTTTGTGCTCCAGGTCGGGCGGATCGAGCGGCCGCTCGTGG
The DNA here is from genome assembly GCF_016862215.1 of Winogradskya humida. Lineage (GTDB taxonomy): Bacteria > Actinomycetota > Actinomycetes > Mycobacteriales > Micromonosporaceae > Actinoplanes > Actinoplanes humidus. The sequence continues at coordinate 24,438 of NZ_BOMN01000086.1, forward strand.
CGCCGCGGCGGCCGTGGGAGGTCGCGCAGGTCGCGTTCGAGATTGCCCGGCGGCACCGGTTCGCGCGGGAGCTTGCCTCGCTGCCCGACGATGTACGGGTGCATGTTCTTCCTACCGGCGGCGGCGAGAGCCGGGACGACTCGCCCTGGGCCTATCGCGACATGGCGGCCTCGGGCCGGCGGATAAGCCGCGCCTACACGGCCTCCCGGCGTTACCTCTCCGCCAACGTGACCCCTTCGCCGGGCATCGGCGCCTGAGATGATCCCACCCCGCTGGATCCGGCACTTCGTCATCGCACCCCTCGTGGTGGTCCTCGCCTTCGCGCTGGTCACGACGCTGCCGATCTGGCTGCTGGTGGCCCTCGCGGTCTCGCCGCTCGTGCCCGGTCACCTGCGTGTCCCGCGCTTGGCGTTCCTGGCCGTCGCGTATGTGGTCTGGGACGCCGCGGCGCTGGTCAGCCTGGCGGTGCTCTGGGTGGCCTCGGGCTTCGGCTGGAAGATTCGTACCCCAGCGTTCCAGCGCGCTCACTACGTACTCACCGGCAAGTTTCTGGGTGTGCTCTTCTGGCTGGCCAAATGGTCGCTGCACCTGACCATCGACGTGGTCGGCACCGACCCCGACACCGGCATGCCGGGCCGGCCGGAGATCGTGGCGAGCCGGCACGCGGGTCCCGGCGACTCGTTCATTCTGATCCACGGGCTGGTCAACTGGTTCGACCGCGAGCCGCGCATCGTGCTCAAGGCCACCCTGCAGTGGGATCCGGCCGTCGATGTGCTGCTCAACCGCCTGCCCAACCGGTTCATCACGCCGGGGCGCCCCGGCAACGGTGACCTCGAGAAGGAGGTCGGGGCGCTCGCGAAGGGCCTCGACGAGAACGACGCCTTCGTCATCTTCCCCGAGGGTGGAAACTTCACCCCCAGGCGACGGGTACGGGCTATCGCCTGGCTGCGCGCCAAGGGCATGGAGGACATGGCCGAGCGGGCCGAAGGCCTCCGTAATCTGCTGCCCCCGAAGCCCGGCGGCCTGCTCGCGGCCATCGAGGCGGCTCCCGACGCCGGCGTGATCTTCGTGGCCCACACCGGGCTCGACAAGATGATCACGGTGTCGGACGTCTGGCGTGAGCTGCCCATGGACAAGCATCTCGTGATGCGGTTCTGGAGTGTCCCGCCGGAGGAGATACCCGCCGGTGAGGAGGAGCGCATCGCCTGGCTCTACGACTGGTGGGCCCGCATCGACACCTGGGTCGAGGAGAACAGGCCCCGCTCGCGCCCGCTGACCACCGACTGGGTCGCCCGCCGCACCCCGGTCGGCTGATCGTCGGCTTTCGCCCTTAGGGGAATCACTGGGCAGTGGCAGCGTTAAAAGGGAAGGTAGTAAGCGTCTGATGCCGGGTCGGTGCTGCCGTCCCCCGGCCGGTGCGAGAGGGTGGGTCCATGAGTGTTGACGAGCTTGTGATGCGGGCGGGTGGCGCATCCTTTGACGACCAGGTCTTCGACCGGCTGCTCCGGGAGCGCATCATTTTCCTCGGCAGCGAGGTCAACGACGAGGTGACAAACCGCATCTGTGCGCAGATGCTGCTGCTCGCTTCCTCCGACAGCGAGAAGGACATCGCGCTGTACATCAACTCGCCGGGCGGCTCCATCAGCGCCGGCATGGCGGTGTACGACACGATGCAGTACATCAAGAACGACGTGGCGACCATCGCGATGGGCATGGCGGCCTCCATGGGCCAGTTCCTGCTCTGCGCGGGCACGGCCGGCAAGCGTTACGCACTGCCCCACGCACGGGTGATGATGCACCAACTCTCCGGCGGCATCGGCGGCACCGCGGCCGACATCGCCATCCAGGCCGAGAGCATGCTGCACATCAAGCACGTTATGAACGACCGGATCGCGTTCCACACCGGGCACACCCCGGAGGAGATCAACCGCGACTCCGATCGTGACCGCTGGTTCACGGCCCAGGAGGCCAAGGACTACGGCATCGTCGACCACGTGATCGCCAAGGCGGCCGACGTGCCGAGCTCCTCGGCGCTGGTCTGATCCTGATCTCACCCTGTGAGAGGGTGGATCTGACCGGATAACTGCCGGTCCGACCTGCAGATAGAGCAGTAAACCGAACGGGCGCGCGGCCAGCCGCGCGCCCGTTTGTGTGCACTGTGGGCCTTCGGGGTATAGCCACGTCATCCCCCGAAGGCTTGCGAAGGAGGTGCTGACGTGAGGATCCCTACATTCTCCCGCCAGTCCGAAACCGTTACTGAGACCGAGGACCGCGCGCCGATCTCTGCGCGTACGGAGACGGCGAAGACCGAGGAATTCCGAACCGAGCCCGCAGCCGACGACCGGGCCACTGTGCTCACCAAGCGCCGCGAGGCGGAGCGTCAGGAAGCCGAGCGCCGCGAAGCTGCCCGGCGCGCGACCCCTCCGCCGCCCCCGCCCGCGCCGCGGACCAACGCCACCGTGGCGCCGAGCAATTCGGACAACACGACCACCGAGCTCAGGCCGGTGCGTGCCACCGACACCGCCGTCAAGACCGACACCGTCACCGAGACCCGGCCCGCGGTTACCGAGGCCAGGCCCGCGCCGGCGCCGGTGGTTGCCGGCCCCAAGCCCCGGGCCAGCCTCCTCGCCATGCTCGGCCTGATCACCGGTGTCATGGCCGCGATGCTCGTGCTCTCCGGGCCGCTGCTGGGATACGGCATCGGCGTCGCGGTGCTCGCGCTGGTGCTCTCCCTCGCCGGCATCCACGCGACCGGCAAGCGGCACGTCGCCGGTAAGACCGACGCCCTGCTCGGCATGGTGCTGGCGCTCGGCGCGATCGTCGTCGGCGTGCTCGCCCTGGCCGGGGCGCTGTCCTGGCTCGGCACTGACATGCAGCCGGTCAGCAGCCTGCGGGAGTGGCTTGACACACAGTTTGTAGATCGATTCTGACGGGTATCAGATGACCACCGGAGGCGATGCGCCCCCGGTAACCCCTCGGAACCGGGTCGGCTAACCGCCGGCCCGCCCCGAAAACATCCGGCGGTTCGCTGGAAAGTGCGGAACAGTCCGAACGGCGATCACCGTCGACCGGCTCGGGGTTGGCACCGCGACGTTGTGCGGGGGCGGCGGTTCGCCGCCCCCGACGCATGTCCAGGGTCAAACCTCGCCGCCCCGACGCACTGCCCGGGTCAAACTTCGTCGCTCCCGACACATTGCCCGGGTCAAACTTCGCCGCCCCCGATGCACTGCCGGGGTCAGACTTCGCTGCCCCGACGCATTGCCGGGTCAAACTTCGCAAAAGGCGTCACAGGGCACGCGCAACGAATCGTCGACGCAAGGGCCCATGACGCAACGATTCTTCGCTGGTGCGCAACGCTGATCTAGGCGCTGTACAGGGCTTTCCCGCATAGCGTTGGGCGCATGACGACCGCTGCCGCCCGGCGCTACCTGATGTGCCGGCCCACCCACTTCGCCGTCACCTACCGGATCAATCCGTGGATGGATCCGACGGCTCCGTACGACAACGCCCTGGCCGTCAGCCAGTGGGAAAATCTGCGGCAGACTTTCCTCGACCTCGGCCACACCGTCGACCTGATCGAGCCCCTGCCCGGCCTGCCCGACATGGTCTTCGCCGCGAACGGCGCCACGGTCGTCGGCGGCAAGGTGCTCGCCGTCCAGTTCCGGGATGCCGAGCGCGCCGACGAGGGCCCCGCCTACAAAGCCTGGTTCGAGAGCGCCGGCTTCGAAACGGTCGACTCGAAGCACACCAACGAGGGCGAAGGCGACATCCTGCTCGCCGGCGACGTGCTGCTGGCGGGCACGGGCTTCCGCACCGCCCACGCGGCGCACGCTCAGGTGCAGGAGGTGTTCGGCCGGCCGGTGATCACGCTGCAGCTGGTCGACCCCGCGTACTACCACCTGGACACCGCGCTGTGCGTGCTGGACGAGCGCAATGTCGCGTACCTTCCGTCGGCCTTTTCGCCCGGTTCTCAGGCCGTGCTGCGGCAGCTCTTCCCGGACGCGGTCATTGCGACGCCGGAGGATGCCGAGGTATTGGGCCTCAACGCGGTCAGCGACGGACGTACCGTGGTGCTTCCGGTCCAGGCCACCGCACTGACGGCGGCCCTGCAGGCCGCCGGATACCAGACCGTCGGGGTTGATGTGAGCGAGCTGCGCAAAGCCGGCGGCGGCCCCAAGTGCTGCACGCTGGAGGTCAGGTCATGACCGACTGCACCGAGCTGCGCTCAGCGTTCGCGGAAGACGGCCGTGATGGCGAGGGCCAGAAGGGCATGACAAAGGGGAGCTCAGCATGACCGATCTTGATATGCGTACGCCCGGAGAGCTCGAAGCCGCCGAACGCTGGACCACGCACAACTACCACCCGCTGCCGGTGGTGATCTCCGACGCTGAGGGCGCCTGGGTGACCGACGTCGACGGCCGCCGCTACCTGGACTTTCTCGCCGGCTACTCGGCGCTGAACTTCGGCCACCGGCACCCCGATCTGATCGCCGCCGCGCACGCCCAGCTGGACCGGCTAACGCTGACCAGCCGGGCGTTCGTGCACGACCAGTTCGCGACGTTCTGCCAGGGGCTCGCGGAGCTCTGCGGCAAGGAGCTCGTGCTGCCGATGAACACCGGCGCCGAGGCCGTGGAGACCGGCATCAAGGTTGCCCGCAAGTGGGGTTACCAGGTCAAGGGCGTGCCGGACGGGCAGGCGGAGATCGTTGTCGCGGACGGCAACTTCCACGGGCGTACCACCACGATCATCAGCTTTTCGACCGATCCGGACGCGCGGGACGACTTTGGGCCGTACACCCCGGGCTTCAAGATTGTTCCGTACGGTGACCTGGGCGCGCTGAGAGCCGCAGTCGGGCCGAACACGGTGGCGGTGCTCCTTGAACCGATCCAGGGCGAGGCGGGCGTGCTCGTGCCGCCGGCGGGTTACTTCGCCGGGGTGCGGGAGCTGTGCACGACGGAGAACGTTCTGCTGATCGCTGACGAGATCCAGTCGGGCCTCGGGCGTACGGGCAAGACCTTCGCCATTGAGCATGAGGGTGTCGTTCCGGACATGTACCTGCTCGGCAAGGCCCTGGGCGGCGGCATCGTGCCGGTGTCGGCGGTGGCCGCGGACCGGTCGGTGCTCGGCGTGCTGAAGCCCGGTGAGCACGGCTCGACATTCGGTGGCAACCCGCTGGCCTGTGCCGTGGGCACCGCGGTGGTCCGGCTGCTGGAGACGGGCGAATTCCAGCAGCGCTCGGCGGAACTCGGCGCCCGGCTGCACGAGGGTCTGAACGCCCTGGTCGGCCGGGGTGTGCTCGCGGTGCGAGGCCGTGGGCTCTGGGCCGGCGTCGACATCGACCCGGCCCTGATGACCGGCCGGCAGGCGGTCGAACGGCTCGCCGCTCGCGGTGTGCTCGCCAAGGACACGCACGGCTCGACGATCCGGCTCGCACCGCCGCTGGTGGTCACCGCCGAGGAGATCGACCACGCCGTCGCGCAGCTGGAGGCGATTCTCTGACAGCGGTCACGAACACCATGGGGTTGTGAACAGGCTCCCGGGCATCTGCTCGGGAGCCTGTTTTGTCCGAGGTCTCCTACGGGTTGAACTTCCGCATCGCCATGGTCGGCGCCTCACCCATCACCGAGTGGGGCTGGGTGACGCCGCCGTTGTTCCACAGCTTGGCCCGGCCCACGTGCACCTGCGCATACAGCTCGACCATGTCGTTGGGACCCAGCGCTCGCATCTCGTCGCGACCGAGGGTGATGCGGTCGTCGTCCTCGAGCGAACCGTTGGGCCGGATGCCCGTGCCGTTGGTGCTCACGTCCTGGGCACTCAGCTCGCCGCTGCGCAGCGCGAACCGGACATGCCCCCGGCTGATCCACTTACGCGCGTCGTCGGTCAGCCACTGGCCGAGCATCACGCCGCCCTCGGGAGCGCGGCCGACCACCACCGGAGTCTCCGTCGAGACCACGAAGCGTTTGCGGACCACGCCGTCGATGCGCACCGAGAGCACCTCGACAGCCGGGCGGGGGCCCGCGTCGCGCAACCGCGTCCCGTGCCTGGGGCAGGTCGGCACGCCGGCCCGCAGCGACGGCGGCGGCTGGGAGACCGGGCTGGTCGTCTTGCGCATGTCGGCGAAGGGGCTGTCCGGGTCGCCGCCCTGGCCGTAGGCGCCGCAGTTGGTGTCGGGGCAGCCCCAGACCCGGGACAGCAGTTTGCGGCCCATCGGGGACGGCTCGGCGACCGCCGGGATCTCACCGCGCCCGACGCGCGCGACCAGCACCGGACCACCCGCGCCGGGAACGGCGGCGAGCAACCGGCCCGGATCCTCGACCCAGGGCCGGCGATCGCGGAACTGCTCGGCCCGGGTGCGCGTGAGGACCGGCAGCCCGAGCAGCTCGGCCACCTCCAGCACCCGGTCGTCGAGCTGCGGGACGACCTCCACCACGCCGTCGTCCGCCCAGCGGCGGACGACCATGCGCTCGTTGGAGGTGAGGTCGGCATCGGAGAGCAGGCCGCGCGGCACGATGGCGTAGACCGGGACGTTCTCCTCGGCGACATGCCGGCCGAGGGCGTCGATGACCAGACCGAGCCGGAGCAAGCTGGCCGGGCGACCGCCGTCAAGATCGGCATAGCGCACGATCTCGGACAGGTCGATCACGGCGCGGGCGAGGGCGGGGTCCGTGGTGAGACGACCCTCGATCGCGTCGAGGACCTTGCTGACCTCAAATCTCAAGGTGGCCTCCCGGTTGGTACGCGTGTGCGGCTGACCGGGCAATCATGCCGTCTGGGCCGCCCCGCCTGCCAACCCGGTGTGGATAACTTCGCCTCTTCGTAACCGCCCGTAGCCTTCCGTGACCATCCCGCCCACCGATCGAGTGAAGCAGAACACCGCCAGCATTGGCACCAAGGCAGCGCCACCAGGCCATAGATCGGTTTCGAAGGTGGTGGCGGTCGATGAAACGGGGCCGAAAATGTCGCAGGGCTTCGCTACGGTGGGCGCCGACATAGAGGACAACGGGGAGGATCTCCATGAGGAATCGACGGCCGGTCATCGCAGGCCTGGCTCTGGTCGCCGCACTGGGCATGACCTCACTCGGTCTGGCCGGCTGCGGTCCCGAGAGCGCCACGTCCACCGGCAGCACAGGCAGCAGCGTCACGGGCAAGGAGGCAGCGGCCGAGCAGCTCACCCCCGAGCTCGACCTGGCCGCCGCCGCCAAGAAGCTCAGCACCGACACCATGAAGATCGACATGGACATGTCCGGCGCGATGAGCATGACCGGCGTGGCCGACGGCCGCACCGGCGACGCCGAGACGACGATCAACATGGGCGCGCTCAGCTCGGACTCCAAGATGGTCATGCGCAAGATCGGCAATGACATCTACATGAAGATCGACGGCAACCTCGGCAAGACCCTGGGCGCCGACAGCAGCAAGCCCTGGATGCACATCGACGCCACCAAACTCGGTGAGGGCAACAGCTTCAACTTCAACTCGAAGGAGGACCCGGCCGGCACCAAGGCTCTCCTCGACGCGGTCACCCAGGTCGAGCGGGTCGGCGACACCGGCTTCAAGGGCACCCTCGACCTGACCAAGTCCCCGCGCTACAGCAAGGGCATGGAAGCCCTCGGCGACAAGGCCACCAAGCTCCCCTTCACCGCGACGAAGGACACCGAGGGCCGCCTCACCGAGCTCACGGTCGACATGAGCAGCCTGGGTTCCGGCGCCGGCAAGATGACCACCAAGTACCACGACTTCGGCACCAAGGTCTCCGTCGAAGCCCCGTCCGCGGCCCAGGTCCAGGAAATGCCGAGCTCGCTCTCGGGCATCCTGAACGCCTGACCATTGTCCGACTCCCCTGCCGCATCCGAGGGGCAGGGGAGCGGGGCCACGGTCCGGGCGGGTGCGGGTGGGAGCGTTGGCGATGCTCTAGCCCTGGGCTGCTGGGCAGGGGAGTGGGGGCCACCGTCCCGGCGGGCGCTGGCGGCAGCCCTGACCATGCTCTAAGCCCGTGCCGCCAGGGTTGCGTCGGCCATGCGCCAGGCCTGTGCCGCCGGTGTCGCGCTCGGCCGAGCCAGGCTTGCGCCCCGGGCCATGCCAGGCCTATGGCACTGGGTCGCGCTGGGTCGCACTGGGTCGCACCAGGCTTGCGCTGGGTCGCGCTGGGTCGCACCAGGCTTGCGCTGGGTCGCACTGGGTCGCGCTGGGTCGCACCAGGCTTGCGCTGGGTCGCGCTGGGTCGCACCAGGCTTGCGCTGGGCAGCTCGAGCGCAAGGTGTGGTTGTTTCGGATCATTCTGCGTAGTGCATCCAAGCTGCTTTCCGGGGTGGTGCTTTTGCCATTTTGTGAGCGGGCGGCTACGGCGGGTGGGAATGAGTGTCCGATGTGGGCGCTGTTTGCGGATCGGCGGGATCGGGCATTCCTGGGGTGAACCGTTGCCATTCCGGCGGACGGCTGGCAGGGAAGGACCGACATGCGGACGCCACGACTGGCTGGGCTCGGGCTTGCTTCGATGGCCGCGGTTGCGTTTGCGGCGGGCGGTTGTTCCGCCGACGGCAGCACGACGCCCGGGGCAGGCGCTTCGGCGGGAGCCACCGCCTCGGCAGGGGTGCCCGGTGCGTCCGCGAGTGCCGGTGCCGCTGATCCCGCGGCTGCTGCTGCGCTCGCCGGGGCCACCGCGAAGCTCGGGACGAGCAGCTTCAAACTGACCATGACCTCCGGGTCGGGCTTCAAGGTCGACGGGCTGATCGACTCGCCCAACGGGGTCGGCACGGCCACGCTTACCGCTACCGGGCCCAACACGCAGATCGAGGTCAAGACGCTTCTGGTCGACCAGGATCTCTACGTGCAGGTGCCGGGCGTGACGAAGGCCGGCACGTGGACCCACCTCGACGTGTCGCGGCTGCCCGAGGGTGCCAACACCGGTCTTCGGCCCGGGCAGATCGACCCGGCCAACACCTCGCAGCTGCTGACCTCGACGACCGACGTGCGCCAGACCGGGTCAGGCAGCTACGCGGGCACGCTCGACCTGACCAAGGCCGCGGGCGTTGCCGGTGTCGACCAGAAGATGATCACCGCGTGGGGTAGTCAGGCCCAGAACGTTCCCTTCACCGCGGGCCTCGACGACCAGGGCCGCCTCTCGGCGCTGACGATCCAGCTCCCCGCCGTGAGCGGCCAGCAGGCTCAGCCCCTCGAGGTCCTCTACACCGATTACGGCACCAAGGTCGACGCCAAGCGCCCGGCCGCCACCGAGATCACCGAGGCCCCGGACAGCCTGTACTCGAGCCTGGGTAGCTGATCAGAGCTGGTAGCTCTGATCAGGGCTGGTAGCTGATCAGGGCGGATGGACAAGGCGCATCCACACCGATGTCGCCTGCATGACGAAGGGGTGAGGATCCCAGCGTTGCGATCCTCGCCCCTTCGTGCGTCCTCCTGCGAAATGACCCGCGGGCACGAGACCCGAGTGACCCTCGGGAACGAGACCCGAATGACCCTCGGGAACGAGACCCGAATGACCCTCGGGAACGAGACCGGGGGGTCGCGCTAACGTCTGGTGTGTGCCAGAGGGACATACGATTCATCGGCTTGCGGCTCGTCATCGGGAGTTGTTCGCCGGGCAGGTTGTGGATGTTGACAGTCCGCAGGGGCGGTTCGCCGATGGGGCCGGGTTGGTCAGCGGGCGGCGGCTGGAAGATACCGAGGCTTATGGGAAGCATTTGTTTCACCATTTTGCGGGTGAGTTGAGCCTGCATATCCACCTCGGACTTTATGGCAAGTTCGCCGACGGGGAACTGCCCGTTCCGGCGCCCGTGGGGCAGTTGCGGATGCGGATGAGCGGGGACGCGCATTGGCTGGAGTTGCGGGGGTCGACCGCTTGTGAGGTGCTTTCGCCGGTGGAGGTTGACGCTATTCGGGTGCGGTTGGGGCAGGATCCGCTTCGGGATGATGCTGATGCGCTCACGGCGTACCGAAAGGTGGGGTCGTCTTCCAAAGCCCTTTTTGCGCTGCTGCTCGACCAGACCGTCGTGGCGGGGTGCGGGCTGATCTATGCGAATGAGGTGTTGTTCCGGGCAGGGCTGGCGCCGGCCACGCCGGGGCGGGCGATCGGTGCGGCGCAGTGGGTGGAGATCTGGGATGACCTGCGGGCCCTGATGAAGGAGGGGGTTGTGCGGGGGCGGATCGACACCGTCCACACCGCACATACTCCGGAGGCGATGCGGCGGGCTCCGCGCATCGACCGGCACGGTGGTGAGGTTTATGTGTATCGGCGGCCGGGGCAGCCCTGCCTGGTTTGCGGGTCGCCGATTCTGCGGGGAGAGATGGCAGGCCGCAACCTTTACTGGTGTGCGACCTGCCAGAAAGATCGTTAGAGCGCGGGTGCCGAGGCCGACGGTGAGGCGGCCGGGGCCGAGGCGACCGGCGGGATTGTCGGCAGGCCGAGGGCGAAGCGTTCCTGGAGCCAGGGGACCAGGGTTTCGTAGGCCTTGATGGTGTCCGGCTGGTTGAAGTCGTGGGACAGGATGATCGAGCCGGGCTTCGTGTTCTCCTGGATGTTCTTGGTGACCTTGGCGATGTGCTGGGTGACCGATTCCTTGTCGGGATGGTCCCAGTCGCTCGGGTCGACCTGCCAGTAGAGCGAGACCATTCCATCCGTGTACGCCGTCTGGACGAGGGTGTCGCTGAAGTTGCCGCCCGGGGCCCGGAAGAACGGAATTTCCGCGCCGGGCACCGCGGCGCGGATGGCCTCGTTGGTGCGGAGCAGGTCCTTCTGGATGGCTTCCGGTTTCTGCTTGCCGATGGTCAGGCTGTGGTCCCAGGTGTGGTTGCACAGGGTGTGACCGGCGGCGACGATGTCGCGGACGATCTCGGGGTGCCGGGCGACCTGCGAGCCGACGAGGCAGAACGTGGCTTTGACCTGGTATTTGTCGAGCAGGGCGAGGATCTTCGGGGTCTGGACCGGGTCGGGGCCGTCGTCGAAGGTCAGCGCCACCGTGTTGGTGCCGGTGGTGCGCAGGGACTGGCCGGGGCCGGTGCCGGCCGGGACCAGGGTCGCCGGGGCGACGGTCGGCGGTGCGGAAGCGGCCTGCGCGGAAGGGGCAGCGGCCGCGGGGGTGGAGCCGGGGGGTGCCGACGGAGCTGGGGCCGCCGCCTCGGAGGTGGCGGGCTGAGCTGTGGCCGGTGCCGCACCTCGCGGCGCTGAGGACGACGTGGCCGGTTTCGGCTTGGCGGTCGTGGTGATGGCCTGGCCTGCGGTGATCGTGTCGACCTCGGTGCCCGTGTCGCGCTGCTGCATCGGGAAGACGATCAGCATGATGCCGACCGCGACCAGGGCGGCGAGCAGGGCCTGCTGCCGGTGCCGGCCGATGAGCAGCCAGGACTCGATGGGCAGCGTGCCGGGTGCGCGGTGGGAGCCGATGGCGGGCCCGGACCCGGAGCGCGTCACTGAAAGTGGGCGCACCGTGATGGCGCGTTCCTCGGCCGCTTTGTAGTGCCGGCCGCGGGGCGCGCGATTCTTAGGGCCGGTAGAAGAACGGCCGGTGGGAAGTTGGCCGGTGGAAAGGCGGGGCGTGCCGGTGGTGGACCGGGGCGTCAGGTCCAGGGACGTGCGGCGACCGCCCGCGACGCGTTGCGTCGGGGCGGGTCGCAGGGTGGTCGGGTCGGCTAGCGACTCCGGGCGGCGGTGGCGGCCGAGGGTGGTCTCACCCTCCAGGACTTCGACGTGGGGGAAGCCCCCGGTGCCACTGGTAAGGGCGCCGCTGACATGGGCGCGCGGGGCCGGAACGGCCGCGTGGCGCGGCGCGTTTCCGGTCGCCGTACGTTTGGGGGGTTGCGGCGGCATTCGTCATGGATACCGTGCCGCATGATCAAAGACGATACCGAATTCGTGACCTAGGGCTCACCTTTGGTAGTTATCCCTGGTCGGCGGCGAGTAGGGCGTCCGTCGCTTTCCGTGCTGCGATGAGAACCGGATCCCACACCGGGGCAAACGGGGGTGCGTAGCTCAGATCGAGGGCGGTCATTTCCTCGACCGTCATCTCGTTCCAGACCGCGATCGCGAGCGCATCGATCCGCTTCGCGGCCTCCTCGCGGCCGACGATCTGCGCGCCGAGCAGCCGCCCGGTACGCCGCTCCGCGATCATCTTGACCGTCATCGTCTCGGCACCCGGGTAGTACCCCGCCCGGCTGGTCGACTCCACCGTGGCCGTGACGTACTCGAAGCCGGCCCGGGTCGCCTCCTTCGAGCTGAGCCCGGTCCGCGCCACCTCCAGGTCGCACACCTTCGTGACCGCGGTGCCGATCACGCCGGGGAACGTGGCGTAACCGCCGCCGAGGTTGATGCCCGCGACCCGCCCCTGCTTGTTGGCGTGGGTGCCGAGCGGCGCGTGCATCGGCTGGCCGCTGATCCGGTGCGTCGTCTGCACGCAGTCCCCGGCTGCCCAGAGGCCCTCGACGTGGCCCTCCGGTCCGACCACGCGCATTCGCAGGTCGGTACGCAGACCGCCGGTCACGCCGACGGGGATGCCGGACTCGACGGCGCGGCTGGTGTTCGGGCGTACGCCCAGACCCAGCACCACGATGTCTGCCGGAACCGTGCCGTCCTCGGTGACCACCGCTCGTACCCGTCCGTGGGAAGTCTCGATCCCCTGCACGTGCGCGCCGGTGCGGACCGTGATCCCCAGACCGTCGATCGCCGCGCGGACACGCTCGCCCATGTCCAGGTCGACCGTGGACATCGGCTGCGACGACTTCTCCAGCAGCGTGACGTCGAGGCCGTGCTTGATCATCGCCTCGGCCATCTCGACGCCGATGTAGCCGCCACCGATCACGACCGCGCGCTGCGGTTTCGGATCACTCTCCAGCCAGGCCTTGATCGCAGTGCCGTCGTCGAGCGTCTGAACGCCGAACACGCCGCCACCGTCGACCCGTGCCCAGTCGGGGGTGACGGGGACGGCGCCGGCGGCGTACAGGAGCTCGTCGAAGCCCTCCCGGATCTCGCCCCCGCCTTCCAGGTCCCGGGCGACCACCTCGCGCCGGTCCAGGTCGATGGCCACGACCTCATGCCGCATCCGTACGCGCACCCCGGCCTTCTCGAACTCAGCCGGCGTCCGCGCGACCAGCGCGTCGCGATCCGGCACCACCCCGCTGATCCAGTAGGGGATCCCGCACGCGGAGTACGACGTGAAGTTCCCCCGCTCGAACGCCACGATCTCGAGCTTGTCCGGGGTCCTGCGCCTGCGGGCCTGCGAGGCGGCGGACATCCCCGCGGCGTCCGCGCCGATCACGACGAGTTTCACCGCGGGGCCGCGCCGGCGGTGGTCCGGGCGAGCCAGTCGACGACATCCGCGACCGTGCCCTGCTGGGACAGGATCGCGCGCTGCCGGGCGGCGCCGGTGCCGTGCGAGCGCAGCCGGCCCATCAGGATCGTCGCCATCTCCAGGTCGCCGTGGCGGTCGAGCTCGGGGCGCACGTAGTCGAAGAGCTGGCGCACGAGTCGCCACGCCGGCCTCGGTTCGCGGGTCGCCATGTCGATGTTGAGGCCCTCCAGGCCGTCCTTCGCCGCCCGCCAGTGCGCCGCGACGAGCAACGGGTGCGGCACGTCGGGCGCCGGCTTTCCGTCGAGTACGTCGTTCAGCAGCGTCGACACCAGCGCCCGTGCGAGGGCCGCGAGGAGCAGCGTGTCGTCGAGGGAGGGGCAGACGTCGCCCATGCGGATCTCGACGGTGGGGTAGCGGGCGGCGAGGCGTGCGTACCAATAGAGCATGCCCTCGTCGAGCATCGCACCGCTCGCCTCGAGATCGGCGACCAGCGTCTCGTAGTGCTCGAACGACTGCAGGTAGGGCGCCGGTCCGACGGTGGGCCAGCGCTCCCACATCACCGACCGCCAGCTCGAGTAGCCGGTGTCGTGGCCGCCGGCGAGCGGGGAGTTCGCGGTCGCTGCCTGGAAGATCGGCAGCCAGGGACGCAGATGGTTGAGGATCTGCACGCCGGTCTCGGAGTCCGGGATGCTGACGTGGACGTGCATGCCGCAGAGCCCGGCGCCGGGGGCGAGGTCGCCGAAGCGTTCGCGCATCCGGTGGTAGCGGGGGTTGTCGACCACACGCGTGTTCGGCCCGATGGCCGGGGCAGCACCGACCGCGACGAGCCGGGCTCCAGCTGCCGCCGCGGCGGCAGCGATGCCGGCGCGCTGCCGCTGCAACGCGTTGTAGAGCCCGCTCAGCTCCAGCTGTGGCGGGCTCGCGGTCTCGATCTGACTGCGCTGGAACTCGTGCTGCACCGACTCGCGCAGGTCATCGGGGACGAGGTCGAACACCTCCTCGACGGCCTCGACCGCTCGGGGTTCCACCGCGTCGACGAGCAGGTATTCCTCCTCGACACCGAGGGTCAGCAGACCCTGTGACTCGGCCTCGCCCCGCATCTCCTCGGAGATGGTCGTCGCACCTGCTGAACTCTCCGAAGTCGCCATGCGCCGCAACGTACCCCCCGGTGTTCTGCGGAAAACGAGTGTTGCTCCTCAGGCGTACCGTTCATCGCATGGTGCTGCTGGGGTTCTGGGCGTTTGTCGCTCTGCAGAGCCCCGCCGCGTCGTCGCCCCATCTTTTGATGGGCCTGGCCGCGGTGGCCGTCGCCCTGCTGGTGGCCCTGGCCGTCGCGGGAATGACGGCGCCCCGGCCGCTTCTCGTGCGGCGGGCCCGGGCCGTCGGCGCCGAGATCCAGCACCTGCCCCGGTCCCTCGACCCGGACGCCGCCGGTCGGCCCCGTCCTCGAGCCCCGTCCCCGTCTCCGGTAATCGCGCTGTCATAAGCCCGTTCTCCGGACCGTAGGGATGACCCCACCGTGTTTGATGCTGTCCTGACTCCTGCGCTGGCCATCGTCGTTCTCACCATGGCCGTACGCCTCCTGATCAGCCCGCTCTCCTATTTGCAGGCGCGTGCCGCCAAGCGCAGCGCCGCCCTCGCCCCCGAGCTCGCCGCACTGCGCGAGAAGCACCGCGACAACCCGATGACCCTGGCCACCGAGAGCCTCGCCCTGCAGCGCGCGAACGGGATCAGCCCGTGGGCGGCGCTGCTGCCGGCCCTGGCGCAGGCGCCGTTCTTCATGCTGATGTACCACCAGGTGCAGTCCGTGTCCGGAACGCTCTTCGGCGTGCCACTCACCGCACACCTGCTCGCGGGCCTGCCGATCTTCCTCGTGCTGCTGGCCCTTGCCGGGTTCCTGGCGTGGTGGTCCTCGAAGCGGATGCCGCAGGGCCTCCTGCGCTGGATGCCGTATCTCAGTATCGCGGCGATCGCCTGGCTGCCGCTCGCCGTGGGCCTTTACCTGGTCACCTCGACGGCGTGGACAGCGCTGGAGCAATTGATCCTGCGCCGCTGAAATCTGCACTTGCAGGGTTGATTGACATCAATACAAAACGGCGGCGAAACTTTTCTGAGAGCGCTCTTGAGACCCTCAGGAGTCCTCATGAGAACCGTGCTCGTCGCCGCAGTCCTCGTCGCCTCTGCCGCCGTCTCCGTCCAGGCCTCCCTCCCCACGCCGCCCTCGGGGTGGACGCAGGTCTGGGCGGACGACTTCACCGGACGGCTCCGGCAATTTGCGGATCACGCCGGTGCGCAGCAGTTCCGGGCAGTGGACGTCGGGGCGGGTCGAGACGCAGCGCTCCAATTTCAGGCCCGCGGCCGGTGGGGTGCTGCGCATCGAGAGCCGGATCCAGATGCCGAATGTGACGGGGTCCCAGGCGATCGGTTACTGGCCCGCGGGATCAATTCCGTCTAGGGCGTGCTGCACTGCGCCGTCAACCCCGGTGGTCCCTGCAACGAGACCACCGGAATTGTCGCCAGCCGCGCCTGCCCCGGCTCGAGCTGCCAATCCGCCTTCCACACGCACGCGATCGAGTGGGACCGCAGCGCCGTCTATTCCAAAGGTGGCGGCGGTGGGAGCAGTGGTTCGCGGGATGCTTTTGGCGCGATCCAGGCCGAGTCCTACGACGCCGCGTCGGCCGTACTGACGGAAACCTGCTCCGAGGGTGGCCAGGACGTAGGCAACCTCGCCAATGGCGATTGGCTGCAGTTCAACAACGTCGATTTTGGTACGGGCGGAGCGCTCGACTTCGTCACCCGTGCGGCATCGGGCGCGACCGGAGCCGTCAGCGGCCTCGTCGAGGTGCGCATCGACAGCCGGAGCAACGCCCCGATCGGTTCCTTCGCGATCGCGGGCACCGGTGGCTGGCAGTCGTGGCAGTCGGTCGCGGCCAACGTCTCCGCGGTGTCGGGGACACACACTGTGTTCCTGACGTTCACGAGCGGTCAGGCCGCCGACTTCGTGAACATCAATCTGGTTCCAGTTCCGCCGCTGAAGCCACTTGGCGGGCCACCTGGCGGGCCACCTGGCGGGCCACCTTAAAGAAATTTAACTTTACAGATGCCTTTACAGCGTCTGTTAACACTCCTAATAATTGGGCCACCCCCACTCATCCCCGTGGAAGGCCCATCCCCATGCGCCGATCCGTAGTTCTGACGGCCGCCGCGGTTCTCGCGGCGGCCGGTTCGACTATCTATGTGGCGGCCTCGGCGAGCGCCGCCGTCGCGTGTTCCACCGCGTGGAGCAGCACCGCCGTCTACACGGGTGGCATGGCCGCCGCCCAGAACAGCCACAACTACACCGCCAAGTGGTGGACCCAGAACGAGAGCCCGGCCACGCACAGCGGCCAGTGGGACGTCTGGACCGACAACGGCGCATGCGAAGGCGGCGGCACGACCCCGCCGACAACCGCACCGCCCACGACGACGCCCCCCACGACAACACCTCCGACCACCACGCCGCCCACGACGACCCCGCCGACCACTACGCCGCCCTCTTCGGGGACGCTGCCCAAGCACTTCGTCACGGGCTACTGGCAGAACTTCGACAACCCGGCGAACGAGATCAAGCTGGCCGCGGTGCCCAGCACGTACGACCTCGTCGCGGTGGCGTTCGCGGATGCGACCACCACGGCGGGTGCGGTCACATTCAGCATCGACCCGGGCCTGTCGTCGAGCGTCGGCGGCTACACGAACGAGCAGTTCAAGGCGGACGTGGCCACGCTGCACTCGCGCGGCAAGAAGGTCATCATCTCGGTCGGCGGGGAGAAGGGCTCGGTGGCGGTCGGTGACGCGACGGCCGCGACGAACTTCGCCAACTCGGTCTGGTCGCTGATGCAGACGTACGGCTTCGACGGCGTCGACATCGACCTGGAGAACGGGCTCAACCCGACGTACATGGGTCAGGCGCTACGCAGCCTGCGCACCAAGGCCGGCGCGAACCTGATCATCACGATGGCGCCGCAGACGATCGACATGCAGAACCCGGCGGGCTCGTACTTCAAGCTCGCGCTGGACATCAAGGACATCCTCACGGTCGTCCACACCCAGTTCTACAACTCCGGCGCGATGCTCGGCTGCGACAACAACGCGGCGTACGGCCAGGGCTCGGTCAACTTCATCGTCGCGCTGGCCTGCATCCAGCTGGAGAGCGGCCTGCGCCCCGACCAGGTGGCGATCGGCCTCCCCGCCACCACCAGCGCGGCGGGCGGCGGCTACGTCTCGCCGGCCGTGGTCAACCAGGCGCTCGACTGTCTGGCACTCGGCACCAACTGCGGCACGTTCAAGCCCCCGCACACCTATCCCGGCCTGCGCGGCGCGATGACCTGGTCGATCAACTGGGACGTCACCGCCGGCAACGGCTGGGCCAACGCAGTCTCCCCCCACGTCCACGCCCTTCCCTGAGCCGGAGCCATCCCCATGAAACTGAAGCGGAAACTCCTCGTCGGAATAGCCGTCGCCACGACGGCAGCCGCCACCGCGATCATCCCCATGACCGCCTCCAACGCCGCCGTCGCCTGCGTCACGGCGTGGAGTTCCAGCGCGGTCTACACCGGTGGCCAGACCGCGTCGCAGAACGCCCACAACTACACGGCGAAGTGGTGGACCCAGAACGAGAGCCCGGCCACGCACAGCGGCCAGTGGGACGTCTGGACCGACAACGGCGCCTGCGGTGGCGGCACCACCCCGCCGACCACGGCACCGCCCACGACCACGCCTCCCACGACCACGCCGCCGTCGAGCGGCACCAAGATGGCGGCCGCGCCGTACATCTATCCTGGCTGGGGTAACCCGCCGGCGCCGTCGACCGTCATGAACGCCACCGGGATCCGCGCGTTCACTATGGCGTTCGTGCTGGCCAACGGGTGTAACCCGGTCTGGGACGGCGAGGGTGGCCTGACCGGCGGCGTGCACGCCAGCACCATCGCCGCGATCAAGGCCGCGGGCGGCAGCGTGGTGCCCTCGATCGGCGGCTGGAGCGGTAACAAGCTCGGCCCGAACTGCGCCACCCCGGAGCTGCTCGCCGGTGCGTACCAGAAGGTGATCGACGCCTTCGGCCTGCAGGCGATCGACATCGACATCGAGAACTCCGACGAGTTCGAGAACGCCGTCGTGCAGGACCGCATCCTCGGCGCCCTCAAGATCGTCAAGCAGAAGAACCCGACCGTGAAGACGATCCTCACCTTCGGTACGTCGCCTACCGGCCCGAACTACTACGGCATCCGCCTGATCACGCAGGCCAAGGCGCTCGGCGCGAACATCGACATCTTCGCGCAGATGCCGTTCGACTTCGGCGGCACCGACATGTACGCCGCCACGGTCGGCGCCTCGGAGGGTCTGAAGAGCCAGCTCAAGACGACCTTCGGCTACACCGACGCGCAGGCGTACTCGCACATGGGCATCTCCGGCATGAACGGCCTCTCCGACCAGCAGGAGCTGACCACCACGGACACCTGGACCCGGATCCGGGACTACGCGAAGACCAACAACTTCGCGCGCTTCACCTTCTGGTCGGTCAACCGGGACCGTGGCTGCGCCGGCGGCGGCGTGGTCTCCGACTGCTCCGGCATCGCCCAGTCCGACTGGGAGTTCACCCGCATCAGCGCCGGTTTCTAAACGGGCTGTCCCTACCCGCGGCGGAAACAGATTGTAAAAACGGAACTTTGCTCGCAAGGGGTGACGTGCGGTCGTGGATCTCTACAGATCCGCGGCCGCGCGCCTGCGTTTGCGGACCTTCTTGGTCACCCAGCTGCCGATCGCGATGATGAAGAACGCCCAGATCGCGTAGTCGAACCAGTGGCTGTACTTCTCGACGTCCTGCCAGCGGGAGCCGAGGGCATACCCGGCGCCGACGAACAACGTGTTCCAGACGGCGCTGCCGATCGTGGTGAAGAGCGTGAAGAGCCCGAGGTTCATGTGGTTGGCCCCGGCCGGGATCGACACCAGGCTGCGGACCACGGGAGCCATCCGCCCGAAGAGCACCGCTGACTTCTCGTGCTTCTCGAACCAGCGGTCCGCGGTGTTGAGGTCGTCCGCGTCGACCAGCGGGATCCGGTCGAGCCAGCGGCGCAGCCGTTCCTCGCCGAGAGCGTGGCCCAGCCAGTAGAGCGCGAGCGCGCCGACCACCGACCCGGCTGTCGCGGCGATCGTGACGAGGACCAGGTCGACCCGGCCCTCGCTGGCCAGGAAGCCGGCCATGGAGAGCACGATCTCGCTGGGGATCGGCGGGATCAGATTTTCCAGCGCCACGAGCAGGCCGACACCCAGCGCCCCGAGCGACTCGATCACGGACGCGACCCAGCCGGTCAGACCGCTGAGCCGGCTCAGATCGGTTTCGGCCGCCAGGGGGTACGGCTCACTCATCGGCACTCCTTGCTCAGTGGAGGGGCTGGTCGAGGGGTTCAGGTCTGGTACCCGATCACCAGAGTACGAACCATCTCGCGTATATACCCATGACCGGTATATGCTCGCCGCATGACCGCTCTGGAGACCCGCTACCGGCGGCTGCTCGCGATCTACCCCGCCGGGCACCGCCACGAGTACGGCGACGAGATGGTCGGCGTTCTCATGTCCGGCGCCCGTCCCGGACAGCGCCGGCCGAGCCTGCCCGACATCGCCGACGTGCTCCGCAACGGCCTGATCGTCCGGCTGCTCGGCGCGCCCTCGGCCGGCCCGGACCTGGGCCGTCGTGATGCCGCCGTCGTCGCTGCCCTGTTCGGCTCGTTCGTGCTGGCGGTCGTCCCGCTGCGCCGGATCGCCTGGCCGATGTCCTGGCTCGCCTCCGCGGACGAGCACAGCTTCCCGGGCGCCTACATGGTGGTCCAATCGACCGACCTGCTGCTGCGCTCGCTCGGGTGGATCCTCGTCGCTGCGGCGCTGACCCTCGGCTGGCGCTGGATCGCCGTCGCTCTGGCCGTGCTCGCCGGCCTCCTGGAGATATCGGTGCTCGCGTTCGCCGACGGTGGCACGCCACGCTGGCTCGCGTCCGGCTGGCTGCTGGTGGCCGTTCCGGCGCTGGTGGGGCTGCTGGCGTACGCAACCCGTGGTCGACGCCCGGCCCGGATCCTCGGCCGCCGCGGTGTCACCCGGCTGTCCACCGGAGTGTTCCTGGCGGGGATGTCCGGGGGCGTGTCCTACCTCGTGGCGCTTGACGGCGTACGGTCCGCAGTATCTGTGCCTTTGTTTCTCGCGGGGGTTTTCCTCACCGGCAGCGCCCTGTGGCGGGCCGACGCGGAGGTTCGCCCGGCCCTCGGCGTCATGCTGGCCGGCCTCGCGGCGATCGCGGCCGGGCAGCCGCTCCTGGAGGACGCGGTCGACATGTCGGCACGCAGCACGGTCACCAGCGGTGTCGCCGGATCGGCCGCGTTCTACCTGCTGGCCCTGCCCGCCGTGATCACCGCGCTGGCCACGCTCCCGCTGATCTGGCCAGGTAGAAGGACGCTGGCACGCAGCCGGTAAGTTTCGGGGACGATGGAAGAGACATTGAGCCCGCGGGGCCGCACGATCCGGGTCGTGGTGACCGCGCTCGGGGCGTTGCTGCTGCTGATCGGCACCCTGTGGGGTCAGGACGACGATTTCCCGTTCGGCCCGTTCCGGATGTATTCGACCGCGCCCGACCCGAACGCGGACGCCCCGGACACCCGGCTGGAGGGCGTCGACACCACCGGGCGCACGATCGAGCTGAACGAGTCCAACAGCGGGTTGCGCCGGGCCGAGATCGAGGGCCAGCAGCAGGAGTACGTCGACGACCCGAGCCGGTTGCAGCAGGTGGCGATCGCGTACGCGGACAAGAGCCCCGATGCCCCGCCGCTGGCCACCGTCGAGATCGTCGTCCACTGGGTGGGCATCGAGCATGCCCGGCCGACCGGTGAGTCGCACGACGAGGTCGTCGCGCACTGGACGGTGACCCGATGAACCGCATCGCGGCCTGGCTGACCGAGGCGGTGCCGCGCGGGCGGATCGCGGCGTTCCGGACGCTGGTCTATCTCTTCGTCGCCGGTGACCTGGTCATCTTCACGCCGTGGGTGCGCAACCACGCCAGCACCCCGGGCGACCTCTACCAGCCGCTGCTCGTGGGCCGGCTGCTGCACCTGCCGACCCCGACACCTCTGCTCGTACACACCATCTTCTGGGTGTTGATCGTGCTGGCGCTCGCCGCCGCGACCGGGCGTGCTCCGCGCCTGCTCGGCTGGACCGTCTTCGCGCTCTACTTCGAGTGGATGGTCATCGCGATGAGCTACGGCAAGGTCGACCACGACCGGGTCGGGCTGCTGGTCGCGCTCGCGGCACTGCCCACTGCCGGTCGGGCGAGACACGGCGATCCCACGCGTACGCAGGCCGGCGGCTGGGCGTTGCGGGTCACCCAGATAGCGGCCATCTGCACGTACTTCCTGGCCGCCTGGGCCAAGGTCCGCTTCGGTGGCCTCGACTGGGTGACGAGCTCGGTGCTGGCCCGCGCGATCATCCGCCGCGGCACCGACCTCGCCGACCTCATCGCCGGCGTCCCGTACCTGCTGATTCTCGCCCAGATCGGGATCATGGTCTTCGAGCTGAGCAGCCCGGCGATCTTCTTCCTCACACCCCGCCGGCGCAACTGGATGGTCGCGTTCTTCTACTCGTTCCACGTGGCCACGTTCGCCACCATCACGATCTCGTTCGCGCCGCACCTGGCGGCCCTCGCGAGCTTCCTGTCGCTGGAGAAGATCCGCCCTGTGGCATGGACCAGGGGTTTCCTGAACCGCCGTCGCGGTCATGTAAGGGGGCATGAGCGACCGGTGGTATGAGAAGGCCGTCATTTATTGCCTCGACCTCGACACGTACGCGGATTCCAACGGTGACGGTGTCGGTGACATCCGTGGGCTGATCGGACGGCTGGACTACCTGGCCCGCCTGGGGATCACCTGCCTCTGGCTCAATCCGATCCACCCGACGCCGAACCGCGACGACGGGTACGACGTCGCAGACTTCTACAACGTCGACCCGCGCCTGGGTAACCTCGGCGACTTCGCGGAGTTGCTGCACCAGGCCGGTAACCGGGGCATCAAGGTCATCATCGACCTCGTGGTGAACCACACGTCGGACCAGCACCCGTGGTTCCAGTCGGCGCGGTCGTCGCCCGAATCCGCGTACCACGACTGGTATGTCTGGTCCGAGAGCCAGCCGTCCGACCGCCACCAGGGCATGGTCTTCCCGGGTGAGCAGAACGAGACCTGGAGCTACGACCGCACCGCCAAGAAGTGGTTCTACCACCGCTTCTACAAGTTCCAGCCGGACCTGAACATCAACAACCCGCAGGTCCGCGAGGAGATCAAGAAGATCTGCGCGTTCTGGCTGCAGCTGGGCGTCGCCGGGTTCCGGATGGACGCCGTGCCGTTCATCATCGAGGAGACCCAGCCGGGCAACCCCAACCCGCCCAAGGACCTGGACTTTCTGACCGATCTGCGCCAGCACGTGCAGTGGCGCAAGGCCGACGCGGTGCTGCTCGCCGAGGCCAATGTGGAGCCCGACCAGCTCAAGCACTTCTTCGGTGACGACGGCGGTTCGGCCAACCGGATCCACATGCTGTTCGACTTCATGCTCAACGGCCGGCTGATGCTCGCGCTGGCCCGTCGGCACCCCGAGGTCATCATCGACGCGCTGCAGGACACCCCGAAGCTGCCGTCCGGTGCCCAGTGGGCGACGTTCCTGCGCAACCACGACGAGGTGGACCTCTCCCGGCTCACCGTCGAGCAGCGCGACGAGGTCTTCGAGCAGTTCGGTCCCGACGAGAGCATGCAGCTGTACGGCCGGGGCATCCGGCGCCGGCTCGCCCCGATGCTGGGTGGTGAGCGCAGGCGGATCGAGCTCGCTTACGCGCTGCAGTTCAGCCTGCGGGGCACGCCGGTCATCCGCTACGGCGAGGAGATCGGGATGGGTGACGACCTCACCCAGGAGGGCCGCAATGCCATCCGTACGCCGATGCAGTGGTCGTCGCTGCCCAACGGCGGTTTCTCGACGTCCGACACCCTCGTGCGCCCGGTCGTGTCGGACCCCGAGTACGGCTACGAGAAGATCAACGTCACGCTCCAGCGTCACGATCCGCAGTCGCTGCTGTCCTGGTTCGAGCGCATGATCCGTACGCTCCGCGAGGCCCCCGAGGTCGGCAGCGGCACCTGCAAGAACGTCGACGTGCCGGTGCCCTCGGGCGTGCTGGTGCACCGGGCGGACGCCGAGACCGGGACCATGGTCTTCATCCACAACCTCGGGGAGTCCGAGGGAGTGGTCGACCTGAGCAGCCTGGAGCCCGAGGCGGAGTTCCCCAACGACGTGCTCGCCGACCAGAAATACCCCGATCTGGGCAAGCTCGACGCCCTGCCGATCGGCGGGTACGGATACCGCTGGATCCGGCTCAAGCGCCACCCCTGAGATGTTGCACTGCTAGTGAAATAAATCGCTCGCGGCACTGTTAACCGACCGGTAACACCTGGGTTAGAGTCGGCCGACCGATCAATTTGATCTGCGGGAGGCCACGAACATGACCCAGCCGAGTCGGGTAGCGATCGTCACCGGTGCCGCACGGGGGATCGGGGAGGCGACCGCCCGCAAGCTCGCAGCAGACGGGCTTGCCGTGGCGGTCGTCGACCTCGACGAGGGTGCCTGCGCCAACACGGTCACCGAGATCCACGACGCCGGTGGCACCGCCCTGGCCGTCGGCGCCGACGTGTCCGATCCGGCCCAGGTCACCGCCGCCGTCGAGAAGGTCGTCGCCGAGCTCGGCGCGCCCACGGTGCTGGTCAACAACGCCGGCGTGCTCCGCGACAACCTGCTCTTCAAGATGAGCGACGACGACTGGGAAACCGTGATCGCGGTCCACCTGCGCGGCGCGTTCCTGTTCAGCCGGGCCGTGCAGAAACACATGGTCGACGCCGGGTGGGGCCGCATCGTCAGCCTCTCCAGCACGTCCGCGCTCGGCAACCGGGGCCAGGCCAACTACGCCGCGGCCAAGGCCGGTCTGCAGGGCTTCACGAAGACCCTCGCCATCGAGCTCGGCCGTTACGGCGTCACCGCCAACGCGGTCGCGCCCGGCTTCATCGTGACCGATATGACCGCCGCGACGGCCGCCCGCGTCGGTGTCGATTTCGCCGACTTCCAGAAGGCCGCGATCGCTCAGATCCCGGTCGCGCGGGCCGGGCGCCCCGAAGACGTCGCGAACACCGTATCCTTCCTGGTCAGTGAAGGCGCCGGGTTCGTGTCGGGCCAGGTCATCTATGTGGCAGGTGGCCCGCGCGCCTGACGGGGGTGTTGATCCGGGTCGCTACAAAGGAATGGGCGACCCGGACCACGAAAGGGTGGAGAAGCCGACTGTGAACCGACGGATGACCTCGCGAAGCGTGTCGCTGACCAGCACTTTTCTGCTGCTCGCCGCGGGTGGCGCGGCGGCGTGCGACAACGGCAACAAGTATCACGACGAGGGCTTCTACTGCGCGGACGCGAACGGCGTGATCGTCGACGAGGACTACTGCGACGACAACTATCACGGCAGCGGTGGCGGCGGCGGATTCTTCATCTGGCACTCGTCCGGATACCGGTCCGGCTATCCGATCGGTTCCCGGCTGCCGTCGGGCGGCTCCAAGTTCGCCTACAACGACGCGGCCGCCCGGCGCTCCTTCGGCCTGCCGTCCACCGGCAAGGTCGGCAACGGCACGGTGAAGACCAGCGTCGTCGGCAAGGGCGGCAGCGGCACCACCAGCAAGTCGGGAAGCTGACCCGTGCGCCGCATCCCGTACGGCCCGGTCCGCGACGGCTGGAAACTCACCAATTACAGCCTCGGCCTCACCTACAACGACACCGAGCTGCCCGACGGCACGATGATGTCGTACTGGCAGGAAGGTCCGTACTACGACTTCAGCCAGCCCGAGATCGAGGAGCTGGAGACGGCGACCACCGTCCTCTACCAGATGTGCCTCGACGCGGGTGACTGGATGGTCCAGCAGTGCCCCCGGCACACCGCCCAGGGCCGCCGCGACGGCTACTTCACCTCCGTGTGCACCCCGGAGAGCTGCTTCCTCACCAAGATCGGCATCCCCGAGTACGCGCACGAGCAGATCATCCGTACCTGGTTCGACGGTGACGCCGAAACGTGGACCCACCAGGACAAGGACCCCGACGGCCGGCTCCCGATGCAGACCCCGGACTTCTCCCCGACGGTCTACGGCCGCTTCGACCTCTGGTACAACGGCGCCGGCACCGTCCCCCGCCTGCTCGAATACAACGCACAGACCCCCACCTCCCTGGTCGAGGCCGCGGTCGTCCAATGGCACTGGGCCGACCAGACCAACCTCACCCAGCACCCGTGGCGCCAGTGGAATTCGATCCACGACCGCCTGGTCGGCTGGGAGGCTGAGGACGGCGAGCCCGCCAACCCGGGAGCCTGGCGGCGCAACATCGCCAAACTCCGCGAAGCCCGCCCGTGGCTCCCCGAAAAGCCCAAACTCTTCTTCGCGTACGAGACCAGCGAACCCACCGGCGAAGACCGCATGAACGTCGCCTACCTCATGGCCACAGCCGAAGAAGCGGGCTACCCCGTGGAACTCATCGCCATGAGCCAGATCGGCTGGGACGTCGCCGGCGACCGCGTCCTCTTCGTCCCCGGCCCCGGCCAGGAGAACAAATCCGAGCCGATCGACGTCGTCTTCATGCTCTACCCCTGGGAATGGTTCTGGAACGAAGAGGGCGGCAAAGGCTTCTTCCGCAACATGGCCGACCCCACCAAACGCGGCACGGTCTGGATCGAGCCCCCGTACAAAGCCGCCCTCCTGGGCAACAAGGCGCTGCTCCCGGTCCTGTGGAAGCTCTTCGGCAAGGACCCCGAGCGGAGCAAATACCTGCTTCCCGCCTACTTCGCCGAGTCAACCGCGGCGGCCAAGCTCACGTCGTACGCGAAAAAGCCGGTCTGGGGTCGCGAAGGCGGCTCGGTCACCCTGGTCAAAGACGGCGTCACCATCTCGGAGAACCCCTCCGAGTACGGCGCCGACGGCCGCTACGTCGTCCAGGAGCTGCTGGAGCTCCCGTCCTTCGAAGGACTCGAGGGCATCGTGCACCCGGTCATCGGCTCCTGGCTCATCGACGGCGAGCCGGCCGGCATGGGCATCCGCGAAGGCCTCGGCACCGACGGTCTGGTCACCAAGGACGCCTGCAACTTCCTTCCGCACATCATCACCTGATGGTCTGCGGCGCTACAGCTGCTGAAGACTTTCACTGACGCTGTCGTCATCAGGCGTGGAGGGCGTAGTCGCGGCGGTGGCGGGGGAGGATGCGGTCGTGGCGGCGGGCGTGGCGGGTCAGGGCGGCCGTGGCGGCGAGGCAGATCAGGACCGTGATGAGGGAGCCTTCGATGCCGAAGGTGCCGCCGGAGATGGCTGACGGGCCGGTGAGGTGGGCTTCGAGCAGGCCCTTGACGTCGAGGCCGGAGACGGGGATGCCGAAGATGCCGCTTTCGGTGAAGTTCCAGGCGGCGTGGAGGCCGATGGCGAGCCAGAGGCGGCGGGTGGCGACGTAGGCCAGGCCGAGGAGGGCGCCGGCTTCGATGCCGATGGCCAGGACGCCGGTGAGGGTGGCGCCGTCGTTGAGCAGGTGCAGGGCGCCGAAGATCGCGGAGCTGACGGCGACCGTCCACCAGGTGCCGAGGCGGGATTCGATGAGGCGGAAGATGATGCCCCGGATCAGGAGTTCCTCGAAGACGGCTGCGGCGATCGCGCTGCCCAGGGCGGTGAACAATGCGCCGATGCTGCCGAACGCGTCGACGTGGTACATGCCGAAGATGGCGATGAACGTGACCGTGAGGGCGCAGAGCCCGAAGCCGATGCCGAAGCCGGTGGCCGCCTCGCGGGGGGCGTCCGGGAACGACAGCTCGGCCGGGCGGCGCAGGATGAAGTAGTAGGCCGCGAGCATGGCCGTCGCGGCGACGAGGCCGAGGATCAGGCCCGGGTCGCCGAAGACGAGTTTGAGGACGATCAGGGTCACGGCCGCCAGGAGGGTTCTCATGGCGTTGACGCTATTGATCGGACGGGGTCCTTCTCATCGCCCGCGGGAGGACGATCGGGGGTAGCTCTGCCGGGGGATGGTCACCCATCGGCAGAGACAAGACCCGTCCGGTACGCGAGGACGACAGCCTGCACGCGGTCGCGAAGGTTCAGCTTTGTCAGGATCCGGGAGACGTACGTCTTGACCGTCTCCGCGCTGATCACGAGCGTGGCGGCGATCTCCGCGTTGGACTGGCCCGCGGCGATGAGCTTGAGGACCTCCAGTTCGCGCGGGGTGAGACCGGTCAGCGCCGAGCCCTCGTCACGGCGTACCCGTGCCGCGAAGCGCCCGACCAGCTGGCGCGTCACCGCGGGATCGAGCAACGCCTCGCCGCCTGCGATTGTCCGGACCGCGCCGATCAGTTCGGGGGGACGGGCGTCCTTGAGCAGGAAGCCGCTGGCGCCGGCACGCAACGCCTCGTAGACGTACGAGTCGACGTTGAACGTGGTCACCACCAGCACCTTCATCGGGTTGTCGACGCCGGGGCCGGCCAGTTGGCGGGTCGCCTCGATGCCGTCGAGACCGGGCATCTGGATGTCCATCACCACGACGTCGGGTTGCAGGCGCAGCGCCGTGGCGACCGAGGACGGGCCGTCCGACGCCTCCCCGACGACCTCCATGTCGGGCTGGGCACCGAGGATCGCCACGAAACCGGAGCGGATCAGTGCCTGGTCGTCGCAGACCACGACGCGGATCATCGGCGGGGGCCTTTCGCGGGGATGCGGGCGTACAGGCGGAAGCCACCGGCGGGACGACCGCCCGAGCTGACCGTGCCGCCGAAGACCGAGACCCGTTCTTTCAGGCCGTCGAGGCCGTGGCCGCCGCTGTGCTGGACCGGCGGGCCGTCGGTGAGGACCTCGATCTCGGTGGCGGAGGTGCCGTAGCGGACATTTACCTTGGTGGGCTGGCCCTGTGCGTGCTTCATGGCGTTGGTCAGGCCTTCCTGGACCACCCGGTAGGCCGCGAGTTCCGCGCCGGCGGCGAGCAGCTCGGGTGAGCCCTCTTCGCGCAGCGTCACGGGCTGCCCGGTGCCCACGGCCCGCTCGACCAACTCGCCGATCTTCAGATCCGGGCCCGCGTGCAGGACGTCCAGCAGGTGCCGCAGCTCTTTCAGCGCGAGCCGGCCGGTGTCGCTGATCACGGAGAGGTCGGCATTGGGTACGTACTGCGCGGCATCGGCCTGCACGACCATCGCGGTCACGTGGTGGGTGACGACGTCGTGCAGCTCACGGGCGATCCGGGCTCGTTCCGCCTCCGCGTCGACGGCGCGGCGGCGGCGCACCCAGGCACCGGCTCCCCAGCACGCGGCGAGCACCACGAAGAACGTCACATATTCGAGGGCGGTTTCCTGCGATCCTCGTACGCGCAGCACCGCCACGAACGGCAGATATGCCACCGCCGCGCCGATCTGCCAGCGCCGGCCCAGCACGGTGCCCGCGGTATAGAGCGCCGGGAGCAGTCCCCAGCTCGCGGCCAGTGGGGTGTAGCCGATCGAGTCGTACAGCGCGAACGCGACACCGACCACGCCGAGCACGGTCGCGGGATAACGGCGGCGCAGCACGAGCGGCAGGCACTGGGCCGCGGCCAGCACGACGGCGAGGGCGTCGATGCTGTGGTGCGGCAGTTCGCCGAGCGTCATCCCGGCGGCGGAGACGCCCGGGATGAAGGAGACGGCACCGAGAGCGACGGCCAGCAGGCCGTCCTGAACTAGGGGCGAGGGCGGTTTCGCCACAGCCACCACAGCCCGATGAAGGGCAGCACCAGGGGCACGTAGCCGTATCCGCTGCCGTAGTGCGACCAGACGGTGTCGTCGGGGAACGCGACCGCGTCGGCGATGCTCAGCGTGCCCACCACCAGCACGCCCAGCAGCTCGATCGAGCAGCTGACGAGCGCGAGGATCCGGCCGCGCTCGCCGCCGATAGCGAGCCCCACGGTGGCGGCGATGTAGACGAGCCCGGCGAAGCCCGACAGCAGGTACGCCAGCGGCGCCTCGGAGAAGTGCGAGCTGATCTGCACCAGCGCCCGGGCGCTCGCGGAGAGCGCGAAGATGCCGTAGACCAGTAGCAGGACCCGGCCGAGACCGGTGCCGATGGCCGCGTCCCGGGGCCTTGCCGGGGTGGGGGTCGGGTTTTCAGCCACTGGTCACCTCCGCGATCTGCTGCAGGCGCAGCACGAGAACCGGCAGCGTCAACGCCGCGACGGCGAGGATGAGCAGTCCCCAGCGGGTCGGCTCGAGCCGGGCCAGGTAGACCCCGACCGGGGCGAACGCGATGGTGGTGATCAGGTAGCCGACGAAGGTCGTCCAGTCGGCGGGCCGGTCGGGGCCGAACAGCCCGACGATCGCCACCACGACGAGGACGACGACCAGCAGGCCGAGACCGAGCATCGACCAGAGATCGGTGTTGCTCGGTGCCTTGTTCAGCGCGCACCGGATCACATACCAGACGCCCAGCACCAGGGCCACGACGATCGTCGCGAGCGAGAGGGGGCCGTTCATCACGGGCACAGCGTACTGATCTGCGGGGCGTGTTAGTTTTCGGCCGGGTGATCCAAGCGCGTGGAAGGCGGCACGGCCATGAGGTTCGGACTTTTCGGTACGGGGCCCTGGGCCCACATGGCGCACGCCCCCGCACTGGCGGCCCACCCCGATGTCGAGTTCGTGGGCGTGTGGGGACGTAACCCGGAGAAGGCCGCGGCGCTCGCCGAGCAGTTCTCCGCCAAGCCGTATTCGGACATCGACGCGCTGATCGCCGACGTGGACGCCATCGCGGTCGCCCTGCCGCCCGACGTGCAGGCGGACATCGCCCTGCGTGCCGCCCGCGCGGGCAAGCACCTGCTGCTCGACAAGCCGATTGCGTTCACCGCCGAGGCCGCCGACGAGATCGTCGCCGCCGCGGCCGCCGGCGACGCGAAAGGTGTGGTGTTCTTCACCCGTCGGTTCATGCCGCAGATCCAGGAGTTCCTCGCCGCGGTCCAGGCCACCGGCGGCTGGCTCGAGGCCCGCGTCGACCACCTCGGCTCGATCTACGGCGAGGGCAACCCGTTCGGCGAGTCAGCGTGGCGCAAGCAGAGCGGCGGCCTCTGGGACGTCGGCCCGCACGCGGTCGCGCTGGTCCTGCCGGTGCTCGGCCCGGTCGAGCAGGTGACCGCGCTCGCCGGCAACCGGGACATGACCCACGTGCTGCTGCGCCACGCCGGCGGCACGATCACCACGCTGACCCTGTCGGTCGACGCCCCTCCCAAGCTCGAGCGGGAGGACGCCGCGTTCTACGGCGAGTCCGGCGTGGCCCCCGTGCCGCCGGTGCCGTGGGAGCCGGTCGAGGCGTTCGGCCGGGCGGTCGACTCACTGATCAGCGCGGCCGGTGGCGGCGAGGCCTCGCCGCTCGACCTCGGCTTCGGCGCCCAGGTCGTCAGGATCCTGACCGCCGCCGCCGAGTCGATCACCACGGGCCGCACGATCACCCTGTGATCTGACACCTCCACGTTGTCGCAGCCTCACCGTCGTAACCACCGAGCGTCGTGCCGTCGGCGGCTACGGCGGTGACAGCGGCGTGATCACCGGACGGCACGGCGACCAGGTCGTCGCCGGCCAGCAGCGTCAGGGCGCCGGTCTCCGGGTCGAGGCCGGCGATCCAGTTCCGTGAGTTGATCGCGGTGGGCTCGCGCACGGCGTCCGGGAGCCGCTCCGCGTCGGAGAGCACAAACGCCCGGATGCCGACCTCCTTCCCGGCCACGTTCACGTTCCCGGCGATCATCTGGCCGTTGGTCACACCCGCGTGCAGGATCAGGTTCTTCTCACCGTCGAGGTTGATCTCGTTGGTGTATCCCGCGCTCGGCCCCCACCGGTAGTACGCCCCGCGGACCAGGCCGAGGACGACGCCCTCGTCGGAGACCCAGACGGCCTGCCCGGATTCGCCGTTGCGCGTCGGGAGGTCACGGACGGCCGCCCCGGTGGAGTCCCAGATCACCGGTACGACTTTGTTGTTCCGCTCCCGAGCGCCGACGATGGTGCCGTTGTCGCTCACGGCATTGGCCAGGGCGGCGGTGGGGGAGGCGAGCTTGGTGAACGTGCCGGCGGAGTACGCCCAGCCCGCACCGACCGCCAGCCCGGAGGCATTGACCGCGGTGAACCGGCTCGGGCCGTCGGCCTCGGCGACCACTTCCAGGGCGCCGTCGTGCCAGAGCGCCGCGCGGCCGTCGATCTCGCCGGCCAGGTAGCGCCCGGACCGGTCACCGGCCACGACGAACGACTTCTTGCTACCGGCCGGCACCGGCAGCTTCACCCCGGGCGCGCAGCCCTGCGCCTGGGAGACCGGGGTGCTGTGAGTGGTGGGCCGCGCCCAGACGGCGGCGCTGACCGGAACCGCGGCTACCAGCACCGCGGCCACCGCTCCGGCGGCTAGGCGGCGCCGTCGCACGCGGCGGCGTCCCTCGGACACGGCACGCCCGATGTCGACGCGGGAGTGCTCCGAGGGCGAAGAGGCGAGGCGCTGCAGCAGTCGGATGTCGTGGTCGCTCATCGGGCCTCCCCGTAGGTGAAGGTGCCGGCGTACTGGTCGCCGAGGATGCGCCGCAGCGCCGTGAGTCCGTGCGCGGTCTGGCTCTTCACCGTGCCCTGGCTGCAGCCCATGATCTCGGCCACCTCGGCGACCGGCCGGTCGTCCAGGAACCGCAGCACCAGCACCGCCTGCTGCCGCGGGGGCACCTTGGCCAGCGCCGCGCGGAGCACCTCGCGATCCTCGACCGCGGCCCCGGCCGGCGCCGCACGCTCCGGCGAGGTGCCCAGCAACACCTTCCACCAGCCCCGGCGGCGGTCGTCCAGGAAGGTCCGCACCAGGATCGTGTGGACATAGTTGTCGATATTCTCGGCTTTGCGGACCTGTGACCAGCGTACGAAGATCTTGGTTATCGTCTCCTGTACCAGGTCGTCGGCCTGGTGATCATTCCCGCAGAGCAGGTACGCCAGCCGCCGCAACGCGGGTATCCGCCCGCTCACGTAAGCGACGTACCCCGCTTCCGATCCGTCCGCCATCAAGCACTCCCGTCGGCTCGTCCGACCAGTAGACGCGGGCTCCCCGGATCAGGTTGTACGCGGAAACGACCCATCCACGTAGCCGGTTGCGCCGAATCAGCGTTGAATGCCCATGGATGACCGAGAGGCGGAGCCGATGACGGACCACGGAACGGCGCGGAGGCCGGATCACCTGTCCGCTGTCCCAGCGCCCCCGACCGACGTCGGTGACCTGTTACGGGCCGTGGCGCGCGGCGACGAAGCCGCGTTCACGAAACTGTACGACCTGGTGGCGCCGCGGGTATACGGCCTGATCAGGCGGGTCCTGCGGGACCCGGCGCAGGCCGAGGAGGTCGCCCAGGAGGTGCTGGTCGAGGTGTGGCGCACGGCGGCGCGCTTCGACGGTGCCCGCGGTTCGGCGACGGCCTGGGTTTTCACGATCGCGCACCGTCGCGCGGTCGACCGGGTCCGCTCCGAGCAGTCGGCGGCCGATCGGACCCTGAAGGTCGGCGCCGCCTCGGTCGATACCCCCTATGACGAGGTTGCCGACGAGGTTTCCGGACGGCTTGAGCGCCAGCAGGTCCGGCGCTGCATGGACGACCTGACCGAGCTGCAACGACAGGCCGTGACGCTCGCTTATTACCAGGGCCACTCGTACCGCGAGGTGGCCGAACTGCTCAACGCGCCGCTGCCCACGGTGAAGACCCGGATGCGCGACGGCTTGATCCGGCTGCGTGACTGCCTGGGTGTGGAGGTGGCGGCATGACCCCAACAGATGTTCATTCGCTGGTCGGCGCATATGTGCTGGACGCGGTTGACGACCTCGAACGGGCCGCGTTCGAGCGGCACGTGCAGGAGTGCTCGTCGTGCCGGACCGAGCTGGACGAGCTGCGGGAGACCTCGGCGCGGATGGCGGACAGCACCTGGTCGGTGCCGCCGCCGCAGCTCAAGACGAGCGTGATGGCCGCGGTCGGGCGTACCCGTCAGCTGCCCCCGCCCGAGACCATCAAGCCGGAGCGCAAGCTTCGCGGTTCCCGCACCCAGCGGTGGACGCTGGCCGCGGCCGCCGCGGTGGTCCTGGCAGCCGGCACGGGCACGACCGTTTTTGCGATTCAGGATCAGCGGGTACGCGACCAGAGCGCGATCGCCTCGGCAGCCGAGCTCCGTCAGGAGCGCATCCAGTCGATCCTCGCCTCGCCGGACCTCGTCGTGCGGACGTCCCCGATGCGGGGCGGCGGCAAGGTGACCGTGGCCTCGTCAGCGACCAGGAACGCCTCGGTGGTCGCCCTGGGCGCCGACTCGGCACCCCGGTCCGGCCAGGCGTTCCAGCTCTGGTCGCTCCGCGGGGACACGGCGACCAGTGCCGGGGTGCTGGCCGCGGGGGAGGGCTCTGCGGTCCAGGTCGTCGACGGCCTGCCCGGCAACGACGGTCTCGGGGTGACCCTCGAGCCTGCCGGAGGCTCGAAGGTGCCGACGACGCCGCTGTTCGCCAAAGTTTCTCTGACGTAGACCCATCCGGTTGCTATTTCGGTCCGAATCAGTTGTGAAGGAAGAAATCACAACTGAGGGGTACAAAATGCGCAGCACCAAGTTCGCCGCCGTCGCCGCAGCCGCACTGTTCACCGTTTCGCTCGCCGCATGTGGGAGCGACTCGGACGACTCCACAGAGTCCGGCTCGGCGGCGGCACCCATGTCGACCTCCGCTGCCCCGATGGCGTCGGCCTCCGCCGCGACCGACAGCATGGTCAACTTCGGCGCCGGTTGTTCGGCCGTTCCGACCGACTCCACCGACCCGGGCAGCTTCGCCTCCATGGCGCAGGTGCCGGTCGCGACCGCCGCCTCGGGCAACCCGGTGCTGTCGACGCTGGTCACCGCGGTCAAGAAGGCCGGCCTGGTGGACACGCTCAACACCGCCGATGCGCTCACCGTCTTCGCCCCGGCCAACTCGGCGTTCGCCAAGATCCCGAAGGCCGACCTGGACAAGGTTCTCGCCGACAAGAAGACCCTGACCAGCGTGCTGACCTACCACGTGGTGGCCGGCAAGCTCACCCCGGCCGAGCTGGCTGGCACGCACAAGACCCTCGAGGGTGACACCGTCACGGTCACCGGCAGCGGCACCGACTTCAAGGTCGACGATGCCTCCGTGGTCTGTGGCAACGTGCAGACGGCGAACGCGACCGTCTACATCATCGACTCCGTTCTGATGCCGAAGAGCTGACCATGCTGCAGCGCACGGGAAAACCGGCGCTGATCGGCGTACTCTCCGCCGCCCTCGGGGTGGCCGCTGCGGAACTGCTCGCGGCGGCCACCCGGCCGGCAGCCGGACCGCTGGTCGCAGTCGGCGGAGCGGTCATCGACGCTGCGCCGACCCCGGTCAAGGAATTCGCGGTACGCACGCTCGGCACCAACGACAAACCTGTCCTGCTCGGCACGATCGCCCTGGTCCTCGTGCTCTTCACCGCCACGGTCGGCATCCTCAGCTTCCGGCGGCGCTGGATCGGCATCGCGGGCGCCGCAGTCTTCGGCATCGCCGGTGCGGCAGCAGCCCTGGCCCGCCCCGCGGCCGAGCTCTATGACGCGGTCCCCTCCCTCTTCGGCGCGGCGATCGCCGGCTTCCTGCTCTACCGCCTCTCCCGGCCGTCCCGCGAAGTTGTCATCAACCGGCGCAAGTTCCTGCGCGCCGCGATCGTGCTCAGCGGCGGCGCGCTGATCGCCGGCGGTGCCGCCGAGACGGTCAAGCGGGTCCGCGGCGGCGCGATCACCAAATCGCGCGAGGCCATCGCACTGCCCGCGGCGGCCGACCCGGCGAAACCCCTGCCCACCGGGATCGACCCCGGTTTCTACTCCGAGAAGCTCTACCGGGTGGACACCGCGCTCACCGTGCCGCGCATCGACGTGTCCACGTGGAAGCTGCGGATTCACGGCATGGTCGGCAAGGAGGTCTCCCTCAGCTTCGACGACCTGCTCAAACGCCCGCTGATCGAGCGGGACATCACCCTCAACTGCGTGTCGAACGAGGTCGGCGGGCCCTATGTCGGCACGGCTCGGTGGCTGGGCGTACCGCTCGCACCGCTGCTGGCCGAGCTGGGCGTCGACCCGGCGGCCGACCAGCTGGTTGCCCGTTCGATCGAGGGCATGACCATCGGCACGCCGGTCGCCACCATCAACGACGGCCGCGACGCGATGCTCGTGGTCGGCATGAACGGCGAACCGTTGCCGCTCGAGCACGGCTTCCCCGTTCGCATGCTCACCCCCGGCCTGTACGGCTACGCCGGCGCCTGCAAGTGGATCACCGAACTCGAGCTGACCACGTTCGCGGACTACGACGCCTACTGGGTCCAGCGCGGCTGGGGTGCTGAGGGCCCGGTGAAGACCGCGTCCCGCATCGACAAGCCGAAGCCGTTCGCCGACATCCAGGCCGGCAAGGTCAGCGTCGCCGGCGTCGCCTGGGCGCAGGGCCGCGGCATCCGCAACGTCGAGGTGCGCGTCGACGACCGCCCCTGGCAGAAGGCGGAACTCCTCCCGGTGCCGTCCTCGGACACGTGGGTCCAATGGCATTACGCCTGGCAGGCCACGGCCGGCCCGCACACCCTCTCGGTCCGCGCCACCGATGGCACCGGTGCGATCCAGCCGGAACAACGCGTCACGCCGTTCCCCGACGGCGCAACCGGCTGGCACACCATCACCGCGACAGTGGGATAACTGTCGCGACGGTTCGACCTTGCCGGCGAGGCGCTCGCCTCGCCGGCCAGACCCGTCAGGGGACGGTGCGCTCGATCGCCGCGGCGCCGTCGCGCTCGAGTTCTTCGCGGGCGTATTCAACGTGTGCCGGGGTCGGGTCCTTGCCCTCGGCCTCGGCCAGGTCCTCGGGGTCCCAGGGCTGGCCGGCGCCCGTGCGGATCGCGGGCAGCTCGCCCGGCGCCACGAATTCGGGCGTGTCCGCGTCGGGACCGCCGCCGGTGACGAATGCCTCCACCGCCACGTCGTCCTCGATGGCGTCCAGGACCTCGGGCTCTTCCTCCAGCGGCTGACGGATCTGCTCGGTCATCGCCCCTCCAAGATGGATGCCTGCATTTCTGTTTCTCCCGCATACCCCGTGCAAACACTTCTCAACGCGAGCCGCTCGTCACAGCGCGGTACGACGGAATAAATGGGACGATCACTCACTTCGGCGCCGTGCGAGCGTGATTCGGACAACCCTCGCGCGCATCGGATGGACGGTGAGTAGTGGGACGAATACATTTTTGCGGTGTCATCTGTGTGGGTGTGTCCGGCGGGGACGCGCACACTGATGGCGAGGGGAACGTGACTAGAGATGAGCGATCGCGGAGAAATGCAGCCGGACGGTCCACGATGACCAGCCTGCCCGACGCCGAGCGAGATGCGAGCGAGGTGGTGCGGCTCCTGATCGGGCTCGCCACGGCCATGGAGCGACGGGGTGCCGACCTCGATGACGAGCGCGAGATCCTGGCGGCGCTCGCCCGGGACGGCGGCGCGGCGGCCGCCCGGGTCCTGGAATATCTGCGCGTCCTGCAGGGTGCGGGGGATGGCGAAGCCGCTGCCGTGCCGGCCCACCTGGGCCCGTGGCGCGACTGGGTGCCCCCGCGCGGCAACCTTTTCGGTGGCGCGTCCGCCGCTTCCCGGATGGATGGCCTGCCGCGCCCCCGGCACCGCCGGGACCCGGGAGAATAACCCCTGGTCAGCTAGCTGTTGCCGCGCAGGGTGTCCGAGGGGCAGACCCCGAAACGCACGCGGTAGGCGGAGGCGAAACGCCCCAGATGCGCGAATCCCCACCGGTGCGCAATTGACGCCACGGTCGCGCGGGCCGGATCCTCGCGCAGCAACGCGTCATGGGCGCGGCTCAGGCGTACCTGCTGGAGGTACGTCATCGGCGCGCTGTCCACGTACCGTCGGAATCCCTCCTGCAGTGACCGCACGCTCACCCCGGCTATCGCGGCGAGATCGGCCACCGTGAAGGGCCTTTCCGGCTCGTCGTTGATGGCGTCGATGGCCCGCTGGATGGCTCGCGGCGGCCCTGCCTGTGCGGGGGCGTTCAGCTCGTCGGTGTAGCGGTGCGGGACGCTCAGCAGCAGCCCGCTGAGGACGCCCTGACGCAACTGCCCGGCGATGATCGGCTGGCTGAGCAGGCTGCCCGGGTGGGTGATCTCCCCGCGCAGCAATGCCACCAGCCGGGCCCAGCTGCGCAGTGGCCCCCGGGACATGTCGATGACCGGAGGCAGGCCGAGCGGGCCGTGCACCCGGTGACCGAGCATGGTGGCGAGCTCCGCCTCCAGGGCCGAGCGTTCGATCTTGACGTCCAGCTCGACGGAGTCCCTCTCGTGCAGCACGTAGACCGGGCCGCCCGGTCCGAACACGGCCGCCCGGCCCGGGAGGATCACCGCCTTGTGGCCCGCGTGGTGCGCATACAACTTTCCGGAGGTCGGGATGCTCAGGTGGTACGCGTCCAGCTCCGAGGCGATCGTCGTGATCGTGGTGCCCCCGTAGCCCAGCTGGCCGACGGTCAGCGGTCCGAGTTGGATCACATCCGCCCGGAACGAGAAGCCTTCCGCCCCCTCCGGCACCCCCACCGCTACCGGGTAATAGAACCGGTTTAGCAAGAATCGTGTTTCGTCGATATCAACACTGTTGACACTTGCTGAGGCGGGAGCCTCCACAGGCGATGTGACCGTCCTGAAGTGAACGTCATTCATCTCGTATGGCACTCCTACGCATACGCTGAGTATTCGTAAGGTGTACCCGATCGTCAATGTTCGTGCCACCGGGTGACCGTTCCAGCACATTCCGGCTCGATGAACTACTCTGGCGTTCCGCGCCTACCTGGCGTAACTTGCAGACCAGCGGATTGTTGTTGAGCCGCAATGTCGGCCGGTGCCTTGGTGAGGCACCGGGCTGTCCCCCATTTGCCGGCAATCCGGCTGAGTTCCGGGGTGCAGCAGACTCCGCAGGAGGTTCGGCGTCGCCCGCACGACGCCAGGACAGGAAGAGGGCAGCCGTGTATCTGCCGATCACCACTCGTCAGTTGGCCGATGGCACCATTGAGATCGCGCCCAGTGGCGAGATCGACCTCGACAACGCCCACGTCATGCGAGACGCCGTCAACGACGTCCTGACCTCGCAGACGCCGGGCCGGATAGACCTCGACCTGCAACGCGTCATGCTGATCGACAGCATCGGCATCGGTATTCTCGTCGCCTGCTTCCACACGGCGGCGGCGTCCGGTGTCAAGCTGGTGGTCAGCCATCCGAGTCCGA
This sequence comes from Winogradskya humida, assembly GCF_016862215.1. Classification (GTDB taxonomy): domain Bacteria; phylum Actinomycetota; class Actinomycetes; order Mycobacteriales; family Micromonosporaceae; genus Actinoplanes; species Actinoplanes humidus. The sequence continues at coordinate 63,119 of NZ_BOMN01000086.1, forward strand.
CCGTCTACCGCCAGCTCTGGATCTCGGGCCTCGTCGGCCTGCTGGGCTGTGCGGAACCCCCGTCACCGCGTACTTCTGTCGGTCTGCGCCCGAGCTGACCCACCCCACTCGTCTTCCCTGTTGCCGCAGGGGAGGCGGGTGAAACCCCGTTGCCGCGGGGAGCGGGTGTCCGTCCGCGAGAATGCAGCACATGACAGTGCTCCGGTCCGTCGCGTTGTTCCTGCTGGCCGCGCTTGCTGAGATCGGCGGTGCGTGGCTGGTCTGGCAGGGCGTCCGGGAGCATCGAGGGCTGGTGTTCGCCGGTGCCGGGGTGGTCGCGCTCGGGGCGTACGGGTTCGTGGCGACGCTGCAGCCCGACGCGAACTTCGGCCGCATCCTGGCCGCGTACGGCGGCGTCTTCGTGGCGGGTTCACTCGTCTGGGGGATGCTCGTCGACGGGTTCCGGCCCGACCGCTGGGACCTGATCGGGGCGGCCCTGTGCCTCGCCGGGGTCGGCGTCATCATGTACGCCCCGCGCGGAGCCTGAGGAAAAGGCCCGGGTCGCCCCGGGCCTTTTCTCCATATTGTGTAGAAATCAGTGCAGCGGAAGCCCGGCTTCTTCCTGGGCCCGGCGCTCGTCACCACTCATCGTGTGCAGCGGCTTCTCCTTGACGAAGACCACCGCCACGAAGGCGAGGGCGGCGATCGGTGCGGCCACCAGGAACAGCTCCGAGGTCGCCTGGGCGTAGATGTTCGCCACGATCGCGCGGGCCTGCTCCGGCAATGTGGTCAGATCGGGCACCGCTGCCGTCCCGCCGGTCGCTGCCTGCGGGAACTTCTCGGCGAACAGCGACGTCACCTTGCCGGCCAGCACCGCGCCCAGGGCGCTGACCCCGATCGCGCCACCCATGCTGCGGAAGAACGTCAGCGTGGAGGTGGCCGCGCCCAGCTCGTTCGCCGGGACGTCGTTCTGCGCCGCGAGCACGAGGTTCTGCATCAGCATGCCGACGCCGGCCCCGAGCACGAACATCCAGATCGACAGCATCAGTACGCTCGTGTGCTCGTCGATCGTGCTGAGCAGCAGCATCCCGGCCGTCATCACGATCGCGCCGGCGACCAGGTAGCGCTTCCACCTGCCGTACTTGGTGATCAGCTGACCCGCGACCGTCGACGAGACCAGCAGACCGAAGATCATCGGCAGGCTCATCAGGCCGGCCACCGTCGGCGACTTCCCGAGCGACACCTGGAAGTACTGCGACAGGAAGACCGTGCCACCGAACATGGCCACACCGACCAGCACGCTGGCGATCACGGTCAGGGAGACCGTGCGGTTGCGGAAGATGCTGAGCGGGATGATCGGCTCGGTCGCCTTCGACTCCGCCCAGACGGCTAGCGCGAGCAGCACCACGCCCGCCGCCACGAAGATCGCCGAGGTGCCGGACACCCAGTCGTACTTGTCGCCGGCGAGCGTCGACCAGATCAGCAGCGTGCTGACCCCGGCCGTGATCAGGAAAGCGCCCAGCCAGTCGATGCTCAACTTGCGGCGCACGGTCGGGAGGTTGAGCGTGCGCTGCAGCAGCAGGATCGCGGCGACGGAGAACGGCACCCCGATGAAGAAGCACCAGCGCCAGCCCAGCCAGCTGGTGTCGACGAGCAGCCCGCCGATCAACGGCCCGGCGATCGTGGCGACACCGAAGACCGCACCGAACATGCCGGAGTAACGGCCCAGCTCACGCGGCGGGATCATCGCCGCCATGACGATCGTGGCGAGCGCCGTCATGCCGCCCGCGCCGACGCCCTGCACCACGCGGCTGACGATGAGCAGCTCCACGTTCGGCGCGAAGCCGGCGATCAGCGAACCCGCCACGAACAACCCGAGCGAGAGCTGGATGAGCAGCTTCTTGCTGTAGAGGTCGGCCATCTTGCCCCACAGCGGCACGGTCGCCGTCATGGCCAGCAGCTCGGTGGTGACGATCCAGGTGTAGACGGACTGCGAGCCGCCCAGGTCGGCGATGATCCGGGGCAGCGCGTTGGACACCACCGTCGAGGCCAGGATGGTCACGAACATGCCCATCATCAGGCCGGACAGGGCCTGGATGACCTCGCGGTGCGTCATCCGGCCGGCGGTCTCGGCGCTGCTCACCGTTTCCGCGGGGACCGCTGCTTCCGCCTCCGCTTGCACGCCTTGCGTGTCAGAGCTCATTTCTTCTCTCATTGATCGGATCTGCCGGATCTTGCTCGTCACGGGGACTCTGTCCGCCCGGGGATCCCTGTTCGCCCCGGGGATCTGCCAGGCCGGTTGCCAGGTAGCTGAATGCCTCGTCAACCAGGTCGGTCAGGGGTCGCCGGGCGCTCGGCCAGCGCATCATCGCGGTGCGCACCGCTCCGCCGGCCGCAGCCGCGAAGACTGCCGGATAGGGGTGGGCCTGAGGCAGGCCCAGACGCTTGGCCACGACTCGGACCAGCTGATTCTCGGCGGCGCTGCTGCGGGCGATCAGGCTCAGGATCAGCGACGGATTGGCCTCCATCACCCGCATGCGCAGGAACCAGACGTCCCGGTCATCCTGCATGGCGGTCAGGCCCGGCGCCATCGCATTTAAAAAGGCCTCGACGACGGGTACGCCGGGAGCCGCCGACAGGAGCCGCTCCCCGGTGCCGTCGTCCTCGACGAACAGGTCGCCGGTGATCGCCTCGTCCTTGCTGGCGAAGTAGTTGAAGAACGTGCGCGGCGACACGTCTGCGGCGTCGGCGATGTCCTCGACGGTGACGTGGTCGAGCCCGCGCTCGTCGACCAGCCGCAGCGCAGCCTCGATCAGCGCCTGACGCGTCTGCTGTTTCTTGCGGTCGCGCCGTCCGGTCTTCACGTCGTCCACCGGGTCACCGTACGGTCGAACTTGCAGTCGCTGCAAACTTTTATCGACTGCAAGTGGCGTACGCCATTCCGCCTACCGGGTGAAGGGAGTTGGACGCGCTCCGTAATGCGCGGCACCCTGGCCGCATGACGAAGCGCGGCGTGGTCATCTCCGCGACGGCCCCGAAGGCCGTACGTCCGGAATCGATTACGGTTGAATGATCATGCGGCGGCATTTCATCGGCACAACCCTCACCGTGTACGCACTGAGCGTCATCGCCGTAACCATCTTCCCCATCCACCCGCACCCGGCGTCCTACTGGGCGGGCGACCCGTTCAGCGACATGCTCCGCTGGATCCCCGGCGACGTGGACGGCCCCAGCTTCACCCTGAACGTCATCATGTTCATCCCGTTCGGCATCCTGCTGCCCCTGCTCTGGCGCGGATCCGACGGCTACCTGCCGATGCTGCTCCGCTCCGGGCTGGCCAGCGCGACGATCGAACTCGCGCAGCTGGTCCTCGGCCTGACGGTGGGCAGCCGGCGAACGGTGGACATCAACGACCTGATCGCCAACACGGCCGGCGCCCTGATCGGCCTGCTCATCCTGCACCTGGCGATCCCCGACCCCGACCACCGCGCCCGGGCCACTTCCTCCGGCCGGCCTTAGCCGCTGCCTTAGCCGCCGCCTTGTCGGGGGCGGGCCTTGGTCCCGACCGGCCTGTTTTAGTCCCGACCGGCCGGCCCCGGTTGCGGCCGACCGGACAATTCGGACAGTTACACCAGCAGGTCAGGCTCTACATGGTGAATCTTGATCGGCATCCCGTCCGGCGTCTCCACATGCAGCCGAACCCCGACCTCGGGATCGTCAGCCACCTCCACGATGGTGATGTCCCGCTCCCGCAACATCTGTTCAAGTCGATCCAAGGGCATCGTCGCGGAGAAGTTCAACTCCACGGTGCTCTCCCCCCGAGAGGGATCAGGCGGCCGCACAACAAGCCCGATCTGGGCATTCCCGACCTGCATGAGCACCCACTCCCCATCCCGGTCACCATGGATGAGCTCGCCGCCCATAGCCTCATAAAAATTCACAGCAGCCGGCATGTCCGCCACATGCACCATCGGCTGCAACTTCAACCCAGGAAACGGCGCCCGAGGCGCCGGCCGCACAGGAACCTTCGCCACCCCCCGCTGATTCCGAGGCCGAGGCCCCCCAGCCTTGGCCCGGCCCTCCCCAGCCCTGTTCCCACCCCGCCCCACCCCCTGCTCAACCCGCCGCTCCCCACCCTGCTCCGGCGCCCGCCCTTGAGCCCGCTGTGGGTCCTGCCCTTGCGCCCGCTCTGCACCCTGCCCTTGCGCGCGCTCTCCGGTCTGCCTCTGCGTCCGCTGTGCGTCCTGCCCCTGCGTCCGCTCTCCGTCCTGAGCCCGCGCCCGCTCCGCGCCCTGCCCCTGCGCCCGCAACCCGCCCGGATTCTGCGCCGCGGGCCGCGCCGGCGACTGCGCACCCCCAGCCCGCTGCGGCGCCTGCTCCACGGCCTGATCCGGAGCGGAAGCCCGCCCTCTAACCGTCACACCATCACCCGCACCCGTCATCGTCATCCCCTCACCCATGTGGCCCCGTCCGGCATCCCCCCTGATCAGACGATCCCGACCCGGCTCCTCCTGCTCCACCAGCTGCTCCATCGCCTGCTCCCGGCCCCTCTGCTCCTGGCCCGCCGGCCCACGGATCGCCTGCCCCTGGCCAACCTGCTGCCGAACCCTCTGCTCCGGGCCAATCTGCTCCGGGCCAACCCGTTCCGGGCCAATCTGCTCCGGGCCAACCTGCCCCGGGCCAACCCGTTCCGGGCCAACCGGCTGCCGGCCAACCTGCCGCAGGTCCGTCTGGCCCTGGTTTGCGTGCTCTCGGCTGGCTGGGCCCTGGCTTGCGTGCTCTCGGCCGGTTGGTCCCTGGCTTGCTGATCCCTGGTCCATCTGTTCACCGGCTACCGGCATGCCGGCATCCCTTGCGTCGCCTTCCCGGGTTGAGCGCTCGTGTTCAGCTCGGCCCACTGCGGCCATATCCGCTGCGGCTTGCCCTTGAGAGGCGGCCTGCCCCTGGAAACCACGGCCCGGGATGCTCTGGCCTGACGCGCTCTGGCTCTGCGCGTCTTGGACTTGGGGACCTTGGCCTTGGGCGGACACCCGGCCCTGAACGGTCTGGTCATGAACGGCTCGACCCGACCCTGTCTGACGTTGGCCTGTCTGACGTTGGCCGGTCTGACCTGGCCGGATCTGACCTGGACCGGTCTGGCCTGGCCCGGTCTGACTCGGGCTGGTCTGACTCGGGCTGGTCTGACTCGGGCTGGTCTGGCCTGGACCGGTCTGGCCTGGACCGGTCTGGCTTGGACCGGTCTGGGTAGGGGCCGGCTCGGCGGGTGGGCCGGCGGACCGGGTGGGGGCCGGTTGGGCCAGGAAGGGTGGGGCGATCGGGCGGGGGTCGGAGGCGCTTCCGGTGACGGGGCGGCGCGGGCCCGGGGTGGGCGGCGCTGCGGGCTGCCGGCCCCGGGCGTTTGCCGCCTTGCCTCCGGTGTTCACCGGTCGTTCCTTGGCCATGGGCGGACTCCTGTCGGGCAGCGGACGGCGCCGGCGAGCTCGCCGCCACCGGTTGGCTCAACGATTCGCCTCCCGCATCGATGCAGCTCCCAGCGTGCCGACTTCGGTGGTCGGGGGAATCGGCACTTTCGCCTCGGGAGGGGCCCGGCTGACCGGTGTTCCCGGTCGCCGACCGGGCGAACGGCTCTCCGCCGAGGTTCCTGTCGGCACCTGCCGGATCCGCCGGGGTCACGGCCCGAACGTCCGCTTTCCGGCCCGCGAACAGCCCGGATCCTCCAGGACGATCGCGATCCGGCGGACCTCGTAGGGACGCACCGGGCCGGGATGCACCGGGCCGCGATGCACCGGGCCGGGTGCTTGATCGATCACGCCGGGATGTCTGCCTCCGATCTGTGGGCGGCGAGGATGCGGCGGGTGGTCAGGAGGCCGCCTATCGCGGGGAGGAGGGCGAGGAGGCGGGTGCGGGTGTCGGGGGACTCTCGCAGGGTTGTGCCGATGACGATCAGGTAGGCGCATCCGTGCAGTGGGCCGAGGAGGGTGGCGATCGCCGGCCAGTGGACGGTGGCCAGGTTGGTGAAGAGCAGGATGACCGAGGCCGGCTCGACAATCGCGGCGGTGCGGAGCCGCAGGGAAGGGGGCATGGTCAGGCTCCGGTTGTTGAGCCGGGGCGGACGATCATCAGGATGACGACGGCTGCCCAGATCAGGTTGAAGATGCCGGTGAGCATGCCGAGGCGGGCTGCGGTGGCGGGCAGTGGCGGGCCGGTCAGGGCGGCCGCCTGGCGGGGGAGGATTGCCAGGGCGAGGATCGCTGCCGCCGCGGCGGTCAGGGCCATGGAGATGATCAGCCAGATTTCGGTCAGTACGCCCAGGCTGCTCGCGGTGGCGAGGCCGAAGAGCGGGACCAGGATGCCGACGACCGCGTAGACCCGGCAGATCCGGTGGAGGGTACGCAGTGCCGGGGCCGTGTCGGGGGTGAGGCGGCGCAGGGTCGCGGGGAACATGCTGGCGGCGACGGCTACGGGGCCGATCGCGAGGATGGCTGCCAGGACGTGGAGGGAGAGGAGCACTTCTGTCACGTCTGTCGACCGTAGGGTCACGCCGGAACCGGGGACAGTGGCCGGAATGCCATAGGCCAACGGAGTTTAGCCAGGCGGCGGGATAGGCTCCGGGACCATGCATATCGTGGCCGTGCTCGCGTTGGAGAACGTGGTGCCGTTCGACCTGTCCACGCCTCTTGAGGTTTTCTCCCGCACGCGTCTGGCTGACGGATCATTTCCGTACGACGTCCGCGTCTGCGCCGTAACCGATGAGGTCGACGCCGGGGCGTTCACCCTGCGCGCGCCGTGGGGGCTGGACGTCCTCGCGATCGCTGACACGATTGTGCTGCCGGGGATCGCTGACGTGGCTCTGGGCGTACCCGAAGAGGTTGTAAAAGGGCTGCGGGAGGCCGCAGCGCGCGGCACCCGGATCGCGTCCATCTGTGCCGGCGCTTTTGTGCTGGCCGCGACCGGCCTGCTCGACGGGCTCCGGGCGACCACCCACTGGATCGCCGCACCCGAGTTGGCGGCGCGTCATCCGGCGGTCGAGGTGGACCCGGGCGTGCTCTACGTCGACAACGGACAGTTCCTGACCTCGGCGGGAGCGGCCGCGGGAATGGATCTCTGCCTGCACATGATCCGCCGGGACCACGGCTCGGCCGTTGCGGCGGACGCTGCCCGGTTGTCGGTCATGCCGCTGGAACGCGCGGGTGGTCAGGCGCAGTTCATCGTCCCCGAGCAGCCGCCCGCCCCGCGTGGCTCGACCATGGAACCGCTGTTGCGCTGGCTCGACGAGAGCGGGGACCGGGAGCTCACGACCGCTGAGATAGCCGCGCACGCCGGCATGAGCACCCGCACCCTGAACCGGCGTTTCCGCGAGCACACCGGCACGACGCCGCTGCAGTGGCTGCACCTGTCGCGCATCCGCCGGGCCCAGCACCTGCTCGAAACGACGGCTGAGGGCGTGGACCGGATCGGATCGACAGTCGGGTTCGGCTCGCCGACGGCCTTTCGTGACCGGTTCAAGCGCATCGTCGGGACCAGCCCGCACGCGTACCGGCATGCGTTCCGGTCGAGGGTCTGATCAGTCGTTGAGCTGGGCGCGCTCGATCTCGGCGAGGGTCGCCGTCAGCACCTGGCCGATCGGGTCCTCGCCGATGAGGTGGTCGATCAGCAGGGCGGCGTTCAGCGCGAGCGGCTCCGGTTTGGGGCTGGGCTCGCCGTCGTCCTCCCAGACGCCGAGGGCATTGGCGAGCAGGTAGAGCAGGACCTGGGGGTCGACCTCGGGGCTCCAGGGCAGGGCCGGCATGACGGTGGTGCTCAGCACCGCGCGCACGTCGTCGGCGTCGATGCCGTCCGGGTGCCGGGTCTCGAGGAGCAGTCGGACGGTCGTACCCAGGATCAGCCCGGTCTGGGCCTGGTCCTGGGCGCTGAGCTCGGCCACCGCCTCGGTCAGGGCCTGCTTGTCCTTGGCTTTCGCGGCTGTGACCGCCGCTGCCAGGGCCGCGGCGATGGGCCGGGCCGGCGCGGGCAGATGCCGCCACTGATTGGTCACGCCAAGACGCTATCCGGAGGGTCCGACAGCCCCGCAGCCGGAGGTTCCTGGCAAGGTGGGTTCCATGACGTTGCATGAGGTGCTGACCGCTCGCGTCGAGCGTGGCGAGTTCCCGGGGATCGTCACGCTCATCGCTCGCGGTGATGACGTCCGCGTCGACACGATCGGCGCGACCGCGTTCGAGGGCGGCGTCCCGATGCGCCGCGACACTGTTTTCCGGATCGCGTCGATGACCAAGCCGGTGCTCGCCGCCCTGACGCTGGTGCTGGCGCAGGATGATGTGCTCGATCTCGAGGAGCCGATCCACAAGGTGCTGCCGGAGCTCGCCGGTCAGCGGGTGCTGGCGCGCCCGGACGGCCCGCTCGACGAGACGGTTCCGCTGGAGCGCCCGGTCACCGTCGAGGACCTGCTGACCTTCCGGATGGGCACCGGCATGATCCTCAACCCGGCGACCGTGTGGCCCGTCGTCGAGGCGGCCGAGGAACTGCAACTCGCCCTCGGGGCCCCCGAGCCGCGTACGCCGTGGGAGCCCGACGAATGGATCCGCAGGTTCGCCACCCTGCCGCTCATGGTCCAGCCCGGCACGCAATGGCAGTACAACACCGCCTACAACGTCCTCGGCGTGCTGATCTCCCGCGCCGCAGGCAAACCGCTCGGTGAGGTGCTGCGGGAGCGCCTCCTCGACCCGCTCGGCATGCGCGAGACCGGGTTCTCGCTGCCGCCCGAGCGCGCCCGGGACCTTCCGGTGCACTACTCGAGCGACTCCGCCGACGGCTCGCTCACTGCCAACACCGCGACCGGCCCCGAGGTCTGGGCTCAGGACCCGTCGTTCCCCACCGGCGCGGGCGGCCTCGTCTCGACTGTGGACGAGTTTCACTCGTTCGCCCGGATGCTGCTCAACCGTGGCGTGCACGGCGGCACCCGGCTGCTGTCCGAGAAGTCCGTCGACCTGATGACCACCAACCACCTGACCCCCGAGCAGATCGCCGGCTCCGGCTTCCTCGACGGCGACGGCTGGGGCTTCGGCGTGGCGGTCAAGGACACCAACGGGCGGTACGGCTGGCCCGGCGGCTACGGCACCATCTGGTTCAACAACCGCCGCGAGAACCTGATCGCACTCGCGTTCACCCAGGCCAGCCACGTGCTCTGGAACGGCACGATGACCGACTTCGAGCGATTGGCGTACGAGTGATGCGCATCCTCACCCTCGACCACCTGGTCCTGACGGTCGCCTCGATCGACCGCACCCTGGCCTTCTACCGCGACGTGCTCGGCATGCGCGCCGAGTCGTTCGAGGGGGAGCGGTGGGCGCTGCACTTCGGCACCCAGAAGTTCAACCTCCACGAGGCCGGGCACGAGTTCGAACCCAAGGCGGCCCACCCGGCCCCCGGCACGGCCGACCTCTGCCTGATCGCCGCCACCCCGCTGGATGAGGTCATGGCCACCCTGGCCGAGCACGGGGTGCCCCTGATCGAGGGCCCGGTGACCCGCACCGGCGCCCAGGGCGAGATCCGCAGCGTCTATGTACGGGACCCCGACGACAACCTCGTGGAGATCGCGAACTACCCCGGGGCAGAGCCGTCATGACCAACCTCGACGTCGTCACCGCCTGGGTCGAGAACTACCGCGCGGCCTGGCTCTCCAACGACCCCGATGGGATCGGCGGCCTCTTCGCCGAGGACGCCGCCTATTTCACCGAGCCGTTCGCCGCTCCCTGGCTGGGCCGCGAGACCATCGTCGCCAAGTGGCTCGACCGCAAGGACGACCCGGGCACGTTCACCTTCACCTGGCACCCGGTGATCGTCACCGACGAGCTGGCCGTCATCGAGGGCCGCACCGCCTACACCGCACCTGCGGTCCGGGTCTTCCGCAACATGTGGGTGCTGCGCCTGGACAACAGCGGCCAGGCCCGCCAGTTCACCGAGTGGTGGATGCAGGAACCCGACAAATAGTCGGGCCAACTGGCCCGAGCAGGCTACGGCGGCTAGGGGAGGGCGTTCTTGTCGGGCTTGCCGGTGGGGGCGATCGGGACCTGGTCGATCAGGGTGATCGTCCGGGGGACGGCGGCGTCGCCGAGGCGGTGGGCGACGAGTTTGCGGAGCAGGGCGGGGTCGGGGGTCTGGCCGATGGCCGCGACGAGGTAGGCGTGGATGGCCTCGCCGGTCTGTTCGTCCGGGCGGCCGACGACGTAGGCCTCGGCGACGGCCGGGTCGGTGGCGAGGGTTCGTTCGATCGGGCCGGCGTAGACGAGGTTGGCGTTGACGATGATGACGTCGCGGGTGCGGCCGAGGAGACGCAGGTTGCCCTGGGGGTCGAGTTCGGCGAGGTCGCGGGTGCGGATCCAGCCGTCTGCGAAGACCTCGGCCGACTCGGAGGGGTTCTTCCAGTAGGAGCCGGCCTGGGCGGGGGTGCGGACGTAGAGTTCGCCGTCGCGCAGGGAGATGTCGTTCACCATGGGCGGGCGGCCGACCGAGGCGAGGGCGGCCGGGGAGGCCAGCATCTCGGCGGGTGTGACCATGGAGATCATGCCGGTTTCGGTCTGGCCGTAGCCGTGGAAGATGACCGGGCCGAGGACGTCGAGGGCCTCGGCGAGCCGGCCGGGGTCCAGCGGGGAGCCCGAGACCAGCAGCGCGCCCAGGCTGCTCAGGTCGGCGGGGTCGGCGCGCTGGTCGCGGACGAGCTGGTAGAGCTTGCCGACCGTGATGACGCTGGCCGTGGCCCGGTGGGTGACGATGGCATCGGGGAAGGCCGGCGGGTGGGCGACGACCAGGGTGCCGCCCGCGGCCAGGGTGAGGATGCCGTATTCGAGCATCACCTGGCTGGCGAGGGAGCCGAAGACCAGGTAGCGCTGCATCCGGGAGGCGAGTTCGGCCACGGCGGGGGGCCAGCGGTCCGGGTAGGGCGCCCAGGCCGCTGACATGGCCGCGTACGTCTGGGTGCAGCCCTTGGGGTCGCCCGTGCTGCCGCTCGTGTAGATGATCCGGGCGATGTCCGGCGGCCTTCCCTCCGCGACGAGCGGGTGAGAAGAATCCGCAGTGGTCAGCAGGTCGGTGACCGCCGCGTCGTCGATCAGCGTGGCGTCGTCGTTGCTCAGCAGATGGTCGAGCTGAGCCGGGGTGAGCCCTGGCCGCAGGCCTGAGACGCGGGCCCCGACGGTGAAAGCCGCGATGGTGGCCGCGAAGGCCGGGGCCGACACACCGAGCTTCAGCGCGACGCCCACCCCGGGGCCGATGCCCAGCCCCCGCAGGCCCGCCGCGATCCTGCGGATCATGCCGTGCATCTCCCTGGCGGTGACCACCCGCGCGCCGTCCTCGAAGACAGGGCGGTCATCGCCCGTGGCGAGCAGGTCCAGCAGCGGCTGAGGCCAGACTTCAGAGTGCATCGGCGAGGATGCCCTTCACGAACGCGACGAGCGGCTGCTGGTGCACGGTCGGCAGGTTCCAGTGGTTCTCGAGGTTCTCGGCGAGGTGGTGCTCGGCGATCACCTGGCCGTCGCGGCGGACGCGGACCACCGGGTGCAGGTAGCTCGCGTCGTGGGCCGCGGCCGCGTCGTTCTCGGCGATGCGGGGGACGCTGATGTCGAAGGGGTCGACCTGGTCGTGGTCCGGGCCGTACTCCAGCGTCGTCACGAAGGCCAGGTCGAAGACCCCGAGACCACCATCGGCGAGGTACGCGACCGGCACCTCCTCCTGGTACTGCACAGCGGACCCGCTGACCGTCACCACGTCGGCCAGCACGGCGAACTGCTGCCACAACGCCGAGGTCACGTTGATCCGGGCGATGATCGCGTCGGCGATCGCCTCCGGCGTCAGGTCCAGCTCACGGGCGGGCCACGGTGTGTCGTGGTAGCGGGTGCCGAGGATGCGGTGCAGGGCGCGGACGCCGTAGCGGAAACCGTGGATGAAACCGCTCGTCGACTTCTTGAAGTCACGCTGCTGGGTCAGGGTGCCGGCGAAATACATTCCGGGGACGTTGACCGATTCGAATGCCGGGGTCTGTTCGGGGAACCGGTCCTTGATGACCAGGGCGGGGCGCGCCGAGTCGTCGAACGGGGTCGCGTCGAACTGGAAACCGGTGCACAGGATCACGCGGTCGTAGTCGAGCTCTCGCAGGTTTTCGACGGTCCGGGCGTACCGGAAGAGGACCCGGAAGCCGCCGCCGGGCTTGCGCGTGATCTCCTCGATGGTGCCGTCGAGGACCGCGTTCTGTGATTTGAGCTGATAGGTGTCGAGGAAGTTGTTGTTGACCGCGCGCAGGTGCCCGACGTAATGCGATTGCCAGGCCAGTTTGATGGAGTGCGGGCCGGCGACGTGGATGACCGCGGCGGTCTCGATGAGCGCGTCGGCCGTTTCGAAGGCGGAGTTGCCCTTGCCGACGATCAGCACCCGCTGGTTCACGAAGTCGTCGGGGTCGACGCTGACGGTGTCGTAGCGTTCGGCCAGCTCAACGCCCTCGATCGGCGGCACGTAGAGCTGTGAGACGCCGGTGGCGACGATGACGCGCCGCGCCCGATATGTCCCATTGACCACAAAGCCGTCGGTCGACGTGGAGACCGAGGAAACCGGCGTGGAATACCGGACGTTCAGCCCGCGGGCGAAATCCGCGAGATAGCGCACGAGATCGTCGGCGGAGGGAAAATACCGTGAGCTGTAGTTCTTGAACAACAGCGCCGGATCGTCGGTGAGCAGCGAATTCCAGTCCGCGCGCAGGTTGTACTCGGGATCCTTGGATCCGGTCCAGACCTTGTTGATCGAGATCAGCTGGCGGTGCCGCGGATAGGTGGCGAAGAACGTGCCCGGTGCGGCGCCGCCCTCCAGCACGACGTAGTCCTGACCGTCGCGCTCCAGCAGGGCGGCGAGCTGCAGACCCGCGGGTCCGGCGCCGATGATGAGGTAGTCGTGCGTCATGCGCCGCAACCTACTGAGGCGATTTCAGAGCCTTCTGAGAAATGGTCTCTACCGTCGGCGACCATGACGATTGAGGTGGATCTGGCGGCGCCGTTGCGCATCGCCGACCTGCGGGCAGCGCGCGATCCGATCACGGTGGTCGCGGGTCCGGAGGTCCGGGAACGGGTCACCGCGTCGCGCGTCTTCCTGACCAAGGTGCTCGGCGACGACCGTGCGGTCTATGGCAGCACCACCGGGTTCGGTGCGCTGGTGGGTTATGCGGGCCGGGCCGATCTGCGCGACCAGGCCGACAACACGCTCGCGCATCTCGGCGCCGGCCAGGGCCCGGACATCGCCCTGGACGTGGTACGCGCGACGATGCTGATCCGGGCCCGGTCCCTCGCGCAGGGCGCCTCCGGTGTGTCACCGCATGTGATCGACGCGCTGGTGGCCATGCTCGGCACCACGTTCACCCCGGCGATGCCGCGGCTCGGCTCGGTCGGCGCGAGCGGCGACCTGATCCCGCTGGGGGCTGCGGCGCAGGCGCTGCGAGGCCGTGGTTACGCCTATGTGGATGGTGAGCGGCTCCCCGCGGCGCAAGCGCTTGAGGCAACGGGTCTGGAACCGTTGCCGCTGGACGGGCGGGACGCGCTCGCCCTGGTCAACGGCACGTCGCTGACCACGGCGGCGCTGGCGCTGGCCCTCGACCGGGTGCGCAGCTCGCACCGGGTGATCCAGCTGCTCACCTGTCTGCTCGCCGACCTGCTCGGCTGCGATCCGCAGTTCCTCGACGCCGACCTGATCGACCGCTTCGCCCACCCCGGCGCGATCGACGTCGCGGCCACGATGCGCGCGACTCTCCAGGGCGTGGAGCCTGGCAAACGGCCGCTGCAGGAGCCGTACAGCATCCGGTGCTCGCCGCAGCTGCTCGGCGCGGCCGAGGACGCCCTGCGCTATGTGGACGGCGTGGTCACCGCCGACCTGGCGGGGGTCAGTGACAACCCGATCTTCGAAGCCGCCGCCGACAAGGTGGTGCACGGCGGCAACTTCTTCGGCCAGCCCGCGGCGTTCGCGGGGGACATGCTGACGATGGTGATCGCGCAGATCGGCAATCTCGCGGAACGCCAGCTGGACCTGCTCGTCGACCCGGTCCGCAACAACGGCCTGCCACCCATGCTCGCGGCGGGTCCCGGTCAGCAGCACGGACTGCAGGGCGTCCAGCTCGCCTCGACCGCGCTGATCGCCGAGATCCGGCGGGACTCGATGCCGGCGAGCATGCAGAGCCTGCCCACCAACCTGCACAACCAGGACGTCATTCCCCTGGGTACGCAGGCCGCGCTGCGCGCATGGGACCAGGCGGAGCTGCTCAGCCTGATCACCGGGTCGCTCGCGGTGGGTCTGCGCCAGGCCGTTCACGTCGGTTCGCGTACGCCCACAGCGCCGCACACCCGCACGATCTTCGAAGCGCTCGCGGACGCCGTACCCCCGATAGATCCCGACCGTCCGCTGGACGGCGACGTGCGCGCCGCGGCCCGCGTACTCGCAAAGCTTGAAATTTCTCTGATTTCTGACTCATACCCTTCGCTTTGACCTCAGTTTTCCGCTGCGGATTGGAACAGAGCGCCGTGACGCTTGATTACCTGATCATCGGGGCCGGGCCGGCCGGACTTCAGCTGGCCGCCCTGCTCGAGGCCGACGGCAAGCGCGACTACCTGGTGCTGGAGGGTTCGGACGCGCCGGGCGCCTTCTTCGCCACCTATCCCCGACATCGGCAACTGATCTCCATCAACAAGCCGCACACGGGCACCGACGACCCGGAGCTGAACCTGCGGCTCGACTGGAACTCGCTGCTCAGCGACGATCCGGCGCTGCGGTTCACGTCCTACACCGAGCGCTACTTCCCGGACGCCGACGTGATGGTGCAGTACCTCGCGGACTTCGCGGCCAAGACCGGCGTCAAGGTCCGCTACAACACCCGCGTCACAAACGTCGCCAAGCGGGACGGCGTCTTCGTGGTCACGGCGGGCGACGACAGCTGGCAGGCGCGCGCGGTGATCGTCGCCACCGGCGTCTCCAAGACCGTCGAGCCGGACATCCCGGGCTTCGAGCTGGCCGAGGGCTACGACGTGTTCTCCACCGACCCGCGCGACTATCTCGACCAGAAGGTCCTGATCCTCGGCAAGGGCAACTCGGCGTTCGAGACCGCGGACAGCCTGATGGAGACGACGACGCTGATCCACCTGGCCGGGCCGAGCTCGGTGCGGATGGCGTGGCGCACCCACTACATCGGGCATCTGCGGGCGGTCAACAACAACTTCCTCGACACGTACCAGCTGAAGTCGGCCAATGCGATCCTCGACGGCAGCGTCAAGAGCATCGAGCGCGACGGCGACGGGCTGAAGGTCACGTTCAGCTTCTCCCGGGTCAACGAGGTGATCAAGGAGCTGCACTACGACCGGGTGCTGGCCTGCACCGGCTTCCGCTTCGACGCGTCGATCTTCGACGAGTCGTGCCGGCCCGAGCTGGTGATCAGGGACCGCTTCCCGGCACAGACCGAGGCGTGGGAGTCGATCAACGTGCCCGGCCTGTTCTTCGCCGGCACGCTCTCGCAGGAGCGTGACTTCAAGAAATCCACCAGCGGTTTCATCCACGGGTTCCGCTATGCGGTGCGTGCGCTCCACAAGATCCTCGAGCGACGGTACGCCCAGAGCGCCTGGCCCACGGAAAAGCTCGACGCCACCCCCGAGGCCCTGACCGACGCGATCATCGCCCGCGTCAACCGGACCTCGGCGCTGTGGCAGCAGTTCGCCGTCCTCGCCGACGTCGTGACCGTGGACGGATCCGGCGCGCGCTATCACGAGGAAGTCCCGGTGGACTACTTCGCGCAGACCGGGCTCTTCACCGCCGACCACGACTACGAGCACGCGTTCGTGGTGACGCTGGAGTACGGCCCCGACCACGACCAGGTGGACCCGTTCGACATCACGGTGTCCCGGGTCGCGCAGGACGTGGTCGGGCAGGCGCACGATGCGGCGTACCTGCATCCGGTGGTCCGCTATCACCGCGAGGGTTCGGTGGTCGCCACGCACCACCTCGCCGAGAACCTGGAGAACCAGTGGGACCGCCCCGCGGTGCACGTCGAACCGCTGGCAGCCTTCCTGGCCAGGTGCCTCGCCGGCGCCGAGGGCTGACATGGATCCGGTGCACGAGGATTTCTTTGCGGGCGGTGCGGGGGACGAGCGGACGCTGCGCGCCAACGAGGCGGCGTACGAGCGGCGGCGCATCGTCCCGCGGGTCCTTCGTGCCACCGGCGACCGGGACCTGCGGCTCACCCTGTTCGGCACCGAGCTGGCAACGCCGATTCTGGTCGCGCCGACGGCCTTCCACAAGCTCGCGCACCCGGACGGCGAAGCAGCCACCGCCCGGGGCGCGGCCGGGGCGGGGACGGTGATGGTCGTCAGCATGGCCGCCACGCAGCCGATCGAGGAGATCGCCGCGGCGGGCGGACCGCTCTGGTTCCAGCTGTACCCGCAGCCCGACCTGGCCTTCACCGCTGCGGTCATCAAGCGGGCCGAGGCGGCGGGCTGCCGGGCGCTGGTGGTGACGGTCGACTCGCCGGTCTTCGGCCGCCGCGAACGGGACCTGCGCAACGGCTTCCTCGACCTGCCCGCCGGGCTGGCCTGCGAGAACCTGCGTGACGCCGAGGGCCGGGTCCGGTCGATCGAGATGGACGCGACCCTCGGCTGGGACCGGATCGCCTGGCTGCGCGGGGTCACCGGGCTGCCGCTCCTGCTCAAGGGCATCCTGCACCCGGCCGACGCGCGGCTCGCGGTCGAGCACGGCGTCGACGGCCTGATCGTCTCCAACCACGGCGGCCGGCAGCTCGACGGCGCGGTGGCCACTGTGGACGCCCTGCCCGCTGTTGTCGACGCGGTCGGCGGCCGGGTCCCGGTGCTGGTCGACGGGGGTATCCGGCGGGGTGGCGATGTGCTGGTCGCGCTTGCTCTCGGCGCTGACGCCGTACTCATCGGGCGGCCGGTGGTGTGGGGGCTGGCGGCGGGCGGCGCTCCGGGCGTACTGAAAAAACTGCGGGACCTGACCGGCGAGCTGGACCACGCGATGGCACTGGCCGGGGCGAAACGCCTGGCCGACCTGACGCCGGACCTGGTGGCGGTATGAGCCCCGTGATCCGGCTGCGCGAATGGATCTTCGAGAAGGTCAACGGGCACGAGGGGATTCCGGTGCCGGGGCCGCTGGTCGGCGTCGAGCATTTCGAGCGGGTCTACTCGGACCCTGCCGCAGACGGACGCAGCCGTGGCGCGGGCCTCTCCGACCTGTTCTGGTACTGGCTGGCGCCCGGCCCGCAGATGCACCAGGAGCATCTGGAACCCGGCGAGCGGTACAAGACGGTGGCCCGCACGACCCGGCAGGTCCTCGCGATCCCGCACGAACGCTCGGACGAGCTCGCCACCGCGGCGGCCCGGCGGATCCTGTCGGCGCTCCCGTCCGACCGGATCAGCCTGGTACGCCTGCGCGACCTGATGATGCCGATCTGGGCCGAGGTCTACTACGAACTGGTCTTCCAGGAACCGTGCCCGCGTGCGGTGCGCGACCTGATCGTGGCGAACGCCTCCGACGTCGTGACCGCGTTGAAGGGCCTCAGCCTGCGCCACATGTCCCGCCGCGACAAACTCACGCAGTACCTGCTCGGCCGGCTTTCCGACGGCACCTGCCCGGTGACCTTGCCGTCGTCGTTCACCGACCTGGAGACGGCGTGGTACCTGCAGGGCGCGTTCTTCAACACGGCCGTGGTGCAGATGTCCGAGGCGATGGCCCACGTGTTGCTGTGCGCTCCCACCGCTTTCCCTGCCGACTCCTTTCCCATGGACGACGACTCCCTCGACAGGCTGATCGACGAGACGTTGCGGGTGCATCCGCTGTTCGGGATTGCCCACCGGATCACGTCCGCGCCGATCGTGGTCGACGAGCACGTCACGCTTCCCACCGGATCCGTGCTGCTCTTCAACTACCTCGCCTACCAGCGCTCCGGGCCCGCAGCGGACGACGGCTTCGACCCCGGCCGGTGGCTGACACTCAAGCGTAAGGACGCGCACTTCATCCCGTTCGGCGTGACGGCCAACCGGGCGTGCCCGGCACGCGGCTCGGCCCCGGTGATGATGCGGGCCGTCACCCGGGAGGTGCTGCGGCACTTCGCCCTCGCGTCCTCGGTGGCGCACACCCGTTCCCTGCCCAACCGGGGCCCGGCCTTCCTGACCCCGCCCGGCGTTCCCGGCCCCCGACCGGCCCAGCTCGCCCGGTTGCGGCGCCGCGACCGCGTGGCCGACGCGGGCCGCTCGCTGAAACAGCTCGTGCTCGGTACCTGGATGGTTCTCGACGCCCGTCGCCAGCGCCTGTGCGCCACCTACTTCTCGGAGGTCCGGCAGTGAAACCGACT
This sequence comes from Winogradskya humida, assembly GCF_016862215.1. GTDB lineage: Bacteria > Actinomycetota > Actinomycetes > Mycobacteriales > Micromonosporaceae > Actinoplanes > Actinoplanes humidus. The sequence goes on from NZ_BOMN01000086.1 coordinate 81,474, forward strand.
GAGCTGGCCCCGCGGTTCTTCATCGCGGTCGCCGTCATCCTGCTGTTCTGCAAGCTGGTCTCCTGGCTGCTGGCCAAGGTCGGCCAGCCCGCGGTGGTGAGCGAGATGCTCGCCGGCGTCCTGCTCGGCCCGTCGCTGCTCGGCCTGCTCTTCCCCGGCGCCCAGGCCGCGCTCTTCCCACCCGCACTGCTACCGATCCTCTACGTGGTCGGCCAGGTGGGACTCGTCCTCTTCATGTTCCAGGCCGGGTACGCCTTCAAGTCGCACCGCACCACCAACCTGGCCGGCACCGCGGGTGTGGTCTCGCTGGCCGGGGTCACCGCGCCCCTCGTGCTCGGCGTCCTGCTGGTGCTGGTCACCTCCGGCGCCGTCCCGATCCAGGCCGACGGCGTCCCGGTCGGCATCTCGGCGGCCTTCGTCGGGGTGGCGCTGGCGATCACCGCGTTCCCGATGCTCGCCCGGATCATCACCGAGCGCGGGCAGGCCGGCACCCGGCACGGCTCACTCGCGCTGGCCAGCGGCGCCATCGACGACCTGGTCGCCTGGATCCTGCTCGCCGTCGTGCTGGCGTTCGCGTCCGGCAAGGCGGGCCCGGCGTTCGTCACGGCCGGTGGCGCCATCCTCTTCGGGCTCGTGTTGTGGCTGGGCGGCGGCCGGATCACCGCCCGGTTGATGGCCGTCGCCGATGAGCGGGTACGGCTGCTGGCCACGGTGACGCTGCTGTTCCTGGTCGCCTGGTACACCGACGAGATCGGCCTCTACGCGGTGTTCGGCGCGTTCGCCGTCGGGGTGGTCATGCCGCCCTCGGAACGCACCGACAGGGTGGTCGACACGCTGACCCCGATCGCCTCGACCGTGTTCCTGCCGCTGTTCTTCACCTATTCGGGGCTGCGTACCGAGTTCGGGCTGCTGGGCAACACGTCGGTGCTGCTCTTCGCGGCGGCCTGCGTGGCGCTGGCGATCGCCGGGAAGTTCGGTGCCTGCTGGGCGGCGGCCCGGCTGCGGGGCGAGCCCAACGGGGTGGCGTTGCGCGTCGGAGCCCTGATGAACGCCCGCGGGCTGATGCAACTGATCGCGCTCAACGTCGGGCTCGAGGCGGGGATCGTGAACTCGTCGCTCTTCACCGTGCTGGTCCTGGTCGCCCTGATCACCACGCTGATGACCACGCCGCTGCTCTCCTGGATCGAGCGGCCTTCCGCAACTTCTGTTGAAGAGACAAGTTTCACTGGTCACGCCACCCAGTCCATATGAGATCGTCGATATATGCACCGGTTGCTCTTGGTCGAGGACGACCACGACCTGCGCGGCATGGTGTCCGAGACGCTGGTCGACGAGGGTTACCTCGTCGACCAGGCCCCGGACGGCCAGCGCGGTCTGCACCTCGGTCTGACCAGGACGTATGACGTCATGGTCATCGATCGCCGCCTGCCCGCGCTCGACGGGCTCGACCTCGTCACCCGGCTGAGATCGAAGGCGGTCGCGGCCCGTGCGCTGATGCTGACCGCGCTCGGCACGGTCGACGACCGGATCGCCGGGCTCGACGCGGGCGCCGACGACTACCTGGTGAAACCGTTCGACCTCGACGAGTTGAGCGCGCGGATCCGGGCGCTGTGCCGGCGTACGACCGACTCGACCGATGCCCTGCGGGTCGGTGCCGGGCTGCTCGACCTCGCGTTGCGCGACGCCGTGCTGCCCGACGGCACCCGGGTCGCGTTGTCCGCACGCGAGTTCGAGCTGCTGCGGGTCGTCGCGGCCCGGCCCAGCGCGGTGCATTCCCGCGCCGAGCTGCGCAGCCGGGTCTTCGACGAGGCCGCCGCCGCGTCGATCGTCGACACCTACGTCTACTACCTGCGCCGCAAGCTCGGCCGGTCGGTGATCCAGACCGTGCACGGGCTCGGCTACCGGCTGGGGTCCCTGTGAGCTTCGAGGATCAGATCGTCCGGCGGACCCGGCTGCGGATCGGGCTGCTCGTCGGTCTCGCGATCAGCGCGCTGCTGGCCCTCGCCGGCACGATCGCCTACACGGCGCTGCTGCACAGCCAGGAAAATCAGATCGAACGCGAGCTGAGTTATGGCGCGACCAACGGGACCACCGCCGGGCCGCCGGGCTGCAGCTGGATTTTTCTGTACGACGGGAGCGCACTCGACACCGGTGACCGCCCCCCACCGCCCGGCTTCCCCCTGACCAGCGAGATCGACACCGTGGCCGCCGATCGCACGGCGACCACGACCGAGGTGAACCGCAACGGGACCACCTACTACGTCCGCACCCAGCCCCGCGGTGCGAGCGTGGTCCAGGCGGTGTTCGACGCGCGTTTCCAGATCTCCGACCGGCGTCACCTGCTGATGGCGTTCCTCCTCGCCGCCGCGGCCGGGCTCGCGGCAGCCGTGCTCACCGGCATCCTGGTAGGCAGTCGCGCGGTTGCGCCCCTCGCGGAGGCGCTCGGCCGCCAGCGCCGGTTCGTCGCGGACGCCAGCCACGAGCTGCGTACGCCGATCGCCCAGGTGCACACCCGCGCGCAGGTTCTGGCCCGCAGAGCGCGGACCAGCGGGACCGACGCCGACCGCCGCGACCTCGACCGGCTGATCGGCACCACCCGCCGTCTCGGTGAGATCGTCGACGAACTCCTGCTCTCGGCCCGGCTCGCGGCGGCCCCCGGCGACCTGCCCCCGAGCGCCCCGGTCGACCTGGTCCGTGTCGCGAGGCAGGCAGTCGCCGCGGCAGTCGGACCCGACCGCGAAATGCTGCTGGACGCCCCCGGCACCGAGCTGTGCGTGGCGGGTATCGAATCGGCGCTGCGCAGGGTCGCCGACGAACTGCTGGCCAACTCGCTGACCCACACCCCGCCGGGCGGCCGCATCACCATGACCGTCCGGGCCGCCGCCCGCAACCGCGTCGAACTCGTCGTCGACGACACCGGCCCCGGCTTCGACCCGGCCGACGCCGCCCGGCTGTTCGACCGCTTCCACCGCGGTGCCGGCGCGACCGACCGCCGGTTCGGTCTCGGCCTGGCCCTGCTCCGCGAAGTCGTCACGAGCCACGGCGGCACCATCACCGCGGAGAGCCGCCCCGGCGCGGGCGCGACCTTCACGGTCCGCCTGCCACTCGCCCCCGCCGCACCGCGCGAGGCGCGCCTCCCCTCCCCGGCTCGGTTGTTGCCCGCGCACGACGGGTGAAGAGCTTCCGGACCCGGCTTCGACCGCCGGGTCCGGTCGCGTCTTCCGGGCGGCTATCGGCCCGCGATGTCGTACCCCAGGTTCCAGGAGATGGAGATGCGGGTGCCGTCCTCGTCGAACTCGGGCACCGCGTGCTTGACCCAGCCCGGGAAGAGCACCAGCTCACCGGGGCTGCTGCGGAGCCGTACCCGGCTGCCCTCGCCGGCGATGGAGATGCCGGGATCGAAGTAGTCGATGTTGGCGCGGGGGTCGAGCAGGTCCAGCTCACAGGTCGTGGGCGCGGTCACGTAGTAGATCGCGGTCAGCGCGGTGTTGGGATGAAAGTGCGACTCGTGCTGGTCGCCCTTGCGGTAGACGCTGGCCCAGGCGCTGCCGACCACGACGGTGAAGTCGGGCAGCTCGGTGCCGGACTGCTTGCGGCCCACCGTGCGGACGAACTGGCCCGCCATCTGCAGCGTCCAGTCGGTGAGCGCCGTGACGGTCGGGTCGTCCCACTGCATGAGGTCGGACAGGGTCTCGGACTTGTAGGTGTAGGTGCTTCCCGCGGCTTGCGCCTTGGCCAGTACGAGCTCTGTGAGGATGCCGTTGATGGCTTCGGCGTACGGGCGGGGGATCCGGGCGACCGGGGTGGAGAAGGTCTGCGCGATCACGGCCGCCGGTGCCGACGACTGTGTGGTGTCCTGATCGGTGACCGTCACGATGTCTCCTTCACGTTGACTCCTTCACGATGTCTCCTTCACGAGGTCTCCTTGGAAAGGGCGACTTCCCGAGGGGCGTCCGGGGCCGGGCCGGTCTCCGGCGCGCTCTGGGCCGGGCGGGCGTGCGTCGCCGGGGACAGCGGGCGGATCCGGAGCGCGCCGAGCACGCCCAGTGCGGCGACGGCGGTGAACACCGCGGCGACGGCGGTGGGTGCCAGACTGGCGACGAGCAGCCCGCAGAGGGCGGAACCCGCGGCGGAACCGATGTTGTAACCGGACCCGAGCCAGGCGTTCGCCTCGGTGAGCTGGGCCGGCTGGATGCGTTCGTCGACCAGCAGATAGCCGACCACGAACATCGGTGTCATCGACGCGCCGGCCAGGAAGACCGCGGGCAGCGTCAGCGCCGTGGACGCCGCGGGGATGAGCAGCGCCACGCCGAGCGTGAAACAGGCCGCGATGATGACGTACTTGCGCCGCAGCGACGCGTGCCAGCGCAACCGCCCGTAGATGAGCCCGGCCACGACACCGCCGAGCGAGTACGCCGCGAAGCCGTACCCGGCGGAACCGATGTTGCCGGTGTGGTCCGCGAGCGCCGGGAGCAGCACGCCCAGCCCACCCCCGACCGCGCCGAGGGTGAGCACGGGAATCACGATGCCCTGCCCGTCGGCCAGCCGCATCACGGATCGGCGCCTGCCGGCCGGCGCGGGGTCCTCCCCGGCGGCGACGGCGGCGGCACGCTGGTTTCCCGCGAACCACGCGATGCCGGTGGTCGCCGGGAGCAGCAGGAGAGCGCCGATCGGCAACACCCATCGGGGGGTGACCGCCGCGAGGAGCACGGTGGTCAGCAGCGGCGCGACGACGAACGTCAGTTCCTCCACGATGGAGTCCAGTGCGTGGATCTGCTGCAGCTGGTCCTTGTCCTTGACGAGGCGGGACCAGCACGTGCGTACGGTTGCGCCGATCGGTGGCGCGGTGGCACCGGCCAGCGTGATCAGGACCAGGGCGACCGGCCAGGCGGCACCGCCGAGTGCCAGCGTGGTGGCGACCACCAGCAGGATGTGGACGCCGGCCAGGAGCGGCAGGACGCGGGGGCCCTTCAGATCGGTCAACCGGCCTCGCAGCGGAGCGAGGAAGGCGATGGCCGACATGAGACCCGCGGACGCGATGCCACCGATGAGAAAGCCGTGCGTGGTGGCGAACGCGATCACGGTGGCGAACGGGACGATGCCGAACGCGAGACGGCCGAGGGTGCCCGCGGCGAGCACCGGCAGAACCCCGGGAATCCGCAGGGTACGAAGGTATCCGGGCTCGCTCATGACGCACCTGCCGCGACGGCGGGCAGAACCAGGCTCGCGCCGGCCCATCCGGCGGCTGTCCGCGCGGCCCGGGCGAGCAGTCCGGGGTCGTGGCCCTCGATGACCTCGTGCCCCTCGAGCGCCGCCACGCCGCGGGTGGCCCGCATGGCGAACCGGCCGATGATCTCCGTGCCACTGAGCACCGGCATGCCGAAGTAACCGCATTCACGCTTCGCCGCAGGCTTGTACGCCTCCAGCACGTAATCGATCCCGAACAGCCGGCGGGCGCGCGGCCGGTGCCAGATCAGCGAATCGAACGGCGACAGCGGTGTGCAGGCATCCTCGTCGAGCTCGCCGTGCTCCAGCGCCCGTTCGCTGACCCAGGCCGGCTCGGCCCAGCCCCGCACGGTGACCCGCGAAGCATCCGGGAGCCGGGTCAGCCCGGCGCGTACAGCGGGCTTGGGCAGGCGGAAGTAATCGGCGATGTCGTCAGCCGTGGCAACCCCCATCGCGCTCAGCCCGGCCGCGATGAGGTGGTCGTAGCAGTCGATGTCCGGCAGGTCGTGCCGCAGCGTATCGGGCACCACCTCGGCGGCGGACCGGTAGACGCGGCTGAAGCCCCGCCGGGAGACACACACGAGCTCCCCGGTGGCGAGCAGCCATTCAGCGGCCCATTTGGCCGGCGCGCTCCGCTCCCACCCCCTGCCCTGGGCTCCGCCGAGATCGGTGATCGTCACCGCGCCGCCGTCGGCCACCGCCGCGCGGACGACGTCGCACGCCGCCGGGTCCACGTCGGGCCCGCTCCAGCCCTGGGCCAGGAAACGCCGCCGGCGGAACGCGAGGTAGGGCCACAGATCCAGGGGCATCACGCTGGCCGCGTGTCCCCAGTACTCGAACTGCCGCGGCTCGGGCACGTCGTCGAGGAACGCGCGGGCCTGCTGATCGGCGATGCCCCGGGCGCGCAGCACGAGTTCGTGCGAGCGGCGTACGACGTGGATGGTGTCGAGCTGGATCGTGCCCAGCGCCCGCAGCACGGCGGCCGTACCGTCAGACGGGGTCCTCAGGTGCAGTCCCTGCGCGGCTACGGCGATCTCACGAGCCCGATCGCTGCTGAGCTCAGGCATGTGCCGCTTCTTCGGCGACGGTGGCCTGCAACGATTCCGGGTGCAGCAACACGATCCGGGCGACGGGATCGCCGCGGTTCAGTTTCACGGTCCGCGTCGGCTCGATCGCGATGGAGAAGCCGCCCTGGCTGGTCATGGCGTTGGCGGTCCGGGCGGGGATGACACCGACCGGCACCGTCAGGCCTGGCTCCGCCATGCCCAGCACCATGACGAAGTAACGCTCGGGAATCTGGATGCCCCAGCCGAGGCGCCACTCGACGGTGCCCGCGCCGTTCGGCAGGAACATGCTCTCCCACCCGGCAGGCGTCTGGAAGTCGTGGAACCGCAGCCAATCGGTGTCCCGGGTGGCGATCCATCCGGCGCCCCGGCGCCACATCTCGCTGCGGCCCACCTTGTTGCCGACGACCCGCAGGTCCTCGCCCTCCGGGAGGCCGAAGTCGATGTCACCGACGGGCGTCATCTCCACGGTGATCGGCGACCGGACCACCCAGCCGAGCTCCTGACCCAGCACCCAGGGCGGGCAGTCGGAGGCGAGCCTGGTGATCCGCTTGTACCGGAAATGGTCGTGGTAGGCGTCGCGTTCCTCGCGCGCGCCCCGCCTGTCGATCCGGTGCGCCTGCGGAACGAGGGCCCACGGCTGCATCGGCGAGAACCTCACTTCGGCCAACTTCTTCCCTTTCGGTGAGAGCGGCGTGCCCGCCTCGATGACGCTTATCGACGAGCACGCCCAGCGCGAAACTCTATGCCTCGACGTAGTCCAGGCGGCGCTGCCTCTCCTGCTCGGGAATCGAGTCCAGATCGAACATCGTGACGCTGCAGGGGCCGAATCCTACGAAGATCTCCTCGTAGGTGAACTCGCCTTCCTGCCGGTCCAGCGGTGCCGACTTGAGGTCGACCATGGTGAGGGTGTTGGGGCCGTAGTCCGGTCCTTCCACATCACGGTGGAATGCCCGGGCGAAATTGCTGCAGTAGACCGTGAAATCGGTGTGGTCGACGACCACGCCGCGGGGGCCGGGGCCGACGGGGATGTGCCGGGTGACCTCCAGGGTCGCCACGTCGATGACGTAGATCCGGCTGACCGTCTCGACGGTGATGAGGGCGTACTTGCCGTCGGTGCTGAACGCGACGGCGCGGCCGCCGATGAAGCCCAGGTCGACCTGGTGCACCTCGTCGGTGGCCACGTCGATCACGGTGCAGTACGTGGCCTGCGTGTTGGCGACGAAGACCCGGGCACCGCTGGGGTCGATGTTGAGGCTGTACGGGTGCGCCTCGACATCCACCGGAATCCGGGTCACCTCGTGCACCGATTCCACGTCGCCGGTGGCGAGCCCACTGACGTCGAGCTTGCTGACGTAGCCGGCGCCCCAGATGCACACGTAGGCGTACTTGCCGTCCTTCGTGATCATCATGTGCCGTGGGTCCCGGCCGATCTCGAGTTGGCGCAGCTCGACGTTGAGCTCGAGGTCGACCACCGAGATGCTGTCCGAGCCGGAGTTGCTGACCAGCGCGTACTTCTCGCCGGGCATGATCCCGAGCCCACGGGGAGCGAAACCGACCTCGATGCGGCGCACCTCGCGCAGAGCGACGGCGTCGATCTCCGAGATCGTGTTCTGGCTCGTGTTGCACACGAAGCCACGTCCGCCGGCGGTGAACTTGACGCCACCGCGCGGGGCGTTGCCGACCCTGATCTGCTTGACGGTGCGGTGCTCGCCGGGCCCGGTCTTGGCGACTACGGAGACGACACCGTCATCCGTGTCGGTCGAGAAGAGTTGTACATTTCGCACGACTAAACCTCCAGTGTCCAGTGTGGAAGTGCCGCGTCGGAGCGTAAGAAGGCAAGCACGCAGTGGTCAACAAGTCGCGGAGCGTCAGAATGTTACCGATATATGTGGGGTGCATTTCTGCTTGACATCGACGGACATCACTGGAATTCTGCAGCATCACGCAGACTGCGGCCCCATCGATGATCTTTGCTCCCGATGGATCTCCGGCAGGGGAAAGCACTGTTCGGCGATGAGATCATTTGCGCGATGCCGCATCCCGCCGAGTTTGTGATCGAAGCCGCTGCCGTTAACCGCGATGATCCAACTCGATGAACATTTTTGTCGAATACCGCGACACTGTGAATCCGGTCAGCCCACCAGGTGGAGCTCCGCTGATCAGCGCGGTGCCGCGGGCCGCCCGAGCCACCAGGCCGAACCCAGATGAACGATCGTGGCGAAGGCGGCGCCGACGATCATGGATGCGGTGCCGGCGGCGATGCCGATGGTCGCGTCGCCGAACTGCGAGATGCCCGCGACCAGCAGTACCGGTATCAGGCCCGGCCGGTGCTGGCGCCAGCCGCACGCCACCAGCCAGAGGAGTACGGCCGCGATGGGCAGGGCGCGGACGGCGTACATGTCGGCGAAGAATTTTGCAGTGTCCGTCACGCCGTCGTTGATGCCTGGTAGGGCGCCGGGTGCGACGAGGGCGACGATCCCGAAGTAGGCCGAGGCCAGGGCCGAGATCCCGTTGAGAACCAGCATCGGTTTACGGCTTGAATCATTCACGGTTTGAATCATTCTCGAACGGTAGCGTATGGGTATGGATCAGGGAAGCGCGCGTACGCCGGCCACGTCGCTCTCGTTCCGGCTGGGCGTGCTCGGCGCCATGGCGGAGGCGCGGTGGGCCGGGCGGATCGCTGGGCACGGGGTGAAGCCGAAGCACGTGGCGCTGCTCAGTTCGCTGCGTCTGGGTGCCGCCGACTCGCAGTTGGAGCTGGCCGCCACCCTGCGTGTCGCGCCGAGCCTCGTGGTCCTGCTGGCCGATCAGCTGGAGACGCTCGGGGCGGTGTCGCGGGAGCGGGACCCGGGGGACCGGCGGCGGCAGCGGCTCGTGCTCACCGCCGTGGGGGAGCGGCTGCTGGATGACTGTGTGGGTGCCGCGGACGCACTGGATGAAGAGCTGGTCACGGCGCTGTCAGCTACTGAGCGTGCCGCTCTGACGCGTATTTTGGGGAAGCTCGCGGGGGCGGAAGGGCTCCCTGTGTGACCTTTTCCGCATCGGCTTGGTGATCAAGTGGTAGGCATTGTTAGGTAAGGCAAACCTTCCAAGACCACGGAGTCATCACATATGCGTTTCGTTCCCAACCGAGGGCGCCGGGTTCTGCTCGCCGCCGTTGCGGCCGCCGTGACCCTGAGCGCGTGCACGACGACCGGCACGGAGGATGACGACAGCGCTGCTCCGGCCGCCTCCTCGTCCGCCGCCGGGGACCAGTTCCCGGTCACCGTGACCACCGCGTTCGGTGACGTCACCATCCCGAAGCAGCCGACCCGCGTGGTGACCCTGGGCTGGAGCGACGCCGAGGTGGCGCTCGCGCTCGGCGTGCAGCCGGTGGGCGACGCCAACTGGATGGCCTTCGAGGGTGACGGCCAGGGCGTCTGGAACCAGGGCAAGTACACGACCCCGCCCGAGAAGGTGGGCACCCTGGAGCTCGACATGGAGAAGATCGCGGCGCTCAAGCCCGACCTGATCCTCGACACCCGCGCGAGCGGCGACAAGGCCCGCTACGACCAGATCAACGCGCTCGGCGTGCCGGTCGTCGACATCCCCAAGGGCGGCGAGGCGTACAAGACCACCTGGGAGCAGCAGCTCGACCTGGTGAGCAAGGCGCTGGGCAAGACCGCCGAGGCGGCCAAGCTCAAGAGCGACCTGGAGGCGCAGTTCGCCGCGGTCGCTGCCGCGAACCCGCAGTTCAAGGACAAGACCGTGAGCGCGGGCGTGAAGTCCGGCACGGGCTGGGGCGCCTACGTCAGCGGCGACGGCCGGGTCGACTTCCTGCAGAAGCTCGGCTTCAAGGACGCGCCCGCGGTCGAGGCGCTCAAGGCCGACAGCTTCTTCATCCCGCTGTCGCAGGAGAAGGTCAGCCTGCTCGACGCCGACCTCACGACGGTCTTCATGATCGGGGTGACCGCCGCCGACGTGAAGAGCGACAAGCTGCTGCAGGCCGTGCCGTCCGTCAAGGCCGGTCACGTCGTCTACCTGGACGACAACGGCATCTCGACCGCGTTCTCCAGCAACTCCGTCCTGGGCCTGAAGTACGCCCTGGAGAAGGTTCCGCCGCTGCTCGCCGCCGCGCTGGCCGGCTGACCAACCATGCCGGACACCCGCGTCCGCCGGGCCGTCGCGCTCACCACAGGTCTCGTGGTGCTCGCGGCGGCCCTCGCCGGTGCGGCGTTGCTCAGCCTCGCCGTCGGTTCCCAGCACGTGCCGTTCGGCACGGTGCTGGAGGCGCTCGTGCACCCCGACGACTCGGTCCGCGACAGCCTCATCGTCACCGAGGTACGCATCCCGCGCACCCTGATCGGCCTGCTCGCCGGGTTCGCCCTCGGCCTGGCCGGCGCGATCATCCAGGCGGTGACCCGTAACCCGCTGGCCGACCCGGGCATCCTCGGGGTCAACGCGGGCGCCGGGCTCTTCGTGGTCATCGGCATCAGCGTCTTCGGCGTCACGAGCCTGACCGGCTACGTCTGGTTCGGCTTCGCGGGTGCGGCGCTGGCCGCCGTGGTCGTCTACACGATCGGCTCGATGGGCCGCGGCGGTGCCACCCCGGTCAAGCTCGCCATCGCCGGCACCGCGCTGACCGCGGCACTGCTCTCCTTCACCACGGCGGTGCTGGTCACCGACGTGCAGACCTACGACCAGTTCCGGTTCTGGCAGGTCGGTTCGCTGGCCGGGCGGGGCATGGACATCGCGAAGCAGGGCACGCCGTTCCTGATCGTCGGCGTGGTGATCGCCCTCGCCTCGGCGCGGCTGCTCAACGCCCTCGCGCTCGGCGACGACGTCGCCACGTCACTGGGCCAGAACGTCGGCGTCGCGCGGCTCGTCGCCGCGGCCGCGGTCGTGGTGCTCTGCGGCACGGCTACCGCGATGGCCGGCCCGCTGGTCTTCGTCGGGCTCGTCGTCCCGCACGTCGCTCGCATCATCACCGGTCCGGATCATCGCTGGCTGCTTCCGTACGCGATGCTGCTTGCGCCTTTGCTCCTGCTCCTCGCCGATGTCCTCGGGCGGGTGATCGCCCAGCCCGGTGAGGTCCAGGTCGGCGTGCTCACCGCGATCATCGGCGCACCCGTCTTCGTGGCCCTGGCCCGCCGGCGCCGGTTGGCAGAACTATGAGCGTCGTCGCGGCAACCCGCCGCCACGAATCGCGCCGCGCGCGTACCGTCACGATCGGTCTTGCAGTCGCGCTCGTCGCGCTCTTCGCGCTGAGCCTGTCCTACGGGTCCTTCCAGGTCTCGCTGCCCGACGTCGTGCGGTCCCTGCTCGGGCAGCCGACACCGCCACAGGTCGACTACATCGTGCAGACGCTGCGGCTGCCCCGGGCGCTCGTCGGCGTGCTCGCCGGGATCGCGTTCGGTCTCGCCGGCGCGATCTTCCAGCAGCTGCTGCGCAACCCGCTGGCCAGCCCCGACGTCATCGGCGTCACCTCGGGCGCGACCACGGCAGCCGTACTGTCCATCGTGGTGTTCTCCACCAGCGGCCCGGTGCTCTCGCTGGTCGCCCTCGGCGGCGCGCTGATCACCGCGCTGCTCATCTACCTGTTCGCCTGGCGTGGCGGCAGCGTCGGCGGCTATCGGTTCGTGCTCGTCGGCATCGGGATCGGCGCGGCCATGGCCGGTCTGACCTCGTTCCTGCTGACCCGCGCCGACGTGCGGGCGGCGCAGGAGGCACTGATCTGGCTCGCCGGCAGCCTCAACGGTCGCACCTGGGACAACGTGGTCCCGCTGGCGATCGCGTCGCTGATCCTGGTGCCGGGCGCCGTGCTGCTCGGGCGGCCGCTGACCGGGCTGCAGCTCGGCGACGACGTGGCCCGCGGCCTCGGCCTGCACGTCGAACGCGGCCGGCTGCTCCTGCTGATCGTCGGCGTCTGCCTGGCCGGCACGGCGACCGCGGCGGCCGGCCCGATCTCGTACATCGCGTTCATGTCCGGCCCGATCGCCGCGCGGATGGTCGGCGGCGGACGCCCGGTCCTGCTCCCGGCCGGCCTCGTCGGCGCGGTGATCGTGCTCGCCGGCGACTTCATCGGATCACACCTGCTCGGCCCGGCCCAGTTCCCGGTCGGCGTCGTCACCGGCGTCATCGGCGCGCCCTACCTGCTCTGGCTGCTCGCCACGGCCAACCGAACCGGACGAGGAGGATGACCGTGCCCGCACCGTCCACCCTGCGAGCCGAGGAGCTCTCCCTCGGCTACGGCGACCGGCACGTCGTCGACAACCTGACCCTCGAGATCCCGGCCGGCAAGGTCACCGTCATCGTGGGCCCGAACGCCTGCGGGAAGTCGACGTTCCTGCGCGGCCTCGCGCGGCTGCTGCCGGCCTCCTCGGGGACCGTCCTGCTCGACGGCAGGTCGATCCACTCGACGCCGAGCAAGGACGTCGCGCTCCAGCTCGGCATTCTGCCGCAGGGCCCGATCGCGCCGGACGGCATCACCGTCGCCGACCTGGTGAGCCGGGGCAGGCACCCGCATCAGGGCTACTTCCGGCGTTGGACGGCCGAGGACGACGCCGCGGTCACGGCGGCTCTGACGGCAACCGGCACGCTCGAGCTCGCCGCGCGGTCGGTCGACGAGCTCTCCGGCGGGCAGCGGCAGCGCGTGTGGATCGCCATGGCGCTCGCGCAGCGTACGGGCATCCTGCTCCTCGACGAACCCACCACCTACCTGGACCTGAGCCACCAGGTGGAGGTTCTCGACCTGCTCACCGATCTCAACGAGACCGAGGGCGCGACCGTGGTGATGGTGCTGCACGAGCTGAACCTCGCCTGCCGCTACGCCGACCACCTCGTCGTGATGAAGGACGGCGCGATCGTCGCCGCCGGTGATCCGGGCGAGGTCCTCACCGAACAGGTCGTCGAGAGCGTGTTCGACATGCGCTGCCGGGTGGTCCCCGACCCCGTCTCGCGTACCCCCATGATCGTCCCCATCGGACGGCACCGCACCGGAGGAGTCAGCTGATGGCAGCCGTGGTCGAGGCGACGGTGGTCGCCGTCCAGGAGCTGAGCCCGTCGTTCAAGCGGATCACGTTCGCCGGTTGCTCGCAGATGAGCAGCGGCGGCTACGACCAGCGCATCAAGATCCTGCTGGCCCGCCCCGGCCAGGACGGCCCCAGGCTTCCCGAGGAATCCGACTGGTACGGCTCGTGGCTGGCCATGCCGGAGGACGAACGCCCGATCATGCGCACCTTCACCATCCGCTCCCAGGACGGCCCGCTGGTCGACATCGAGTTCGCCCTCCACGGTGACGCGGGCCCGGCATCGGCCTGGGCCCGTGCCGCGCGTCCCGGCAGCAAACTCGGCATCATCGGCCCAGGGATCAACGACGAGATCAATGCTGTCGCGTACGCCCCCAGCGAACCCGATCCCGAATGGCACCTCCTCGTCGGCGACGACACCGCCATACCCGCGATCGCCTCCATCCTGGAATCCCTCCCACCCGGCGCCGCCGCCCACGTCTTCGTCCAGGTCCCCCACGCGGGCGACGTCCGCGACCTGCCCTGCGCCGGCCGGACCCAGATCACCTGGACCATCGGCCACGGCCTCGCCGACGCCGTCCGCGGGGCGGAGTTCCCGACCGGCAACCCCTACGCCTGGGTCGCGGGCGAGAGCGCGGTGGTCCGCGACGTACGCCGCTACCTCTGCAGCGACCGCGGATGGGACAGCAAGTCGCACTACTTCGGCGGCTACTGGAAAGCAGGCCAGCCGGGATGAGAATCACCACCGGTCCCGCTCAACTCGCCCTCGCAGGCGCCGATAACGCGGTGCGTGACCAGTAGGCGGCAATTTCTGACGGTGCTCGGTGGCGGGGTTGCCGCGGCGGCAGGCCTCGGAGCCGGAAGACACTGGGACCTCTCCGGCTTCACGACGGTGGTCGGCGACGGCGTGTATGCAGCCACTGGGCAGGACCCCGTTACCGACGCGGACATCGCGCTGGAGAACTACGGGACGTATTCGCGGCTGCGCGCCAATGTTCTCAACCGGGGTGTGATGGCGCACGGGATCTCGTACGCGAGCCGGAGTGGGAGCCGAATGATGCGGGTGACCCATCGCGCGGGTTTCTCGTTCCGGTTGCCGTACCTCCCGTCGCAGGCCGGCGGCGACCTGAACGCGCAGACCGTCGAGGGCGGCTTGTTCGTGTGGGACGGCGGGCTCGATCACGGCACTGCGTTCCAGTGGGTGCTCAACCCGTGGGTCGACACCTTCGGCCAGGTCATGGCCTGGACCGGCGACTCCTGGACGCCCGCGGGATACCTCAGGCCCGACACCGCCTGGCACACGGTCAACTTCACCGTCGATCCGGTACGCCTTCGCGTGCGGCTCGCCGTGGACGGGCACCGGCTTCCGGCGCCGTATTCGCGTACCCCCAAGACCGGCTGGGGCTCTGTTGTCACCGCCCGCCTGCAGGCGGAAGCAATCTCCCTCTGGCCCGGCGAAAACGCCACCTGGGCCCCACAACACGAGGTCGACCTGCGCGACTGGACCTGGCGCCGTACCTAAAGTCCGGGTCCAACCCGCCGATAAGGAGTGCCCACCGAGCCGAGGAGCCCACGCGTGATCAGCACCCTGACCGATCAGGCGGTCCAGCTCGCCAACGACCTGGTCGGCCCCAACTCGGTGCTCCCGTGGTGGTCCTGGGCCGCCTGGCTCCTCATGATCTTCGCCGCCATCCTCGGCCCCGGCCTAGCCGCCTGGACCACCGACTCCGACGACTGACAGCCTCGTTCCCGACCCGGCTAACGACCCCGCCAATGCAGGCGGAGCGCCTCGGTGAACATCGGAAAATCCGGATCGTCGGCCGCCACCGCGCCGACGGCATCGAGCAGGCTCTCCCCGCCACCGGGAAAACGTTCGCAGGTTCCCACCAACTCGACCGCTTGGATTCGGGCGGTGTCCCGGTTGGGAACCTGAGTCCTGATGTTCGCGGGGAGTCGGCGCAGAATGGTCCGGCGGTTCTGCTCGTCGCTCAGCAGCAGCGTCAGTGCCGAAACGATCGCACCGAACCCGTCTTCCGAGACTTCTGCGTGGCCCGAGGGCGGCGCCACCTCGTGCAGAAGCGAACGGACGTAGGCGGCAGCAGTGGACGCGGCGTATTTGTGGTAGTCGTCGCTCTTCGTGCCGTCGGCGAGGTCGGAGATTCCCCGGACGACGTACCAGTGCAGGCCGTTGAGGTCCGCACCGACGGCGAGGCCGGCCGCTTCCATCTCGACGGCGATGACGCCGAACTCGCGCGCCAGCCGATCGCGGAGTGCGGCGTTGCGCAGCAACCGGTCAGCGCTGCCGATCGCGCCGCGGTGCACGGCCGGCTTTCTGTCAAAGGGTGCCTCAAGTGCCTGGAACCAGGTCGCCCGTCCAGCCCGCTCCGCGGCCTCCAGTCTTTGGTCCGCGCTGAGGAGCAGCTTCGACAGGCCCTCCACCGGACGCCGGAGCCGGTCGCCGCCTGCCTCGGATCGCACATGGTCGTAGTCGACGATTCCTCTGGTCGAGGAAACGACATCGCCGATCCGGATGTCGTGGCCCGCTGACGGGACACCTCCGGCGATGCCACACATGATGAGATGCCGGACGCCCGGGAAGCTGGCTGCCAGGCGGGCGCTGACCGCCGCCGCGCTCCGGTTGCCGTCGATCACCTGCTGGACGGCAATGACGTGGTGCGGTTGTCCCTGCACCCGGCTGGGCACGGTGCCGTAAAGATAGGAGGTCGTGTCACCATCGACGGTCACCTGAGCTGGATTGTCGATCGTCGATTCAACCGCGTCCCACTCGTCAGATAACGCGGTCACCAGACCAATCAAGATCCGCGATTTTTCCACCCGGCAACCACCGCTCGAGGTCGACAGCAAAACCTAAGCGTCGCAGAGCGAAGCCAGCAAGTACAGAGCGTCAGGTGCCGCTGGTCCGGCTCAGTAATCGTTTCGTTCGTCCCGATGCGCCGAAGTGCAGGTAGTCGCCGAGCCGTCCAGTTTGCACAGAGGGTGACCTGGTGGGAATATGCCCGCCCCCGTGAAATACATAGCGTTACTATGTGCATGCGCCAATGATGCCTGTAGATTGGCTGGTGACGGTCGAATCGCCAGCGGCGGTGATCCCGCGTCTACCTCATCAGGTCCCTTGGCGGGAGGAACTGAGTCGTGAGTCAACCCGATATGGATATAGAGACTCTTCTTGTCGATTTAGAATCGGTCTCGATAACGCAGATAGAAAGCCGCGATCCGCGGGATTTGGAATCGTCCGCGAGAGTCATTCTGCAGCAGGTCGACAGGCCACGGAAAAATGCCGGCACCGGGCCGCCCGGGCGGGTCGATTGATCGTATCGCCGGAGGCGTCCGCGATGTCCTCGTCAGACCACGAGCACCTTCGCCCCCACGTCCTGCCTTTGCGGCGCTTCCGGGAACTGGCCCGAGGCAAGGGCGGGGCAGAGGCCATCAAGGTGATGCTCGCCGGTGAACGCAGCCGCCGGCTCCTGATGGTCTGGCTCCTGCTCGACCAGCTCAAGTCTCATCCCGATGCACTCGGTCCGCTGCCACATTACGACCGGGCCTGGGCGGCGCTGGTAAAGGCGAACGAGCAGGATTCCGCGACGGTTGAGAAGGTGCTGCTCAGCCCCCAGGTGGGGATCTGGCTGTCCCGCATGCTCCGGCTGCTCCGCGGGAGAGCGGTCAGTGCCGGCCCGTTATGGGTGGAGCTCGGTCACCTGCATGCCATTGCCTTCGCGGTGGCTGTCCGCACGAAAACCGCGTTGGAAACGAGCATTCCGGCCCGCGCGGGCCACGTGATGATTCCCACGCTGGGAATGGCATGTCTTCCCGCGACCGAGGCCTGGTCTGTCGTGGAGGCCGGATATTCGGAGCTCACTGGTGCCTGGCTGAGGCTCGGCGAGCCCGAGGTGGTCATCCCGGCCGCTACCGAGGAGGACGGCAACGGCTGGTGGGGCCTACGCGAGGTGGTCGTCGGCCACGACGCGGCCCGGCTCGACATCTGGCTCGACGACCTGGATCCCTATCGGGACCTTGCCGACCCGGTTCCGGCGGTGCGGCTGAGCGACTCCGACTTTCAGCGCTGGCGCCGGCAGATCGGCGATGCCTGGCAGATTGTGTCCCGCGTGTTCCCGGAAACCGCTGAAGCCATGGGCGCCGGTATGCAGTCGCTCGCGCCGTTGCCCGAGGGCGATCGCGCCGAGACCCGAAGCAGCTCAACCGGTGACGGATTCGGGTCGGCGCTCATCTCCCCGCCGGCCGACCCGGTTGCGCTGGCCGTCGCCTTGATCCACGAATTTCAGCACATCAAGCTCGGTGGTCTGCTCCATATGGTTTCCCTGCTGGAGCCGGAAATGAATTCGGAGTTGTCCTACGCCCCGTGGAGAAATGACCCGAGGCCTATTTCCGGATTGCTCCAGGGCGTGTTCGCGTTCTTCGGTATAGCGCAGTTCTGGCAGAACTACCGGCATGGTTTGACCGGTGCCGACAGGGCCGTCGCCGAATTCGAATTCGCCTACGCCCGCCGCCAGACCCGGCTGGGGATGAACGCGCTACGGCGGACCTCGCAGCTGACTGACCTCGGCAGGAGCTTCGTCGCAGAGTTGTCCCGGGAGGTCAGGAGCCAGCACGCCGAGCCGGTCACGTCTGCTGCGGCGCGCACCGCCTGGGCAGCCGCGACGGATCATCAAGTTGTCTGGAAGTTGCGACACTTCCGGCCGGACCCGGACGGCGTAGGCCGCCTGGCTCGCATGTTCCTGGCCGGGCGACCGCCACGCGGGACGCGGCAGGTTGAGTCGATACTCACCCCCCAGCCAGGAGAGTGGAATTTCGCTCGGGTCGCACTGCATCGCGACGGTCTCTACCGGCCGGAGCTGGTGCGGGGTGGGCCGGAGGAGTCATCTCGGTGGTCGGCGCGCCATGGTGCCAGCCAGGCCGATCTGGCTCTCGTTCAGGGCCGGATCGCCAGGGCCGCCGCCGGGTACCGGGCGATGATCGCCGCAGATCCGGACGACATCTCCGCCTGGTCCGGCTTGGCGGTCGCAAACGGCGCCACGGCGGGCAGTACGGCCTGGAAGGCCCTCACGCGCAGGCCCGATCTGGTCCGGGCCGTGTACGTCGCCGCGCACGCTGTCCGAGGCTCGGTCTCTCCGCTCGCCGTCGCCGTCTGGCTGGACGCCGATCGGGGCCGCGCACACCGGTCCTGACCGAACCCGGTGTGCTGCGGCCCCGGCGACGTTCAGAGTGGCATCGGATCCAGGTCGCAGTCCGCTCGCAGGCTTCGTAGCGCGTTCAAGGTCGCGGGATGCTGATCGCCCAGGGACCGGCGGAACCGGGCCATGGTGTCCGCGTGCAGGAGGTCCGCCTCCTGCTCCCGCCCGAGCTTGCGCAGGTCGAGCACGAGGTTGACGCCGACGGCCAAGGTTGATGGATGTTCCACCCCGAGCGTCTTCTCCGAGCGTACGAGCGTGTCCGTGTCCTGCTCGTAAGCGGCCTGGACATCACCCATCGCAAAGAGATCACTCGCGATGTTGGTGGCACAGGCGAGCGAGGTGGGATGGTCCTTCCCCAGTTGCTCTGTGAGGCCCTGCAGGGCCGCTTTGTTGGATCGGTACGCCTTCTGCGGCTGGCCGAGCAGGCGGTCCACGACAGCCAGATTCACCTGCGCCGAGAGGGTGTACGGGTGCAGCGGGCTCAGGCTTGCCTGGTACCGCTTCAAGGTCTCTTCGCCGAGCTCGCGCGCTCCTTCCAGGTCACCGGTCTGACGGAGATCAACCGCGTGATTCAGAGCGGCTGCCATCGTGTCCGGGAAATCGTCGCCGTAGCGGCGGCGGAAGCGCTCCAACGCGTCCCCAGAGAGTTCGAGAGCGCCGTAATGGTCGCCGGCCTTGCGGCGCGCCACCGCCAAGTTCCGGGTTGAGTGCATGACCTGCGGGTTGTTCTGGTCAGCCGTGGCCGCGAGTGTCCGCTTGAGCGCTGCTGCCTGTTCCTGGGCGGCCTTGACGAACTCGCCGGCCTCCCGTCGGTCCACAAGATAGTTGCGTAGCGTGAGCAGGGTATCGGGATCATCGTTGCCGAGGATTTCCTGCCGGCGTTCGTACGTCTCCTTGTCCCGCTTCGCAGCCCCGGTGAAGTCGCCGATCAGCCGCAGGCTCAGCCCGAGGTTGTGGGCAGCTCGTAGGGTCGTCGGGTCATCGTCGTCAAAATGTCTGCGGCAGGCCAGGAAGGTCTTCTCGTCCAGCTCTTTGGCCTTCTTGAAGTCCCCTTGCAGGCGATGCGAGTAGGCCACCAGGAGCTGGGCGTCCAGCGTGTCCTCGTCGTCGGCGCCGACGGTCTCGCGATACAACTCCAGGGCACGCTCGAACAACTGGGCCGCTTCCTCGTACTGTCCCATGAGCGCCTTGACATAGCCGAGGAACTTCGCCAGCCGCAGCGTGTACGGGTTATCCTCGCCCAGCTTGCTGAGCCAGTTGTGGTACGCCTCCTCGGCGAACTCGAGACAACCGCGGTGGTCGCCCCAGTGATAGAGGAACTCCACTGTTTCCATCACTAGGCGAAGCACGTTGGGATCGGTGGAGTTGAGGGCGTCCGACATCCGCACGTGCGGCAACATCGCTTGGTAACGGTCCCAGTTGCTGCGACGTCCGGGGCTGTGCGGGTTGGCGCTGGCGAGCAGCGCCTGCGCCCCGGCGCGCATCAGGTCCCGTTGGTCCTCGTCCATCCGGCTGACCAGGACGGCCTGGACCAGCCGATGGATCTGCAGAGTGTTGGTTCGATGGTTGAACTTGGCCAGGGCGTAGCGGGAGATGGCCCGGATGGCACGGGCGAGCTTGATCGGATCCTTCAGCGTCTCGTCCAGCGGTTCGACAATCCCGGAGGAGAGGGCGCCGCCGAAGAATTCCCGGGAGATCGGCTCGGGTGAGAAGAAGGAACAGACCTGCAACAGCTGAAGGGCCGCGCTGTCCGTTTTCTCGAGCCGGTCCAGAGAGACGTTCCAGGCAGCGGCGACCGAAAGCGGGTAGTCGGGGGACGCATTCTCGGCGAGCAACTCGAGCAGCTTCTTCTTGAGCAGGTCGAGATATTCGCTGACGGGCATGCCCGTGGTCGCGTGCCATGCGGCGGCCTGTTCGACGGCGAGCGGAAGGTCGCCCAACGCCTCGGCCAGCCGATCAGCGTCGGCGTCGGAGAGCTCGGGTGTCCGGTTCTTGAGGAAGCTTCGGCTCTCCTCTCGGGTGAAGACATCGATCTCGAGAGAGCGCGCGACCGCCGACCATTCCGGGTTCCGCGAGGTGACCAGGATCTTCCCGGCACCCCCGGTCGGGAAGTAGGGCCGGACATCCGTCAGCGATTCCGCGTTGTCAAAGACGAGCAGCCATCGCTTGTATTCGACCTCCCCGGTGTTCAGGGCGTCCTGCACGGCGGGGACGGCGGTGTTGGCCTCCGGGCTGACTTCGAGGTGGAGGCGTTGCGCGAGGCGGGTGAGCGAAGCCAGGACCTGGCTGTTCTGTTCGGCGGGAATCCACCATATGAGGTCGTAGTCGCCGCTGTGGCGGTGCACGTATTCGATCGCGACCTGCGACTTGCCGACACCACCCATGCCGTGCAGAGCCTGGGGGAGCACTGCTGCCTCCCGAGCTTCCAGGAGGTCCTGATGTAAGCGCCCCAGGATTAGATCGCGGCCTGTGAAGTTGGGGTTCCTCGGTGGAACTCCGCCCCAGACACGCGGCAACCGTGGTGCACCGGCCATGGTAGCGGCGGCCGTGTCCATGTCGTCTCCGGTTTCGCCGTCAGTCAGGTTGTCTAATAAGTCCAACTTAGCGTTTTCTTCACTATCAGTAGGTATCTTTGAGACGCCCGAATGGGTGTCGCCTCCCTGCCCGTCAACTGGGCAGCCAGGTGTCATTCCGGACTCCGTGGTATCTGCAGGAACCGCCTCGGTATCCAGGGCCGGCCCCAAGGGTGCACCAAGCCGATCTGACTGCTTACGCCACCAATTACGGAGCTCAGCGCCGATCGGCTCATTTGTTGTCCGGGCAGCCCATCCCATCAGGGTCAGGGCCGGGTACCGGCGATCGACTCCGCCGCCGATGCCGACCAGATGGTCAAACGAGCCGGCAAGGTCGGTGGCTACGTCGGCGAACTGAGGTGCGATGTTCCCGACGACGGCCCGCCAGCCGGCTGAGCCGGCGGTGTCAGTCAGTCGCCGGAGCAGGTCACGACCCTCTTTCAGGTCTTCCTCGGGCAGCAGCCCGGCCAGACTCGCAGATTCCACCAGGTCGCAGACCCGGCGGGTGCCGGCCTCGTCCGGCGCCATCGCCTGGATCGCGGCACGCAGGGCCCAGAGGCTGGCCGGCCGCTCCAGGCAGGCGACGACGATGCGGACGATGTGCCCCCGGGCCTCGGGATGTTCCTCGACTTCCGGCAGGATCGTGTCGCGGCGGATCAGGCTCAGCAGGAGGCGCCGGTCGCCCGTCGAGGTGGTCTGGGGAATCCGGACGAGCCCCTCGACGAGTCCGTAGCGAAGGTCCCTGGCGTGATCCCCCCTGCCGGCAGGCTGCACGGGAACCTCCAAACTTCTGATCAGAAGCGATCGAGGGCTATATGAATAAAGCTCGTTCAGTGACTGATGTACGACCGTGTCCTCGGTTCGAGCGAGCGACTAGGCGCATATCGTTCATAGCCTTGCGTGAATGTTGATCAATTGTGGGCACGGTTGGCCATTGTGACCTTACCAACTCCGAAAAGCGGAGTCCGTCAAGGCGATAGGTGCTATGTATTCACGGTTTCATTTCACGTACACTCGGCTATTTGGCTGATCTCGTCGCCTTGTCGGTTCCACCTCGCATCGAGGCTGCCGTCCCGCATCCGGCTGGGCGCGGACGGTGTGGATCTACATCGGACGGTCGAGATTAGACCGCGCGCCCGCAGAGTGTGGCCGCCGTCCCAGTGTTCGAGCGGGCCGTGGCTGGCGGATGGTGGTCCATACATTTGATCTTATGGATCTTTGGGATGCCCGATCCCTCCCGCTGGGAGACCATCGGCCCGAAACATGAAGCCTCCTCGTACACACGGACATCGCTATATGTCTATGTGTAGCTACCGCTACGGATCCTGCGGTTTCAGGAGGACCTAGTGAATCGAACTCTGTCGGCCGTCAGTGCCGCCCTGCTCCTGGGTGGGCTGATGGCAGGCGTCGGCCCCGTGGCGACCGCCGCGGCGGCGCCCCCGGCTCCCGTCACGCCACTGGCCGCGGCCTCGCGTGCCCTCACCGAGCACCGCCCGGCGTTGCAGGCCGGCTCCTCGGATGCGTTCTCCGTGCGTAGCAGTGCCGTCGACGCAGATGGTTCCGCGCACGTCCACTATGACCGTACGTATCAGGGCCTGCGGGTCAGGGGTGGCGACACGGTGGTGCACACCGCGCCGGACGGTAGCTTCGAGAAGGCGTCGGTGGGCCTCACCAAGCCGCTCTCGCTGGGCACCAGCGCCGCGATCTCCTCCGATGCCGCTGCTGCCGCGGCCAAGAAGGCGTTCCGGGGGAAGGTCACCGAGGTGGGCACCCCGGAGAAGATCGTGGACGCCTCCGCGGGCGGTGCCGTGCTGGCGTACCAGACGGAAGTTGAAGGCTGGGCCACTGATGGGCAGACGCCGTCCAGGCTGCAGGTTGTCACGGACGCGACCACCGGTGCGGTGCGTGATTCTTGGGACGAGATCGAGACCGTTGACGGTACGGGCCGGGGCATCTACGTCGGCACCGTCACGCTCAGCACCACCCAGTCCGGCAGCAGCTACACGCTGACCGACCCCACGCACGGCAACGGCTACACGTGCGACATGAACAACACCACCACGACCTGCTCGACCATGACCGACACCGACAATGCGTGGGGTACGGGCGCGCAGTCGAGCGACCAGTCGGCCGCCGTGGACGCGCACTACGGCGCCGCGCTCACGTTCGACTACTTCAAGAACAACCATGCCCGCAACGGCATCTTCAACAACGGTGCCGGCGTGCCGTCCCGCGTGCACTACGGCAGCAGCTACGTCAACGCCTTCTGGGACGGCGCGCAGATGACGTACGGCGACGGCTCCGGCAACGCGGACCCGCTGGTCTCCCTCGACGTCGCCGGGCACGAGATGTCGCACGGCGTCACCGAGAACACGGCGAACCTGAACTACACCGGTGAGTCCGGCGGCCTCAACGAGGCGACCAGCGACATCTTCGGCACGATGGTCGAATTCTCGGCGAACAACACCTCCGACCCGGGCGACTACCAGATCGGCGAGGAGATCGACATCAACGGCGACGGTACGCCGCTGCGCTACATGTACAACCCCACGCTCGACGGCGCCTCCCACGGCTGCTGGTCCTCCACCACGAACAGCGTCGACGTCCACTACTCGTCAGGCCCCGGCAACCACTTCTTCTTCGACCTGGCCGAGGGTACGGGCGCCACGGCGTACGGAACCTCCCCCGTCTGCAGCTCCGCCCCGGCCGTCACCGGCATCGGCCGCGCCAAGGCAGCGGCCATCTGGTACCGCGCCCTGAGCACGTACTTCACCTCGACCACCCGCTACTACCTGTCCAGCAACCTGGCCAACTCGGCCCGCGCCCACACCCTGTCGGCCGCAACCGACCTCTACGGCAACTGCAGCACCGAATACAAGGCGGTCCAGGCCGCCTGGACCGCAGTGAACGTGGCCGGCGCCGACGCCACCTGCTCCACCAGCGGCAACAGCTTCACCCTGGCACTCTCGTCTACCTCGGGCACGGTGGCTCCCGGCGCGTCCGTCCAGACCACCGCCACCACGGTCAACACCGGCACCGCCCAGACCGTCGCCTTCACCGCCTCCGGCCTCCCGACCGGCGCCACGGCCACCTTCAACCCGGCTTCCATCACCTCGGGCGCCTCGTCGACATTGACGCTGGCCACGTCCGCATCAACCCCGGCCGGCACCTACTCGATCACGGTCACCGGCACGGGCACCTCGGTCACCCGCACGGCGACGTACACGCTCACCGTGTCCGGTGGCGGCGGCGGAACCTGCTCGGCCACCCAGCTCCTCGCCAACGCCGGCTTCGAATCAGGCGCCACATCCTGGACCCAGAGCCCGTCCGGCGTCATCGGCATCCACAGCACCCAACCCGCCCGCACCGGCAGCTACGCCGCCTGGCTCAACGGCAACGGCTCCACGTCGACGCAGTACATCTACCAGCAGGTCACCCTGCCGACCGGCTGCGCAACGTACGCCCTGTCGTTCTACCTGCACATCGACACCGCCGAGACCTCCACGAGTACGCAGTACGACAAGCTCCAGGTCCAGGTCCTGAACACGAGCGGCACCGTCCTCGGCACGGTCGGCACGTACTCCAACCTGAACGCGGCCAGCGGCTACACGGCCCGCTCCTTCAGCCTCGCGTCCTACGCGGGCCAGACCGTCCGCCTCCGCTTCTACGGCACCGAGGACTCATCCCTCCAGACGTCCTTCACCATCGACGACACAGCCCTGAACATCTCCTGACGTTCTGACTACCGCACGACCGGGGCGTCCCGTTCTCTCGGGGCGCCCCGCTCTGCTCTTGTCTCCGGCTGGTACGGGCGGGGCGAGGTGCTGCGATCCGGCTGGGCTCAGTGGGGGCGTACAGCGTTGATGGTGTGGCTCAGGGTCGGCTCGAAGCGGGCTCTCTCCGCCTGAGAGATTCCATTACGGCGAGCGATCGGATCCCAGTTGTCGGCGGCCTCCGCTACTTCACGGAGGATGGCGTGGGCCTGGCTGTCCGTTAAGCCGAAACTCTCTGCGTACACGAGGAGTGCATTGACCTCGTCGGCCGGACGGGTTGCTCCGCCGACGCTGGTTACGCGTTGCGCCGCAAGCTCTGGGTTGGGGTTGACGTCGAAGGCGGGGGCCAGTCTCCAACCGGAACCTCGGTCGTCGCGCACTGACGCCTTGGGCCGAGCGCCACCGAGTGAGCCTGTCCCGGCGTCCAGGAGCGTCTTGATCGCATCCAGATTGTCCGGCTCGTCGCGGGCGACAGCATTGGCGGCATACAACAGCGAGGGAAGGGCGATGAGCTTCGGTACGTCCGGCGCCGGGTGCTGGAACTCGTCACCGGCATCTGTCTTGAATCGCAGCGCGCCTTGCCGTGTCTCATCGCTCACTCCGAGCAAGTAGTCCCGGTCGTCAAGAGTCGGCACGGCCCGGCTCTCAGCGCTGGCCTCGGCGCGAAGACGCTTGGCGATCAGATTCCGGCCCCACCGGTCGGGTGCTGCATCGCTGAAGGCCCCGGGGAGTCCTTGAGGCAATGGCCATGAACCCGTTGTCAGGCGCAGTGCCGGGTCGACGGCATAAGCGCCAGGTAGCGCGACGTAGCCGCGATCGTAGGAGAAGGTCGATGTCAGCCGGCCGCGGCGGAAGTTGAAGTGGGTATCCCCGGCAGCGATGGTTTTTCCGCCGAGTTCTACATAGCTTCGGATGCGGCTCATGTGCGCACCCGCGTCGGCAGGGTCTCGTCGGCACGGGCGCGACCGAGGTCGGTCTCATAGGGATCTGTGGCGGTCACCAGAGCGTCCAGCACGCCCAATGCCCAAGCGACGCCCAAGAATGCCTGTAAGCCGACACCGGTGTCTCCGGTCTCGATCCGGCGCAGGGTGTTCCGGGATATCCCAGCTCTCTCGGACACCTGTACAGCGGTGAGCCCTTGGAGCTTTCGCCACGCCGTGAATTGCTCGCCAATACTCCGAGCGGCTGCGTTTACGCGAGCAGAGGGTCGAGGCATGGCCGCTCCTTCGACGTAAAGGTCAAGATGCTGACCGATATACGGTTTAAGGGTCAACAACATGACCCTTAAAGGCAGCGGATCTCACGCTGCGCCTAAGGTGGAAGACTCTCTCGGCGTGCGGCCGACGCTAACAAAAGGGCCACCTCACCAAGCTCGGCCGCGTGATCAAATTTCGGCGCGGCCAACTTGCCCAACGGTAAGCCGCTGACACCAGATGCGGAACGCCCAGGACAGCAGCGCGCGCAACGGCGGCACGGGTGAAATCCAGCGGATTTCCGCCGAGGCGCTGGCACGTCACGGAGTCCGGGTTTGCACACCAAACAAATACCCGTGCGTCCTGCTCGACCAGCATCGTTGGGACTTGCTCGTCCAGGAGTCGCCTTACCAGGCCAGCCACCATCTGGCCGGGGATCCGGGGGCGGAGCCCCACGGCGTGGGGTCTGGGGCTCGTGCCCAGGAAATAAACGAGCGAACCAGGTCCGCGCTTCTCAGCGGACATGATTCGCTTTGAGTGAGTGCCCCCGGCAGGATTCGAACCTGCGCTTTCGCCTCCGGAGGGCGACGCTCTATCCCCTGAGCTACGGGGGCTCAGCGAGGCAAACTCTAGCAGCCCGCCCTGAAGCCCCGCCAACCGGATACGCGGCGCGCCCCCGTCGGGGTCAGTGTGGGGTGGTGCCGAAGGTCGAGCCCAGGGCGATGCTTGCCGTGTAATCGAGCTCGCCGGGGGAGAGCTGGATGCGGGAGGGCCGCCACGTTGAGACTTTGCCGCCAGCCACCCGGGCGATGATGCACTCGTACTGAGCGGCCCGGAGGGCGACCCCCACCTTGCCGTCGCCTGACGCGAAGTCCTGGCGGATGGCGGGGTCGAGGTTGAGGGCGGCCACCGCGGCGCGGACCTTGGGTTCATCGGCCCGGCCGGTCAGGGCGGCTTTGAGGCGGTCGTCGACGCCGGTGAGGTCGGGGTCTTTCGCGATCTGCAGTGGGGCCGAAGGAGGGCAGGGGACGTCGTCTGTGCGGGTGTCGTCGTCGGGGCCCAGGTGGAAGTGGAAGCAGATGAGTTCGTGGCTGGTTTTGATGGTGTAGCCGTCCCAGCCTTTTTCGATGCCGTCGGCGGGGATGCGGACCGTGAGTTCGATGCCGCTCTGCCAGTGGGTTTCGCCGGTGAGGGACATGACCTCGACGCCTTCGAACTGGGCGGCCGTGTGGGCGTACTCGTCGGCTTTGTGCATCGCGTCGCGCTGGAAGGCTGAGTCGATGGTGTAGGCGGCGGCTGCCACGGCGGAGACGTGGGTCAGCTGTGGGCCGGGGTCGCCTGGTTTTCGGGCCAGGTAGGGGCGGATGACCAGGCCGAGGAGGAGGCTGGCGAGCAGGGTGACGCTCAGCGCGGCGACGGCGATCTTTGTGCGACGCGTCACGGGTGGGGAGTATTCCCGGGTACGCAGGCTGCTGCGTACCCGGGGGCTACTTGGTTTGGAGCTTTTTGAGCATGTCGTCGATCAGGGTGATTTCGCCCTGCTGGGACGCGACCATCGTCTGGGCGAGCCAGGTGACGTCCTTGTTGTCCGACTGGTCCAGGATTGCCTGGGCCATGTGGATGCCGCCGAGGTGGTGCTGGCGCATCAGGGTCAGGAACTGGATGTCGAGGTCGGGGCTGGTGGCTGTGCGGAGCTTGGCGAGCTGCTCCGGCGTGGCCATGCCGGGCATGAGGCCGTTCTGGACCGCGCCGGCTGAGTCGGGCATCCAGGCCATGGGGGCCTCGGAGCCGGTGGGGCTGAGGTTCCAGTCGCGGAGCCAGGCCTGCATGTAGTTGATCTGGCCGTGCTGGGTGAGGGCGATGTCGCCGGCGAGCGTCACGACGGCCGGGTTGGTGGAGTTGGCGTGGGCGATCATGGCCATCTCCACGGCCTGGGCGTGGTGGGTGCTCATGTCCCGCAGGAAGCCGGCCTCGGCCGAGGTGTCCTTCGGGGTGCCGTAGAGGCGGGGGATGAGGATGCCGCCCGCCGCGCCGACCAGCAGGCCGAAGACCAGGACGGCGGCCAGCCAGATCGGCCCGAACCGCAGTGGGCGGTTCGGGGCCGAGCCGTTGACCGCCGCGGCGGCCGGGGCAGCCGCGTCCGGGTCGGTGGAGACGGTCATCAGGAGCCGGTGGCGCCGGTGGTGGCTGCCGCGACCGGGTCGGAGGTGGTGTTGCCGCCGGAGCAGGCCGCGCCGGGCTCCATGGAGGCGTTCAGGCGGGCGCTCTTGATGAACGCGTCGATGCGCGAGTCGTCGGCGTTGTCGACCTTGAGCTGGTAGCCCCAGACCTGCAGCGAGACGTTCTTGTCCAGGCCCGCGATCGGGCTCATGAGCATGTAGTCCTTGCCCTCGACCTTGGACTGCAGCTTGGCGACCTGGTCGGCCGCGAGGCCCTGCTTGTACGTCACCCAGACGGCGCCGTGCTCGAGGCTGTGGACCGCGTGCTCGTTGGCGATGGGCTCGGTGTAGACGTCGCCCATGCAGTTCTGCCAGGTGGGGTTGTGGTCGCCACCCACCGGCGGGTTCGTCACGTAGGTGAGCGTGCCGTCCTTGTGGTTACGCGAGTCGATCAGCGCGTTCTTCTGGGCGCGGTAGTCGGTCACGCCCTTGATCGCGTTGACCTTGTCCTCCCAGGAGCCGCCGCCCTTGACCGAGGCGAAGACGCCGTAGCCGATGATGCCGACCGCGAGCAGGACCACGACGCCGGCGACGGCGATCGGGCCCCAGTTGCGGCCCCCGCTGACCTTGACCGGGGTGACGACCTTCTTGCCCTTGCCGGTGGGTCGCGACGGACCGGCCTTCTTCGACGAGGCGACGGTCTTCTTGGCGACAGGGGGCTTGCCCTGGCCGGACGTCTTGTCGACCTTCACGGAGGACGGGGTCCGTTCGGGCCCCGGGGTGCTCATGCTCATCGTGCCTCGTCAATTCATGGGGTTGGCCGGCATGGGGTTGGTCCGCCCGGGAACGCGTGCAGGCCCCTGATACGCCGCCGGGCGCCAAAGTCTACCCGGATAGCATGGCTCGGTGACTCCTGCTGACCTCGCTTCCACCGTTCTCACAGCTGCGCGTGCCGTTTTCGTCACTCGCGGCCTCGACGTCGCCCTGTTGCCGGAGACGACGACGGTGGAGCGACCCCGCAACCCCGAGCACGGCGACTATGCGTCGACCATGGCCATGCAGCTCGGTAAGAAGGCCGGCGTTCCCCCGCGTGAGCTGGCCGGGGCGCTCGCCGAGGAGCTGAGCAGCCAGCCGGGGATCAAGTCGGTGGAGATCGCGGGGCCGGGCTTCCTCAACATCCGGCTCGACGCCGCCGCGGCCGGGGTGCTGGCGCGCGAGGTGGTGCTGGCGGGCCAGGAGTACGGCCACACCGAGCGCCTCACCGGTCAGCGCATCAACCTGGAGTTCGTCTCGGCGAACCCGACCGGGCCGGTGCACATCGGCGGCGTCCGCTGGGCGGCGGTCGGTGACGCGCTGTCCCGGCTGCTGCGGGCCTCCGGCGCGGACGTCGGCACCGAGTACTACTTCAACGACGCGGGCTCCCAGATCGTTCGTTTTGCCAGCTCGCTCCTTGCCGCGGCGAAGGGCGAGCCCGCGCCGGAGGACGGCTACGGCGGCGCGTACATCTCGGAGATCGCCCAGGCTGTCCTGGCCGAGGCGCCCGACGTGCTGAAGCTGGACGAGACCGAGGCGCTGGAGACGTTCCGCCGGGTCGGCGTCGAGCTGATGTTCGCCGAGATCCGCCAGTCGCTGACCGACTTCGGGGTGCGGTTCGACACGTACTTCAACGAGAAGGACCTGCACGAGCGCGGCGAGCTGCAGGAGGCGCTGGACCGGCTGCGCGCGCAGGGTCACATCTACGAGTCCGAGGGCGCGACCTGGCTGCGGACCACCGAGTTCGGGGACGACAAGGACCGGGTGCTGCGCAAGTCGGACGGTGACTGGACCTACTTCGCAGCGGACTGTGCGTACTACCTGGACAAGCGCAAGCGGGGCTTCGACCGGGTCGTGATCATGCTGGGCGCCGACCACCACGGTTACATCGGCCGGATGAAGGCGATGTCGGCGTGCTTCGGCGACGACCCGGCGGTCAACCTCGAGATCCTGATCGGCCAGCTTGTCAATCTCGTACGAGACGGCGAGCCGGTCCGGATGAGCAAGCGCGCCGGCACGGTGGTGACGCTGGAGGACTTCGTCGACGCGCTCGGCGTCGACGCCACGCGGTACGCCCTGGCCCGCTACTCCTCCGACTCGCAGATCGACATCGACGTCGACCTGTGGACCCGGGCGAAAAGCGACAACCCGGTCTATTATGTGCAATATGTCGCAGCCCGGACCGCGAGTGTCGCCCGCCAGGCCGCGGAGGTCGGGCTGACCCGCGGCGAGCCGGCTGACTTCCGGCCCGAGCTGCTGGTCCACGAGAAGGAGAACGACCTCCTCAAGGCCATCGGCGAATACCCGGCGGTCGTCGGCAGCGCCGCGGAGCTCCGCGAGCCGCACCGGGTCGCGCGCTACCTGGAGGATCTGGCGGGGGACTACCACCGCTTCTATGACAAGTGCCGGGTGACCCCGATGGGCGACGAGGAGATCAACGACCTCCACCGGGCCCGCCTGTGGCTGAACGACGCCACTCGAACGGTGATCGCCAACGGTTTGGGACTGCTGGGCGTCTCCGCGCCCGAGAGGATGTAGGTCATGCGGGCACATGAGGCCGGAGCGCTGCACGGCGACATCGGCAACCGGGGGCCGGCATGGCTGCGTAGCCCGGAGGACGTCAATGCCCTCGTGCCGCAGCTGTGGCCGCGCACGGTTGTGCGTACCGATGAAGGGGTCCTGGAAGTCGGTGGCGTGAGCGTCACCGACCTGGCCGCGGAGCACGGCACGCCGGCTTATTTCCTGGATGAGGACGACCTGCGGGCCCGCTGCCGGGACTTCAAGGAGGCCTTCGCCGACGCCGACGTCTACTACGCGGGCAAGTCGTTCCTGTGCAAGGCCGTGGTCCGGATCGTCGACGAGGAGGGGCTCTTCCTCGACGTCTGCTCCGGCGGCGAGCTGGCGGTCGCGCTCGCGGCGGGCTTCCCGGCCGAGCGGCTGGGCTTCCACGGCAACAACAAGTCGGTCTCCGAGCTGCGCCGGGCGCTCGACGCGGGTGTCGGCCGGATCATTCTCGACTCGTTCCACGAGATCGACCGGCTCACCGAGCTGGCGCGCGAGGCCGGCAAGCGCCCCGCGGTGCTGATCCGCGTGACGGTCGGTGTCGAGGCACACACGCACGAGTTCATCGCGACCGCGCACGAGGACCAGAAGTTCGGGTTCTCGCTGGCGGGGGGCGCTGCCTTCGAGGCCGCGACACGGGTGCTCGACGACGGCGTGCTCGACCTGCGCGGGCTGCACTCGCACATCGGCTCGCAGATCTTCGACACCTCCGGGTTCGAGGTCGCGGCGCGCCGGGTGCTCGGTCTGCAGGCGCAGATCCGTGACGCGCGGGGCGTCGAGCTGGCCGAGCTGGACCTCGGCGGGGGCTTCGGCATCGCGTACACCACGCAGGATGATCCTTCTCCTGCCTCGGACCTCGCCAAGCGCATCAACAAGATCGTCGACGCGGAGTGCCAGGCGGAGTCGCTTCAGCGGCCCAAGCTGTCGATCGAGCCGGGCCGGGCCGTCGTGGGACCCGCTGTTTTCACTCTGTACGAGGTCGGCACGGTCAAGAACGTCGACGGCATCCGTACGTACGTGAGCGTCGACGGCGGCATGAGCGACAACATCCGCACGGCCCTCTACGACGCCTCCTACTCGGCGACACTGGCCGGACGGGCCTCCACCGAGCCGCCTATTCTCGCCCGCGTCGTGGGAAAGCATTGTGAGTCCGGGGACATCGTCGTGAAGGATGAATTCCTGCCCGCCGACGTGCAGCCCGGAGATCTTGTCGCGGTGCCCGGAACGGGTGCGTATTGCCGGAGCATGGCCAGCAATTACAACCATGTGCCCCGGCCGCCGGTCGTCGCCGTCCGCGACGGCGCCTCCCGGGTGATCGTGCGCCGGGAGACCGAAGATGATCTGCTCGCATTGGATGTGGGATGAGCTCTGGTAAGCCTGCGGTCCGTCTAGCCCTGCTCGGCTGCGGAACGGTCGGTAGCGAGGTCGTACGCCTGCTGCACGATCAGGCCGAGGACCTGACGGCCCGGATCGGGGCCCCGCTGGAGGTGGTCGGCGTCGCCGTCCGCCGGCTGGGTCGCGAGCGCGGCAACCTCCCGATCGACCCGGCGCTGTTCACGACCGACGCGCTCGGCCTGGTCAAGCGGGACGACGTGGACGTGATCATCGAGGTGGTGGGCGGCATCGAGCCGGCCCGGACCTGGCTGACCGAGGCGCTGCGGGCTGGCAAGAGCGTGGTCACCGCCAACAAGGCGCTGCTCGCCGAGGACGGCGCCTCGCTGCACGACGCGGCAGCCGAGGGCGGGGCCGACCTCTACTACGAGGCCTCGGTCGCGGGTGCCATCCCGCTGCTGCGCCCGCTGCGCGAATCGCTGCACGGTGACCGGGTCACCCGCGTCACCGGCATCGTGAACGGCACGACCAACTTCATCCTCTCGTCGATGGATGCCACCGGCGCGGGCTTCGGCGAGGCTCTGGAAGAGGCGACCGAGCTCGGGTACGCCGAAGCCGACCCGACGGCCGATGTCGAGGGCTTCGACGCCGCCGCGAAAGCCGCCATCCTCGCCTCCCTCGCGTTCCACACCCGGGTGACCGCCGCCGACGTGTTCCGCGAGGGCATGACCGGGGTGACCGCCGCGGACATCGCGAGCGCCAAGGAGATGGGCTGCACGATCAAGCTGCTGTGCATCGCCCAGCGCGGCCCGGACTCGACCGGCCAGGAGTCGGTGAGCGTGCGCGTGCACCCGGCGATGATCCCGCTCTCGCACCCGCTGGCCGGCGTCGGCGACGCGTTCAACGCGGTCTTCGTCGAGGCCGAGGCCGCGGGGCCGCTGATGTTCTACGGCCGGGGAGCGGGTGGTACGCCCACCGCGTCCGCGGTCCTGGGAGACATCGTCGCGGCGGCCCGTAACCGGCTCTCCGGCACCCGTGCGCCTAGCGAGAGCGCCTACGCCCACCTGCCGATCCGCCCGATCGGCGAGGCGGTGACGCGCTACCACATCAGCCTCGACGTGGCCGACAAGCAGGGCGTGCTCGCCAGCGTCGCGGGTGTCTTCGCCGACAACGAGGTCTCGATCGCCACCGTGCGCCAGTCGGGCCGCGACGAGGACGCGACGCTGGTCATCGTCACGCACGGCGCACCGGACGCCAA
This sequence comes from Winogradskya humida, assembly GCF_016862215.1. GTDB lineage: Bacteria > Actinomycetota > Actinomycetes > Mycobacteriales > Micromonosporaceae > Actinoplanes > Actinoplanes humidus. The sequence continues at coordinate 114,867 of NZ_BOMN01000086.1, forward strand.
CCTGCACGCCACGGTGGAGGATCTGCGCGCGCTGCCGATCGTCCGCTCGATCGCCAGCGTCCTGCGGGTCGAGGGCGGATCGTAAGTCCCGAATAGTGGACGCACCATCTCGCCATTCGGAGAGCTGGTGCATCCTTGACGCAGCTTAGGGAGAGGAAAGACCATGTGGCGGGGACTCATTGAGGCTTACCGTGACCGGCTGCCGGTCACGGCGGCCACCCCGGTGGTCACGCTGCACGAGGGCAACACGCCACTCGTGCCGGCTCCCGTGCTGTCGCAGCGCGTCGGCGCCGACGTCTACCTGAAGGTCGAGGGGGCCAACCCCACCGGCTCCTTCAAGGACCGCGGCATGACGATGGCGGTCTCCAAGGCGGTCGAGGACGGCTCCAAGGCGATCATCTGCGCCTCGACGGGCAACACCAGTGCATCAGCCGCAGCGTACGCAGCCCGCGCCGGCATCACCTGCGCGGTGCTCGTCCCCCAGGGCAAGATCGCGATGGGCAAGATGGCCCAGGCGCTCGTCCACGGTGCCAAGCTGCTCCAGGTCAACGGCAACTTCGACGACTGCCTGGCGCTGGCCTCGAAGCTGTCGCAGGACTACCCCGTGTCGCTGGTCAACTCGGTCAACATCTTCCGGCTGCACGGCCAGAAGACGGCGGCCTTCGAGATCGTCGAGGCGCTCGGCACGGCCCCCGACATCCACTGCCTCCCGGTGGGCAACGCGGGCAACATCTCCGCGTACTGGATGGGCTACCAGGAGGACCACGCGGCGGGCACCATCGCGAAGCTGCCCCGGATGTTCGGCTTCCAGGCCGCCGGCGCCGCCCCGATCGTCAACGGCCAGGTCGTCCCCGAACCCTCCACCATCGCCACGGCGATCCGCATCGGCAACCCGGCAAGCTGGACCAAGGCCCTGGACGCCCGCGACGCCTCGGGTGGCCTGATCTCCGCCGTCACCGACCGCGAGATCCTCACCGCCTACCGCCTGCTCGCCCGCGAGGTCGGCGTCTTCGTCGAGCTCGGCAGCGCCGCCAGCGTCGCGGGGCTGTTGCAGCAGGCTGCCGCCGGCCAGATCCCGGCCGGCGCGACCGTCGTCTGCACGGTCACCGGCAACGGCCTCAAGGACCCGGAATGGGCCATCTCCACGGCCCCCGCCCCCACCACGATCCACAACGACGTCCTCGCCGCCGCCCGCGCCCTCGACCTCGCCTGACCGCACTCACGCCGAGCCTGACCTGACCTGGCCCGGCCTGACCTGGCCCGGCCCGGCCCGGCCCGGCCCGGCCTGACCTGGCCCGGCCCGGCCCGGCCTGACCTGGCCCGGCCCGGCCCGGCCTGACCCTCGGCCGGCCTGGCCGCATTCACCAGAGGTCGAGCTGCCCGGGGATCTCGTCGGTGACCCGGTCAGGGAGCTGCCACAGCCGCACGGTGGCGTCCCGTCCACCGGTCAGCCAGCGGCCGCGCCCGTCGGTGGCCGTGATGGCGTTCTGGACCATGTCGATGCCGTAGTCGATGTCGGCCTGCCGGCGCAGATTGCGGGTGGCAAGCAGCAGATGGTCTTCGAAGTCGTCGCCCCAGTCGTCGGTGCTGACGGCGACGAGCACGAAGTCGTCGCTCACCAGCGCGGCGGCCTCCATCAGGCGGTAACCGCTGTCACCGGCGACCTCGGCGGGATCGCAGGCGGCCATGATCGCGCCCGTGGCCAGGTCGCGGATGGAGATCTCCGGAACGTCGTTGTGCGGCAGGGTCAGGTAACGGCCCCCGTCGGTGGTGAGGCCGGCGAGGAGCCCGCCGGGGATGTTGCGCCCCTGGATCCGCCCGTCGGCTAGCCACGTCAGGTAGTTGAGTGGGGTGTCCTGTCCCATGGCGACGTGCAGGCCGAGCCGCTTCCGATCCGGATGAGGGTGGAAGTAGGCGGCACCCACCGAGGAATCCAGCCGGGCGCGGTCGATCTCCTCGCCCGTCGCCGGGTCATAGGCGACCAGTTCGTCACTATCCGGCAGGTACACCCACAGGGTTCCCTGGGTGTCGAGGTGACAGTTCGGCTGATTGGGCAGGCCGCCGGTCTGAATCGTGTGCTGCCGTCGCCAGAGCGTTGTGCCGGACAGGTCGCAGACGACGAGTTCGTCGTGGGTCACTGCCGCCAGGTGTTGCTCGTTGACGCTGACCATGGATCGCTGCGCCGTCACGGGGAGATCGATTCGCGTGACGAGGCGCAGATCGGCGTCCAGGACGGTCGCCGATCGATCTTCGGGATGATGGGCCAGCCACCCGCCGCCGGCCAGGTGAGTGACCCAGCGGGGAGCCGCGAGGGGGACCTCGGCGATCAGGAGTGGACGCACCGGTCTGTGTCAGGTATTGGCTGATGGGCTTCTGCCGAAGATCTCAGCGGAGTCCACGGAGGCCTGGACGATATCGGCGGCGACGTCGGCCGTGATTTCGGCGGTGATTTTTTCGGCGGCTTCGGTGGTGGTCTCCTCGACGGCGACGCGGATCATGGCCTGCAGGCCGTCGCTGACGGTTTGGAGCTCGGCGGCGGTGAGGCGGTTGAGGAGGCGGTGCTGCTTCTCGGCGCCGGCGTTGATGATTTTGCCGATGGTGGTCTTGCCGGCGTCGCTGAGGCTGATGCGGCGGACCCGGCGGTCGTGCGGGTCTTCGGCGCGGGTGGCGAGGTCCTGGGTGACGAGGCGGTCGACCATGCCGCTCAGCGTGGCGAGGCTCACGCCGAGGAGGCCGGCGAGCTCGCGGCCGGACGTATCACCCAGCCGGTACAGCAGCATCAGGATCTTCAGCTGCTGCATGGTCAGGTGGGTGGAGAAGAGCGGGTCCGATCGGTCGTACGCGAAAAGGTGCTGGAGCTGCTCCTGCGCGCCCATAATGTCGGCGATGAGGCGTTCGTTCCCGGTCATCGCACCTCCCGTGTTGCGCGCTGATGGCCATGCAACGTCCATCTCGTGACGGGACGCTACCAGCGGCCCCCAGCGAAAAAACATTTGTTCGCGTCAGGCAAACTATATGTCTTGACCGAACTTTTCGGGGGAGCGCATGTCATTTCTGACCAGGCTCAGTCTCGCGAACCGGGGGCTGGTTGCCCTCATAGCCGTGGTGATCACCGCCTTCGGCATCTACTCGATACCGTCCCTCAAGCAGCAACTGCTGCCCTCGCTGGAGTTTCCCGGCGCGTTCATCGGGGCGGTCCTGCCCGGTGCCAGCCCGGAGATCATGGAAGAGCAGGTCACCAAGCCGATCGAGGACGCCGTCAAGGGCGCCGACGGACTGGACTCGATCACCTCGACCACCAGTGAGGGCTCGGCGACCATCCAGGTCACGTTCGAGTTCGGCACCGACATCGACAACGCGGTCAACCAGCTGACCACGTCGGTCAACCGGATCCAGTCGCAGCTGCCGGACAACGTCGAGCCGACGATCTTCGCCGGTGGCACCGACGACATCCCGGCGATCATCCTGGCGGCCTCGGGCGGCGCCGACGAGAGCGACCTGGCGAAGCGGCTCAACGAGTCCGTCGTGCCGGAGCTCAACGCGATCGACGGCGTGCGGGACGTGCAGGTCACCGGCGTGCGTACCCAACAGGTCGTGATCAAGCCCGATCTCGCCAAGCTGGGCGCCGCCGGGGTCAGCCCGCAGGGCATCATCACGCTGCTGCAGAGCAACGGCATCTCGATCCCGGCGGGGGCGGTGACCGACGGCACGCGCACGCTCAGCGTCCAGGTCGGCTCCGCGATCACGTCGCTCGACCAGCTCAAGGGCCTCTATCTCAGCGGCGCCCGGGGTCCGGTCGAGCTCGGTGACGTCGCCACGGTGACCAGCGAGCTCGCTACGGCCACCTCGTTCACGCGTACGGACGACGTCGAGAGCCTCGGCATCGCCGTCACCGCCTCGCCCGACGGCAACCCGGTGGCGATCTCCCACGAGGTCCGCGACCAGCTCGACGAGCTCGAGTCGTCGTCCGGTGCGAAGCTGACCGTCATCACCGACCAGGCGCCCTTCGTCGAGCGCTCAATCGAGAGTCTCACCACCGAGGGCCTGCTCGGCCTGGTCATGGCGATCATCGTCATCCTGATCTTCCTGCTGTCGGTGCGCTCCACGCTGGTCACCGCGGTGTCGATCCCGCTGTCCGTGCTGGTCGCGCTCATCGCGCTGTGGATCGGCGACTACTCGCTCAACCTGCTCACGCTCGGCGCGCTCACCATCGCCGTGGGCCGGGTGGTCGACGACTCGATTGTCGTTCTCGAGAACATCAAGAGACACCTCGGGTACGGCGAGGAGAAGGTGCACGCCGTCATGTACGGCGTGAAGGAGGTGGCCGGCGCGGTCACCGCCTCGACGCTGACCACGGTCGCCGTCTTCGCCCCGATCGCGCTCGTCGGCGGGTTCGTCGGGCAGCTGTTCGCCCCGTTCGCGATCACCGTGACCGTGGCGCTGCTCGCGTCGCTGTTCGTGTCGCTGACCGTGGTGCCGGTCCTCGCGTACTGGTTCCTGCGTCCCGCCGCGGGTGGCTCCGAGTCCGAAGAGGTCCGCAGGGCCGCCGAGGAGAAGGAGCTGCGCAGCCCGCTGCAGCGCGGATACCTGCCGATCATCAGCTGGGTCACCCGCAGCCGGGCCACCCGCTGGATCACCGTCGGCATCGGCGTGTTCGTGCTCATCGGCACGCTGGGCCTGGCGACCCAGCTCAAGACGAACTTCCTGGACGAGTCCGGCCAGGACACCGTCACGATCAGCCAGGACCTGCCGGTCGGCACCAGCCTCGCGGCCACCGACGAGGCGGCCAAGAAGGTCGAAGCGGTCCTCGCCGCCAACGGCGACATCGAGACCTACCAGGTCACGGTCGGCAGCGGCGACTTCAACCCGTTCGCCGGCTCCGGCGGGGCCAGTGGCGCCAGCTACAACGTGGCGCTGAAGAAGGACGCCGACTCGGTCAAGGTCTCCGACGACCTGAAGGCGAAGCTCGGCGCGATGTCGGACATCGGCGACGTCACCGTCGGCAGCGACAGCGGCACCGGTTTCAACGGCAGCGCGCTCGCCGTGGTCGTCAAGGCCAGTGACCAGGAGGCGCTGACCACGGCGACCAAGCAGGTCCAGGACGCGATGTCGGCCACCGCCGACGTCACCGACGTGAGCTCTACGCTCGCGGCCAGCGTGCCGCGGCTCGACGTCGAGGTCGACCGGGAGGCCGCCGCCAAGGCCGGTCTCACCGAGGCCGCGATCGGTCAGTCCGTCGCCGGGGCGTTCCGCTCGGCGCCGGCGGGTCAGATCAGTGTGGACGGTGCCGGCCGGGACGTCGTCGTGACGTTCGGTAGCCCGCCGGCCGACGCTGCCGCGCTGCGCAAGCTGCAGCTGACCACCCCGGCGGGCAAGCAGGTCTCCCTCGACAGCGTCGCCCAGGTCAAGGAGGTCGGCGGTCCTGAGGAGGTCACCCGGATCGACGGGAACCGCAGCGTCACGGTCAACGGCACCGCGACCGGCTCGAACGTCGGCGCCACGACCACGGCGTTGAAGTCCAAGCTCGCGGATCTGAAGCTGCCGGCCGGGGCGTCGTACGAGATCGGCGGTGTCAGCCAGGACCAGGCCGACGCGTTCCGCCAGCTCGGCCTCGCGGTGCTCGCGGCGATCGCGATCGTCTTCGTGATCATGGTCGCGACGTTCCGCAGCCTGCTCCAGCCGCTGGTGCTGCTCGTCTCGATCCCGTTCGCGGCGACCGGTGCCATCGCGCTGCTGCTGCTGACGGGGACGCCGCTGGGTGTGCCGGCGTTGATCGGTGTGCTGATGCTGGTCGGGATCGTGGTGACCAACGCGATCGTGCTGCTGGACCTGATCAATCACTACCGGACGGCCGGGCTGGGCGTACGCGAAGCCGTGGTGGAAGGTGGACGGCACCGCCTGCGTCCCATCCTGATGACCGCGATCGCGACGATCTTCGCCCTGCTCCCGATGGCCCTCGGGCTGACCGGCGAGGGTGGCTTCATCTCCCAGCCGCTGGCCGTGGTGGTCATCGGCGGCCTGGTGAGCTCGACCCTGCTGACGCTGGTGCTGGTGCCGGCGATCTACACGATGGTCGAGAACACCAAGCTCAAGGGGCGTGAGCGCCGCAACCGCAGGCGGGCGAGGAAGCTCGGCACCGGTTATCCGGACGATGCTCCCAAGCACGCCGCGGACGACCCGCGCGGGGTCGTCGTCCCGGACGACGACGTCCCGGCTCCCGACTCGAGCGGCGGCGCCCACGAGGCACCGGTGCACAACGAGGCGTCGGAGCAGACCGCGCTGCGGGGTTACACGGACCAGTTCGAGGTCCTGAAGATGCCCCGCCGGCAGGTTGACCCGCCGACGGCGTGATCGTGCAGAGCTGACCGGCCGTCCCGCACTCAGCGGGGCGGCCGGTACTGTCTGCGTACGTGCCCACCCCGCTTTCGGTCCTTACCGGCAACCGTGACTTCCGCAGACTCTTCGTGGCCGAACTGGTCGTCTTCGGCTCGGACTGGTTCGTCATGGTGCCGCTGCTCGTCCTGCTCCCCGAGCTCACCGGCAGCGGCGTCTGGGGTGCGCTGGTCCTGGCCGTGGACACCGGCATCAACGCCCTGCTGCTGCCCTACACCGGCACGATCGCCGACCGGGTGGACCGCCGGAAGATCCTGATCGCGGCGAATGTGGTCGCGCTGCTGGCGACCACCCTGCTCTTCCTGGTACGCACACCCGCGACGGCACCCCTGGCACTGGTGGCCATCGGCGCGATCGCCGTGGCGAAGGCCTTCTACTCCCCGGCGGCGTCCGCGGCCCTGCCCAACGTCGTCGACCCGGGCGAGCTGGCGGCTGCGAACTCGATCGCCGGCTCGGCCTGGGGCACGATGACGATCGTCGGCGCTTCCCTCGGCGGTATCGTGAGCAGCGCGTTCGGCCCGTACGTCAGCTTCGCGGCGGCCTCGGCGAGCCTGCTGGCGGCGGTCGTCCTGACCGTGGCGATCCGGCGGCCGCTGCAGGCCCCCCGCGATCCGGACGCCGCCCCGGTCCGCACCTGGCACGCCCTGCTGGAGGCCTTCCAGTACATCGCCGCCCGGCCCCGGCTGCGCGCCCTGGTCACGGTGAAGTCGGCGGTCGGCCTGGGCAACGGAGTCCTGACCGTCTTCCCGCTCCTGGCCGGGATGTACGCCGTCGGCCCCCTCGGCGCGGGCCTGCTCTTCGCGCTGCGCGGAGCGGGGGCACTCGTCGGCCCGCTCGTCATGCGCCCGGTCCTGCGGCACCGCAACTGGCTGCTGCCCGGCCTGGCCCTGTCGATGAGCCTCTACGGCCTCGGCTACGTCGGTGTGGCCCTCGCGCCCTGGTTCTGGCTGGTAGGTGCGCTCGTCTTCGTCGCGCACTTCGCCGGCGGGACGAACTGGTTCCTGTCGAACTACGCCCTGCAGGCGGAGGTCCCGGACCACCTCCGGGGCCGCGTCTTCGCCACGGATCTGATGCTGGCGACCCTGGCGATCTCGATCAGCCAGCTGGGCGCCGCCTTCTTCGTGGACCGGGTCGACGAGCGGGTCATCCTCGCCGGATGCGGCCTGATCACGGTCACCTACGCGATCGGCTGGCGGATTGCGACGCGGAAACTTTCCGTCGCCGGGCAACCTTCGCCGGTCGAATGATCACTGATAGACCGACGGCGAGGTCGAGGGGGTGCGCGTCACGATCGCGGCGATGAGCAGGCCGATGCCGGCGGCCGAGAGCAGGGCGGCGACCAGGTTCACCGAGAGACTGAGCATGCCGAAGCTCGACGACGCGAAGTTGAGCGACTGGTAGATCTGGGGCAGTGCCACGCTCCAGAGCGCGCCCAGCACCTCGGCAAGGATCAGTGCGCCCAATCCGAGGTAGCCCATCAGCACACTGCGCCGGCTCAGGTGGGCCCGGCGCATCCCGATCAGGACGAAGCCGGCGACCAGTACGGCCAGCATCGGGAGGTGCCCGAGGGTGATGGAGAACAGGTAGGACATGGTCATGGCGGTGACCGTACTGGAGGAGGGCGACTCGTGATCACCCCCTAGCATGTGGCCCATGGGCCTGTCCTTCGTTACCGAGCCGGTTGCTGTCCGAACGCCAGCGACCAGCGCCAACCTCGGGCCGGGCTTCGACACCCTGGGTTTGGCGCTGACGCTGTACGACGATCTGTCCGCCCGCGTCACCGGTGACCGTTTCACCGTGGCGATCTCGGGGGAGGGCGCCACCGAGTTGCCCACCGACGAGACCCACCTGGTTGTCAAGGCCATGCTCGCCACGTTTGACGAGCTGGGCGGGCGTCCGGCCGGGGTCGCGGTGGAGTGTGTCAACCGGATCCCGCAGGCGCGTGGCCTGGGCTCGTCCTCGGCGGCGATCGTGGGCGGGGTGCAGCTGGCGCGTGGGCTGGCCGAGGCGAAGATCAGTGACGAGGACGCGCTGCGGATCGCCGCGAGGCTGGAGGGTCACCCCGACAACGTCGCGCCGTGCCTGCTCGGCGGGTTCACCATCGCCTGGACCGAGCCCGATGGGGCGCGGGCGGTGCGGTTGGCGACTGCTGAGGGCGTACGCCCCACTATTTTTGTCCCTCAGGAACGTGGCCTGACCGCGACGGCCCGGGCCGCGCTGCCGATCAGCGTGCCCCACGCGGACGCCGCGTTCAACACCGGGCGGGCGGCGCTTCTCGTGCATGCCCTGCAGCACGATCCGGAGCTGCTCTTCACCGCGACCGAGGACCGGTTGCATCAGGGCTACCGGGCCGAGGCGATGCCCGGCACATCGTCGCTGGTCGCATCCCTGCGTTCTGTCGGGGTTCCGGCTGTCGTGAGCGGAGCGGGTCCCACGGTGCTCGCATTAGGGCCCGTACCTGCGGATTTCCATCCCGGTGAACAATGGCGCGCAGAGATGTTGGGCGTGGATGTCGACGGAGCCCTTGCATAAGGGAGTATGGTGGAACACGCCGAGCGGGACCCTGTTGCCGCAGGTTGTAAGAGTTGACTACGCTTATGCCGTAGTACCGCTCATGTCTTAGCGCCGCTCAAGACTTAGCACAGCTCAAGACCTGGCACAGCCGCGAAGCAAAGCGATCTCTGCGGTTCGGCGCGCACCCCCGAGACAATTGCCGATCTGGCAGTCTCATTCCCATCAAGGCACACGCCGAGCAGCAGGTCTCCAGATCGCTGCACTCGCCGAGACCTATCCGTCAATGTCCGACGGGTCGGGAAACCGTCGAGCTGCCGTGCTGCAAAACTCCCGCGCCGCAGGTGCGAAGCGGGATCCGAGGGCACCCGGCCACCAGGCTGATGCGAGACCCGGGTGGTCTTGGTTTTTTCGACGGAAGGAATCCATTGAGCGACACCACCGACGTGACGTCGGGTGTTTCTGACGTCGCTGACGACGGCGCCACCACCGCGGCAGTCACCAAACGCCGCCGCGGCGGCACGGGGCTGTCCGCGATGTTGCTGCCCGAGCTGCAGAGTCTTGCCGCTTCCCTGGGCATCTCCGGCACTGCCCGGATGCGCAAGGGCGAGCTGATCACTGCCATCTCGGAGCGTCAGAACGGCGGCTCCTCGTCCGCCGCTCCCGAGAGCACCCCGCGGTCGCGCCGGACCAACGGTTCGTCGGCCGCCGCCGCTGCCCCGGTTTCCGAGGTTGCCCCGGTTGCCCAGGCTCCGGCTGCCCAAGCTCCGGTTGCCCAGGCGCCGGTCGCCCAAGCCGCCCCGGTTCAGGCTGCCCCGGTCGCTGCAAAGGCCCCGGTAGCCGAGGCCGCTCCGGTTCAGGCCGCTCCGGTTCAGGCCGGCCCGGTTGTGGAGACCGTGCAGGCGGCTCCGGCTCAGGCCGAGGCCCCGGCGCAGCCTGCCGCGACCACGACCGCTGAGCAGCCCGAGCAGGGTCGGCGCAGCAGCCGTCGGGAGCGCCAGGAGCGGGCCGACCGCGAGCCGCGTGAGCAGAGCGACACCCGCACGGACAACAACCGCGCCGAGACCCGCACTGAGGGCACCGAGACCGCTGAGCGGCCGGAGCGTCCCGAGCGCGGCGACCGGCCGGAGCGCGGCGACCGCAACCGCGACCGTCAGCGCAACCAGCAGCGTCCGGACGGCGGAAACGACCGCGGCAACGACCGTGGCGAGCGCAACGACCGTAACGATCGGGGCGACCGTAACGTCGACCGCAACGACCGTGGCCCGCGCAACGAGGTCCAGGACGACGACGACAACGATGGCGGCGAAGGCGGTCGGCGCAGCCGGCGCAGTCGTTTCCGCGACCGTCGTCGTGGCCGGGACCGCGACGGCACCGAGAGCGGCCCCACCACCGGTGGCCGGGACGGTGGCGGCCGCGACGGTGGCACCCGGGAGACCCGCGAGCCGCACATGAACGAGGACGACGTCCTGGTTCCGGTGGCCGGCATCCTGGACGTCCTCGACAACTACGCGTTCGTCCGCACGACCGGCTACCTGTCCGGCCCGAACGACGTCTACGTGTCGATGTCGCAGGTCAAGAAGCACGGGCTGCGCCGCGGTGACGCGGTCACCGGCGCCGTGCGGGCCGCCCCGCGGGAGAGCAACAGCGACCAGCGGCGCGACAAGTACAACCCGCTCGTGCGGCTCGACACGATCAACGGCATGGAGCCCGAGGAAGCCCGCCGGCGTCCCGAGTTCTACAAGCTGACCCCGCTCTACCCGCAGGAGCGTCTGCGGCTGGAGACCGAGCCGCACATCCTGACCACGCGCGTCATCGACCTGGTGATGCCGATCGGCAAGGGCCAGCGCGCCCTGATCGTCTCGCCGCCGAAGGCCGGTAAGACGATGGTGTTGCAGGCGATCGCCAACGCGATCACCCACAACAACCCCGAGTGCCACCTGATGGTCGTGCTGGTCGACGAGCGGCCCGAAGAGGTCACCGACATGCAGCGCTCGGTGAAGGGCGAGGTCATCGCGGCCACGTTCGACCGGCCGCCGCAGGACCACACCACGGTCGCCGAGCTGGCGATCGAGCGGGCCAAGCGCCTCGTCGAGCTCGGTCACGACGTCGTCGTGCTGCTTGACTCGGTGACGCGGCTCGGCCGGTCGTACAACCTGGCGGCGCCCGCCTCCGGTCGCATCATGTCCGGTGGTATCGACTCGACGGCCCTCTACCCGCCGAAGCGGTTCCTCGGCGCGGCGCGCAACATCGAGAACGGTGGCTCGCTCACCATTCTCGCCACCGCGCTGGTGGAGACCGGCTCGATGATGGACACGGTCATCTTCGAGGAGTTCAAGGGCACCGGTAACGCGGAGCTGAAGCTGGACCGGAAGATCGCCGACCGGCGTACCTTCCCGGCCATCGACACGCACCCGTCCGGCACGCGTAAGGAAGAGATCCTGCTCGGCAAGGAAGAGCTGGCGATCATCCACAAGCTGCGCAAGGTGTTGAGCTCCCTGGAGTCCGGCGCCGCTCTCGACCTGCTGCTCGACCGGCTCAAGCAGAGTCGCACGAACGTCGAGTTCCTCATGCAGATCGCGAAGAGCACGCCCGGAGAGTAAACACCCGACAAAAAGGGACGGTCACCTACAAGGTGACCGTCCCTTTGTCGCACATCAGGTGCGTTCAGACCCAGAAGGGGTCATGCGAACCTTCCCAGCACGTTGCGACCTGGGGAGGACCGCTCGATGATCGTGCCTGGTTACCGGGACCATCCGGCCGAGCCGTGGGACCCGGAGGCACCGGTCGACCCGGGCGAGGCGGAGGACTTCCTGCGCCGCTGTTACGTCGAGAATCCCCGTCTCGGACCGGTCGAGCCCCGGCTGGCCATCGTGCGGGCGCAGATCGCGGCGACCGGCGGCTATGTGCACACCACCGAGGAGCTCAGCCACGGCGCGCGGATGGCGTGGCGCAACTCGAGCCGGTGCATCGGGCGGCTCTACTGGCGCAGCCTGCAGGTGCTCGACCGGCGCCGCGCGCGTACCGCCGATGAGATCTTCCAGTTGCTGGTACACCACCTGCAGACCGCCGGGGGTGGCCGGGAGCAGGGCCGGGTCCGGCCGGTGATCAGCATCTTCGCGCCCGCCCAGCCGGGCCGCCCGCACGCCCGCGTCCACAACGACCAGCTGATCCGCTACGCCGGCTACCGCACCGAGGACGGCGGCCACGTGGGCGACCCGGCCCAGATCGCGTTCACCGAGGCGATGGGGAGGCTCGGGTGGCGGGGCAAGGGCGAGGCGTTCGACATCCTCCCGCTCGCCATCGAGGTCCCGGGCCGGCCGGTACGCCTCTACGACCTCCCCGAACGCGCCATCCTCGAGGTGCCCCTGACCCACCCCGAACACGGCTGGTTCGCCGAGCTGGGGCTGCGCTGGCACGCCGTACCCGTCATCTCGAACATGCGCCTGACGATCGGCGGCGTGAGCTACCCCCTCGCGCCCTTCAACGGCTGGTACCTCGGCGCGGAGATCGGTGCCCGGAACCTGGCCGACCCGGGCCGCTACGACATGCTGCCGGTGGTCGCGCAGCGGCTGGGCCTGGACACCAGCCGGGAATCGTCGCTGTGGCGGGACAGCGCCCTGGTCGAGCTGAACCGGGCCGTCCTCTGGTCGTTCGAGCGGGCCGGGGTGAAGATCACCGACCATCACACCGAGTCACAGCGGTTCATCACGCACCTGCGCAACGAGGAGAAGGCGGGCCGTCCGGTGCCGGCCGACTGGACGTGGATCGTGCCGCCGATCTCGGGCGGGCTCACGCCGGTGTTCCATCGTTACTACGAGGAGCTGGACCTGCGCCCCAACTTCTACCCGGTTGACGATGCCCGCTGCCCTATGCGAAACCATTGACCGCGAAGTCGTCGCGGTGGCGCCAGGAGGCTTCGGTGCGTACGTGCTCCGGGCGTACCCACTTGAGGAGCTTGAGGGTGAACTCGTCGGCGGGGATCCGCCCTGCGCTACGGACCACGAAGCCCTCGGATTCTCCGGGGTCGCACCGCAGCGCCCAGGCCGCGCGGGCCTCGCTCAGGCTGAGCCCGCGGTAGAGGACCGGCACCACCGGGAGCTCCAGCCGGGTCGCCCAGTCCACGGTGTCGTCCCAGCCGAGCAGCGTGTTCGTCTCGTCCCAGATGCCGAAGACCATGAAGACCCCGGGCAGCTCTGTGTACGCGATGCTGCGCCGGGCCCACATCGACTCCCCGCAGACCCGCCAGTCGTCGGGTATCCGATACGCGGTCATCGCCCACAACGCCTTCGCCGGCACGTCCCACGGCTGGGTGCCGGAGTCGAGGGAGCGGGCGTACATCGTGTCCCGGGTGAAGGTCAGGTTGCCGCCGTCGAGCTTCTCCGTCACCACCAGTTCCCCGTCCAACCAGGACAGGTCGTGCTGGATCCGGTCGTCGTTCGTGGCGCCCGGGGAATCGGGCAGATGGAAAGTACGCGGGTACTTGCCCACCTGCCCGCTCATTTAAAAGTCTCCCTCAGCCACCTGGAACACGGTCAGCCCGAGACCGCGCCACATGCGCACCACCTGCTGGCGGTCGTCGAACACGCCGACCACCCGCCAGCGCGGGCTGATCTCCTGATCGAAGATCTCCCGCTTGACGATCGCATCCTTACGGCTGTCGCCGGCCGGACGCATGAATAGTCCTTCGTACGGCACATCCACGTAAAGGTCCAGCCAGGCCCGCGTTTCTTCGCGGCAGACCTCGTCACGTCCCGAGCAGAACACGATCGCGTTCCCGGCGGCGTGCATCGCCCGGACCGCCGCGATCACCGCCGGGTTCGGCGCGTCCTCACCGACCCGGGACCAGTCGAACGGGCTCCGGCCGCTCATCAGCGCGACCGTCCCGTCGATGTCGACGAGCACCACCGCGGGCAGCTCGGGGTCCGGCTCGTACACCAGTCCCGGACCGCCCGGGTCCACGAACGGGATCGGCAGCGGAAGGTTCTTACCCTTCAGATACCGCTCGTGCATGCGCCGGATCGGCTCCTCGCCGACCTTCTCGTCCGCCGGGCGGTCCGCATCACGACGGATGCATTCCTCCACCGGCACGTCGGTGAAGTCGTGCACCTCGAACGTCGCGTGGAACCGGGCGGCCAATTCGGCCCACTCGCGGACGGTTTTGCCCCGCAGGTTGGTGTCGTCGACGATGACATCGGCGTGCGCGCGTAGCAGGGCCTCGACGGCGGCCCGCTGGGCGTGCGTGACCTGCCCCTCGGCCCACTGGGTGAAGAGGCGCTGCCCGTGCAGCATCCGGCGCAGGTCGTCGCGGTTGACCCGGACGACGTTCGGTTGCAGCTTGCGGGCGAAAGTGGTCTTCCCCGAGGCGGGCAGCCCCCGGGTTATCAACAGGCGGGTCATGACGTGATTCCTTCTGCGGCGGGCTTCAAGAGGGCTCCAGCCGGCTTCACGAGGGTCCAGAGCCCCGGCCGGTAGTCCTTGTCGTCGAGGCGCAGGAACAGCGCGCCCCGGTGCCGGCTTTTCAGCGCCTGAGCAGCGAACTCGCGCCGGCCCCACCCCTCGGGCAGGGCGGCCACGATCGCCGCGAACTCCTTCTCCACGTCCTCCGCCATCGTGTCGACGGCCGCGATGAGCTCGGTGGCGACCCCGGTCACCCACGCGTGGAACTCGTCGGGCAGGGGTTCCGTCAGCGCGTCCAGGTCGCCACCGGCCACGAGCACTTCCCATACCGTACGGTCGGAAAGTCCCGTCACCAGCCGATGCAGCCGTACGTACTCGGCGTACTTGATCTTCACGCGCTCGTCACTGCCGACGAAGTGCACAACCATCCCCTCCCGCCCTTCCCGGGCCGGAGCGGCGAGTGCATCAGCGAGCGTCGCATAGGCGAACGTCTCGACGACCGGCCCCGGCCAGCCCGGCACCGCCTCGGGCCCGTGGGTCCGCCCGGTCGCGATCTCCACCGCCCCGAGCAGCACCAGATCGTCGAGGCCGGAGTAATCGACCACGATCCGGTTCGCCGGGTAGATGATCTCCACGAGCACGGTCAGCCCGTCCGGCGGGACAAAACCGGCATACCGGCTGCGCAGGATCTCCGTCGCGTGCTGAGCCTGCTCCGAGGCGAACGACCCGCGCGTGGCCACCGCCCAGCCGTCACCGTCCGGATAGACGATCCCGAGCGACCCGTCGAGCTTGTCCGTGACCACAACCTTCGCGGCGGGGTCGAGAACCGGTGCGTGCGACTCGGTGTGGTTGAAGAATTTTTCCAGGGGACGCGCCAGGATCTTGGAATCCGAGTCCATGATCAAACCCCGGCAGGCCAGGGTGACCGGGGTCCAGGCGCCCGAATACTGCGCCGCCTCGGTGTAGTTGTAGATCGAGAAGGGCTTCGAGGGATGACGCTGCACCCGCACGTGCCCGGCCTCGATCGCCGCAGCCAGGTCGGCCGGGTCGAAGACGTCAGCGAGCAGCGTCATGGCACTTTCCTTTCAGCTTGGGGAATGCCCCGAGGGCGCCTCACGTTATCGACCACGTACCACCTGCCGCCTCCGATTTCTTCCGGAGGTGCCCGGCATGGCAGACTGATACATCGGCCAGTAAGGGTTCCGGTTCACGCCTTCAGCACGACGGCGACCCGGCGACCCGATCATCGAGAGGGACCGAGTAAACATGAAGAGCGGAATCCACCCGGAGTACACGGCCACCGAGGTCGTCTGCTCCTGCGGCGCCACTTTCCAGACCCGCAGCACCGCCAAGGGCGACATCCGTGTCGAGACCTGCAGCGCCTGCCACCCGTTCTACACGGGCAAGCAGCGCGTGCTGGACACCGCGGGTCGGGTCGCCAAGTTCCAGGCGAAGTACGCGAAGGTCAACGCCGGCGGTACCAAGAAGAAGTAACTGCCTCCACGGCGCCCGGACCCGCACTCAGCGGGGCCGGGCGCCGTTGGCATGTTCGGCCCAGGAGTGTTGATAAGGGAGAAGCAGTGAGTAACGACCGGCTCAGTCAGCTCCTGGAGGAGTACGCCCAGCTCGAGAAGCAGATGGAAGACCCTTCCATCCACTCCGACCAGGCCCTCGTGCGCCGGGTCGGGCGGCGCTTCGCCGAGCTCGCGCCGATCTCCGCCGCCAACAACGAGCTGGAGGCGGCGCGCGCCGACCTGGCCGCGGCGAAGGAGCTGGCAGCCGAGGACTCCTCGTTCGCCAGTGAGGTCGAGGCCGTCGCCGCGGTGCTGCCCGCGCTGGAGGAGAAGCTCGGCGAGATGCTGATCCCGCGGGACCCGCATGACGCCAAGGACGTCATCGTCGAGATCAAGGCCGGCGAGGGTGGCCAGGAGTCGGCGCTGTTCGCGGGCGATCTGGTGCGCATGTACACCCGTTATGCGGAGCGGCACGGCTGGGTCGTCGAGGTGATCGAGGCGCAGGACTCGGACCTCGGCGGGGTCAAGGACATCTCGTTCGCGGTCAAGACCAAGGGCGTACCCGCCGGTGGGCATGGGGTCTGGTCGCGGTTGAAGTGGGAGGGCGGCGTGCACCGGGTGCAGCGCGTGCCCGTCACGGAGTCGCAGGGCCGCATCCACACGTCGGCTGCCGGGGTGCTGGTGCTTCCCGAGGCGGAGGACGTGGACGTCCAGATCGAGCCGGGTGACCTGAGGGTCGACGTGTTCCGGTCGTCGGGGCCCGGCGGGCAGTCCGTCAACACCACCGACTCGGCCGTGCGGATCACCCACCTGCCCACGGGCACGGTGGTGAGCTGCCAGAACGAGAAGAGCCAGCTGCAGAACCGCGAGTCGGCGATGCGGATCCTGCGGTCCCGGCTGCTGGCGATCGCGCAGGAGCAGGCCGACGCGGCCGCCTCCGACGCGCGCAAGCTGCAGGTCCGGACGGTTGACCGCTCGGAGCGCATCCGGACGTACAACTTCCCCCAGAACCGGATCAGTGACCACCGCATCGGCTACACGGCGTACAACCTCGATCTGGCTCTGGGCGGCGAGCTGGATGCCGTGCTCGACGCCCTCGCCGAAGCCGACCGCGCTGCCCGCCTCGCCGGCGGCACCGAAATCGGCCGTAGGCCCTAGAACGCCAGGTCGGTGACGGAGAGCTGCGCGTTGCTGGTGGCGCAGACGAGCAGTTTCTCCGCCGCCTGACAGCCGTAGTCCTGGACCTGCGGGATGAGGCCGCGCATGGCCAGCGTGCCGGTGCGCTTGTCGAGCGCGGAGACGGCCGTCGCGCCGGGTGGTTGTGTGGTGCGGGTCATGGCGTACACCTGGTCGGATTCGTCGCTGTAGTTCCACACGAGCGTCGCTGTGCCCAGGTCGGTCAGGGTCGCACCGGTCCGGCCGTCGATCACGGAGTGCCGGGTGCCGTCCTGGTCCTCGTCGACCACGAGGCGGTCGTCGTAGAGCGGGAAGGCGTAGCCCCCGCCGGGTCGCTGCCAGCGCACCTGCCCGGTCACCGGGTCGTACCCCGTGATGCCGTTGTCGTCGTTGAGGCACATGACCGGCCCGCAGGCGTAGAAACCGCCGAAGGGCCGGCTGTCCAGCCGCCACAGCTCTCGCAGGGTCTCGGTGTCGTACGCGACGACCTGCCCCCGATCCCCGTCGACCGTCCGCAGGTACAGCGTGTGCTCCTCGACGCTCAGCTCGGTGGTCTGCTCCGAGGAGTCGGCGGCGGGCTGCCACGGGAGCCGCTGGGCCGCTACCACGTGCCCGTCCGCGAAGTCGAGCACCTCCACCAGCCCCGCCGCCGTCGCGGTGACGAGCCGGTCGGAGAGGACGCCGTTGGTCGTCACCCAGCTCCGCGCGCCGGAGCCCGTACGCGACCAGACCGTCACCCCGTCCCGCAACCCGACCACCCGCAACGAGCTGACGGTGCTGCCCTCGTCATTCCATTCGCCGAGCAGCACCCGCCCACCGCCGGACGAGAAGAACTCGCCGCGCAGCCGCCACAGCTCCTGGCCGGTGGCGGTGTCGAGAGCGATCGTGTCCCGGGTGTACTCGCGGGTGCCCTTGCTGCCGTCGGTGTTCTCGTACTCGACCGTGGTGTCGGCGGCGGGCAGGGTGAGCACGCCGTCGGTGACCGAGCCGATCCACGTGGCGTCGTCCACGCCCCGCACGGACCACCTGGCGGTGCCTTTACGCAGGTCGTAAGCAGTGAGGGAACGCTGCGCCCCATAACCGTCGCCCGAGGAGAGCACGTAGACGTTGCCACCCTCGGACGCGAACGAGTCGCTGCCGCCCTGCAGCGGGACGCTCCACAGCGTCACGGGCGCGTGGGACTCGGGCGGCTCCGAGCCGGTGACCGCGACGACGCACAGCACTGCGACCACGACGGCCAGGATCCGGATGTCACTCGGGCGGATCCGGCGCCGGGCGGGCGCGCGCGGCTCCTCGTCGTCCCCCGTGACGAGCCCCAGCTCGATGACGGCCATGTCAGCCAGCGTAGGCAAGGGTGACCAGGCGTGCGTCCGCCGTTGCGCAGATCAGCAGTTCTGCTCTGCTGTCGCAGCTGTAATCCATCAGCTGGCCGATCAGGCCGAGCAGGGTCGATCCGCCGGTGTGCTGGTCGAGGCGCCACACGGCGGTCTGTGCGAACGGGGTCACGGTGGTGGCCAGGACGTACACGGTCGCGGAGCCGTGGCTCGGCACCATCTTCGCCCGGGGCGTGCGGCTGACGACCGCGCCGCTCTCCGCGCTGAGCACCACCAGCTCGTCCGTGCCGAGCTCGCCGACGCTGGTGCCGACCCGGCCGCCGTCGAGGGGGTAGATGACGTTCGTGCGTGCCTGATACCAGCGCTGGATGCCGGTGGCCCGGTCCCATCCGCTGACCCCGGTGCCGTCGTAGCCGCACAGGACCGGGCCGCAGTCGACGATCCCGCCGTTGCCCAGGGCCACGGCGGCCCATTGCGGGCGCATCGTCGCGAGGTCGAACACCGTGACCTTGTTCTGCTGCCGGAGGTCGTCGTAGTTCTCGACCACGAGGATGCCGTCCCGGGCGTTGATCCGGGAGGTCCCGGTCCAGGGGAGCGCTGCCTGTGCCACGAGCCGGCCGTCGGCGAGGGCGCGGACCTCGGCGTGACCGTCGCTGCCGACGGTGATGACCCGGCCCCGATCGGTTTCGGTAGACACCCATCCGTACGGTGCGCTCCGTGACCACGCCTGGGCGCCGTCGCGCAGACCGACCACCCGCAGCGTCCGCACCGTTCTGGCGTTGGGTCCCCACTCGCTGAGCAGGACCAGGCCGTCGGAGAAGCCGGTCACCGCCCCGGGCAGGCGCCAGAGCTGCCGCCCGGTCGCCGTGTCCACCGCCACCGTCTCGCGCCCGAAAGAAGGCGGTGACGTGGCGCCGAGCGCGATCAGCACGACGTCGCCGGCGGTCTCGCTGATGATCCGGGCCTCGTCCGGCACCGTGATGGTGGAACGGATCGCCCCGGTCCTCAGCGAATAGGTGATCAGCTGGTTGGGTGGGCCGTGGCGGAGCACGTGGATGGCGTCCTCGGCGGTCTGCACCTGGTCCAGGCCGTCGCTCAGCGGGATGCTCCACAGCGCGGTGAACGGCCCGGGTCGCGGCGGCGCCGACGCTGTGACGGTGAGGAGGCAGGCCACGGCGATGAGCCGGCCGAGGACAAGGAATCGACGGGGGCGGGGCGCGGCCTTCTTGCCCGGGACAGCGCCGACGACGCCCAGGTCGATGACCGTCACGCAGGTAGGCGGTTCCCTGCCGCGGCTGCCAGGGCGGCGCTGAGGCTGCGCCGGTCGGGGCCGACCTCGGACCAGCCCGCGGCCAGGCCGATCGGTGTGCCGGGGACGAGGACCTGCCAATTCTCGCCGGCCGCGGCGGCGCTGATCCGGCGGGAGACCTCGGCGGCCTGGGTCGGGCCGGCGCCGGGGAGCACGACCACGAACTCGTCACCGGCGAAGCGGGCCACGAAGTCCCCGCGGCGCATGACGCGGCTGACCACGCCGGCGATGCGCTGCAGCACCAGGTCGCCGCAGTGCCGGCCGTGCCGCGCGTTGACCGCGGTGAAACCGATCAGGTCGCAGACCCCGATCGCCGCTCGCTCGCCCCGGGCCAGCATCGCCGAGACGTAGCGTTCGAGCTGGCGGCGGTTGGGCAGGCCGGTAAGCGGGTCGGTGAGGGTCTCGTCGCCGTAGCGGCCGGCGTCGCGGTGGGTCTCCTGGGCGTCGAGGCGGGCCGCCACACCGTCGAGATATCCGTCGCGCAGGCGGTCGATGCGCTGCGCGGCGAGCCGGAACGCATAACGGTCGGCCGAGTGGGCGGCCTCGTGCTCACCGGCGACGGCGTAACAGATGCTGCGTAACCGGGCGGGCTCGGCGGGCCCGAGGATCTCCGGCGAGACGGGCACGGCGTCGAGCTTGCGCAAAGCCCGGGTGGGCCGGCCGGCGGCGATGTCGAGGCAGACGCCGCCGAGGTGGCGCAGGTCGCGGGAGCGCACGCTGTCGCCGCCGGTGTTGAGCAGGGCACCCGCGTCGGTCTCGGGGGTCTCGCCGAGGGCGGCCCGCCGGGCCAGGGCGTAGCCGTAGACCGGGCGGCTGCTGGGCCGCAGCCGGTCGGCGGCGCCGGTGGAGACATAGCGGGACAGCTCGACATCGATGTCACGCAGCACCCGCAGGCAGCCGTCGGTGTCGCCCTGGTGATCCAGCGAGACCGCGTTGCGCAGCCGGATGCCGGGAGCGAAGAACAGCTCAGGGGCCATCCCGGCACCGGCACCGACCTGGCGGGCCTGCTCGATCGCGGTCAGGGCGTGGCCGTGAAAGCCGAGGTAGGAATAGGCCATCGCGAGGTCGTGCCAGCCCCACGCGGTCTCGGTATCGCCGTCGGGCACGGCCGCGAGCGCACGGGAGGACTGCACGAGGTGGGTGACACCGCGGTCGAGGGCGCTCTGCAGATGGGCGCCCAAAGCCGCGAAGGCGTGCATCTGGCCGCGCAGATAGGGGTCGGAGGTCTCGTAGACGGCGTTGCTGGCCAGTGTCATCGCGGTGGCGAACTCGGCGATGCGGCCGAGGTTGATCAGGGCGCCGAACCGCTGGACCAGGGCGTAGGCCCTGGTCATGGGGTCGGTCGTGACCTCGAGGACCTTGTCGAGGATGGCCAGCGCCTCGGCCGAGCGCCCGCCCTGCTGCAGGTCGCCGGCCCGCCGGAGGTCATCGACACAATCCGGTAGCTGGTCCAACCAGGTCATGAGACCGCCACGGCCATTCAGGCCCCTCCTGCCGACGACGCTCATCGATCGACGACCCGGCCGGTCGTCGCCGCGATGCGACGTCTCATGATTATGCCGTGACACTCGCGCACGAACACCCCTCGGAGGGGACGGACCGGACTCGATTGAGCCCCGCTCTGGCGGCTGCCGCCAGACGTCTGGCTGAGGCCGGGGTCGAGTCGCCCCGCGTCGATGCCGAGTTGCTCGCCGCGCACGTGCTCGGGGTGGGTCGCGGACGGCTGGTGCTCATCGACACCGTGCGCGGCGATGAGCTGCTTCGATACGAGGAACTGGTCGAGCTCCGGGCGCGGCGGGTGCCGCTCCAGCACGTGCTCGGCACGGCCGCTTTCCGGCATCTGGAGCTCAAGGTGGGCGACGGCGTCTTCGTGCCGCGGCCCGAGACCGAGTTGCTCGCGGGCTGGGGCATCGAGCACACCGCCGCGGGGGCGACGGTGGTGGATCTGTGCAGCGGGTCGGGCGCGATCGCCCTCTCGGTCGCCGACGAGGCCGAACCCGCGCTGGTCATCGCCGTCGAGCGGTCACCCGAGGCCCTGGTCTATCTCCGGGACAATGCCAGACCCTTTGCCTCGGTACGCGTAGAGCCCGGCGACGTCACCGATCCGAACCTGCTCAGCGATCTCCACGGCCGCGTCGACGTGCTGCTCTGCAACCCGCCGTACGTGCCTGAGGGAACGCCGGTGCCCCCGGAGGTCGCCGACCACGACCGGGCGATGGCGGTCTTCGGCGGCGCGGACGGCCTCAGCGTGATCCGACCGGTCATCAAGCTCGCCGCGGCCCTGCTGCGTTCCGGTGGCGTGGTCGGCATCGAGCACGACGACGTACACGGCGACGACGTCCCGGCGCTGCTCCGCGCGGATGGTCGTTTTACCGACGTAATCGGGCATATCGATCTGACCGATCGCCCAAGATTTGCGACAGCCCGCCGCGTGTAAGCCTGGTTACAGGCAGCGTGGCAGACTGCATCGTGTGATGCTCTATGACTGCCGGGCCGTTGCCGAGCGGGACCGTGGCATAGCCGCGGCCGTTGAGGCGGTCAAGAGCGGCGAACTCGTCGTCATGCCCACCGACACGGTCTACGGCGTGGGCGCGGAGGCGTTCACCCCGCACGCGGTCACCGCGCTGCAGACCGCGCGGGGTGTGGACCGCCGGGTGCCGCCGCCGGTGCTGGTCGGTTCCCGGCACACCCTGGACGGCCTGGTCTACTCGCTGCCCAAGGCGGCGCGCGAGCTGGCCGACGCGTTCTGGCCGGGCGCGCTGACGATCATCGTCGAGCACTCGCCGAGCCTGCAGTGGGATCTCGGGGAGACCGGCGGCAAGGTCGCGGTGCGGATGCCGCTGCACCCGGTGGCCCTCGAGGTGCTGCGCGAGATCGGCCCGATGGCGGTCACCACCGCGAACAAGGCCGGTCAGCCCGCGCCGGTCACCGCCGAGGAGGCGCGCGACCAGCTGGAGTACGCCGTCCGCATCTACCTCGAGGCCGGGGTCGCCCACGATCCGGCGCCGAGCACGATCGTCGACGTCACCGGCGACGTGCCGCGGGTGCTGCGGGAGGGCGCGCTGGCGTTCGAGAAGCTGCGCGACGTCGTCCCGGACATCCAGCCGGCGGGATCCTGATCATGGCTTTCACCGTGCTGCACGTCTGCATGGGCAACATCTGCCGGTCGCCGATGGCCGAGCGGCTGCTGGTGCTCGCCGCGCAGCAGCGCCTCGGCAAACAGGACCCCGACGCGGATCTCGACGACCTGCTGGTCAGCCGGAGTGCCGGCACGGGTGGCTGGCACGAGGGCGAGGAGATGAACCCGCCCGCGGCGCGGCAGATCCGGCTGCGTGGTGCCAGCACCGACGGCTTCACCGCCCGCAAGCTCACCGGTGCCCAGCTGGCCGAGGCCGATCTGGTGCTGACCGCGACGGCGGACCAGAGCGACTACGTGCACGCGCTGCTGCCGGGGGCTTCCAGCCGTACGTTTGTCCTCGGTCACTTCGCCCGTCTGCTGCGTGACCTCGACCCCAAGGGCCTGCCGGCCGGGGGCACCGACCCGGAGTCGTTCGCGGCCCGTGCGGCAGCCCTGGTCGAGGCCGCCGACAGCCTGCGTGCAGACGGCGACCCGCTGCCCGCCGACGACCTCGACGACCCCTGGGGCCGTGGCGACCAGACCTTCCAGCGCATCGGCGACGACATCGAGGAGTCGCTGTTCCCGCTGGTCGACGTCCTGCTTCCGGGAGCACCGAGGTCCGCGTGATCGTCGCACCCGACGCCGACGGGATCCGTCGCGCCGCCGAGCTCCTGCGCGCCGGTTCGGTCGTCGCGTTTCCTACCGAGACCGTCTACGGCCTCGGCGCCGACGCTTTCAACGAGAAAGCCGTCGCGGAGATCTACCGGCTCAAGAACCGCCCGTCCTGGAACCCGCTGATCGTGCACGTCGCCGATGTCACCGCCGCCCGGGCGCTCGCGAAGACGTGGCCGGACATCGCGAACGAGCTCGCCGCCCAGTTCTGGCCCGGCCCGCTGACCCTGGTGCTGGAGAGCGCGACGCAGGGCACGATCGCGGTCCGGGTGCCGGCCCACGAGGTCGCCCGCAAGCTGCTCGACGCCTCCGGTCTGGCCCTGGCCGCCCCGAGCGCCAACCGTTCCGAGGGCATCTCCCCGACGACCGCCCAGCACGTGCTGCGCAGCCTGCCGGAGGTGCCGCTGGTGCTGGACGGCGGCCCGGCGTCCTGGGGGATCGAGTCGACCGTGCTAGACGTGACGGGGGAGATCCCGCGGTTGCTGCGGCCCGGTGCGCTCGCGCTGCGCGACATCCGCGAGGTGACAGGCTCGGTGGCGCTGCCCGACGAGGTCGTCGACGGCACCGAGCGGTCCTCACCGGGCATGAGCAAGCGGCATTACTCCCCCCGCGCCCGGCTGATCCTCACCGATGACGTCCGGGACGTGAAGGACGCCGAGGAGCCGGTCGGGATCCTGACCTACGAGACCGAGGACATGCGGGACGCGGAGATGCTCAGCATCGACCCCCGTGAGTACGCCGCCGACCTCTACGCCGCCCTGCACCGCCTCGACGACCGCGGGGTCGCCACGATCATCGTGAAGAGCCCGCCGGCGACCGAGGATTGGCTGGCCGTCCGGGACCGCCTGAGCCGGGCGGCTGCTTCATGAGGGCACCCCGCGCGATGTTGCGGGCCATGCCGCTGAAGATGATCCCGTGGAACGGCAGCACGCTCGCCCAGTAGGCGTGACCGGCTAGGCCGCGGGGCACGAACAGGGCCCGCTGGCGGTAGAGCGAGGTGCCGTCGGGGCGCGGTTCGGCGTACATCTCGAGCCAGGCCTTGCCCGGAACCTTCATCTCGGCCCGCAACCGCAACAGGCGCCCGGGGTTGATCTCCTCCACCCGCCAGAAGTCCAGCGCCTCGCCGACGTAGAGGCGGTCGCGGTCGCGCCGGCCGCGGCGTAGCCCGACCCCGCCGACCATGCGGTCCAGCCAGCCGCGCACGGCCCAGGCGAGCGGGAACGAGTACCAGCCGTTCTCACCGCCGACGCCCTCGATGACCCGCCACAGCGCCTCGACGGGGGCGTTCACCTCGGTGCAGCGCTCGTCCTTGTAGATCGTGCCGCCGGTCCACGAGGGGTCGCTGGGCAGTGGCTCGGCGGCCGCGTCCCGCCCGGAGGCGTTCGACCATCGGGTCTCGACCTCGTCGTCGCGGATCTTGCCCAGCGCGACCCGGACGGCCTCGTCGATGCCCAGCAGCCCCTCGTCGGGCACGTACTCCGCGATGTCGTGCTCGTGGGTGATCGCCTCGTGGATCAGGCTGGCCACCAGCGGCCGCGCGATCGAGTTGGGCACGGGGGTGATGGCACCGACCCAGTGCGCCGACAGCCACGGGCTGAGCGGGCGCAGCGGCACGATGATCCGGCGGCGCAGCCCGGCGGCCCGCGCGTAGCTCTGCATCATCTCGCCATAGGTCAGCACGTCACGCCCGCCGATGTCGAAGCCCCGGTTGAGCTCGCCGGGCAGCTCCGCGACGGCGATCAGATAGCGCAACACGTCGCGTACCGCGATCGGCTGGATCCGGTTGCGCACCCAGCGCGGCGTGACCATCACCGGCAGCCGCTCGGTCAGATAGCGCAGCATCTCGAAGGAGGCCGAGCCGGAGCCGATGATCACCGGCGCCCGCAGCACCACGGTCGGCACGCCGCTCTCCAGCAGGATCTTCGCCACCTCGGCGCGCGACCGCAGATGTGCCGACGGCTGCTCGTCGGCCGGCGGCTCCGGGCCACCGAGATAAACGATCCTTTTGACCTTTTTCTCGTACGCCGCCCGCGCGAAATTCGTGGCCGCCTCCCGATCCAGCCGCTCAAAATCGGGCTGGCCGAGCGAATGCACGAGGAAATAGGCGACATCCACGCCCTCGAGTGCCGGAAGCAGTGTCGCGGGGTCGGAAAGGTCGCCCTCGACGATTTCCGCATCATGTGCCCACGGGACGTCGCGCAGCCGGGCGGCGCTGCGGGACAGTGCTCGCACCTCATGACCGGCTGCCATCAATCGGGGTGCGAGCCGCCCGCCGATATACCCCGTGGCTCCAGTTACCAGACAACGCATACCACTGTGTGCCCGCAGGCAGCGGCCCTAAGCAATATGCTTTTGCGAGGGAGCGTTGCGCCAACTTAGGGAGTGCGCCATGGGCACGTTCTGGGGCCCCGACTTCAATGCGTTGCGCGACGAGGATCCCGAGATAGCCGAGGTGGTGCTCGGCGAGCTGGAGCGCCAGCGCGGCGGCCTCCAGCTCATCGCCAGCGAGAATTTCACCTCGCCGGCCGTGCTGGCGGCGCTCGGATCCACCCTGACCAACAAGTACGCCGAGGGTTATCCGGGTCAGCGCTACTACGGCGGCTGTGCCGAGGTGGACCGCGCCGAGGAGCTGGCGATCGAGCGCGCCAAGGACCTTTTCGGCGCCGAGCACGCCAACGTGCAGCCACACTCCGGCGCCTCGGCCAACATGGCGGCGTACGCGGCGCTGGTCCAGCCCGGCGACACCGTGCTCGCGATGGATCTGCCGCACGGCGGGCACCTGACCCACGGCAGCAAGGTCAACTTCTCCGGCAAGTGGTTCCACACCGTCGGCTACAAGGTGCGCGCCGACACCGAGCTGATCGATTACGACGAGGTGCGCGACCTGGCCCAGGCGCACCGCCCGGCCCTGATCATCTGCGGCGCCACGTCGTATCCGCGGCTCATCGACTTCAAGCTCTTCCGGGACATCGCCGACGAGGTGGGCGCCTACCTGATGGTCGACGCCGCGCACTTCATCGGGCTGGTCGCCGGGCGGGCCGTGCCTTCACCCGTACCCCACGCCGACGTGGTGTCCTGCACCACCCACAAGGTGCTGCGCGGGCCGCGGGGAGGCATGATCCTGTGCCGTGACGAGCTTGCCGCGCGAATCGACAAGGCAGTCTTCCCCTTCACCCAGGGCGGCCCGCTGATGCATGCCGTCGCCGCTAAGGCGGTCGCGCTGCGCGAGGCCTCGATGCCCGACTTCCAGGGGTACGCCCACCAGGTCGTCAAGAACGCCCAGGCGCTCGCCGCCGGGCTCGCCTCCGAGGGCATGCGTCCCGTCTCCGGCGGCACCGACACCCACCTGGCCCTGGCCGACCTGCGCGACCTGGGGGTCAGCGGGCGCGAGGCCGAGGCCCGCTGCGACCGCGCCCGGATCACGCTCAACAAGAACGCGATCCCGTTCGACCCAGAGAAGCCGATGACGGCGTCCGGCATCCGGGTCGGCACGCCCTCGGTGACGACGCAGGGAATGCGCGAGGGCGAGATGCGCCAGATCTCGGGACTCATCGCGGCGGCCGTGCGCGCCGACCCGACCTCTGTCGCGGGCGCGATGGTGCTGCGCGAGACTGCTGAGGAGATTTCGTCGCTTGTGGCGCGCTTCCCGGCGTACGCGGAAAAGGTTTCGGTGTGAACAAAGAAGAAACAGAGTTCGAACCGTTCGATGCGAAGGCTTTCGAGGATGAGGAAGACAAACGGCCGTTGCCGGATCTTCCGCCGTTGCCGGCCGATCCGCGGTGGCGCGTCGAGCATCTGCCGTTCCTGACCGCGTTCTCCTTCGCGCTGATGCTCTGCGCGGCCTCGGTCGGCTTCCTGAACGGCGGCGTGCAGATCGCGTTCGGTGCCGTGGCCGGGGTCATGATCGTGACGGTCAGTTACACGATGTCGACCCTCGTGCTGGCCTGGGCGGACACGGTGCGCCCGGCGCTGATCATGCCGCTGGGAATGCTCACATACGTGGTGAAGTACTCATTACTCGGCATCATCCTCGCATTTGTGGTCTCCTCGGAGTGGCCGGGCCGGTTGGCGCTCGGCTGGGGAGTCGTGGCGGGAGTGCTGGGATGGACGGCCGTGCAGATCTGGTGGGTGGCCCGGATCAGCCGCCCCAAGTGATCTCCGGCACGGCGTTTCCGGCGGTGGGCACCCGATTTATCGGACTTCGTCCACGATCCGGTGACGGGAAGGCGGCATTGCTGTCCGGTTCTGGGCAAGGAGGGGTACCGTGTCACCGAGTTGAGAGACCCCTGACGCCTGGACAACTGCGGTTGTGCGGGGGGTCCCGCTTAGCCTGGTGTTTCCGACTGATATCTTCTAGCCGTCATGGCCGGTCAGAAACCTCCCCCCGAATCCCACGGTGACGACGGTCCGCCCCCGCCCGACACGGGCATGGGAATGACTGCCGTCAGCTATCTCTTCGCGGGCATGTTGGTCTGGGGTGGGATCGGCTGGCTGGTCGACCACTATGTCGGCACCAAGGGCATCTTCGCCGGGATCGGCGCCGTCGTCGGCGCGGCCGGTGGTGTCTACCTCATCGTGCGCCGTCTCGGCGCCTGACAGGAAAGGGCTACGGTGATCGGTCCTTCGACGGTCCTCGCAGCGGAGTTCCCGCCCAGCGTCGAGGACTTCTACCTGCCCAGCATCCTGCCCTGGGGAGCGCACGACTCGTACTGGTTCACCAAGATCACGGTGCTGGTCTGGGTGGCCGTCGCCGCCATCATCATCTTCTTCCTGGTGTCCTACCGGAAACCGCAACTGGTGCCGACGAAGAAGCAGTGGATGGCGGAGAGCGCGTACGGCTTCGTGCGTAACAACATCGCCATTGAGATGATCGGCCCGCGAGGCATCAACTTCGCGCCTTATCTCACGACGCTGTTCATGTTCGTCATCGTGATGAACTTCTTCAGCATCGTGCCGTTCATCCAGATTTCACCGAACTCCCACATCGCTTTCCCCGCTATTCTCGCGGTCATCAGCTACGTGATGTTCATCGTGGTCGGCATCCGGCACCACGGCTTCTTCAAGTACCTCAAGACGGCGCTCATCCCGCCGGCGCCGTGGTTCATCCTGCCGCTGCTGATCCCGATCGAGTTCTTCTCGAACTTCCTGGTCCGCCCCTTCTCGCTGGCGGTCCGACTCTTCGCCAACATGTTCGCCGGCCACATGCTCCTGCTGGTGTTCACGCTCGGCGGTTTTGCGATGATCAATGCCAACGCCTGGCTCGCGCCGATCTCGGTCGTCTCGTGGCTCATGACGATCGCGCTGACGTTCCTGGAGTTCCTGGTCATCTGTCTGCAGGCATACGTCTTCACGGTGCTCACCGCGAGCTACGTCCAGGGCGCGCTCGCCGACGAGCACTGAGTTTTTGCAAGAAATCCGTTTGTCGTCCCGCGTGATCGTCACGCGAGATACCAGGAGGAATCTGTAATGCTTCCCGACGTTTTCGCCGCCGTTGAGGGCAGCACCGCCGCCATCGGCTACGGCCTCGCCGCGATCGGCCCCGGCATCGGTGTTGGTCTGGTCTTCTCCGCCTACATCCAGTCGACCGCTCGTCAGCCGGAGTCTTCGCGTCTGACGCTGCCCTACGTCTGGATCGGCTTCGCCGTCATCGAGGCGCTCGCCCTGCTGGGCATCGCGTTCGGCTTCATCTGGCAGGGAAACCTCTAAAGCCCTTCCCTCGCTAGGAGGTGCTCGTGATCAACTCCCTTACCTACCTCGCCGAGGCCGCTGAGGAGACCAAGCACAACCCGATCATTCCTGTCTGGCAGGAGATCGTCGTTGGCTCGGCCGCCTTCATCGTGCTCTGCGTAGTGCTGATGAAGTTCGTCTTCCCCCTCATGGAGAAGACGTTCCAGGCTCGTGTTGATGCCATCGAAGGTGGCCTCAAGCGTGCCGAGACCGCTCAGGCCGAGGCCAACGAGCTGCTCGAGCAGTACCGCGCGCAGCTGGCCGAGGCTCGCACCGAGGCCGCGCGCATCCGCGACGAGGCCCGGGCCGACGCGGAGGGCATCCGTCAGGACGTCCTCGCCAAGGCACGTGAAGAGTCCGACCGCATCATCGCGGCCGGCAACGAGCAGCTCTCCGCTCAGCGCGAGAGCATTCTGCGTGAGCTGCGCTCCGAGGTGGGCACGCTCGCGGTTGACCTGGCCAGCAAGATCGTGGGCGAGTCTCTCGCCGACGAGGCGCGCAGCCGGGGCACCGTGGACCGCTTCATCACCGAGCTCGGCGCCGGCACGGGCGGACGCTGATGGCGGCCGTCAACCGCGAGTCGTACGCCGCGGCCGTGGAGAAACTGACCGCGGACTCGGCTTCTGTCACCGCCGCGCAGCTGGCCACCATCGCCGATGAAGTTCTGGCGGTGGCCCGGTTGCTGCGCGGCGAGCCGCGGCTGCGCCGTGCGCTGACCGACCCCTCGCGGTCGGGTGAGGAGCGCGCGGGACTGTTCCGGTCCCTCGTGTCCGGCAAGCTCAGTGTGATCACGGTCGACGCGATCGCACAGCTGGTCTCCGGTCGTTTCTCCTCCCCGCACGAGCTCCTCGACGCCACCGAGCGGCTCGCGGTCGACACGGTGCTCGCCGCCGGCGACCGCGACGGCAAGCTGGCCGACGTGGAGGACGAGCTGTTCCGCTTCGGACAGGTCGTCTCGGGCAATTCCGAGCTCGCGGTCACGCTCAGTGACCCGAGCGCCCCGGCCGATCGCAAGGCTAAGCTGGTGGAGGACCTGCTCAAGAGCAAGGCCCAGCCGGCGACTGTCCAGCTGATCAAGGTGGCGCTCGATGGCTTCGGTGGCCGTAGTTTCGAGTCGTCGCTCACCAAGCTCGTCGAGCTGACCGCCGCGAAGCGTGATCGTGAGATCGCCTACGTGACCGCGGCGAAGCTGCTCGGCGACGCGGAGGAGCAGCGGCTCGCTGCCAAGTTGTCCGACATCTACGGTCGGCAGGTTTCGCTGAAGGTTCTGGTTGATCCGAGCATCATCGGTGGCCTCAGCGTTCGTGTCGGCTCCGACCTCTACGACGGCACGATCCTGCGGCGGCTCAACGCGGCACGGCAGGCGTTCGCTAAATAGTTTTTTCCCCTCGGCGGCGGTGACGCTACCGACCCCTCGGGCGCGGCGACGCCCCGAGCCGACTAGAGAAGGCAGAGGATGGCCGAGCTGACCATCTCCTCGGACGAGATCCGGGGGGCGCTAGAGCGCTACGTCTCGTCCTATTCGCCCGAGGTCTCCCGCGAGGAGGTCGGCATCGTCTCCGATGCGGGCGACGGAATCGCGCACGTCGAGGGTCTTCCCTCGACCCAGGCCAACGAGCTCCTGGAGTTCGAGGACGGCACCCTGGGTGTCGCCCTGAACCTGGACGTCCGAGAGATCGGTGTCGTCGTCCTGGGCGACTTCACCCACATCGAAGAGGGCCAG
This sequence comes from Winogradskya humida, assembly GCF_016862215.1. Classification (GTDB taxonomy): domain Bacteria; phylum Actinomycetota; class Actinomycetes; order Mycobacteriales; family Micromonosporaceae; genus Actinoplanes; species Actinoplanes humidus. Next base: position 145,744 of record NZ_BOMN01000086.1, read on the forward strand.
CAGGTCAAGCGCACCGGGCGCGTCCTCTCCGTCCCGGTCGGTGACGCCTACCTCGGCCGTGTGGTCGACGCCCTGGGCAACCCGATCGACGACCGCGGCGAGATCGCGAGCGAGGGTTTCCGCGAGCTCGAGCTGCAGGCGCCGAACGTCATGCAGCGCCAGCCGGTGAAGCAGCCGCTGCAGACCGGCATCAAGGCGATCGACGCCATGACGCCGATCGGCCGTGGCCAGCGCCAGCTGATCATCGGTGACCGTAAGACGGGCAAGACCACCATCGCCCTCGACACGATCATCAACCAGCGCGCCAACTGGGAGTCCGGTGACCCGGACAAGCAGGTTCGCTGCATCTACGTCGCCATCGGGCAGAAGGCGACCACCATCGCCAGCATCCGGGGGACGCTGGAGGAGCAGGGCGCGCTGCAGTACACGACCATCGTGGCCTCGCCGGCTTCCGACCCGGCCGGCTTCAAGTACATCGCGCCGTACACCGGTTCTTCCATCGGTCAGCACTGGATGTACAACGGCAAGCACGTCCTGATCGTCTTCGATGACCTGACGAAGCAGGCCGAGGCGTACCGGGCCGTGTCGCTGCTGCTGCGCCGCCCGCCGGGCCGCGAGGCGTACCCGGGCGACGTGTTCTACCTGCACAGCCGTCTGCTCGAGCGTTGCGCGAAGCTCTCCGACGAGCTGGGCGCCGGTTCCATGACGGGTCTGCCGATCATCGAGACGAAGGCCAGCGACATCTCGGCCTACATCCCGACGAACGTCATCTCCATCACCGACGGCCAGATCTTCCTCGAGGGTGACCTGTTCGCCTCCGGTGTGCGCCCGGCCATCAACGTCGGCACCTCGGTGTCCCGCGTCGGCGGTTCGGCGCAGGTCAAGGGCATGCGGACGGTCTCCGGCCGGCTCCGCCTCGACCTGGCCCAGTACCGCGAGCTGGAGGCCTTCTCGGCCTTCGCCTCCGACCTGGACCGGGCGTCGCGTAACCAGCTGGAGCGCGGTGCCCGCCTGGTCGAGCTGCTCAAGCAGCCGCAGTACAGCCCGCTCTCGGTCACCGAGGAGATCGTGACGATCTGGACCGGCACCACCGGCCAGCTCGACGACATCGCGGTTGCCGACGTCGGCCGTTTCGAGCGTGAGTTCCTCGAGTGGGTCAAGCGCAACCGCAGCGAGACGTTCACCGCCATTGAGAACGACGGCAAGCTGAGCGACGAGCAGCAGGAGACGCTGAAGTCCGGTGTCACCGAGTTCAAGCAGCAGTTCAAGCAGGGCGCTGCCGCCGGTGCTCCGAACGAGGCGCCCGCCGCGGCGCTGGAGTCGGGCCGCGAGACCCGGGAGACCGTGACCCGCGAGGTCCGTAGCTCCTCGGACGAGAGCTGATCCATGGCCGGTCAGGTACAGGCCCTCCGGCGGCGCATCAAGACCGTCCGGTCGACCAAGAAGATCGCCAAGGCCCAGGAGCTCGTCGCCACCAGCCGCATCGCCAAGGCGCAGGAGCGGGTGAACGCCTCCAAGCCGTACTCGGAGGCGATCACCCAGGTGCTGACCGCGTTGGCCTCCAACGCGTCGGTGGACAACCCGCTGCTGCAGCCGCGTGAGCGGGTGCGGCGCGCGGGTGTCCTGGTCATCACCAGCGACCGCGGCCTGGCCGGCGCCTACAACGCCAACGCCCTCCGGACCGCCGAGCAGCTGATCGCCCGGCTGAAGGCGGACGGCAAGGAAACGGTGCTGTACGTCGTCGGCCGCAAGGGTGCCGGCTACTACAAGTTCCGCAACCGGCCGGTCGAGGCCAGCTGGACGGGCTTCTCCGAGCGTCCGACGTTCGCGGATGCCAAGCGGATCGGTGACTCCCTGCTGGAGGCGTTCGTCGCCGGCGCGGATGACACGGACGAGCACTACGGTCCGGACGGCATCCAGGGCGTGGACGAGCTGCACATCGTCAGCACCCAGTTCAAGTCGCTCATGACCCAGTCCGCCGAGGCGCACTTCCTGGCGCCGATGGAGGTCGAGGAGACGGAGCGCGAGCCGGGGCTCCGGGCGGCGTACGAGTTCGAGCCGGAGGCCGAGGAACTGCTCGACGCGCTCCTGCCGAAGTACCTCAACACGCGGATCTACGCGGCGTTGCTGGACTCGGCGGCGAGCGAGTCGGCGTCGCGGCGCCGTGCGATGAAGAGCGCGTCGGACAACGCGGACGACCTGCTCAAGCGGTACACGCGCGAGATGAACTCCGCGCGGCAGGCTGCGATCACCCAGGAAATCAGTGAAATCGTCGGCGGCGTCGAGGCGCTGTCCACGTCGGGAAGTGATGTGTGATGACTGCTGTAGCTGAGCCCACCAAGACGGAGACCGGCGTCGGCCGCGTCGTCCGGGTCATCGGCCCGGTCGTCGACGCGGAGTTCCCCCGTGACGCCATGCCCGACATCTACAACGCGCTGCACGTCGACGTGACTCTCTCCGGAGGCACCAAGACGCTGACCCTGGAGGTCGCCCAGCACCTGGGTGACAACGTGATCCGGGGCATCTCGATGCAGCCGACCGACGGCCTCGTGCGAGGTTCCGAGGTCCGCGACACCGGCTCGCCGATCTCGGTGCCCGTCGGTGACGTGACCAAGGGCCACGTGTTCAACGCCCTGGGCGACGTGCTCAACGCCGACCCCGCGACGCTGAACATCACCGAGCGCTGGCCGATCCACCGCAAGGCCCCGGCCTTCGCGGACCTCGAGCCGAAGACCGAGATGCTGGAGACCGGCATCAAGGTGCTCGACCTGCTCGCGCCGTACGTGCGCGGTGGCAAGATCGGCCTGTTCGGCGGCGCGGGCGTGGGCAAGACGGTGCTCATCCAGGAGATGATCATCCGGGTTGCCCGTAACTTCGGCGGTACGTCGGTGTTCGCCGGCGTCGGCGAGCGCACCCGTGAGGGCAACGACCTCATCCTGGAAATGGAAGAGGGCAACGTCCTCGACAAGACCGCGCTGGTCTTCGGCCAGATGGACGAGCCGCCGGGCACCCGCCTGCGGGTCGCCCTGAGCGCCCTGACCATGGCGGAGTACTTCCGGGACGTCCAGAACCAGGAGGTGCTGCTCTTCATCGACAACATCTTCCGGTTCACCCAGGCCGGTTCCGAGGTCTCCACCCTGCTCGGCCGCATGCCGTCCGCCGTGGGTTACCAGCCCACCCTGGCGGACGAGATGGGCCAGCTGCAGGAGCGGATCACCTCCGTCAAGGGCAAGGCGATCACCTCGCTGCAGGCGATCTACGTGCCCGCCGACGACTACACCGACCCGGCGCCGGCGACCACGTTCGCCCACCTGGACGCGACGACGAACCTCGAGCGGTCGATCTCCGACAAGGGCATCTACCCCGCCGTGGACCCGCTGGCCTCCGGCTCGCGGATCCTGGCGCCCGAGTACGTCGGTGCCGAGCACTACGCGGTCGCCCGCGAGGTGCAGCGGATCCTGCAGAAGTACAAGGACCTGCAGGACATCATCGCGATCCTCGGTATGGACGAGCTCTCCGAAGAGGACAAGATCACGGTGCAGCGGGCTCGCCGCATCGAGCGCTTCCTCTCGCAGAACACGTACGCCGCCGAGCAGTTCACCGGTGTCGCCGGCTCGACGGTCCCGCTGAAGGAGACCATCGAGGCGTTCAAGAAGATCTGTGAAGGCGAGTACGACTCCTTCCCGGAGCAGGCCTTCTTCATGTGTGGTGGCCTCGAGGACCTCGAGCGCAACGCGCACGAGCTCATGAAGGGCTGACCAGCCACGTAGGACTCTGAGAACCGCATCGGCTTTGTGCCGGTGCGGTTTTCGGCTTTCCAGACGGATTTATCGGACAAAAGTTACCGTTTCCATAGGACCGTTATGTCCGTTTATTTCCTCGGTACCGGTATGGCCGGATGTGAAGAAATCTTCGATTGTTCGGATACTCTTGGCGGTCACTAAGCCTCGCGATCATCTCCATTGAGGTCGCCGATGGTGAAACCGATCGACGACGGTTGGGGAGCTTGTGTCTAAGAGCGGCAAGGGGAAATGGCGTTCCCCTCTGTGGGCGCGTCTCTGCGCCATCATCGGTTGCGTGCTGATGGTGACCGGCGGCGGCGCTCTCGTGGCGACCCAGGTCGCGGTCGCGCGTTACGCGGGTGCGGTGGACAGCAAGGATCTCTTCGGTAACGCGGCCGCGGGCGCGACCAAGACGTCCAGCAGCATCAAGGGCCCGCTCAACATCCTGCTCGTCGGCATCGACCCGCGCGACGCGAACACCGCACCGCTCTCCGACTCGATCATCGTCGTGCACATCCCCAAGGACCTGAACCAGGCGCAGATCTTCTCCATCCCCCGTGACCTGCGCGTGGAGATCCCGGCCTTCGAGAAGACCGGCTTCCAGGGCGGCACTGCGAAGATCAACGCCGCCATGTCGTACGGCAGCAGCGTCGGCAACGGCAAGCACGACGTGGCCCAGGGCTTCGAGCTGCTCGCCAAGACGGTCAGCCAGCTCACCGGCATCAAGAAGTTCGACGCCGGCGCCATCCTGAACTTCAACGGCTTCAAGGACATCGTCGAGGCCATGGACGGCGTCACGATGACGATCGACCAGAACGTCAAGTCCGAGCACCTGCAGCCCAACGGCAAGCCCCGCCCCCGCCGCCCCGAATGCGCCGACAACAGCTGCGACCACCCGTACACCGGGCCGCAGAAGACGTACAAGAAGGGCACGTACCACCTGGAGGCCTGGGAGGCGCTCGACTACGTGCGTCAGCGTTACGGCCTGCCCCGCAGCGACTACGACCGGCAGCGGCACCAGCAGCAGTTCATCAAGGCCATGGCGGAGCAGGCGCTCAGCAAGAACGTGGTGACCAACCCGATCAAGCTGGACCAGATCCTGCGCGCGGCCGGCGACGCCCTCATCTTCGACGGCAACGGCCACAACATCATCGACTGGGCCCTCGCCCTGCGCGGCGCCCGGGACATGACCCTGGTGAAACTGCCCGGCAAATCGCTGTTCGAGGGCAAGCAGTACATCGGTGAAGGCCTCGACGAATCGGCCGGCGACTTCTTCCAATCGGTCAGCGACGACAGCATCTCGACATTCCTGATCGACCACCCCGCGTTCCTGCAGGAACTGTGACAGTGGCGGTCACCACCCGGCAGGGCGGCGTATCACCCGGCCGTTTAGACTTCACCCCAACGGACAGCGGCCTTCTTTCAAGGCCGGCGAGCTTGACAGGAGAGAGCGTGGCCAAGCAGCTGCACGTCCAGGTTGTCGCCGTCGAGGAGCGAATCTGGTCCGGCGAAGCCGAGATGCTCGTCGCCCGCACCACCGAGGGCGAGATCGGCGTCCTGCCGGGTCACTCCCCGCTCCTGGGCCTGCTCAAGGAGCCCTCCCAGGTCCGCGTGAAGCTGGGCGGCGGTGAGCAGCTCACCTACGACGTCACCGGTGGCTTCCTCTCCATCGACGCCAACGGCGTGACGGTCCTGGCCGAGAGCGCGACCCCCGCCACCCCCGACGCGCACTGACGCCCAGCGATGCGGATTCTCGAGATCGTCGGAATCTGCGTCGCGGCGCTGCTCCTCGTCCTCTTCGCCGTCCTGCTGCGCGGCCGGATCCTGATGTCCGGCGGCGGCACGATCCGCCTCCAGGTCCGGACCACCACTATGGTCCCGGGCCGGGGCTGGTCGACCGGCGTGGGCACCTTCGTCGGCGACGAGCTCCGCTTCTACCGCATGTTCAGCTTCGCCTTCCGCCCGAAGCGCGTCCTGAACCGCCGCCTCCTCACGGTGGAGAACCGCCGCCTCCCCGAAGGCCCGGAACGCCTCAGCATGCCGGGCCACTGGGTGATCCTGCGCCTCAGGCAGACCGCCGAGGACATCGAGATCGCCATGGCCGAGTCGACGGTCACCGGCTTCCTCTCCTGGCTCGAAGCGGGCCCCCCGGGCCAGCCCGGCAGCGTGGCCCCGCGCCCCCAGATCACCCCGCGCCCCGCCGACAACTGACCGCCCGGTGATCGAGCACGTCTGCGTCATCCCGGCCGTCCCGGCCCGCGTGTTCGAGCTCGAACTGGACGTCGACGTCCACGCCGGCTCCCTGGCCGCCAGCAGCGAAACAGCCACCACCAGCACCGGCCGCCGCACCCTCGGGCTCGGCGACGAGGTCACCTTCCGCGCCCGCCACTTCGGCCTCCCCTGGCGAATGACCACCCGGATCACCGCCTGCGAGCCCCCGCACCGCTTCGTCGACGAACAGACCCGGGGCCCCTTCCGCTCCCTGCGCCACGAGCACCTCTTCGAAGACCTCGGCAACGGCACTACCCGCATGACCGACCGCATGACGGTGACCGCCCCACTGGGCCCCCTCGGCGCGATAGTCACCCGTCTGCTGCTGAACCCCTACCTGAGCCACCTCCTGAAACAACGCGCCGCCCACATCGAACAGCAGGCCGAGTCTCAACCCTGAGTGATGCCGTCCGATGGTGCTGGCTGCCCATGCCTCCACACCTCTCCCGGATTCGCCCTGCCCGGGCGGAGGGTCGTTGAGCTTCTCCCGCGACGGAGGTGCCCTGTATCCCACGGCTGGGCTCAAGAACACCTACGGCGTCTCCACGCCCGGCACCTACGAGATCTCTCCGACAGCTTCGACCACCTTCTGCGACGCGGACTACACGGAATGCTTCGAGATCCCGCCCTACGCCAGCACAGTGGTGGCCAAGTGTCGGACCAGCGCCGCGCTGCAGGTCACCCGAACCAGCGCCAAGAGTCGCTGGACGACCAAGCTGAGCGCCCAGGTCAAGCAGTACGACCGTTACGGGTCGGATCCGGCAACAGGCGTGGTGGTGAGGATCTATCGCGACGGCAAGCCCATCAAGGCTGCCGTCACGAACGCGGCCGGTGCCGTGAGCGCGACGATCGCCGACACGGCGGTCACTCCAGGCGTGGGGCGACGAGTTCGGCTTCGTAGCCCCATTCGTCCTCGAGGTAGGCGGCGTAGGTGTTGGGGCCGCTGGCGTAGGGGTGGAGGTCGGCGAAGAGGAGGGACCAGCCGTGGGCGGCCGACTCCTTGGTGAGGCGGTCGACCTCGTCGCGGGAGGGGACGCTGAAGGCCAGGTGGTTGAGGCCGGGGGCGAGGCGGTCGTGGGTGGTGCCGGTGAGGGCGCGGGACTGTTCCATGACGAGGTAGACCGTGCCGTCGCGCCAGGAGAGGCCGTTTTCCCATTTTTGGAAGGGCCGCCAGCCCAGCTCGGTCATGAGCCAGCCCCAGGGGCCGAGGGAGCCGGCGAGGTCCGGCACCCACAGCTCGACGTGGTGCAGGCTCACGACGCCTGGCCGCCCGGGATCCACTTCACGTCGCCCTGGGAGCCGTTGGCGGCTCGGGCGAGGATGAACAGGAGGTCGGAGAGGCGGTTGAGGTACTTTGCCGGCAAGGCGGGCGTACGCGACGGGTCCGCCTCTTGAAGTGACCAGGCGGCCCGCTCAGCGCGACGCGCCACGGTGCGGGCGACGTGCAGCAGGGCCGCGCCGGGGGTGCCGCCGGGCAGGACGAAGGAGTCCAGGGCCGGGAGCTGGTCGTTGTATTCGTCGCACCAGCCTTCGAGGCGCGTCACGTAGGACTCCTTGATGCGCAGCGGGGGGTACGCCGGGTTGTCCGACAGGGGGTTGCACAGGTCGGCGCCCACGTCGAAGAGGTCGTTCTGGATCGCGGTGAGGATGCTGCGGATGTCCGGGGGCAGGTTGCCGAGGGCGAGGGCGACACCGAGGGCGGCGTTGCATTCGTCGACGTCGGCGTACGCGACGATTCTGGGGTCGGTCTTGGCTGCCACCTCGTTGTTGCCCAGGCGGGTGGTGCCGGCGTCGCCGGTGCGGGTGTAAATGCGGGTGAGATGCACGGCCATGGCACCCACCCTACGGAGGCGGACCGCGGGCGCGCCCCATACGATTGCGCGCGTGGATGTGATCAGGGTCAAGGGTGGCGCACGTCTCTCCGGTGATGTCAGCGTCGGTGGCGCCAAGAACTCCGCATTGAAGCTGATGGCGGTCGCGTTGCTCGCCGAGGGGCGCAGCGTGATCGCCAATGTGCCGCGGATCACCGATATCGCGATCATGGGTGAGGTGCTGCGGCGGCTGGGTTGCGAGGTCAGTTTCGCCGATGGTGAGGTCACCATCGACGTGCCGGCCGAGCCCGGTGCCGAGGCCGACTATGACCTGGTGCGGCGGCTGCGGGCGTCGATCTGCGTGCTGGGGCCGCTGCTGGCCCGCCGCGGGTACACCCGGGTGGCGCTGCCGGGCGGTGACATGATCGGTTCGCGTGGGCTGGACATGCACGTGTCGGGGCTGGCGCGGCTGGGTGCGGAGATCTCCAACGAGCACGGGTTCGTCATCGCGTCGGCACCCGCGGGGCTGCGGGGCAGCAAGATCTGGCTCGATTTCCCGAGCGTGGGCGCGACCGAGAACATCCTGATGGCCGCGGTGCTGGCCAAGGGGATCACCGAGATCGACAACGCGGCCCGCGAGCCGGAGATCGTCGACATCTGCGAGATGCTCATCGACATGGGCGCCCGAATCGAGGGCGCGGGCACGTCGACGCTGACCATCGAGGGTGTCGAGGGGCTCAAGCCGGTGCGGCACACCACGGTCGGGGACCGGATCGTCGGCGGCACCTGGGCGTACGCCTCGGCGATGACCCGTGGCGACGTGACCGTCCACGGCGTTCGCCCCGAGTATCTTTCGATCGCCCTGGACAAGCTGGTCTCGGCGGGCGGCGTGGTCGAGCCCGGCGACAACCAGTTCCGGGTGCGGATGGACGACCGTCCCAAGGCCGTCGACATCGTGACGCTGCCCTACCCGGGTTTCGCCACGGACCTGCTGCCGATGGCGCTGGGGCTGGCGGCGGTGAGCAAGGGCACGTCGCTGATCACCGAGAACATCTTCGACGGCCGGTTCATGTTCGTGAACGAGATGGTGCGGCTCGGCGCTGACATCCGTACCGATGGGCATCATGCCGTGACGAACGGCCGGGAGCGACTCTCCGGTGCTCCCGTGCGGGCGACGGACATCCGCGCGGGTGCCGGCCTGGTCATCGCGGGGCTGTGCGCCGACGGGATCACCGAGGTCGGCGAGGTCCACCACATCGACCGCGGCTATCCGGACTTCGTCTCCGACCTGGCCAACCTCGGCGTGGACGTGGAGCGCGCGGACGTTCCCGAGCCGACGTACGACTTCTAGAGGACCAGTCTCCTGGCTTCCTCGACTTCCTCCGGGAAGACGAGGACCAGGACGCGCCCGTCTGGACGTACGGCCGATGTGGAGCGGATCCCGGCCGTCGCGAGCACGCCTTTGATCTCGTCGGCCAGGTCGGGGTCGTCGGTGGCCGCAGCCGGGCAGAGCAGGCCGAAGTCGTCGCCGTGGTCGTTGAAGATGGCCAGGCCGTCGTAGAGGTCGCGGAGCGGGTCCTCGCGGGTCTCCTCATGCCATTGCAGGCCCATCCGCCAGAAGATGGCGCCGAGAAAGCCGACCAGCGAGACAGCTATGAAGGGCCCGAGGAGGTACCAGCCGTCGCTTGGTGGCATGGGCACAGTCTGGCACCGGCGAATCGGCATTTCAGGAGAATTGCCCCGATAGAGGTCCTGAATCGTCGTTAAGCAGAAGCCGTTAGGCTGAGACTGACGACACACTTACGGCGCTGAGGAGTGACACACATGGCGGGTCGGCTCGCGGTCATCGGCTCGGGTCTGATGGGTTCCGGAATCGCCCAGGTGGCGGCGCAGTCCGGATGGCAGGTCACCATGCGCGACCTCGACGAGGCCTCGCTGGCCCGCGGGCTCGCTGCGATCAAGGATTCGCTCGGGCGCTTCGCCGCCAAGGGGAAGATCTCGCAGGAGGACGCCGACGCCGCGATCGGCCGGATCACGACCACCACCGAGCTGGAGGCGGCCGCCGACGCCGACGTGGTGGTCGAGGCGATCTTCGAGAAGATCGAGGCGAAGCACGAGGTCTTCCGGGCACTCGACAAGATCTGCAAGCCGGGTGCGGTGCTCGGCAGCAACACCTCCGCGATCCCGATCACCGCGATCGCCGCGGTCACCGAGCGCCCCGAGTCGGTGGTCGGCATCCACTTCTTCTCGCCGGTGCCGATGATGAAGCTGGTCGAGCTGGTCCGGGGCTATCAGACCTCGGACGAGACGCTGGCCTCCGCGCGGTCGTTCGCCGAGGAGGTCGGCAAGACCTGCGTCGAGGTGAAGCGGGACGTCGCGGGTTTCGTCTCCAACCGGCTCTTCTCCGCGCTGCTGGTCGAGGCGATCCAGCTGGTCGAGTCGGGCGTGGTCAGCGCCGCCGACCTGGACACGGTGATGAAGCTCGGCTTCGGGCACGCGATGGGCCCGCTGGCCACGGTCGACCTGACCGGTCTCGACGTGATGCTGAACGCCGCCGGCAACATCTACCGCGACACCGCCGACGAGAAGTTCTTCCCGCCGGAGCTGCTCCAGCGCATGGTCACGGCCGGCGACCTGGGCCGCAAGACGGGCAAGGGGTTCTACACGTACTAGGAGACGTCGCGAAGGTCATTGCGAGGACGTCGCGAAGGTCAGTGCGAGGACGGTCGCGGCCAGCATCCCGCCGAGCAGGGTCAGCCCGACCCCGCCGAGGTCGAGCCGGGAGTGCAGCCGGTGGTGGGCGTAGAGCGCCGCCACCGGCAGGCCCGCCGAGGGAGCGACGAGGAAGGCCAGCCAGCCCAGCAGCTGGACGACGACAACGCCGGGCACGTCCCTGCGGCCGAACGTCACCAGGCCGGCCGCGATCAGCGCGGTCAGCCCCGCGACCAGCGCGCCTGCCAGCGGCAGCAGCGCGAGCGTCCAGCGCGGCATGCGATGGCGTTCGCGGGGCCGCGCGGTGACCTCGATCCGCTGGGCGGCGCTGGCGAGCAGGGTCCGGGCCGAGCGGCGCTGGGCAGGTGCGGGCCCCTGGGTGAGGGCGGGCCGCGGCAACGCCTCGACCGGTGCCGGTTCCGGCAGCTCGCCCAGGGCCCGGGTGCGGACCCCGGCGCGCAACTGGGCCCAGAGCCGGTCCGCCTCACGGTCCACATCCAGCACCTGGGAAGCGGCCGCGCCCGCCCAGCGTTCCGCGGCGGCCGCGTCGCTCTCGGCCCGTGCCAGCTCACCGGCTGCCTGCGCGGCGCTGGTCTGGTACGCCTGCTCGGCGTTGTCCAGCTCGGTCGAGCGCCGTTTCGCCACGTCGCCGAGTGCGGTCATCATCTGCTGGTAGTCGCGGTCACGTGTGGTCACTGTTCACCTCGTACGGGATGATCACTTCCGGGGTCCGGTGCACCGAGCGGTCGAAGAACAGGGCGCGGCGCCGGCGTGGATGCCATTCCGGGCCGCCGGGCTGCGGGTAGAGCGGGCTCAGGTCGGCGCCCTGCACGTCCAGGGCCACCCAGGCGCCGAGGTGAGCGGTCAGGCCGTCGTGCAGCTGTGCCACCGAGCGCCACCAGCCCAGGACATGCATCCGCTGCTCGGGTCCGTCGGCCAGCAGGGCCCGTAGCCGCTCGCGCTGGGCCCGGCCGGCCTTATCCAGCCCGTACCCGATCAGGTAGTGGGGGATGTCGCCCGCTTCGGGGATCACGCCGAGATCACTGGTGACGGCCTGGGGGAGTTCGGCCATCAGCCGGGCGGCGGCCTGCTCGGCGTCCGGGTCCAGGCAGAAGATGCTGAACCGCGCCGGGCCCTGCGCGGCGAGGGAGAGTGCCGCGGCGGCGAGCACGTCGCAGGCTTCATCGGTACGCGTACCGAGCACCGCCAGATTGCGCCCCGGCATCCGACCCAGCCGCAGCCGCGCCGGCCGGGCCGCGACGTCGATCCGCTCGCCCAGCACGGCGCCGGGGGAGGATCCGACGTCGTCCGGCAGCCGCCCGCTCGGCCTGTACACGTCCGGGAGCCGCGGCACGACCTCGCCGTCGAACAGCCGTGGCGCGTCGCAGTTCTCATCCCGGCGCAGCCACAGCTTGCGTTGCAGGCTGCGCCACGCCGTCCGGTCGCTCGCGTCGGGCACCCGGACGACGCCATTGTCGGTCGCCGCGTGGAAGCGGGGGATGACCTCCGCTGCCAGGTTGCCCTCGGCCAGGACGCCCTGCGCCTTCGGCAGCGCGATCCGCAGCGGGAACCCGTCGATGTCCCCGCCGTCCCGCGCCGCGACGATCAGATGGATCCCCTGCGTGTGCCCACGTCGTGCCAGGTCTTTCACCAGTAGCAGCACCTCGGCGTCCGCCGACAGCGGGACGTCGTCGAGGACGGCGACGATCCGCGGCCAGTGCCCGTGCGGATCCGCCTCGCGCAGCTCCGCCGGCGTCGACGCCTCGTGCCGCTTCGCCGCCTGGGCGCGGGTACGCAGCTCCTCGCCGAGGTGCCGCAGCAGCGCCAGGACGAACTCGCGGTCATTGTCGACATTGATGCCGGCCAGCCGTACCTGGGGCAGCCAGCTGGGGTCGCGCGGGCCCGGCGTGACCTGGGCGAACGACGGTCCCAACAGGTAGAGGGCGAGTTCGCCGGGGCCGTATCGGGCGGCTAGCGAGCCGATCCACGCGTAGAGCACGTTCGTCTTGCCGGAGCCGGCGGGGCCGCCGATGAACGCGTGCGGCGTGTCGTCGCCGAGCGCCAACGGGACCGTCGAGCCGTCCGTGCTGTCGCCGAGGGGCGCGGTCAGGCGTTGTGCGGACGATTCGGCCCAGAACGTGCCGGGTTCGAGGTCCGCGAGGCGCGCGGGCGGTGGCCCGGCGAGCAGTCGCTCCACGGTGGCCCGGCAGAACCCGGCGATGCGGTCGGTCGGGGGCGGGCTGTCGAGGGTGACTTCCAGGTCTCCGGTGGTGTCGCAGGCCGCGATGCCGTCGCGCGCCGAGACGCGCTCCACCGTCGGGTGCGGGGCCAGTTCCAAACCTCTGACCATCACATGTACGCCGCAAGCCACGCCCGTCCGCACGATCCGTTCGAGTTGCGCCCGCTGGGAATCGCTGAGTTCGGCGGCGCTGCGGGCGTCGAGCAGCAGCACGACCACCCGCCACGGTTCGGGGCGCGAGCCGGGGGTCGCGGCGGTGAGTTCGGCGAGGGAGGCGTACCCGCCGGCCAGCACGCTCTCGTTCACCCGGCAGATGTGCTCGACCAGCTCGTCCAGGGCGGCACCGAGCCCGCCGGGGCTGATGAGCCGCAGCAGCCCGCCGTTGCCCAGCGGCGCGAACCCGGCGAGGGTGCCACCGAGATTCTCCGGGTCGTAGATGCTGACGTGCACGTCGCCGGGCCGGGTGGTGCCCAGCGCTCGCAGCAGCACGCCGGAGAGCACTCCGTCGGCGTCGGGCTGCGCGCCGAGGACGTTCAGGTGCGCGTGGTCGAGGAACGGGACGAGGGCGGGCAGTCTGGTCCGCTCCTCGCCGATCTCGTACGCGACGGTCCCGATCCGCAGCATCCCGGGCCGGCCGACCCGATCGGGCTCGGTCGGGGTCCAGTAACGCCACGCTGTCCCCGCGGCGCCCGGTGCGGAGAGGGCGGCCAGCTGCGCCACCTTGCGGCTCAGCGTGGTGGCTTCGGTGGTGCTGCGGTGCAGGATGTCCTGCCGGGCAGCCTCCCGGGCCTCGGTGAGCTGGGCGAGGCAGGTCGCGTACGCCTCCCGGATCAGCTTCTTGCGCCGCTGGGCCTCGTCGCGGGCCGATTCGGCGGCGGCGAGAACGGCCCGTGCGGTGCCCCGGGCCTCGGCGAGCTCCTGCCGGACCACGGCGACGAGCGCGGTGCGGTGGCTACCCACTCAGTCAACCCCCCGGTGTACGGCACGTGAGGGGATTTTAACCGTTTTAGAGTATTTGCCGACCGTTTGTACCGCGTGTCGCTTCGGTCAACGGCTCCGAGCGGGTGAGCCAGCGCGGGTCCGTGCTCAGCAGCTCCTGCCACAACCGCGCCGAGATCAGCTCGGCACCCTGGACCTTCCACTGATCGAGGGACTCCCGCCGCACATGCCGGCGGAACCAGTCGATGATCCGCCGCCCGTCCAGATCCATGCCGTCGGTCTGCGGGACGCGCTCGTACGGCCGCACGCCCAGCACACTGCAGTAGTGCAGCGCGTTGTAGAACCGCCACTCCTCCGAGGTCCCCGAGACGCCGGCCGGTTTGAGCCGCTCCACCTGCTCGCTCAGCACCGCGCGCAACTCGGCCGCCCGGATCAGCGGCTGATCGGTCAGCCCCGGATCCCGCGCCTGCAGCCGCCGGTCCACCGTGGGCAGATCAACGAGCGGGTTACGCAGCAGCCGCCCCAGATCGCCGTAGTCCTCCAGCGCGCGCAGCGTCAACCGGCGGAACTCCGGCTCGTCCATCGCGATCATCCGATGCCGCTCCCGCCGCCGGGGCAGCGCGTCGGCGGCCAGCAGCAGCGCGGCCCGATCCCGGCGCAGCCGCCCGTTCTGCAGGAACGCGAGCCGGTCCAGCAACGCCCGCAGTGGCGCGGCGGCCCCCACCGCGCTCAGCACCACCCCCACCAGCACGAACTGGAGCACGATCACCGCGGTCAGCCCCGGCGTCGCGAGCATGGTCACGGCGGCCGGCCCGCCACACAGCAGCACGGCCACCACCGCCGCGACGAGCGAGCGGCGCAGATCGGGCAGCAGCCGCTCACCGGCCTCGACGGCGTCCTGCACGGCCACCAGGAAGCCGAGCAGCGCCAGGTCGACACCCATCGTGGCGAGCACCAGCTCCGGAGCGCCGAGATCGATCGGGGCGAGCACGACCACGAGGCCCACGACGTAGAGCGCTGCCGCGGCGAGCAGGGCGGTGGGCAGGTGCTTCGGGCGTACCCTCTCGCGGTATCTCAGCAGTAGGGCCAGCCCACCGGCGAGCGGAGCCAGCGCGATCAGCTTGCCCACCCCCGGCAGCAGCACCGCCGGCGCCAGGAAGATCACCAGGCTCCCCGCCCAGCCCCGCTCGGCCACCCGCCGCTCCGGCGCCTCCTGCGGCAGCAGTGAGGTCGCCGCCCCGGCCCAGAGCAGGGCCGGGACACAGAACAAGAGCTCCGAGACCGAGGACCCCGGCGAGATCATCCAAGCCACAATCCCTGTTCCGTACGCCCAGAGCGCACCCGCCGCCCGCCACAGCACCGCCCTCCCCGGATCCCGCCCGACCAGGTAAGCGCCGAGCCACCAGGCCAGGGCGAACGCGGGAACTGCGACGGCGGCCACCGGCTGAGTCAACCAAACAGTTGCTGCGTCTCGACACCCTGAACCGACCGGCGTTCCCTCTTACGCTGCTGACGACGTCTGATCACCCACCAGCCACCGAAGACCAGCAGCACGAGCCCGAGCAGCACCAGAATCGGCAACAGGATCGCGAGCAGCGACAACAGGACGCTGGTGATGTCCTCAGCGGTGCTGGCGACCGGCGCCCCGAACCCGGCGGTGGTGGCATTCACCACGGGCCGGGAAGCAGCCTTGACACTGTGCACCCCGAACGCGAGCACCACCCCGGCGGCGATCGGCACCCACTGATGCGACCCGAAGAACGACCCCGGATCCGTCACGGTCACGGTCTCGGACGACGACCCGGCCCCGAACGCGAGCCCGCCCGCCGTCGGCCGCACGATGGTCTGCACCACATCATTGATGTGATCGACCACAGGCACCTTGTCAGCCACCATCTCGACGGCCAGCAGCACCGCCAAAATAGCGATCACCCACCCGTTCGAGAGCCACTGCCACCCGCCGGGAAGATCAATAGTGTCGGTATAACGAGCCAGCAGACCCATCGTGAGCAGGGGGATGTACGCATTGAGCCCGGCGGATGCCGCCAGGCCGCTACCAGTGAGCACTTCGAGCACACCACCAGCATGGCACCGCCGCGCTCGCCCGGCCCGGCGACGGAGGCTACCCTCGTGCGGTGCGTCTGGTCATCGCGAAATGCTCCGTGGACTATGTCGGCAAACTCTCCGCCCACCTACCGCCGGCCACCCGCCTGCTCATGGTGAAGGCGGACGGGTCCGTGTCGATTCATGCCGACGATCGGGCCTACAAGCCACTCAACTGGATGAGCCCACCCTGCAAGCTGCAGGAGGCCCCCGGGGTGTGGAAGGTCGTCAACAAAGCCGGTGAGGAGCTGCGGATCACCCTGGAGGAGATCTTCCAGGACACGTCCTATGAGCTCGGGTTCGATCCTGGGCTGGTCAAGGATGGTGTCGAGGCTCATCTGCAGGAGTTGCTCGCCGCCCACCCGGAGACTTTCGGCGAGGGGTGGGTGCTGGTCCGGCGCGAGTACATGACGGCTATCGGGCCTGTCGATCTGCTGTGCCGTGATGCTTCGGGAGCCGCTGTCGCCGTGGAGATCAAGCGGCGGGGGGAGATCGACGGGGTTGAGCAGCTCACCCGGTATCTCGAGCTGATGAACCGTGATCCGCTGCTTTATCCGGTTACCGGGATTTTCGCCGCTCAGGAGATCAAGCCGCAGGCCCGGGTGCTGGCCACCGACCGTGGCATTCGGTGCGTCGTCGTCGATTACGACAAGCTGCGCGGGATGGACCGGAACGAGCTCACCCTGTTCTGACGGTGGTGACGAACGTTGGGATGTGCTGCTCGCTGCGATGGCAGAGCATCTCGCTGCCCTTCTTGACCTTGGGCCGCCGGAGTGGACTCGCCCGAGAGTGTTGTCTACGCCTTGAGGGCTATTCACAGGTCGTCGGCTTCCTGATTCTACTGTGGATTCCTAGGCCTTCACTGAATAAGCCTCCCTGTCTCTGCAGTTCGGAGCACCGTCACAGTGTGACAATGGTCGTCCTCCGCCCGCCACCATTTCCCAACCTATTAATACTCACCATCTGCCATTCACGCCCCTATGATCTGTCTCAACCCTACAATGGCACGCCTACCCCTTCCGATCATGTGACTCCCTGAGAAGCATTAAGGGATGGAATGCGCGCAGCTGGAAATTTTCACGGCGGTCGAATTGGCATGGCTACGTGATCCCACGCGGCGCCGGAACTACTCCGCGGCAACCGAAGTGTTCCGCCGTGAGCACCGGGTCCGGCGCGCGTTCGGGAAAGCCTTGGGCCATACCGCCCGGCTGCGACGCGACTCCCCCGAGGCGCGGACACCGGACGGCAACCTCAGGTGGATCGAGGCAGCTCGTGCTTTGTTCCGGGCAGCGAACACCACGCAGGCCGACGCTGACGCCGACGCCGAGCGTGACCGCAGGCGTGCCGCCGGTGACCTGTTCGACTGGACCCGTTTCATCAACCGCTGGCAGGTGAAGTACGCAGCCGCCTGCTTGCCCCCAACACCTGACCCGCTCGGGGGCCACCCCGATGACGCCACGCGTTCACATAAGAGAATCTTCTTCGAGCCTCGCGCACAATGGCCGAAATCGTCATCGACGGCTATCGGTGAGCCGTGTATTCAGGGAGGAATGTTCAGGACGGGGAGATCAGGCCGTCCACCTGCGGCGATCTGCAGCTCAAGGTAGGTCCTGAGTAACCCTCCTTGGTTTCCGTCGTCGTTGCGGTCCAAGCAGATGGAGGCCTTGGTTACCGCGCCGGCGGCTTTTTGGAAGCATGGCGTTTATCTGTCCGCGCGGGATTTGGAAGCGGCGTAGGTCGGTGGGTTAACCCCGGGGTGGGGGTGCGTGCGGGTTGGACCCTTTGGGGGAGGGGTGGTTGCACGCGGCTGCTGGGTTGCTGGCCTCGCTTCGCTCGGGGGCACTGCGCCCAAGGGCGTGCCGGTGCCGAGGACACCGAAAATGACCACGGCAAAGGGCGCCTAGTCATTTTCGGCGCCCTCGGCACCGGCGGGGCGCAGTGCGACTTACGTTGCGCTACCACCATGTTTTTGGGCGCTTCCACCTGCGGTGAGGTCAGGCCGTTATCAGGTGGGGGGCCGTTGGGTGGGGGCTTCAACCTGAGGGGTCAGTCCGTCAGGGGTTTGGGGACGGGGACGTTGTTGAAGGCTGCGACTGTTTTGTTGGCGTAGGCGTTCATGTCGCCGGATTCCATCGGGCCGTCCCAGTCCTCGGGGAGGGGGACTGTGACCTCGGGCGCCACGCGCTGAACGATTTTGTCGAGGACCTTTTCGGCGTCGCCTACCCAGAGGTGTTTGGCGCCCGGCATGGGGATGACCTCGGCGTGGGGGATGGCGGCGAATCTTTCCGTGGCTTCTGCCGGGCGGAGGTAGTCGTCGAATTCGGGGATCAGAGCCGTGAGCGGTTTTCCGTCCGCAGCCCAGGCCTTCAGGTGTTCGGGAGATGAGAAGCGCAGGGGCGGGGACAGGAGAATGGCGCCTGTGACGGTGGGGTCTAGGCCGTGCATGAGGGTTAGGTCGGTGCCGAAGGACCAGCCTAGGAGCCAGATGTTGGGGAGGTCGGCGAACTCGGCGTATTCGATGGCGGCGGCTACGTCGTAGCGTTCGCCGTTCGCGGCGTCGAAGGCGCCTTCGCTGGTGCCTCGGACGCTGGTGGTGCCTCGGGTGTTGAAGCGGAGGACTGCCACGGCGGCCAGGGCGGGGAGGCGCCAGGCGGCCTTGCGGAAGATGTGGCTGTCCATCATGCCGCCGTGGGTGGGCAGGGGGTGGAGGCAGACCAGGGTTGCCACCGGGGGGCGGTCGAGGGGGACCGCGAGCTCGCCGACCAGGGTCAGGCCGTCGGCGGTGTGCAGCGTGATGTCTGTCCGCTTGGCGGGCAGGATGGAGTTCGCGCGGATGGAAGCCACCCGACCATCCTTACCCGCGGGAAGCCGCTAGCCGTAGCGGGGGGCGTTTCTCGAGCGTTCCACGGTGGGGGCGCGGCGGTCGCGGGCGCGCCAGCAGCCGGTGTGCCAGTGGCGGCGGTCGGATTCGTCGCCGCGGTCGTCGGCGGGCCAGGCGACGATGTGGGCGACGCCGGGGCGGATCTCCTGCATGCAGCCGGGGCAGCGGTAGGTCTTCGTCGCCGCGCCGCCGAAGATGGAGCGGACCATCCAGTCGCCGTCCTGGTATTGCTGGACGCCGCCGATGCCCCGGCGGACGTTGTCGTCCTCGGGGTCGGCGGGGGCCGCCGGTCGCTGTGACGACTTGGGGCGGTTGCGGCGGGGGCTCACAACAATCAAGCGTACGTGTGAGGTGCGTCATGCCGAATGCGACTTAGACTCACGTTCATGACCGATACGCGTACGCCCGGAGTGCCCGCGATCGAAAACGGGGTGCTCATCTCCACGAGTCCCGCGACCGGTGACGAGGCGGGACGCGTACCCGTGTCTGATGAGAAAGCCGTGGTCGCGGCCGTGGATCGCGGCAGGGAGGCCGGCGTCTGGTGGGCCGCGCTGGGTTTTGACGGGCGTCGCACCCGGTTGTTGCAGTGGCGGGCGGTGATGGCCGAGCGGATCGAGGAGCTCGGCGAGCTGACCCATGTCGAGACCGGGAAGCCGGTGGCCGACGCCGTTGTCGAGGCGCTGGCGGCGATCGAGCACATCGACTGGGCCGCCCGGAACGCGAAGCGCGTGCTCGGCCCGCGCAAGGTCCGGTCCCGGCTGGTGGTCGCGGAGCATTCCGCTCACCTGGAGTATCAGCCGTACGGTGTGGTCGGGATCATCGGGCCGTGGAATTATCCGATCCTGACGCCGCTGGGTCCCGCCTCGGGCGCCCTGGCCGCGGGAAACGCCGTGGTCCTGAAGCCGAGCGAGTACACGCCGGTGGTCGGGCAGTGGCTGGCTGACACGTTCGCCGAGGTCGTCCCGGAGCACCCGGTCCTCCAGGTCGTGCACGGGCTGGGCGACGTCGGGGCAGCGCTCTGCCGCTCGGGGATCGGCAAGCTGGCCTTCACCGGGTCGACCGCGACGGCGAAGAAGGTCATGGCGGCCTGCGCCGAAAACCTCGTCCCGGTGATCATCGAGGCCGGCGGCAAGGACGCGATGATCGTGGATGCCGACGCGGACGTGCAGGCCGCAGCCGAGGCCGCCGTCTGGGGCGCGATGACCAACGCCGGGCAGACCTGCATCGGCATCGAGCGGGTGTACGCCGTGGCGCCGGTCTACGACGAGTTCGTGGCCGCCGTGGTCGCCAAGGCGAGCAAGCTGAAGTTGGGCGAGGACATCGGCCCGATGACCATGCCCGGGCAGCTCGACGTGGTCCGGCGGCACATCGACGACGCCCTGGCCAGTGGGGGCCGGGCCGTGCTCGGCGGCGCGGACGCGGTGCAGGCGCCGAGCGTCGCGCCGACCGTGCTGGTCGACGTGCCCGAGGGGTCGGCGGCGATCCAGGAGGAGACGTTCGGGCCCACGCTGACCATCTCCAAGGTTGTCGACGCGGACGAGGCGCTCGCGAAGGCCAACGCGCTGCCGTACGGCCTGGGCGGAGCCGTCTTCGGGAAGAAGAACGCCGTCCGGATCGCGCGGCGGATGCGCTCCGGCATGGTCTCGGTGAACTCCGCGATGGCCTTCGTCGGCATGGCCACCCTGCCGTTCGGCGGCGTGGGCGACTCCGGGTTCGGCCGCATCCACGGCGAGGACGGGCTGCGCGAGTTCGGCGTCGCCAAGTCGATCACTGTGCGTCGCGGGCCCTCGCTGCTGCCGGCGATGACGTTCGAACGCACTCCCGCGCAGGTCCAGCGGATCGTCAAAACGCTCAAGCTGCTGTACGCCCGTCGCCCCTGACAGCGCACCTGTTAGCGTCGCACGGTGCAACGTTCCGCGATCTCTGTACGCGGCCTGTCGGTGAGCTACGGCTCCACCCCGGTCCTGGTGGACGTCGACCTGACCGTTGCCGAGGGTGCGGGCGTCTGCATCACCGGCGAGAACGGCATCGGCAAGTCCACGCTCCTGCGCTGCATCTCGAGCCTGCAGAGCCCGGACGCCGGCGAGATCGAGGTGTTCGGCGGCCCGCCCGGCTCCACTCCGGAGTTCTGGCGGGCGGTCGCGACCACGGTCGAGCCCCCCACGTGGTACCCGGGCCTGACCGCCCGCGAGCACGCCGAGCTGGTCTGCCGCGCGCACGGCGTCGACGCCGAGGAGTCCGGCGTCGACGAGGCCCTCGAACGCTTCGGCCTCGCCTCGCACGCCGACGCGATCCCGCCGTCGCTGTCATCGGGCCAGAAACAGCGCCTCACGCTCGCCCTGATCCTGCTGCGCCCGAGCAAGCTGCTCATCCTCGACGAACCCGAGCAGCGCCTCGACCCCGACGGCCGGGCCACGGTCGCCGCGATGATCGCCGAATACCTCGCCGGCGGCGGCAGCGTCCTCATGGCCAGCCACGACGACGTCTTCAGCTCGGCCGCGGGTATGTCGCCGATCAGCATGACCGACCTCCACCCCGTCCAGGCATGATCGCCTGCACCGAGCGTCGCCTGCCGGCGGCAGGCGATGGCCCGCAGCGGCGAGGGCCAGAAGAGCATGCAAAAGGTGGCGCAGCATGATCGCCTGCACCGAGCCACGCCTGGCGTTGGTGGGCGACGGCCCGCAGCGGCGAGGGCCAGAAGAGCATGCAAAAGGTGGCGCAGCATGATCGCCTGCACCGAGCGTCGCCTGCCGGCGGCAGGCGACTCCCCGCAGCGGCGAGGCCAGAAGAGCATGCCGAAGGTGGCGCAGCATGACTGAGGCGGCAGTCAGCGTCACCGAGGTACGTGGCTGGGTGCGCAAGCGGCAGGCGGCGCACAAGGAGCGGGGCGAGACGCTCGGCAACTTCTACTTCGCGCTGCTCTTCATCGCGATCGTCGGCGGCATGCTGCACCGGCAGCTGGCTGTCGTCTTCTGGCCGTCGGTGCCGAACGCCTCCCAGCTCGCCGGGGTGTCGATCATCGTCGCGCTGATCGGCGGCCTCTACATCGCGCTGCGCCGGCTCGGTCCGCTGGCGCTGAGCCGCCCGGCCTCGTCGTGGCTGCTCATGGCCCCGGTCAGCCGCCGCGTCCTGCTGCTGCCCTCACTCGGCGCGGCGATGGCGATCGCCGCGATGACCGGCGCGCTCGGTGCCCTGGCGATCATGGGTCACGTCCTCGCGCGCCCGCTGGCCGAGCAGGTGGTGGCGTTGCCGCTGCTGGGGGCGCTGGCCGCGAACGTACTGCTCCTGATCGCGCTCGCCGCGCAGGCGGACCGCTGGTGGTCGGGCCTGTCGGACACCATCGCGTACCTGCTGCTCGCGGCCGGTCTGGCCGGGCTGGTCGTCGACTCGGCCGTGCACGCGCCGCGCGCGCCCGCCGGGTGGCCCCCGGCCGGGTCGGTGCTCCCGGTGGTGGGTGCCCTCGCGCTGATCGTGCTCATTTTCTTCGCCCTTGCCGTACGCACCCTGGGCCGCACTCCCAACGATCGCATCCTGGAAGCAGCCAAAACCGCGGGTACGCTCGCCGACTCGGCATTCGGGGTCGAGCCGTCCTTCGTCACGGACATGCTCGAACGGCGTTACTGGGCGCGGCGGAAGCTTCGGTCGATGCGGTTGTGGCGGCGGGTGCCCGTACTCACCGCTCAAGATCTGTTGCTCCTGCGCCGGCGGCCGCGCCGGTTGCTCTGGCTGGCCGGTGGCGCCGCGCTGCCGTCGCTGTTCGTGTCCGCGCCCGGGTGGGTGCTGGCGATCGCGGTGGTGCTCGGCGGCCTGTTCGCCGGCGGCGTGACCACGAGCAACGTACGCACCGACACCGGCAACCCGTGGATGCTGCGGATGCTCGGCATCAGCTCCCGTGACTCGGTGCTGCAGCGCTGCTACGTCCCGGTCGCGCTGGCCACCATCTGGTACACCGCCGCGCTGTCACTGCTTCAGATCCTCGGCGAGCTCCCCGCCGGACCGTGGTGGGCGCTGGGGATCGTGCTGGGACCGGTCGGCGGGGTCGCGGCGGTGCGCAAGGCCCGCACAGGCTTCGTCAACAACTCCATCCTGCCGTTCGACACCCCGATGGGCTCGTTCTCGCCCGGCCCGCTGATCGCCTCGCTGGCCGGGGTCGACGTGCTGCTCCTCGGCGTACCGACGATCGTGCTGATCGCCCTGGGCAACCCGCTGGACCTGACCGGAGTGATCATCCAGGCGACGCTCTCGGTACTCGCCGTCCGCGCCTACCTGGCCGGAACCACCGCGAAGGACCGCGTCGAGCTCAGCACGCACTGACCGCCGTTATTTGTGCTCCATGCTCGGGTTGACCACCTCGCGGATGATCAGCTGGACGGCGGCCACCATCGGGATGGCGACCAGCGCCCCGATGACACCGAAGAGCCCCACACCCAGCAGCGCCGCGGTCACCGCCGCCACGTCGCTGACCTTCACCGAGCGCCGCATCACGTTCGGGTAGATCAGGTAGTTCTCGATCTGCTGGTAAACAATGAAGAACACGATGCAGATGATCCCGGTGGTCAGCGAGTCAGCCAGCCCGATCAGACTGACGATCACCGCCCCCAGCGTCGCCCCGATCTGCGGGATCAGATCACAGATCGCAATCACCACAGCCAGCGCAAACGGGTACGCCAGCCCGACCACCATCGCGAACACCCACGTCGAAATACCCGCCAGCACGGCAATCGACAACGCCCCGACCATGTACGCGCCGACCTTCGTCAGAATCTCGTCGGTCAGCAACCGCACCCGATCCCGCCGCGACGCGGGCACCAGGGCATACCCGGCATTCTTGATCCGCTCGAAAGCCGCCATAAAATAGATCGTCAGCACGATCACGGTCAGCACATTGAAAATCGTCCCGAACACCAGCTTGGCCCCGCCGACCACCCCGCCGAGCGCATTGGTGACGGTCCCGGCGTTGACCGCGCTCTGCACTTTCTCCAGAATGTCGTACCGCTGGACCAGCTCACTCACGGTCTCATTGCGCTGCAGACTCGCAATGAAGTCCGGAACGTTCTCCACCAGCTGCCCGGTCTGCGTGACCAGCGGCGGAATCAGCGCCACCACGCCACCGCACAGCAACAACACCACCGCGAGAGCCATCACGGTAACGGCCAGCCCGCGCGGCAATCCCCATTTCCGTAACCGCATGACCGCCGGATTCAACCCGATCGCCAGGAACAACGCGATAAAGATCAGGACAAGGATCGACGCGGCATTCCGGAGCCCGAGAAATATGCCGTACGCGACGATCACGCCCAACCCGCCGGTCAGGCCGATCAGGAACGGGTTCCGCCGGTTGAGCGGCGGCCCGGGCGCCCCGAACTGCCCACTGGCCTCGGCCCGCGCCACAGCGTCCACCCGCTTCGTCCGCTTCTCCGCCTGCCTCGGCACCCGCTCACGCCCCGGCTCGCTCTGCTCGGGTGTGATCGGGGTGGGACCTGCCGGGATCGGCGACGGCACAGGGTCGTCGGCCGGCACCTCGGCGGGGCGGGGCTCGTCGGCCGTCACGGTCTACCTCCACGGGAGAAAAGGGGAGGTCACCCATGGCGGCGACCGACACCCCGGCGGCAATGTATCGAGCCCACGCACCCCCTCGCCACCCGGCAGGACGTCCCGCGGTGCCGACGCTGAACGGACGGGCCACCGCGCGGGCGGAGCTTCGCCGAACCGGAGCGGGTGGGGGGAATCCGTGCGGGAACGGCGGCGGCCCGGGGCGTGGTGCCCTGGGCCGCTGCGGTGATGCTGTGGAGCGAGAAGATCAGTCGGCGTCGACGCCCACCCGGGTGGGGCCCGGGCGTGCGGTCACCTTGGCGGATGCGGTGACCTTGGCGGGGTTGGCGTCGGGCTTGTCCGGCTGCGCCGGGGCGGACTGCGGTGCTACCGGAGCGGTCCCGGTGGCGGTGGCAGGGGTCCCGGTGGTGGCGGGGGTGCTGTCCGCGCCGCTGGCGACCTTGGTCGCCACGGGAGCGATGGTGGCGGCCGGGGGTGCTTCGTCCTCGTCGTCATCGTCGTCGTCCGGGGAGGCGGCTGCGGCGAGGACGGCGGCGGCGGCGAGCTCGGCGACTCGTTTGGCTTCTTTTTGGACCTGGCGGCGGACTTCGGTGGCTCGGCGTTCGGCGGCTTCGCCGGCGGCCTTGGCGGTTTCGACGTGTTTGAGGGCGGCTTCGAGTTCGAGTTTGACCTCGGCCAGGCGCTTTACGGAGCGCTCGGCTTCCTGTTCGGCTTGAGCGGAGCGTTCGGTGGCCGCGGAGGCCTTCTTCTCGGCTTCGGTGACCTTGGCCTGGGCGGCTTCGAGGTCTCGGGCGAGGCCGGCGATCTTGTCCTGTTGGGCGGCGATGTCCTTGCGGATGGCGGTGGCCTGCTCGTCGGAGCGGCGGAGGACTTCTTCGGCGTATTTGTCGGCTTCGCTGCGGAGGTCGGCGCACTGTTTTTCGACGCCGGTTCGCATCTGGCCGAGCTCTTGGACGACCTCTTGGCGGCGCTGGCCTACTTCGCGTTCGACTGCGGCCTTGGCGTCGGTCTTCTCGCGGTCGGCGTCGGCGCGCAGCTTGGCGATTTCCTGCTGGGTCTTGTCGCGCAGGCCCTTGATCTCCTGGTCCGCCTGGAGCCGGGTGGACTTGGCGTAGCCGTCCGCTTCGGCGCGGGTCTTCTGAACCTCCTGGGCCGTGCGCTCCGTGAGCTGCTGGGCCTCGGTGCGGGTGCGGGTCAGGGTGGCCTCGGCTTCGGCGCGCATCTGCTCGGCGGACTGGCGGGTCGCGGCGAGGGCCTTGTCGGCGGCGGCGCGGCGGGCGACATCGGCTTTTTCCTCGTCGGCGCGGCGGGCGGCGAGGGTGATTTCGAAGTCGCGGCCGGCGTCGTGGGCGTGGGCCTCGGACTCGGCACGGATGCGCTCGGCTTCGGCCAGACGGGCCTTGATGTCGCCGCTTGCGTCGCTCTTGATCTGCGCCGCGACCTCTTCGGCCTTGGCGAGCAGTTCCTCGACCTTGGGGCCGAGGTGCCGGAAGGAGACGTCGGCGCCGAGGCTCGGCTGCCGGCGGGCCTGGGAGAGCTCCTGCTGCAGCCGGTCGATCTGGCCCATCATGGCCTGGTTCTGCAGCTGGGCGTTGTCCCGCTCGCCGATCAGTGTGGCGATCTCGGTCTCGGCCCGGGCAACGTACCGCTCGACCTGTTTCTTCTCGTAACCCCGCAGGGCGGTCTCGAAGCTGGGCTCCGGTGGCGTCTCTCCACCGAGACCGAAGATTTCCCCGCCGTGCGACATGCTTTCCATCCTCACATACGCATCGTCCCGCGACGTGTCGATACACACCGGCCTGGCGGGGACTGTGCGTCTAGTTGCTTATCGTCGTGTGCTCAGGCTACGTGCGAAACGCAATGCGGGCCGTGCCGGATGTTCTCCGGAACGGCCCGCACACAACGTTTTGCACAGCCGCCCGGTCCTCTAACCGTTACCCACCCGCCGGGGTGGCGCAACCGGAGACTGAGTGGCGAATGACTCAGCTGCCCTTGGCCGCGACCTCGGGTGCCTCGACGTCCGCGTCGTCCTCACCGGTGCGCTGCGCCGGTGCCTCGGCGGCCGGGGCCGCAGGGGTGGGCTGAGCTGCGGCGGGCTGGGCGGCGGCGGGTGCGGCTGCGGCGACTGCCTGGGCTGCCGCGGCGGCGCCGACGGTGGGCACCAGGCCGGAAAGACCGGAGAGCATCTGGCCGAGCTGGTTGGTGACCTGGTCCTTCTGACGGGTGAGGTCCTCGACCTGACGCTTGGCGGCCTGGGTCGTGATCTCGGCCTCCTGACGCGCGTCGCCGAGCAGTCGCTGCGACTCGCTGCGGGCCTCGGTGACGGTCTTCTCGGCGAGGGCGCGGGCCTTCTCGACCGTCTCGACGGAGTGCCGCTCGGACTCGAGGCGGCGGTTCTCGGCGCGCTGCTCGATCTCCTTGGCGCGGTCCTCGGCGGCGCGGGCGCGCTCCTCGGCCTCGGACACCATCTTCTGGGTCGCGTTGACCTGGGAGGCGTGCCGCTCGGATTCCTCGCGCTCGGCCTTCTCGCGACGCTCGGCGATCTCCATGGCCAGGGCCTGAAGGTCCTTGTCGCGCTTGTCGCGGGAGTCGGTGAGCAGCTTGGTCGCCTCGGCGCGCTTCTCCTCGGCCTCACGGGCGGCCTTGGCGCGCAGCTGGGTGATCTCCCGCTCGGCGGTTGCCCGCAGCGACGCCACCTCGCGTTCGACGGTCGACTTCAGCTCGGCGACCTCGTGCGCGGTGACCGTGCGCAGCTGCTTGGTCTCGCGGTCGGCGTCGGAGCGCAGCGTGTCGGCCTCACGACGTGCCTGCACCCTGTTCTCGGCGGCCTCGCGCTCGGCGTGCGTGCGCAGCTGCCCCGCGTCGCGCTCGGCGGTCGCCTTCATCGCGGCGGCCTCGGCACGGGCCTTGTCCGTGATCTCACGCGCTTCGAGCCGAGCTGCGGAGAGGATGCCCTCGGACTCCCGCTTGGCCTCGCTACGGTGGTCGTTCGCCTGTTCCTCGGCCAAGCGCAGGATCTGCTCCACCCGGGTGCCCAGCCCGGACAGCGTCGGCCGATTGTTCTCCTCGAGGAGCTTGTTGCTGTCGGCCAGCTTCTGCTCGAGGGCGTTCAGGCGCTGCTCGGCCTGTCGCAGGCGGCGCTGCGCGTCGTTCATCCGCTGCTCGGCCTCGCCGCGGGCCTGCTCGGACTGGTTCAGCGCGGCTACCAGCCGGCCTAGGTGCGCGTCGACCTGACCGCGGTCATATCCACGCAGGACAACGGTGAAGTCGTGCTGCGAATTCGCGGTTTCGAAGAAGGCGAGATTGGCATCCTGCTGCTGGGGCATTGCGACATACTGGCAGACCCCCCAGGGGGCAACGCAAGAGCGTACGGGCCGGGTATTCCGGCCTAAGATCACCTTCGTCCTGGTCGCCGAGGGCCGATGTCGGCCGTTCGGCCAGCGCTCACGAAGGGCGTCCGCACGCTGTGCCTGCACCGCTACCTGCTGTGCAGGCCAGGCGCCGGAGATCGTCTCACAGGGTTGCCCCGGGCCGCTCCTCGATGGTCCCGATCCTGCCAGTCCGGAGCGGCGACGTCAGGATGTTTCACCCTTAAGGGGGATGAATCAGGCCGGTTCGACCAGTTCGACGAGTACGCCGCCTGCGTCCTTGGGGTGCACGAAGTTGATGCGTGACCCCGCTGTGCCCCGCCGAGGGCTTTCATACAGAAGGCGCAAACCCCGGGCCCGCAGCGCGTCGCTCGCGGCTTCAACATCCTTCACTGTGTACGCCAATTGCTGGAGCCCCGGCCCGTTGCGATCGAGGAACTTCGCGATCGCCGAGTCGGGTCGTAGTGGCGCGAGTAACTGGATCCGCGCCCCGGTGCCGTCCGGGTCGGTGGCGATCATGGCTTCGCGGACGCCCTGCTCCTCGTTGCGTTCCTCGTGCACGCAGTGCATGCCGAACGTCTCGGAGTAGAAGGCCAGCGCTTCGTCCAGGTCGGCCACGGCGATCCCGACGTGATCGACGCGTAGTAGTCCGACCTCGGGCAGTTGCATCGGTTTTCCGCCGCGGGAAAGCTCGGGCAAGGAGTCCATGTCGGAGAGTGTGACATTGTGACTGTGCCGTCCGCTGCGTGACTTATCAGACATCCAGCTACGCTGACCTTAACCTTCGTTCAGCCCGATGGGCGTGACCCGACGGAAGTGACCCGTCGGAAGAAGAGAAGAAGACTGGAGCCCCTCGTGACCAGCTCGGTGATTGTCAGCGGCGCCCGTACCCCCATGGGTCGTCTTCTCGGCAACCTCAAGAACGTCTCGGCCACGGCGCTGGGCGGCCACGCCATCGCCGCGGCTCTGCAGCGCGGCGGGGTCGCACCGGAGCAGGTGCAGTACGTGATCATGGGGCAGGTGCTGCAGGCGGGCACCGGCCAGATCACCGCCCGGCAGGCCGCGGTCGCCGCCGGGATCCCGATGAGCACGCCCGCGGTCACCGTCAACAAGGTGTGCCTCTCCGGGCTCGACGCGATCGCGCTGGCCGACCAGCTGATCCGGGCCGGCGAGTTCGACATCGTGGTGGCCGGTGGCATGGAGTCGATGACCAACGCGCCGCACCTGATGCTCGGTCAGCGCCAGGGCAAGAAGTACGGCGACATCCTCGTCCGGGACCACACCGCGTTCGACGGCCTGATGGATCCGTGGGCGGGCATCTCCATGGGCGAGTCGACCGAGACCAGCGGCAGGGACCTCGGCATCACCCGCACCGAGCAGGACGCGTTCGCGGCGCTCAGTCACCAGCGGGCGGCCGCCGCGCAGCGCGAGGGGCGGTTCGCGGACGAGATCGTGGCGGTCCCGGCCGGGCTGCGTAACAGTGACAAGGTGATCGACACCGACGAGGGCGTACGCCCCGACGCGACCACCGAGTCGCTCGGTGACCTGCGCCCGGCGTTCGCCAAGGACGGCACCATCACCGCGGGCAGCGCGTCACCGATCTCCGACGGCGCGGCCGCTGTCGTGGTGATGAGCCGCGCGAAGGCCGAGGAGCTGGGGCTGACCTGGCTCGCGGAGATCGGCGCGCACGGCAATGTCGCGGGCCCGGACAACTCGCTGCAGGCGCAGCCCGCCAACGCGATCCGGCACGCGCTCGGCAAGGCCGGCCTCGGCGTCGACGACCTCGACCTGATCGAGATGAACGAGGCGTTCGCGCAGGTGGTCATCCACTCGATGCGCGAGCTCAAGGTGAACGAGGACATCGTCAACGTCAACGGCGGGGCGATCGCGCTGGGCCACCCGATCGGGATGTCCGGCGCCCGCCTGGTGCTCACGCTGGCGATGGAGCTCAAGCGCCGCGGCGGCGGCACGGGCGCGGCTGCCCTGTGCGGCGGCGGCGGCCAGGGCGATGCCCTGATCATCAAGGTGCCGGGCGAGGGCCAGTGATCATCAAGGTGCCGGCCACCGAGGTTCGGGTCACCGAGGCGCAGGGCAGCGACGAGTGAAGATGGTCGGCGACGTCCTGACGCTGGTCGCCCGCGCGCGAGAGGGTGACCCGCGTTCGGTCGCACGGCTGATCAGCATGGTGGAGAACGGCGACCCCCGGCTGCGGGAGGTCGCCGCGGCCCTGGCGCCGTTCGCGGGCCGGGCCCAGGTCGTCGGGCTGACCGGTTCGCCCGGGGTGGGCAAGTCCACCACCACGAACGAGCTGGTCCGCGCGTTGCGCCGGGCCGGGCGCCGGGTCGGGGTGCTGGCCGTCGACCCGTCGAGCCCGTTCACCGGCGGCGCCATCCTCGGCGACCGGATCCGCATGCAGGAGCACACGACCGACCCGGGCGTCT
The DNA here is from genome assembly GCF_016862215.1 of Winogradskya humida. GTDB lineage: Bacteria > Actinomycetota > Actinomycetes > Mycobacteriales > Micromonosporaceae > Actinoplanes > Actinoplanes humidus. The sequence continues at coordinate 175,844 of NZ_BOMN01000086.1, forward strand.
ACATCCGCTCGATGTCGACCCGGGGCCGGCTCGGCGGGCTCAGCGTGGCGACCCCGCAGGCGGTCCGGGTGCTGGAGGGTGCCGGCTGCGACGTGGTGCTGGTCGAGACGGTCGGCGTGGGGCAGGCCGAGGTGGAGATCGCCTCGCTCGCCGACACGACCCTGGTGCTGCTCGCGCCGGGGATGGGTGACGCCATCCAGGCGGTCAAGGCCGGCATCCTGGAGATCGCCGACGTCTTCGTGATCAACAAGGCGGACCGGCCCGGCGCGGACGCCACCTACCGCGACATCCAGGGCATGCTGAGCCTCGGCGAGCGGGAGCCAGGAGACTGGCGCCCGCAGGTCGTGCGGGCGACGGCGGTCAAGGGCGAGGGTATCGACGAGGTGGTGGCGGCGATCGCCAAGCACCGCGAGTGGCTCGAGGGCTCCGGCCGGCTGCAGGCCGCGCACGAGAAGCGGGCCGCTGTCGAGGTCGAGGCGATCGCGCTGGCCGCGCTCCGGGCACGGATGGGCGACCTGGGCGACGGCACCGCGCTGGGCAAGCTCGCTTCGCAGGTCGCCGAGGGCGCGACCGATCCCTACGCGGCGGCCGACGTGCTGCTAGCCGAACTCGGCGAGCGTCTCTGAGATCATCTCGAGGCTCCACGTCAGCCGCCCGGCGCCCAGGTCGTCGACCACCGACGTCAGCCAGGTGATCTCGGCCCGCAGCATCGCCACCCGGTATTCGTCCTCGATCAGGAAGATGCGGGGCATTCCCGGCGGCGCCTGCGCCTCGATCTCTGCCAGTCGTGCCTGTTGCGCCGCTGTCCGGCGTACCAACAAATCCCGCATTTGATCGGGGTCGAGACTGACGGCGAAGGCGAGCGCCGCCGGGAACTCGGGGAACTCCCGGGCCGGCGTGGGGAGCGCCGCGGTCAGCCAGAGACGCAGCGCCTCGCTGCCCGCTGAAGTGATCTCGTAGACGGTCCGTTCGGGCCGTCCGGCCTCGCGTGCCGTGCCGCCGGGCCGGGCCAGACCGTCGCGCACCAGCCGGTCCAATGCCTGGTAGACGCTGTTGCGCTGGGCCACGTTGACCAATTGGTCCTGCCCGCGCTCCTTGATCATCTGCTGCATCCGGTAGGGGTGCATCGGCGCCTCGGACAGCAGCGCCAGCAGCACCATCGCCAGCGGGGCGCGACGCGATGGGGCGGAGGTCATGGTCGACAGCCTAAGGGGCTTGCCGGCTCTTAGTCATAAGATGCATAGTCATTACATGACTAAGACCGCGATCGTGGCGGGCGGCGGGATCGCCGGGACCGTCGCCGCCCTTGCCCTGCACCGCGCCGGGTTCACCCCGCACATCTACGAGGCCGGCGACGGCGACGAGACCGGCGCGTTCGTGACCGTCGCCGCCAACGGGCTCAACGCGCTGCGCGACCTCGACCTCGACCCGGCGCAGCTGCTGGCCGCGGGTTTCGCCACGCCCCGGATGCAGCTGCGGGGCGGGAAGGGCCAGTTCCTGGCGGAACTTCCGCTGGGGGACACGACGACGACCATCCGCCGGGCCGATCTCTATCAAGGCCTTCGTGATCTGGTACGCGCTGCCGACATCCCGATCACCTACGGCAAACGCCTGGTCAGCGCCGTTCCGGACGGCGCCGGGGTGCGGGTCGGATTCGAAGACGGCTTGGAGGTACGCGGGGAGCTGCTCATCGGTGCCGACGGGCTGAACTCGCGTACCAGAAAAGCCCTGGACCCGGCCGCACCCGCCCCGCGCTACCTGGGGCTCCTCAATGCCGGCGGATTCACGGACGGCCCGGTCAAGGACGCGCCTGAGTTCTCCCGCGGCGGAAAACCCATGCAACTGCCCGAAGCCGGCGTGATGCAGATGGCGTTCGGTCGGCAGGCGTTCTTCGGCTGGGCGACCGCCCCGGACGGCTCGGTGTGGTGGTTCGCCAACCCGGCCCGCCGCGAGCCGGTCGAGCGTGGGGAGTTCACCGCGACGAGCTGGCGCGCCTATCTGCTGGACGTGTTCGCCGACGACCCGTTCCCCGCCCGCGAGCTGATCGGCGCCACCAGCACCGCGCTCGGCCCGTGGAACACCTGGGACGTGCCACGGCTGCCGGTGTGGCACGACGACCGGATCGTGCTCGTCGGCGACGCGGCCCACGCGGTGTCCCCGTCGTCCGGGCAGGGCGCGTCGATGGCGATCGAGGACGCGGTGGTTCTCGGCCGGTGCCTGGGCGCTGAACAGATCCCGGCCGCGCTCTCGGCGTACGAAAGAATCCGCAGGCCAAGGGTCGAGAGAGTGGTCGCCTACGGCAAGCGCAGCGGTAGTACCAAGACCGCGGGTCCGATCGGCGCGAAGGTCCGGGACGCCCTCACCCCGCTGATCATGCGGATGCTCTACCGCAGGGGCAATCCGCAGGCCTGGATCCTGGATCACAGGGTGTAAATCTTCAATCCGAGTACCCGGCGGCCGAATGGACGAGGCGGAAATCGGCGGGAGGGGATCGGGTGTTCAGGGATCGGCTGTGGCGTCGTGACCCGTTGCTGGTCGCGCTCGTCGTCCTGATCCTGGTCTCGTTCTCCGGGTTCGCGCTGCGCCGGGCGCCCGCCGGCCCGCAGGTGGCGGTGTTCTGGCTGCTCATGCTCGCGGTGCAGGGATGTTTCGCGGTCTGCTCCTGGCGGGTCGCAGCTTCGATGCCCGGCACCTCCGCGCGTGCCCTCGCCGGGCGGCGCATGTGGCGGTACTTCGGTGCGGCGGGTGCGGTGCTCGTGCTGGGCAACGTGGTGCAGCTCGGCGTCACCGCCCGCGACGCCACTTCCTACGACGCGGTGGCCGGCACGGGCCTGCAGCTCGTCTCGATCGCGGTCGGGATCGCGCTGATGGTCGGCGGCCTGCTCAGGTACCCGCTCGGTGGCATGGGCCGGGCCCAGCGGCTGCGGCTGCGCATCGACGTCGGCACCGTGATGGCCGCCGCCACGACGTTCGGGCTGTGGGTCTTCCAGCCCCCGGCCGGGGAGCACGATCTGGCCTGGGCGCTGCAGACGGGCATCGCCGTGCTGGTCCAGCCGGGGCTGTTCCTGGTGGCGATCTTCGCCGTGGTCAAGATCGTGCTGGGCGGCCGCTCGCCGTTCACCCCCGCGGCCGGGGTTCTCTACGGCGCGGCCGCGGTCCTGCAGGCCGGGTTGCAGGCCGTGCCGGTGACGCTCTACCTCGATCAGGGATTCCGGCCGTGGCTGTTCGCGGCGAACGTGGCCGGGAGCGGGCTGATCGCGATCGGCGCGCGGGTGCAGGAGCGCCAGGTGCGGGCCGGGTCGGGGCGCCACGGCCGGGCGGAGGCGGAGCGGCCGTACAGCCCGCTGCCGTACGCCGCGATGGCCTCGGTCTGGCTCCTGGCCTTCGGGATGCTCGCGTTCCACGGCCTGGCCTGGCGGTCCTGGGTGGTGCTGGCCGGGGCGGCGGTGACAACCGTGCTGGTGACCGCGCGTCAGGTGGCCGCCTTCCGGCACATCTCCGAGCTGCTGCGCGAGCGGGACGCGCTGACCTCCCGGCTGACCGACCTCGCCTATCACGACGGGCTGACCAGGCTCGCGAACCGGGGGCAGTTCATGAGCCGGCTGCACGAGGCGATCGCCGCGGGGTCGGTGACCGTCTTCCTGATCGACCTGGACGACTTCAAGCCCGTCAACGACGCCTACGGGCACGCGAGCGGCGACCAGTTGCTGATCGAGGTGGCGAATCGGTTGCGGGCGTGCGTACGCGCCGGTGACCTCGTCGCACGGCTCGGCGGTGACGAGTTCGCCGTGCTCGTGGAGGGGCTCCCCGAGGACCGCCGGGCCGGGGTGGCGAACGGGCTGGCCCTGGCGCTGCACGGCACGGTCCGCATCGGCGCCGCCGAGGTGTCACTGAGCGCAAGCGTCGGCATGGCCACCGGTAAGTACGGCACCTCCGACCCGGACAGCCTGTTACATGAGGCCGATATGGCGATGTACGCGGCGAAGGAATCCCGCCGCGAGCTCATATATTGATCTTTACCGCTGTTTCTCCCATGGTTGCTCAGCGATTTTGCCTGGTAACGTGGCCGCCCACCGGCCTGGAGGATCATGCGATGCGCTCGAGGATCTCTGTACTGGCCGCCGCGGGTCTGATCGCCCTCGGCGGGCTCACCGCCTGCACGAGCGGCGGGAGCGACACCACCACCTCGAGCGGCAGCAAGGTCAGCGGGCCCGGCAAGGTCGGCGTCATCCTGCCCGACACCGAGACCTCCCAGCGCTGGGGCACGGACGACCCGAAGCTGCTCAAGGCCGCGTTCGCCGCGGCCGACGTGCCGGTCGACATCCAGAACGCCGACGGCGACAAGGAGAAGTTCAAGCGCATCGCCGACGAGATGATCTCCGGCGGCGCCAAGGTGCTGATGATCGTCAACCTCGACTCCGCGAGCGGCAAGGCCGTGCTCGACGAGGCCAGGGCCGCCGGGGTCAAGACGATTGACTACGACCGGCTCACGCTCAACGGCGGCGCCGACTACTACGTCAGCTTCGACAACAAGGCCGTGGGCGAGCTGCAGGGCAAGGGCCTCGTGCAGTGCCTGACCGCGAAGGGCGTCAAGGTCCCCAAGATCGCCGAGCTCAACGGCTCGCCGGACGACAACAACGCCACCCTGTTCAAGGCCGGCTACGACTCGATCCTGCAGCCGCTCTACGACGACGCCGTCTATCTCAAGGGCCCGGACCAGGCCGTCGCCGACTGGGACAACGACGAGGCGACCGTGGTCTTCCGGGAGATGTGGAACCAGACCGGCAAGGGCATCAACGGGGTGCTGGCGGCCAACGACGGGCTCGCCAACTCGGTGATCCAGATCCTGCGCCAGAGCGGGAAGAACGGCGAGGTCCCGGTCACCGGCCAGGACGCCACGGTCCCCGGCCTGCAGAACGTGCTCGCAGGCGACCAGTGCATGACGGTCTACAAGCCGATCAAGAAGGAAGCCGACGCGGCCGCCGACCTGGCGATCAAGCTGTACAAGGGCGAACAGGCCACCGCGGCCGGCCGGGTCAAGGACACCGAATCCGGCGCGTACGTCCCCTCGGTGCTGTTGCAACCGCAGGCGATCTTCAAGAAGGACGTCGGCTCCGTGATCAGCGACCACTTCGTCGAGAAGAAGGCCGTCTGCGCGGGCCGCTTCGCCGCGTTCTGCGCTCCCAACGGCATCAAGTAGGCGCTGCCTCACACGGCATTTCTCCGAAGGTCGGCGCCCTTTTGGCCGACATGTGCGGTGCCAGTTGGTTGCCGTACCCGGGAGTAAATGCATGCGTCGCCGCCTCCGCCCTGTTGCGTGGGTGGCGTTCGCGCTGGTCCAGGCCGGTCTGTACGTTTTCCCGGCGCATGCCGTCCTGATCTACAGCCTCTGCATGATGGTCGCGACCGCGACCGGCGCCGTGCTGCACGGGCTCTTCGCGCTCAGTCGCCGCGGTCACGCGCGCCGGGTCTGGACGATCACCTCGATCGGCCTGGCGTGCTGGGCCTTCGCCGAGATCTCCGTCGGCATCGGGGCGGCCGTTACCGGTCACGCCGGTGGTCGCGGGACCGCTGCCACCGTGCTCAACCTCGCCGCGTTCGGTTTCGCGGTCGCCGGGATGCTCTCCATACCGACCGCGCCCCGCGGTGCCGGCGGCAAGCTGCGGATGGTCTTCGACGGCATAGTCGCCGCCTGTGCGCTCATGGGCGCGGTCTGGGTGCTGCTGTTCGGGCCGCTCAGCCGGATCGAGAGTCCTTCCGACGCGATCGTCGACCTCAGTTACCCGGTGCTCGCCGCGGGTGTGCTCGCCATCGCGCTGGTGCTGCTCAGCGGGCAGTCGTTGCGGCGGCGTAGCGCGATGACGGTGGTCACCGGTGGTGTGGTCGTGCTGACCGTGACGCTGCTGGTGGAGGTCGTCGCGAACGTCTTCGGCATCGGCTGGCTGCACCCGGCGGTGCACGGCGGCTTCATCGCGGCTGCCGGGATCCTCGCCGCGGCGCCGTTCTCGAGCCTGCCCGAGGGCGAGGAGCGGGTGTGGGCGCCGTCGACGCGGTTCGGCAATCTGGTTCCGTACGCCCCCGTGGTGATCTTCATCGGGGTCGGCGTGACGTTCGTGATCCAGGGGCGCACGTTCGACACCGGGACCGTGCTCGCCGTGGTCGTCCTGGTGGTCGCCGTCTTCGGCCGCCAGTTCGTCGAGCTCCGGCTCAACGCCGCGCTCAGCCGCAGTCTGGTCCGGGAGCGCGAGCGGTTCGCCCACGACGCCGCGCACGACACGCTGACCGGGCTCGCCAACCGCGCCAGGCTCACCGCCGAGCTCGCCAAGGACCCGGTGGCCGCGCTGCTCCTGGTCGACCTCGACGGCTTCAAGGCGGTCAACGACACGTTCGGGCACGCCACCGGCGACAAACTGCTGATCACCGTGGCGCAGCGGCTGCGGGACGCGGTGGGCGACGACGCGCTGCCGGCCCGGCTCGGCGGTGACGAGTTCGCGGTGCTGGTCCGGCACGGTGACGTCGACGACGCCCGGGGCATGGCCCGCGCGATCCTGGACCGGCTGGGCGAGCCCGGTCTGCCCGCCGCGGTCGGTGCCAGCATCGGCATCGCGACCGCCGCCGCGGCTGAGGATCGCGACCACCTGCTGCACGAGGCCGACATGGCCATGTACGAGGCCAAGAACAACGGCAAGGGCACCTACAAGGTGTACGACCGGGAGCTCGCCGCCCTCGCCGAGCAGCGCCGCCGGTTGCAGGCCGAGCTCGCCGTGGCGCTCGCCGAGGGGCAACTGTTCGTCGCGTACCAGCCGGTGGTCGACCTGGCCAGCGGTGCCTCGCACGCCGCCGAGGCACTCGTGCGCTGGCGGCACCCGACCCGCGGCCCGATCCAGCCCGACGACTTCCTGCCCGCCGCCGAGGACGCCGGACTGCTCGTGGAGATCGACCGCTGGGTGCTCGACGCGGCGGCGGCTCAGCTCGCGGAGTGGCGTCAGATCGATCCGGCGTACACGATCGCGGTGAACCTGTCGGTGGCGTACCTGGTCTCCGGGCGGGTGGTCGAGGACGTCCGCACGGCGCTGCGCGAGCACGGACTGCCGGGCAACTCGCTGACCGTCGAGGTGACCGAGTCGTCGCTGATCGCGGATCTGGACGCGGCGGCCACCACGCTGCGTGAGGTGAAGGCGCTGGGCGTACGCATCTCGCTGGACGACTTCGGTGTGGGCTACTCGTCGCTGACCTACCTGCGCAAGCTCCCGGTCGACGTGGTGAAGATCGATCGCTCCTTCGTCCGCGAGCTGGCCTGGGACAACAAGGCGAAGGTGCTGTTCAAGGCGGTGCTGGACCTGGTCCACGCGCTCGGTCTGACCTGCGTCGCCGAGGGCATCGAGGAGCCGCGGCAGCTGGGCCAGCTGCTGGCCATGGGCTGCGCCCGCGGTCAGGGATATCTGTTCTCACCGCCGGTGACCGCCGACCTCGTCCAGATCGGCCCGCACCGCCCCAGGGCCCGGATGACGGCCTCTTCCAAGACTTAATGATCGTTCAGTGTTGCCCTACGATGGGCGCATGGACGCAGCCGACATAACCGCCGGACGCGAGCGGTGGCAGAAGCGGTACGACGCCGCACGCAAGCGCGACGCCGACTTCACCACGCTCTCCGGATTGCCCGTCGACCCGGTCTACGGGCCGGCGCCCGGTGACACGGTGGACGACTTCGAGCGGATCGGATGGCCGGGCGAGTTCCCGTACACCCGGGGCCTCTATCCCACCGGCTACCGCGGGCGGACCTGGACCATCCGGCAGTTCGCGGGGTTCGGCAACGCGCGGCAGACCAACGAGCGCTACAAGATGATCCTGGCCGCGGGTGGCGGCGGGCTCAGCGTCGCGTTCGACATGCCGACCCTGATGGGCCGCGACTCCGACGAGCCCGAATCGCTCGGCGAGGTCGGCCACTGCGGCGTCGCGATCGACTCGGCCGCCGACATGGACGTGCTCTTCGACGGCATCCCCCTGCAGGACGTCACGACCAGCATGACCATCTCCGGCCCGGCGGTCCCGGTCTTCTGCATGTACCTCGTCGCCGCCGAACGCCAGGGCGCCGACCTCAGCAAACTCGACGGCACGCTGCAAACCGACATCTTCAAGGAATACATCGCGCAGAAGGAGTGGCTCTTCACCCCGGAGCCGCACCTGCGCCTGATCGGCGACCTGATGCAGTGGTGCGCGGCCGAGATCCCGCACTACAAGCCGCTGTCGGTCTCCGGTTACCACATCCGTGAGGCCGGGTCGACCGCCGCTCAGGAGCTCGCGTACACCCTGGCGGACGGTTTCGGCTACGTCGAGCTGGGCCTGTCCCGCGGCCTGGACGTCAACCAGTTCGCGCCCGGGCTGAGCTTCTTCTTCGACGCGCACGTCGACTTCTTCGAGGAGATCGCCAAGTTCCGGGCCGCCCGCCGGCTCTGGGCCCGGCACCTGCGCGACGACTACGGCGCGACCAGCGAAAAGGCCCTCTGGCTCAAGTTCCACACCCAGACCGCGGGGGTCTCGCTCACTGCGCAACAGCCGGTCAACAATGTTGTACGCACAGCGGTCGAAGCGCTCGCCGCTGTGCTCGGTGGCACCAACTCGCTGCACACCAACGCGCTGGACGAGACCCTCGCCCTGCCCACCGACGAGTCCGCCGAGATCGCGCTGCGCACCCAGCAGGTGCTGATGGAGGAGACCGGGGTGACCAACGTGGCCGACCCGCTCGGCGGCTCGTGGTACCTCGAGGCGCTCACCGACCGGATCGAGGCCGAGGCGGAGGAGATCTTCGCCCGGATCCGCGAGCTGGGCGAGGACGGCACGATCACCGCCGGCATCCTGCGGGGCATCGAGGACGGCTGGTTCACCGCCAACATCGCCGAGGCCGCCTTCTCCTATCAGCAGTCGGTCGAGAAGGGCGAGAAGCGGATCGTCGGCGTCAACGTGCACACCGGCACGGTTGCCAAGGACCTGGAGATCCTTCGCGTCTCGCATGAGGTCGAGCTGCAGCAGCGGCGCGAGCTCAGTGGTCGCAAGGACGGCCGTGATTCCGTACGCGTGAAGCACGCTCTTGATCGTCTTATCGAAGCCGCGCGCAGCGGCGAGAACATGATCCCCGCGATGCTGGACGCCGCCCGGGCCGAGGCCACGCTGGGCGAGATCTGCGGCGTGCTCAAGGACGAGTGGGGCATCTACCGCGAGCCCGCCCGCTTCTAGGCCTTCAGGCCCTTCAGCATGATGTCGAGATAGCGGTCGGCGGCCTCATCCTGGTCGCCGCCGCTGCGGACCGCGTACTGGACCCCGCACGTGAGGCGGCGCACGTCGTCCGGCGTCACGTCCGGGCGCAGGACCCCGGCCTGCCGGGCGCGCTCGATCACCTGCAGCGACACCCTGCCGAGCTCCTTGCTGAGCACCAGGGTCTCGGTGCACTCGAACGTCGGCGCGGCGAGCACCTTCGCGAGGGCGGCGTCGGTGAGCTGGCTGCGCAGGCCGGCGCGGAGCAGGTTGGTCAGTCCCTCGGCGACGTCCGGGTTCTCCGCCGCCTTCTTCGCCTCGTCGACCAGGGCGCGGTAGCTCTCCTCGGCCAGTGACTCCAGCAGCGCCTCGCGCGTGGCGAAGTGCCTGTACATGGTGCCCACCCCGACGCCCGCCTCCTTGGCGATGGCGTTCATCGGCAGCTCCAGGTCGCCCGCCGCGATGCGGTCCCGGGCGGCGGTGAGCATGCGGGTGCGTACCCGGGCGGAATCTGCTCGCAGCGACACCCTCCGAGGATATCTCATCCGCTGGCTGCGGATTTTTTATCCGTTTACCTGCTACGGTGGGTCTCCGGGTGGCGGATTATTTATCCGCTCATGCTTCTGTCGGAGGTTGATCATGGCTATGAGCTGGAACTATGACGAGATGCCGGATCAGGCCGGGCGTACGGTGATGATCACCGGAGCGAGCAGCGGGCTCGGCCTCGTCCTGACGTCGGAATTCGCCCGGCGCGGTGCGACGGTGATCATGGCGGTGCGCGACACGGCCAAGGCCGCCTCGGTCCGGCCCTCCGGGGATGTCGAGATCCGCGAGGTCGATGTCGCCGACCTGGACTCGATCCGGCGTTTCAGCGACCGGATGCATCGTGATGGCCGGCACCTCGACGTGCTGATCAACAACGCGGGCATCGGGGCGCAGACCCGGCAACTGACCCCGCAGGGCTACGAGCGGGTCTTCGCCACGAACCACCTCGGCGCGTTCGCCGTCACCGGGCTTCTGCTCGACCTGTTCCGGCCCGATCACGACCCGCGGATCGTCGCGGTCGGCTCCAACCTCTACCGGCGAATCAAGGTCAGGACCGGCTTCGAGGACCTCAGCGCGGCGGACGGGTTCGCGCCCGGGGCGGCGTACGTCAAGTCAAAGGTTGCGAATCTCCTGTTCGGAGCCGAGCTGGACCGTCGGCTGCGTCTGGTGGGGAGTCCCGTCCGGAGCTTCCTCGCGCACCCGGGCATGGCCGCCACGCCGATGAACGCCACCGCCTCGGGCTTCGTGCAGACCGCCTTTCTGAAGCTCGGCGGTGCGCTCTTCTCCCGCCCGGCCGAACAGGGCGCGCTCGCCCTCGCGTTCGCGGCCACCAGCCCCGCCGCTCAAACCGGGGTCTTCCTCGGGCCCGCCGCGCGGAAAAAGGACATCCGTGTGCACTTCGACCCGCTTGCCGCCCCTGCGGACGACCCGTTGCTGGCCGCTCGGCTGTGGCAGATCTCCGAGGACGCGACGGGTGTGCGCTACCTCCGGTCAGAGGATCTTGGTGGTCGGGTGTGACGCTTGATATCGCCTGCCCGGCGGCGCGGCGAATGGGCCCATCTGCGTGCGAGACTTGGTAACCATGAGCGACCCACGGACCACTCCGTCGATCTTCACCCGCGGCGCGGTCGACCTCGGTGCCCTGCGCCCGGCAACCAGGCCCGCCGGGCCCGCCGATCCCGCCCGCGTGCCCACCGGTGCGGCCCCGGCCGGTCAGCCCGCCATCCCCGGCGCCATTCCCGGCGCTGGGCACGGCCCCGCGGTCATCGACGTGACCGAAGAGAATTTCCAGACGACGGTGCTCGAGCTGTCGATGTCGACCCCGGTCATCCTCGACTTCTGGGCCGAGTGGAGCGAGGCCTGCAAGCAGCTCTCGCCGGTGCTCGAGAAGCTCGCCGTCGAATACGGCGGCAGCTGGGTGCTCGGCAAGGTCGACGTGGACGCCAACCCGCGACTCGCCCAGGCACTGCGCGTCCAGAGCATCCCGACGGTGATCGCGGTCGTGGGCGGCCAGCTCGTCGAGGGCTTCCCCGGCGTCATCCCCGAGCCCGAGATCCGCCGCTACGTCGACGCCGTCCTCAAAGCCGGCGGCATCGAGGTCGCCGCCCCCGAGGACCCGCGGATGGACGCCGCCGACGACGCGCTGATGACCGGCGACCTCGACGAGGCCGAAGCGGCATACCGCAAGATCCTCGCCGAGTCCCCGCAGGACCACGCCGCGGAGTCCGGCCTCGCCCAGGTCGAGCTCTACCGCCGCGTCACCGGCGTCGACGCGGAAACCGTCATGGCCAAGGCCGCCGACGACCCCGACGACATCGAGAGCCACCAGCTCGCCGCCGACATCGAGGTCCTCAGCGGACAGGCCCCGGAGGCGTACGACCGCCTCGTCGCCCTCGTCAAACGAACCACCGGCGAGGAACGCGACGCCGTCCGCAAACGCCTGCTCGGTCTCTTCGCCGTCGCCGGCCCGGACGACCCGGCCGTGGCAACAGCCCGCCGCGCGCTCGCCCGCGCGCTCTTCTAAACCCCTTTTCGCACCTTCGTACGGGGGCTCCATGCGCCGCATAGCCGTGCTCGACGCACCGTCCAACCTCGGTCTGCGCCCACCAACCGCGACCTCGGTGCCCGGCTGCGCAAAAGCGCCTGGAGCCCTGCGCGACCAGGGCCTCCTCCGCCGCCTCAACGCCCGCGACGCCGGCTGCCTCACCCCACCCCGCTACGACCCCGGCGACTGGCGACCGGGCGACGGCGTGGCACACGCCCGCGAGATCGCCGGCTACTCCCGCCGCCTCGCCGACCGCATCGGCGCCATCCTCGACCAGGGCGAATTCCCCGTCATCCTCGGCGGCGACTGCTCCATCGTCCTGGGCTCAGCCCTCGCGATGCACCGCCTGGGCGAAGCGGTCGGCGGCCACATCGGCCTGATCTTCATCGACGGCCACTCCGACTTCCGCCACCCCGGCAACGCCTCCTACGTCGGAGCAGCCGCCGGCGAGGACCTGGCCCTCGTCACCGGCCGAGGCCAGGTCGACCTGGCCGCCATGGAAGGCCGCCGCCCCTACTACCGCGACATCGACGTGGTCGTCATGGGCATCCGAGCCCAGGACGAATACCGCCTCGACCTCCAGGCCGCAGGAATCGTCACCCGCCCGGTCCCCACCCTGAGAGCCGAAGGCGCCGCCCGAAGCGCCCAATGGGCCCAGGACCAACTCGCCGACTGCGCCGGCTACTGGGTCCACCTCGACGTCGACGTCCTCGACCCGGCCGTCATGCCCGCCGTCGACGCCCCGGAACCCGGCGGCATCGCCTTCCCCGAGCTGGAAATCCTCCTCGCCGCCCTCGTCGAATCCCCCCACTGCCTCGGCGTAGAAATCACGGTCTTCGACCCCGACTACGACCCCGACGGCACCTACGCCGAAGAAATCACCTCCGCCCTCGTCTCCGGCCTCCAATCAGCCCACACGGTCGACGCCCGCCCCGACCTGATCGCCGCCCGCCGCGACCTCCTCACCCCGGAGACCCCCGGCCGTTTGGGGCCCGCGACACGCCCGGGGTCGCTCTCTGGGGGCCTCGCTGGGGGCTCAGGGTCGGTTTCTGAAGGCCCGGGGTTGCTCGCTGAGGACGCGGGGTCGGTCCCTGGGGGCGTGGGGTCGGTCCCTGGGGGCGTGGGGTCGCTCTCTGAAAGACCAGGGTCGCTTCCTGAAGGCGTGGGGTCGCTCTTTGAAGGGCCTGAGTCGCTCTCGGAAGGGCGAGGATTGCTCTCGGAAGGGCGAGGATTGCTCTCGGAAGGGCCAGGATTGCTCTCGGAAGGGCCAGGGTCGTCTGAGGACTTCCGCGACGACGAACCGGACCCGATCCAGGAACGCCGGGCAGACGCAGCAGACGATGACGTCGTTTTGGCCGCGGCAGCCCTGACCGCCGGCGGTCCGTTCGGCACGAGGCAGGATTCAGCCCTGCCAGCCACAACGCTCCTGGCCATCGAAGACAACCCAGACCCCGCCGCGCCCCGCCCTATCGACGCCGCTCCAGCAGACTTCCCCGACACTCCCGCCTCGAGCGAATACCTCGCCGCTGACCCGGACGCCGCCAATCCGGACCCCGCCGACCCGGACGGCCTCAACCCTGGCGAGATCGAGCCCTATGGCGCCGCCGCCTCCAGGACAGAATCAGATGCCGCTGACCCGGATGAGCCTGAGTCCTATGGGGCTGACCCGGCCGGGGCCTATTGGCCTGAGCCCAACCACGACCAGGCCGATCCCGCCAACCTCCATCGGATCGAATCGGCCCCTCATGACCCCGATCCCGTGGACCCCGATCCCGCCGACCTCGAACAGGTGGAGCCCGAAGGAACCGAGCTCGATCACACCGCCCTCGACGGCGTGGAGTCGGACGGCACCGAGTTCGATCACGTCGATGCTGGTCATATGGGCGTGGACGGCGCCGAGCACAACGACATTGATCCAGACCACACCGAGCCGAATCCAAAGGACGACACGGAGGGTGACCTACCCGGCGATGTGTCGCTGACCGACGCCGACACCGAACCATCAGCCGAGACCGATCCTGTCCTCGAGCTTGAGTCGGCCACCGAGCCAAGGTCCGAGCCCGAGCCAATGTCCGAGCCAGTGTCCGAGCCCGAGCCCGTGTTCGAGGTCGAATCGGCGTTCGAAGCCGGCTCGGCGTTCGAAGCCGGCTCGGCGTTCGAGCTTGAGCCGGTCCGCGGGTCCGAGCCGGCAGCAACGTCCGAGTCGGTGTTCGAGCCCGAGTCAGGCTCCGAGCTAGAGCCCGTCGCGGAATCCCAGCCGACGTCCGAGCTTGGGCCGACGTCCGAGCTTGGGCCGACGTCCGAGCTTGGGCCGACGTCCGAGCTTGGGCCAGGCTTCGAGCCCGAGTCAGGCTTCGAGCTTGAGCCGGTTGCAGAGGCCGAGCCGACGCTCGAGTCCGAGGGTAGGGCTGACTCCGGGTTGGTGTCCGAGTTCGAGCCGGCGGCTGATGCCGAGTCGGTTGTCGAGTTCGAGCCGGCGGCCGGGGCGGAATCTCAGACCGATCCCGAGCCGGCGGCCGGCGGGGAATCTCGGAGCGATCCCGACCTGGAGCCCGGCTCTGACATCGAGTGGGAGTCCGAGTCTGTCCACGAGGACAAGACCGAGCTTGACCACGGGCCCGGGGCCGAACAAGAGACCGACATCCACGTCGAGTCGGAGCCCGGCGCCGAGGGCAGCGCCGGCTCCGCGAACGATGCCGGCCATGAGCTGGCGGCGGAATTCGAAGCGGAAGCCGACGTGCGCCCCGAACATGCTGCTGACGCGCCACTGAGGCCGCTCGGGTCGGCTCCGCTCCTGGATTCTGCGCCGCTGCCCGCGACGATGCCGGGCATGCTGCGACCGAGGACCGTGGAGGATTTCACCCTTCCGGTCCAGCGTCCCGCCTTCGAGGTCGGCCCCGGCGAACGCGCCGACGTCACCTGACCCGCCCGGCCCGGCAGGCTCGCCCGGCAGGCTCGCCCGGCCACCGCTGGTGATGGCACGGGAAGACCTTCAGCCAACGGCCGGCCGGCTTGGGTTTATGGCCGCGCGACCACCGGAGCTCGGGGTGGTCGCGCGGGCGGGGTGTTACTTGTTGAGGGTGGTCAGGAAGCGGTTGACGATCGGGACGGCGGCTTCGGAGCCGAGGCCGCCCTTCTGGACCATGACGGCGAAGGCGATGTCGCCCTGCCAGCCGATGAACCAGGAGTGGGTCTCTTCGGAGCCGTCGGCGAATTCGGCCGTGCCGGTTTTGCCGGAGACGGGGCCGCCGGGGACCTTTTGGAGCGCGTCGCCGGTGCCCTTGGTGACGACCTCTCGCATCATGGTTTTGAGGGGCTGGATCGAGGTGTCGGCCAGTTTGGCGCCGTCCGGGAGGGCGGCGGCGGGGGCGGGGTCCAGGACGAGTTTGGGCTGTTTGAACTGGCCTCGGGCTACTGCTGCGGTGGCGCCGGCCATGGCGAGGGGGCTGACGGCGGTGGCGCCTTGGCCGAAGGTGGCGGCGGCCAGTTCGGTGGGGGTGTCGGCGGGGGAGAGTTTGCCGCTGAAGGCGTCGACGCCCAGGTCCCACTTGGTGCCCAGGCCCAGGGCTGTTCCTGCTGCCTGGAGGCCGTCGGCGCCGAGTTTGCCGGAGACGTTGACGAAGGCTGTGTTGCAGGATTTGGCGAAGTCCGTGCGGAAGGGGACCTGGCCGAGCTTCATCTCATGGGAGTTCTTGAATTCCCGGCCGCTGACCTTGACCGTGGCGGGGCAGTCGACCTTGCCGTCCAGGGTGACCGCTTTTTTGTCCAGCAGGCCCAGGGTCGAGACCATTTTGAACGTTGAACCGGGAGGGACCTGACCGGTGAGGGCGGTGTTGACCGCGCCGCCGTCGGGGCCGTTGGAGACGGCCAGGATCGTGGAGTCGCTGATCTTGATGGCGACGAGGGCGCTGGCGTTCTTCTCGGGGGCGACCGCGGCGTCGGCGGCTTTCTGGGTGTTGACGTCGAGGGTGGTCTTGATCGATTTTCCGGCTACCGGGTCGGTGCTGAAGATCTGGGTTTCGTCGACGTCGTCAGCCGGGGTCTTGAGGGCGATGACCACGGTCTGGGCGGCGGTGCCGCGCAGTTGGGTGTCGTAACGTTCCTGCAGGCCGCCGTGGCCGACCATGTCGCCCTGGGTCAGGGTGCCGGGGTTGGCGTCGAGATCCTCGCGGGTGGCGGCGTCGACAGTGCCGAGCAGGGCGCGGGCGAAGGCTCGGGTGGGTGCGAGTTCACGGTTCTCCTCGCGGAACACCGTGCCGGGCAGGGTGCGTACCTTGGTGCGGACCTTGTCGTAGTCCGGACGTCGCAGGGTGACCACGTCCACGAAGGCCGTCGGGTCGGAGTTCTTGAGCCTTGTGGTCAGGTCTTTTTCGTCGAGGGTGACCCCGATCGTCTTGAACGCCGCGTTGAGGTCCTTCAGGAGCTTCGCCTGGTCGGTCATCTTCTCGGGGCTGATGCCGATCGTGACCACCGGGGTGGGTGTGACCAGTGGTTTGCCCGCGGCGTCGAGGATGTCGCCGCGGTCCGCCGCCTTGGCGCGCACCTTCAGGCTGTCGCCCTCGGTCAGTTTGGTGTGCACGATCGCGGGCTCCCAGACGACCTGCCAGCCGTCCGAGCTCTGCTTCGTGAGGCGCACGGTGCTCTGGTAGGCCCAGGTGGCGCCGCCGGGCAGCGTCCACGCGAGATTGATCGGCTCGGTGGCGTTCTTGCCCGACTCCGTCGCCTTGCCGGCGGGCTCCAGCTTGGTCAGGTTCGGGGCCAGGTCCCCGGTGAGGGCTTTGAGCTGGGTGGTGACATCGGTCGCGGCGATCTTGGCCCCGGCGGCTGTGACGAAGCCGACCTTGCTCAGGTCGGACTTGCGCCAGCCCTGCAGGAAGGCGTCGACGGTGTCACCGGGCCCATCCGATCCCGAGCAGGCGGCAGTGCCGGTGCCGGCGACCACGAGGCAGGTCAGGACCGCTAGTGCACGGCGGGCGTGGGGGATCGTAGGCATGAAGCACCCTTCCGAGGGTACGAATCAGAAACCGTTCGGAACGGTAACCTCTCGAGGCACGTCCCGTTGACCCGTGCTGGGTGAGATGTAGCGAATTCGTTGCCGGATCTTCGTCTCGGACCCCGGGTCCGCACAGAGTGTCAGACCCACGTTCTAGGCTTAGGCCCGACACGTCGAACCCACAGTGCGGTGGGTGAGGGGAGCGGTCTGTCATGCCTGCAGCCGACGAGGCAGCGAACGAATCCGATCCTGAGCTGGACTTCGGGCCAGGTCCCGGGCTCGCCCTGACGGGGCGGCTCGGAACCTCCGATGACGAGCTCGATGAGCCGCTGCCCAACGCCGAGCGCCTCGTGGCGCAGGCCGTGGGGCTGGCCGGCCAGGATCACCCGACGGCCACACTGGTCGATCGCTTCTGGCGGTTCGCGCCCGATGAGGAGCTGGTCGGCTACACGGCCGACGAGATGTTCGAGGCCGCCCGCGGGCATCGCGAGCTGGCCGCCGAGCGGCTGGCCGGCGAGCTCAAGCTCGACATCAGCGCGCCCTGCACCGGCCAGCCACACACGGTGATCTCGATCGTCACCGACGACATGCCGTTCCTGGTCGACTCGGTGACCGCGCTGCTGACCGCCCACCAGCTCCAGGTGCATCTGCTGGTGCACCCGCTGATCGTGGTGCGCCGCGAGCCGCTCGGCAGGCTCGCGCAGGTCGAGGCCAACGTGGAGCCCGACGACGCGATCGAGGGCGACCTGGTCGAGAGCTGGATCCGGGTCGAGATCGACCCGGTGCGCAGCGAGGAGGCCCGCGAGCAGCTGCACAACGAGCTGCGCCGGGTGCTGACCGATGTGCGCGACGCGGTGGACGACTGGCCGCGGATGCGTCAGCGGGCCGTGGTGATCGCCGACGAGCTGGCCGCCGCGCGGGGCTCCGACCGCAAGCTGCCGGTGCCCGACAAGGACGTCACCGACTCCATCGAGCTGCTCAAATGGCTCGCGCACGACCACTTCACGTTCCTCGGCTACCGCGAATACCAGCTCAGCGAGGACGGCGACCTGCTCTCCGCGGTTCCGGGCAGCGGGCTCGGCATCCTGCGCGGCGACCAGAGCACCCCGCGCAAGCTCTCGTCGATGGCTCCCGAGGCGCACAAGCGGGCCCTGGAGAAGCGGCTGCTGGTGATCACCAAGGCCAATTCCCGGGCCACGGTGCACCGCTCGGCCTATCTGGACTACATCAGCGTCAAGGTCTTCAACGACCGGGGCGAGGTCTGCGGTGAGCGGCGCTTCCTGGGTCTGTTCTCCAGCTCGGCCTATCGCACCAGCGTGCGTGAGCTGCCGGTCGTGCGGCGCAAGGTCATGGAGGTGCTCGACCGCTCCGGCCTGTCGCCGCGCGGGCACTCCGGCAAGGATCTGCTGCAGATTCTGGAGACCTATCCGCGTGACGAGCTCTTCCAGATCAAGACAGACGATTTGTACGAAGCAGTGGTCGGCGTGCTGCGGATGGCCGGCCGCCGTCAGTTGCGGCTCTTCCTGCGGCGCGACGGTTACGGCCGCTTCATCTCGTGCCTGATCTACCTGCCGCGCGACCGGTTCACCACCGGCAACCGGCAGGCCATGCAGGAGATCCTGCTGCGCGAGCTGAACGGCATCGGTGTCGACTACACGACCCGGGTGACCGAGCGGATGCTCGCGCGGGTGCACTTCATCGTGCGCACCGACCCGTCCGACCCGCCGGGCGGCGTCGACCCGAATTCGCTCGCCGAGATGCTGGCCGACGCCACCCGCATGTGGGACGACGACTTCTCCCTGGTGCTCGATCGCAAGCTGGGCGAGGAGCCGGCCAAGGATCTCTTCGCGCGGTACGCGGTGGCGTTCCCCGACAGCTACAAGGACGGGCACACGCCTTACGAAGCGGTGCAGGACATCGCCAAGCTGGAGCTGCTGGAAGAGTCCGGGCAGCTCGAGATGCACCTCTACCGCAAGCGCCGGCTCAACCGCGACGGGTGCGCCGAGCCCGACGACGCCGACGTGCGCTTCAAGGTCTTCCGCTACGGCGAACCCATGATGCTCTCCGCGGTGCTTCCGGTGCTGCACTCGCTCGGCGTCAAGGTGGTCGACGAACGGCCCTATGAGGTGCGTCGTCAGGACGGCACCGTTTACCTGTACGACTTCGGTCTGCTGCCACCGGCGTCGCACCACGAGCTCTCCGAGGTCCGCCCCCAGGTCGAGAACGCGTTCGCGGCGGCGTGGTCCAACGAGGCCGAGGTTGACGGGTTCAACGAGCTGGTCCTGCGCGCCGGGCTCACGTGGCGTCAGGTGGTCGTGCTCCGGGCGTATGCGAAGTATCAGCGGCAGACCGGGGCGGTGTTCTCGCAGCGGTACGTGGAATCGACTTTTATCGCGTACCCCACGATTGCCAGGCTCTTGATCGAGCTTTTTGAGACTCGCTTCACGCCGGGGCTGGAGATCACCGAGGAAGAGCGCACCCGGCTCGGTGACGATCTGGTGGAACAGATCACCGCGCTGCTGGACACGGTGGAGAGCCTCGACCAGGACCGGATCCTCCGGTCGTACCTCACGCTCATGATGGCGACCCTGCGCACCAGCTTCTTCCAGAAGACCGCCGATGGGCGACCCAAGTCCTACATCGCGTTCAAGCTGGACCCGACCGCCATCCCGGACCTGCCGCAGCCCCGACCGAAGTTTGAGATCTTCGTCTATTCGCCGCGCTTCGAGGGTGTGCACCTTCGTTTCGGTACGGTCGCGCGTGGCGGTCTGCGCTGGTCGGACCGGCGGGAGGACTTCCGCACGGAGGTGCTCGGTCTGGTCAAGGCGCAGATGGTGAAGAATTCCGTGATCGTGCCGGTGGGCGCCAAGGGTGGCTTCGTGCTGAAGCAGAAGCCGGGCGACCGCGACGAGGCCGTCGAGTGTTACAAGCGGTTCATCGGCGCCCTGCTCGACGTCACCGACAACATCCATAGCGGCAAGATCGTCCCTCCGGTGGACGTGGTCCGGCACGACGGCGACGACCCCTACCTGGTGGTCGCGGCCGACAAGGGCACCGCGACGTTCTCCGACATCGCCAACGAGATCTCGGTGAGCAAGGACTTCTGGATGGGCGACGCGTTCGCCTCCGGCGGGTCCGCGGGCTACGACCACAAGAAGATGGGCATCACCGCGCGCGGCGCCTGGGAATCGGTCAAGAAACACTTCCGCGACCTGGGAACCGACACGCAGACCCAGGACTTCTCGGTGGTGGGCGTCGGGGACATGTCCGGCGACGTCTTCGGCAACGGCATGCTGCTCAGCGAGCACATCCGGCTGCTGGCGGCCTTCGACCACCGGCACATCTTCCTGGACCCCGACCCCGACCCCGCCATTTCGTACGCTGAACGGCGCCGGCTTTTCGACCTGCCGCGCTCGTCGTGGGCCGACTACGACGCGTCGCTGATCAGCGAGGGCGGCGGGATCTATCCGCGGTCGGCCAAGTCGATCCCGGTCAGCCCGCAGATCCGCGCGGCCCTCGACCTGGGCAGCGCGACCGCGGTCAGCCCGGCCGACCTGATGCGCGCGATCCTGGCCGCCCCGGTCGACCTGCTGTGGAACGGCGGCATCGGCACCTATGTGAAGGCGGCCTCCGAGACCCACGCCGAGGTCGGTGACAAGGCCAACGACGCGATCCGGGTCAACGGCGCCGAGCTGCGGGCCAAGGTGGTCGGTGAGGGCGGCAACCTGGGCCTGACCCAGCGCGGCCGCATCGAGTACGCCCTGGCCGACGGCAGGGTCTTCACCGACTTCATCGACAACTCGGCCGGGGTGGACTGCTCCGACCACGAGGTCAACATCAAGATCCTGCTCGGCGGCGCGGTCACCGACGGAGAGCTGACGCTGCCCGAGCGCGACGAGCTGCTGGCCGCCATGACCGACGAGGTCGGCGCTCTGGTGCTGCGGGACAACTACGAGCAGGCGACGGCGCTCGGCAACGCGCGTCAGCAGGCCCACTCGCTGCTGCCCGTGCACCGCCGGATGCTCATCGCACTGGAGCAGTCCGGCCAGCTCAACCGCGAGCTGGAGGCCCTGCCCACCGACAAGGAGCTGGCCGCACGGTACGAAGCGGGGGACGGGCTGACTCCGCCGGAGTTCGCGGTGCTCCTCGCGTACGTGAAGATCTCGCTGGAGCGGCAGGTCCTGGCCGACCCGATCGTCGATGAGGAATGGACCCACGGGGTCCTGTCCCGGTATTTCCCCACCCCGCTGCGTGAGCGGTTCGCCGCCCGGATGGCCGGCCACCGCCTGCGCCGCGAGATCATCTCGACCGCCCTGGTCAACGAGGTGGTCAACCGGGGCGGCACCTCGTTCGTCTTCCGCGCGATGGAGGAGAGCGGCGCCTCCGCGGCCGACGTCATCCGCGCCTACGTGGTGGTCCGCGACGTGTACGGCCTGCGCGAGATCTGGGCGGCCGCCGAGGGCCTCGACAACAAGGTCCCGACGTTCGCCCAGACGCTCGTCTACCTGGAGACCCGCCGCCTGCTCGACCGCGCGGTCCGCTGGCTGGTCAGCAACCGCCGCTCCCCGCTCGACGTCGCCGCCGAGATCAACCACCTGAGCCAGGGCGTCGGTGCCATGCTCCTGCAGCTCTCCGAGGTCGTCATCGGCGCCGAACGCCGCTCCCTCGAAGCCCACGTCGACATGCTCACCGGCAACGGCGTCCCCGAGGAGCTCGCCCGCGGCGTCGCCCGAGTGGTTTACGGCTTCGGCACCCTCGACATCCTCGAAACCGCCAAAACCACCGGCCGCGGCGCCACCGAGGTCGCGAACGTCTACTTCGTCCTCTCCGAGCGCTTCAAGATCGACGTCCTGCTCTCCCACATCTCGCGCCTCCCCCGCGGCGACCGCTGGCAGACCCTCGCCCGCATGGCGTTGCGCTACGACCTCTACTCAGCCCTCGCCGGCCTGACCGCCGAAGTCCTCCAATCAACCCCGTCAGAGGCCCCCGCCGAGGACCGGGTCTCCGAATGGGAGCAGACCAACGCCGCCTCAATAGCCCGAGCCGGCAACGCCATGGGCGACATCGACGAATCCCCGGGCGACCTGGCAGCCCTCTCCGTCCTCCTCCGCCAGATCCGCACCCTGGTCAAAACCTCGTCCGCAGCCTGACCGGAGCCCCGGCCCGGGCAACGACTGCCCGGGCCGTTCGCTCTCAACCGGCCGCCCCGACCGTTCGCCGCCGGGCCGGCCGCCGACGGTCGTTGGCTGCCAACCGGCCTGCCCTGAGCCGTTCGCTGCAACCGGGCCGCCGGGGTCGTTGGCTACCAGCCCGGCCGCCGGGGGTTGTTGGCTATCAGCCCGGCCGTCCGGGGTTGTTGGCTATCAGCCCGGCCGTCGGGGCCGTTGGCTATCAGCTCGGCCGTCGGGGTTGTTGGTTGCCAGCTCGGCCGTCGGGGTTGTTGGTTACCAACCGGGACGCCCGAGCCTTCGGTCTCAGGCGGCCGCGCCCGGGCCTTCGCTGGATGGGCCAGGCATCTATGCTTCCGGCCCGTGCCCAGGCTCCGCAGGATGTCTGCGCTCACCCTCATAGGCGTCCTTCTCGCCGCTGCCGTCGCCGCTTGCGACAGCGACGCCGCCCAGGCCTCCACCCCGGATCCGTCCACCGCCTACCTGGCCGAGGTGCGTGCGGCGCTCGACAAGACGCGGAGCTCGTACTTCGTGTGGGAGTCAACCGGCAACGTGCCGGGGGAGCTCGCGGGAAAAGACCTGGGTGGCGCCACACTCTCCGGTCACGGCTTTCGACCCCGGAACCAAGGTATTTCTACCGGAGCGTGGCGATTGACGGCACCGCCGAGGACAGGAAGAGGATCCGGAAAGCCTCAGCGCAGACCGTGACCGGCAACGATTTCTACCTGAGCGACATGCCGCCCGAGGGGCAACCAGGGCCGGCGTTCCACGTCGATCTTGATCAGCCGCCGCGGGGTACCGTGCTCTACACGATCAACCAGGACGACCCGACCGGCATAGATCGGTTCACCGCGGCGGTCGAGCGGGTGACGGATAAGACCGACCATCAGTACCGGGGCTTCTTCAAGGCCGTGCCAGGCGAATTCCTCCCCATCGGTGTTCCCGTCGTCGGCGGGCCCGCTGGTCACGGACGAGATCGGCGGGTCGGCTCGATATGGCAGTGCATCCCGCCGACGGCCGGAGCCTGAAGTTCCACATCATCTACTCGTTTCTGGGCCGGAAGTCCCCGATTACCGGCCCGAAGCAGTTCAGCGAGGCCGATGAGAACCTGCTCCTGGAGGACGGCGTGATAACTGGCTGAACGCGGGCGGCAGCGGCGCTGAGCTGGAAAGATCTCTGCGAGTGCGCCCCTTGACCGTGGTCATGTCCAGCTGTGCTGCCGCGCTCGTGGCGACCACCAGCGCATTCGTGTTCGAGGAACCCGGTGTGCGTTACGCCGCCGAGGCTCTGTCATTGCTGGCGATGGCAGGCTGTGCGGTCCTGGCCGGCGCGCAGGTGCCGGGGCGGGTGCGCGGGGCGCTGGTCGCTTTCTGCCTGCTGCTGGCGGCCGGGGCGGCGGTCAGATTCGCGGCTCACCAGGTGTCCTATCCGAGTATCGGCCCGCTGGAATCGAGAGTCTGTCCCGGCGAGCAGGCAGCGAACTATTGGGGCAGGCAGCTGCGTTACCAGCAAGCCGCGGAGATCCTGCGTTTCGCCGCCTTCGTAGTAGGTCTTTATTGTGTGCGAACTGTGCCGCGATCCCTCCGCCGACGGTCACCGCTCGAGCGTTCGGTCACCCTGCTTGTTCTGGTGCTGGTGGTTCTTGCGGGGCTCAGCCCGCTCGCGGAAGACCCGGCGTCCTCGCCCGCAGTGCTCGGCGTCATTACCGTGGCGGCGCTGGTCTGGGTGTCGGCGGGCAGGATCGATGACCGGCCGGTCGCCGGTGCACTGCTGGTCGCAGGCGCGGGTTGGATGCTGCCGTCCACCGTATTTGCCGTGGGCGAGTTGGCCGCCACCAGGGATCAGGCATCGTTCCCCGACCTGAACGGGGCGATCAACGCTTGCGTGGTGTTCGTCAGCCCGGAGTCCGACTGGTCGACGGTCCTGGCGTTTCTGGAGTTCGGGCCGATGGCGATGATTTTCGCCGCGCCGGCCGTCTTTGCCGGGGCGATTCTGTGGTTACACCGAGGAGCGGAAGCGGCGTAGGCGGAGGCTGTTGGCGACGACGAAGATGGAGCTGAAGGCCATGGCTGCGCCTGCGATCATCGGGTTGAGCAGGCCCGCGGCGGCCAGGGGCAGGCCCGCGACGTTGTAGGCGAAGGCCCAGAACAAATTGCCATGAATGATCTGCACCGTACGCCGGGAGAGCCGCACCGCGTCCACCGCCGCCGACAGGTCGTCGCGCATCAGGGTGAGGTCGGACGCCTCGATCGCCACGTCGGTGCCGGCGCCCATGGCGATGCCCAGGTCGGCCTGCGTGAGGGCGGCAGCGTCGTTCACGCCGTCGCCGACCATGGCGACCACGCGACCCGAGGCCTGGAGGCGTTTGACCACGTCGAGCTTGCCCGAGGGGAGGACCTCTGCCACCACCTCGGTCACGCCGATCTCCGCGGCGACTTTGTCGGCCACCGCCTGGGCGTCACCGGTGAGCAGGACCGGGGTCAGGCCTAGCCGGCGGAGGCGGGTGATTGCCGGGGCGCTCGACGGGCGTACCGAATCGGCGAGGCCGAGGCGTCCGCGGGGCGTGCCGTCGACGCGGACCTCGACCCACGTCAGGGCGGTGTCGCCCGTGCCGCGGGTGATCTCGACGAGCTGGCCCGCCACCGTGCCGCGCACCCCGACGCCCGCCGTTGCCTGGAAGTTGGTGACCGCGGGCAGTGGGCCGTGCTCGCGGGCGGCGCGGGTGATCGCGCGGCCGAGCGGGTGCTCCGACGCGGCCTCGACCGCGCCGGCGAGCAGGAGAACGTCGGGGGTCAGGTCGGTCTGCTGGACCGTCATCGTGCCCGTGGTGACCGTGCCGGTCTTGTCGAGGAGGATGGTGTCGACGCGGCGGACGGATTCGAGGGCTTCGACGCCGCGGATCAGGATGCCGAGCTGGGCTCCCCGGCCCGTGCCGACCAGCAGGGCTGTCGGGGTGGCCAGGCCGAGGGCGCAGGGGCAGGCGATGATCAGCACGGCGACCGCGGCCGTGAACGCGGACGCCACCCCGTGACCGGCGCCGAGCCAGTAACCGAGGGTCGCCACGGCGAGGACGAGGACCACCGGGACGAAGACGCCGGAGATGCGGTCGGCGAGCCGCTGGACTGCTGCCTTTCCTGCCTGGGCGTCCTCGACCAGGCGCGCCATCTGGGCGAGCTGCGTGTCGGCGCCGACCCGGGTGGCCCGCACGATCAGGCGGCCCCCGGCGTTGACCGTGCCACCGGTCACCGGGTCACCGACCGTCACTTCGACGGGGACGGACTCGCCGGTGACGAGGCTGCGGTCGACGGCGGACGACCCCTCGGTCACGGTGCCGTCGGTGGCGACCTTCTCGCCGGGTCGTACGAGGAAGAGATCTCCTGTTTTGAGGTTGTCGATCGGCAGCTCGGTGCCGTCCCGGAGCGTGACTGTCTTGGCGCCCAGCTCCAGCAGTGATCGCAGTGCGTCACCGGCACGGCGCTTGGCCCGAGCCTCGGCGTAACGGCCGGCCAGCAGGAAGCTCGTGACCCCGGCGGCCGCCTCCAGATAGATCGCGTCACCGTCGGAGCCTGCACGCAGCGTGAACGGGTGGGTCATGCCGGGCATCCCAGCGTCACCGAGGAAGAGTGCCCACAGTGACCAGAGGAAGGCGGCGAGCGTCCCGACGGAGACGAGCGTGTCCATCGTGGCTGCGCCGTGCCGCAGGTTGACCAGGGCGGACCGGTGGAACGGCCACCCGCCGTAGACCACGACCGGGGCAGCGAGGGTGAGAGACAGCCACTGCCAGTAGTCGAACTGCCAGGCCGGGACCATCGCCAGGACTATCACCGGCACGCTCAGGGCGACGGAGATCAGGAGCCGGGTCCGCAACGGGTCGCCGGCGGGCTCGGGAGCGGGAACGGCGGCGGGCTCAGCCGCGGTGTAGCCGGTTTTCTCGACCACGGCGATGAGGTCGGCGACGGTCAGCTCCGCGGGCACGGTGGCGCGCGCCTTCTCGGTGGCGTAGTTGACGGTGGCCGTCACGCCGTCGAGCCGGTTGAGCTTCTTCTCGATGCGATTGGCGCAGGCGGCGCAGGTCATGCCGCCGATCTCGAGCTCGATCTGCCGGGTCACGCCCACCACTCTATACCCCTCGGGGGTACCCGGCCCGTATTGTGACCCGTCATGCAGACGCTGCCCCGCGCCCGAGCCGCGACCTCTGTCGTCTTCGCCGTGCACGGCGCGGTCACCGGTACGTTCGCGGCGCGCGTACCGTGGATCGCTGATCATGTCGGGGTCGGTGCGGGCGGTCTCGGCATCGCGCTGCTGATGCCGGGTGTCGGGGCACTGCTGGCCATGCCGCTGTCCGGGCGGCTCGCGCACCGCTACGACCTGCGCAAACTCACCCGGGTGCTGATCCTTCTCTGGTGCGCGGCGCTGATCCTGCCCGCGCTGCCCACGTCGATCTTCGTGCTGTGCCCGCTGCTCGTGGCCTACGGCGCGGCGGCCGGCGTCGCGGACGTGGCCATGAACGCGCAGGCGGTGCTGGTCGAGGAGCGCTACGGCCGCTCGGTGATGTCGAGCTTCCACGGCTACTGGAGTGTCGGCGGGCTGGCCGGCTCGGCGGTGGCGGCCGCCGCGGCGCGCGCCGGCCTCGACGCCCGGATCCACTTCCTGATCACCGCGGCGGTGCTGGCCCTGGTCAGCGTCGTGGCCTGTGCAGGTCTGCTGTCGCACCGCTCGGCACCCGACACCGCGGAGCCGCCCGCGTTCGCCCTGCCGAGCCGGGCCGTGCTGCCGATCGGGCTGGTCGCGCTCTGCGCGGTCTTCGCCGAGGGCGCCGGGCTCGACTGGTCGGCGGTCTACGTCCGTGACGTCGTGGGCGACACCGCCGGAACCGCGGCGCTGACGGTGTCGGTCTTCTCGATCAGCATGGCGCTGGCCCGCTTCGCCGGCGACCGGGTCATCCAGCGGCTCGGGCCGGTGACCACGGTCCGGGTCGCCGGGATCGGCGCGAGCGCCGGCGCGGTCACGGTGGTCCTGAGCGACCACGTCGCCCCGGTGCTGATCGGCTTCGGGCTGCTCGGCGTGGGGATCGCGGTCGTGGTGCCGCTGGTCTTCGCCACGGCGGGGCGGATCGGCGAGCACCCGGGGCGCAGCCTGGCGGGAGTGGCTGGGATCGCGTACGGCAGCGGGCTCGTCGCCCCCGGTATCATCGGAGGAATCGCCCACCTGACGTCCCTCACCACCTCGTTCGTTCTGGTCGCGGCGCTTACCGTGGTGATGGGACTGTCGGCGCGGGTGCTGCGCCCGGCACCGGTCCCACGGGCCGGATAGGGGACAGCGATGCGGGCGACGGCGATCGACAACTCGGTGGCGGAAGCGGTGGACGAGGGCCTCGGCACCCCGATCCTCGTACTGCACGGCGGCATGGGCGACCCGTCGGCGTGGGAGCGCGTCACCGCCCGGCTGCGGCACCGCTTCCGGACGATCCGCCTGCACCGGCGCCAGTACCGGCTGGACCTGCCCGCCCCGGTCACGATGGCCGACGAGGTGGAGCACGTCGCGGCGATCGCGTCCGAGGTGGACCGGCCGCTGCTGGTCGGCCACTCCTCGGGCGCGGTGCTCGCCCTGGAAGCGCTGGTCGCGGATCCGTCGCTGTATCGCGGCGCGGTCCTCTACGAGCCCCCGATCGTCATTGACGAGCCGCTCGGTGGCCCGAAACTCGTGCCCGCGCGCCAGGCCCTCGAGGCCGGCAAAACCGGCAAGGCGCTCGGCATCTTTCTGCGCGATGTGGTCGGCATGCCGGTGCCGTCGGCCGCGCTCGCCGGCTTCGTCGTGGGGCGCAGCGGCTATGCCCCGCGCGTGACCCGCCAACTCGATGACAACGACCAGATCGATGCGCTCGGGGTACGCCTCCCGGCGTACGCGAAGATCGACCTGCCGGTCCTCCTGATCGGCGGCGACAGGTCCCCGGCCCACCTGGCGTCGCGATTGGACGCGCTGGAGAAGGCGTTGCCCCGCTCGCGGCGGCTGCTGATGCACGGCCAGGGGCACAGCGCCGAGCTGCGCGCGCCGGGCCGGGTCGCCGCGGCGATCGAGAAGTTCCTCGACGAAGCCTGCGGTGTGTGAGCCGGACGCTGTCTTCCGGCGGTTGCTCCCGAAACCAGCGGAGCGCCCGGCTCACCATCTGTACCGCGGCGAGGCGTCCGGACTGGTCCCGAAGTCCGGAGCTCGCCGGCGGCATCCCCAGATCCACCTGCAAACATGACGCTACGTGATGATCGTCCGACAAGGGAAGCGCAGGGTGCGGGAATTGACCGTTCGGACGGGGCGGCATGTGCGGCGGAACACTTGGAACCCGGCATTAGCGGCTTAATCGGGCGTATTGATTACTCTGCGTTATTGCAGTCGTGTGTGCGGAGAGTGAAGAGGCAGCGGCGGGTGGCGGCCCGCCGCTGCCTCAGTTCCGGGGGTGGAGCAGGCCGAGCGCCGCTGCCGCGGCCCTGCCGTTGACCTCGCCGGCGCCGTAGGTCGTCAGGAACGCCCGGGCGCCGGTGGGGCGCCAATCGGACGGCCACCCCATCTCCACCACAACACCAGTATGGCGCCTGGTGAGCGATTCGATCAGGTACCGGTTCTCCTCGGTGCGGTGCAACCGTCTGCCGATGATCACGATGGGCCGTGATCCGGCCCGGGCGATGAGCTCATCGGCCGAGGTCGAGGCCGCTGCGATCGACAGCGCGGGTACGCCGAGACCCCAGGGGACGCGGCCCTCGACGATGGTCGAGCCGGTGTGCAGCTTGATCACGAGGACGTCGCCGAAGTCCGCCACGGAACCCTCGATGCGCAGCGCACGCCGGGCCACCTCCCAGCCGATGTCCGCGGCGGGGGCGAGCATCGCGGTGCGGGCGGCGGGGGTGAGTGCTGCCGTGCGGGCTGCGGCGTCCTCCAGGCGGGTGCGGGGGAGCCGGCCGTCACCGACCGCGGTGACGATGTCGGTGACCACGGTGGTGACGAGGGCGGGGGTGACGTGGGCGCCCAGGCAGAGCAGGTCGGCGCCCGCGGCCAACGCCAGCACCGCCGCCGGGCCGGGACCGCCGACAGCCCCGGCGGCGCCGCGCATTTCCAGGGCGTCCGTGATGATTGCGCCGCTGAACGCGTACTCATGGCGGAGAAGATCTTGCAGCACCGCGCGGGAGAATGTCGCCGGGCCCGCACCGGTCAGAGCCGGGATTCTCAGGTGTGCGGTCATGATCGCGGCTGTTCCGGCGGCGATGGCCGCGGCGAACGGCGGAAGGTCGCGCTCACGCAGCACCGCGAGGGGAGCGTCGACCACGGGCAGGTCGAGGTGGGAATCCGTGCGGGTCGCGCCGTGGCCGGGGAAATGCTTGGTGCAGGCCAGGACGCCGGCCGATTGCAGACCCGTGACCGCAGCTGCCGTGTGCCGGGCGACAAGGGCCGGGTCGGAGCCGAAGGAACGCGTACCGATGACGGGATTGTCGTCCGTGGTGTTGACGTCCGCCACGGGGGCGAAATTCAGGGTGATGCCGCACGCCGCCAGCTCAGAACCGATCGATGTGTACGCCGTCCGCGTCAGCAGAACATCGTCGACCACCCCGAGCGCCGCGTTCCCCGGGTACGCGCTGCCCGTCCGATGGGCAAGCCGGGTCACGTCGCCGCCCTCCTCGTCGGTGGCGATGAGCGCGTCCCGGCGTACCGATCGCAGTTGGGTGGTGAGATCGGCGACCTGAGCCGGACTTTCGATGTTCGTCCCGAAGAGGGTGACCCCGGCGAGCCCGTCCGCCAATGACCTGAGCAACCATTCCGGTACGTTTTTGCCGACAAAAGCCGCAAGAATGGTGCCCAGGGCGAGGCGTTGTAGCCCTGGGTCGATCGGCATGGTTACCTTCCCACCGATACGCTGCGGCGCGTCCGGATACCGTGATAGCAAATCATCCTCAATACCTAGGGGACGTAGTTATGGCCGCCACCCGCTTGCCGGGCACACCCAGGCTGCTGCGCGCGCTCAACGACCGCGCCGCGCTCGAGCTGCTGCTCGCGAAGGGGCCGCTGACCCGCGCCCAGCTCGGTGAGATGACCGGGCTGAGCAAGGTCACCGCCTCTCAGCTGGTCGAGCGGCTGGAGGAGCGCGGTCTCGTCCGCCGGGTCGGCGAGCAGGCCGGCGGGCGGGGACCCAACGCCCAGCTCTATGCGGTGACGCCCGGCAGCGCGTACGTCATCGGCGTCGAGGTCCTGCCCGACCGCGTCGTGGCGGCGTGCGCGGACATCACCGGCGAGATCGTCGGGCGCAGCGAGCAGTCCACCCAGGACATCGAGGACCCGGTCGGCGCCGTGCACAGCGCCGTCCTCGGGGCGGCGGCCGCGGCCGGCACCACGCTCGAGTCGGTACGCCGGGTCGTGCTCGGCACCCCCGGCCTGGTCGACCCGAAGACCAGCGAGGTCTCGTTCGCGTTCGACCTGCCGCGCTGGCACCGGGGCCTGCTCGCCGACCTGCGCAAGGACCTCAGCGTCCCGGTCGTCTTCGGCAACGACGTCAACCTGGTGGCCATCGCCGAGCAGCACGCCGGCGCGGCCAAGGGCGTCGACGACTTCGTGCTCATCTGGGTCGACCGCGGCGTCGGCCTGGCCACCGTCATCGACGGGCGGCTGCACCAGGGCAGCACGGGCGCGGCGGGCGAGATCGGCTACCTGCCGGTCGCGGGCACCGAGCCGCCGCACAACGCCTCCCAGCGCGGCGTGAAGGGCGGCTTCCAGACGCTCGTCGCCGCCGACGCGGCCAAGGCGATCGGTAAGCAGTACGGCTTCAAGGGCGCCGAGGCGGCCGACGTGATCCGCGCCGCGCTGGCAGCCGGGGAGAAGGGCGCGCCGGTGCTCGACGAGCTCGCCCGCCGGCTCTCGCTCGGTGTCGCCGCGACCTGCGTCGTGCTCGACCCGCCGCTCGTGGTGCTCGCGGGCGAGGTCAGCCAGGCCGGTGGCACCGCGCTCGCCGAGCGGGTGCAGGCGGAGGTCGCCTCGATCACCCTGGTCGCGCCGAAGGTCGTGGTGAGCGAGGTCGCCGTCGAACCGATCCTCAACGGCGCGCTCCTGGCGGCCCTGGACGCCGTCCGCGACGAAGTCTTCGGATCAACCACGGGGTGAGCCTCGGCACGCCGTCTTATCCCGGGCGGCGTGCGTGGTTGGATGGACGCGTGCTCGACGCAGCGACCCCCACACCCCCCGACGACGACACCGTCATCTCCTTCGACCGGGTGAGTGTCATCCGCGGCGGCAACTATCTGCTGCGGAGTCTCACCTGGCAGGTCGAGCTCGACGAGCGGTGGGTGATCCTGGGCCCGAACGGCGCCGGGAAGACCACTTTGCTCAATCTCTCCTCCGCGCGGCTGCACCCGTCCCAGGGTGTGGCGTGGGTGCTGGGGGAGCGGCTCGGCCGGACCGACGTCAACGAGCTGCGGACCCGGGTCGGCATCACGACCGGTCAGCTCGCCGAGCGGGTGCCGCCGGCCGAGCGGGTCCTCGACGTCGTGGTCACCGCCGCGTGGTCGGTGGTCGGCCGCTGGCGGGAGAGCTACGACCCGCAGGACGAGGCCCGCGCCCGGCAGCTGCTGGAGCAGATGGGCATGGGCGGGCTCACCGACCGCGAGTTCGGCACCCTGAGCGAGGGTGAGAAGAAGCGCACCCAGATCGCCCGTGCGCTGATGACCGACCCCGAGCTGATGCTGCTCGACGAGCCGACCGCCGGGCTCGACCTGGGTGGCCGCGAGGACCTGCTGGCCCGGCTGACCGAGCTGGCCGAGGACCCGGACGCCCCGGCCATGGTGCTGGTCACCCATCACGTCGAGGAGATTCCGCCCGGCTTCACCCACGCGCTGCTGCTGCGCGAGGGTACGGTCGTGGCGTCCGGGCTGCTCGGCGAGGTGCTGACCGCGGACAACCTGTCCAAGACGTTCGGCCTGCCGCTGGCCATCCAGCGTCACGGCGACCGCTACACGGCCCGCGCGGCCTAGGGATCACACATGGCCGACTCCTTGCCGCGGATCGTCGTCGCGGGCAGCGCCAACATGGATCTGGTGGGGCTGGCCGAGCGCCTGCCGCTGCCCGGCGAGACGGTCCTCGGCGACGACTTCATGATGACGCCGGGTGGTAAGGGCGCCAACCAGGCGATCGCCGCCGCCCGGGCCGGTGGCAGCTGCGCGTTCCTCGGCGCGATCGGCTCGGACGCGTTCGGGGTGACCATCAAGGCCCGGCTGAACGCGTCCGGCGTGGACACCACGCACGTCCGCACCAGCTACGGCTCGTCCGGTGTGGCGGTCATCATGGTCGACCGCGCCGGCGAGAACACCATCATGGTCAGCCCGGGCGCCAACAGCACCTTCGCCGGTCTCAGCGCCGCGGAGGAGGCGGTGATCGCCGAGGGCGACGTGTTGATCTGCCAGCAGGAGATCCCGGTCGAGACGGTGACCGCGGCGGCGAAGGCGGCGCGCGAGGGCGGCACCCGGACGATCCTGAACGCCGCACCGGCCCGGCACCTGCCGCCGGAGCTGCTGTCGGTGATCGACCTGCTCGTGGTCAACGAGGGCGAGGCCACGGCGATCACCCGGACCGACGAGGCCGACATGGGCGCGCTTCTCGAGCTGGTCCCGAGGGTGGTCCTCACCCTCAGCGGCAAGGGCTCCTGGTACGCCGACCGCGACGGCGCCGACGAACGCATCCCGCCGTTCCAGGTGGACGTCGTCGACACGACCGCCGCGGGTGACGCGTTCACCGGGGCGCTGGCCGTTGCCTGGGGCGAGGGCAGGGACCTGGTCGAGGCGGTCCGCTGGGCCAACGCGGCGGGCGCGGCTTGCGTACGCAAAGTCGGTGCCTCTAATGCCCTACCGTCGCGTGCTGACATCGACGCGCTGTATGCGAAGGGTACCGCCGCCTAGGACTGGCGGGCCATGCTGACGAAGCGGTAGACCTCGCCGCAGAGCACCTCGGCGAGGTTGCTCAGCCCGGGATGCCGGTCGGGGCGACCGTGGTGGCCTTCATGATGTCCCGATCGTGCCGGATATTTTTATATCTTTTTCACTTTTCCGGCGACTTGCAACCC
This sequence comes from Winogradskya humida, assembly GCF_016862215.1. Classification (GTDB taxonomy): domain Bacteria; phylum Actinomycetota; class Actinomycetes; order Mycobacteriales; family Micromonosporaceae; genus Actinoplanes; species Actinoplanes humidus. The sequence goes on from NZ_BOMN01000086.1 coordinate 208,936, forward strand.
CCACAGGACCAACGGCACCTGCAATGGAAGACGGCCGTAGGCGATCGCTCGCTTGGCCGGCGAGGCGTGCCGCCAGTCAACGGCCATCTTGACGTTGGCGGGGAAGACCGCCGCGAAGAGCCCGGCCGCGGCCAGGCCACCCAGGGCGCGTGTCCGCGGCACGGCGATCGCGGCGGCGATGGCCAGTTCGGCGGCGCCGCTGACGTACGTGTAGGTGCGCCGGCTGCCGGGCAGGGAGCGCGGCACGATCCGGTCGAAGGGGCGCGGCTTCGCGAAGTGCAGCACTCCGCTGGTGGCGAGCACCCCCGCGAGCGCCAGCGCCTGAATCGTGTCTTTCCTTGTCACGCCTGGCCTCCTTGGGAAAGGGTCACGCCTGGTCTCCTTGGGAAACGGTGTCCTGGTCCAGTGCGCGTTGCAGCGCCCGGTAGATCTGTCCGAAGCGCTGCCGGTTGTTCGATCGCAGCAGCAGCACCCGGGTGCCGCGCACCTCCGCCCAGATCTCGAGCGGGTGGCTGCCCCGGTCGTGGGAGCGGTCCACGAACTCCAGCAGCACGTCGGCGAGGGGGAGTGCGACCAGCCCGATCAGGATGCCACCACCGACCAGGGCGATGGTCACGGCGGTCGAGGCCTCGACCAGCACGGCGATCGAGATGCCGATCGCACCGATCAGCACGGGAATGAGGACGGCGAGCCCGAGCACGCCCCGCCCGGCCACCGCCGACCACTGTCGCCGCCCGCGGGAGTGCCAGACACGCGCGAGGTCGCTCAGCCGGTAATCGCGGCCGTCCATCCGGATCCCGGTCGACGTCACCAGCACGTCCCCGTCCCGGTAATAAGTGATCATGGCGCCTCCCTCGTCCCGAATGGTAGTTACCCGCGGGCCCGCGCCTTACCCTGTCGAGGACGTTAACGATCGATCGGGAGGCATCTGGTGGGCGAGTTCGTGGAGCTGGAGATCAACGAGGCGATCGGGACGATCCGGTTGGGCAGGCCCCCGATGAACGCGCTCAACACCCAGATCCAGGAGGAGCTCAGGGAGGCCGCACGGGTCGCGGCCGCGACACCCGAGGTCCGTGCCGTCATCGTGTACGGCGGGGAGAAGGTCTTCGCCGCCGGTGCCGACATCACCGAGTTCACCACCACGACCTTTCAGGAGATGACCGTACGCGCGGAGGCGCTGTCCGGTGCCTTCGACGCGGTCGCCCGGATCCCCAAGCCGGTAGTCGCCGCGATCACCGGTTATGCCCTCGGAGGCGGTTGCGAGCTGGCGCTGGCCTGCGACTGGCGGGTCGTCGCGGAGGACGCCAAGCTCGGGCAGCCCGAGATCAAGCTGGGCATCATCCCCGGTGCGGGCGGCACGCAGCGGCTGGCTCGGCTCGTCGGACCGGCCCGGGCCAAGGACCTGATCTTCTCGGGCCGCATGGTCGACGCCGAGGAGGCGCTGCGGATCGGTCTCGCTGACCGGGTCGTTCCGGCAGCCGAGGTGTACGCCGCCGCGGTTGAGCTCGTCCGGCCGTACCTCACCGGTCCGGCACTGGCTCTGCGCGCGGCGAAGCAGGCCATCGACAGCGGCCTGAACATGGATCTCGCCTCGGGGCTCGCGCTGGAGAGCCACCTTTTCGCGGGTCTGTTCGCGACCGACGACCGGGTCGAGGGCACCACGGCCTTCGTCGAGAAGCGGAAGCCGACATTTACCGGAAAGTGATCATGGTATTACCGAGAGGGGATCTCGCGGATATCGATCTGTTGCCATAAAGTTCCCCTCTGTGACGATGCCTGGGGTGGGCGCGACATCGGTGAGGCGGACGGTGACCGTCGCCGTGATGCTGGTCGTCGGTCAGGCGCTGCTCTGCGGTGTGATCGGGTTTGTCACTTTCGGCGGCAAGCAGGAACACCTCTCGGCGGCGCCGCGCACCGCGGACGCTCCGGTCGTGGTGGATCCGAAGCCGGTGGACCCGCACCCGTCGAGTCGCGCCACCTCGGCGCCGCCCTCCTCCGGCATGGCCTCGCGCCGCCTCACGCGTTCCCAGCGCCCCACTACGCCTCCGCCGGTCTCGACACCTCCTTCTTCCCCTCCTGCACTCACCCCCTTTGTTGCTACCTCTCCTCCCTCTACCACCACGCCTCCCGACTTGGCGCTGCTGCCGCCGGAGAAGGACGACGCGCCGGTGGTCCGGGAAATCTGTGAGATCGAGGGCAGCACCGGCCGGACCAAGGACGGGCAGGCAGTCCGGTGCACCCGCGGCCACGACGGCCGCCTTCGCTGGCGACCGGTGCGGTAACGCGCCCTTGCCCTGATCAACTCGTGTGCGCCACCCCTTACACTGGCGCGCATGTCCATCGACCAGGGTCGGCACGCGCTCGGCGTCGACTTCGGCACCTCGAACACGGTCGCCGTGGCGCGCTGGCCCGACGGCCGCGCCCGCCCGATCATTCTCGACGGCTCGCCGCTGCTGCCCTCGGCCGTCTACTCCGAGCCCGACGGCACGCTGCTGGTCGGCCGGGACGCCGTGCACAGCGCCCGCCGCGACCCCGCCCGCTTCGAGCCCAACCCCAAACGGCGCATCGACGACGGTCTTGTGCTGCTCGGCGAGCGCGAGCTGCCGGTCGTCGACCTGATCGCCGCCGTGCTGGTCCGCGTCGTCGAGGAATGGCACCGCGCCGTCGGCCCGGTCCGGCCCGAGACCACCCTCACCTGCCCCGCGACCTGGGGTGCCACTCGGCGCGGCCTGCTCGCCGAAGCGGCCGGGCGCGCGGGGCTGGAGCGGGTGCGGCTCGTTGCTGAGCCCGTCGCTGCGGCCACCTACTTCGCCGAGGTGCTCGGCCGGGACGTGCCCATCGGCTCTGTCGTCGTGGTGCACGACTTCGGGGCGGGGACGTTCGATGCGAGCGTCGTCGCGCGTACGGCCGAGGGGTTCGAGGTCCTCGCGGTCGACGGCCGTGACGACCTCGGCGGCCTGGACATCGACGCCGCGATCGTGGAGCACCTCGGCAAACTCTGCGCCGAGCGCGATCCGCAGGCCTGGCAGCGGCTCAGCGAGCCGACGACGCTCGAGGAACGCCGCGCCCAGCGCCAGCTCTGGGACGACGTACGCATCGCGAAGGAACGGCTGTCCCGTAGCCAGTCCGCGGACGTCATGATCCCCCTGCTCAACGTCGAGATGCACGTGACGCGGGACGAGCTGGAAGAGCTCGCGCGCCCGATCCTCGACCAGACCGTGCAGGTCACCCAGGAGCTGCTGCGCTGGGCCGACCTGCCCGACGGCCGCCTCGCCGGCGTCTTCCTGGTCGGCGGCGCCAGCCGGATCCCGCTCGTCGGCACCCTGCTGCACCGGGCCCTGGGCGAGGCCCCGGTCGTCATCGAGCAGCCGGAGCTCGTCGTCGCCGAGGGCAGCATCCTCGCCGACGCGGCCCTGCTGGCCAGCGAACCCGCCGCCCCCGGCCCGACCTCGGAGATGCGGCTGCTCTCCCGCGAGCCTCCGGCCACCCGCAGCAAGCGGGTCACGGTCGACGACATGGAGACCGTGCCGCAGTCCCGCCGCGACCTCAACCTTGGCCGGAGCGACTTCACCGGCGGGATGCCGCCCGCGGTCGACCCCTGGCCGGACGCCGAGCATCACTGGGTGCCCGATCCTGAGGCCACGTCCCCGATCTCTCAGGACATCGCGGTCACCGCGCCGGTCTCGCCGCCGGCCGCCCCGACCCAGAAGGCGGCGCGGCCTTCCTCGCCCGCTCGTCCTTCCGCTTCTCCGGCCCGGCCTGCTTCTTCTGCCCGGTCTGCCTCTTCTGCCCGGTCTGCCTCTTCTGCGCGGCCCGCTTCGTCGGGGCGGCCGGCCTCTGCTGCGCGGGCCGCTTCTGCTGCGCGGCCTTCTTCGCAGCGGCCGCCGACTGTGGGGTGGCAGGCTCCGCCGGTGCCGGCTCGCAAGCGCGGGGGCATGCGGGTCCTCCAGGTGCTGCTCAGCATTCTGGTGCTCGTTGCCGTGCCGGTGCTGACGTTGCTCGTGGCGTACAGCCTCACGTCGGGCGTCTCGTTCGGCTCCAGCGTCTCGTACCTCATCGACGATCTCAGTCGCCTGCTGAGCTGAACCCGTGCCCGTTCGGCGGTAGCGTGCTGGGCACGGGCCGATCGAGGGGAGCACTCGGGTATGGGCGACATGAGCGAGGGGCAGATCGAGGGGCACGGCGGGGAGTTGGCGCTGGCGGCGCTCCGGGCGTACGGGATCCGGGAGCTCTTCACCCTCTCCGGAGGCCATGTCTTCCCGCTCTACGACGCCGCGCACAAAGCCGGTTTCCCGATCTATGACGTGCGCCACGAGCAGTCGGCGGTGTTCGCCGCCGAGGCCGTCGCCAAGCTGCAGCGCCGTCCGGGTCTCGCGGTGCTCACGGCCGGCCCCGGCGTCACCAACGGCATCTCGGGCCTGACCAGCGCGTTCTTCAATGCCTCCCCGGTCCTGGTGCTCGGCGGGCGGGCCCCGGCCTTCCGCTGGGGATCCGGCAGCCTCCAGGAGATCGACCACATCCCGCTGGTCTCCTCCATCACCAAGTACGCAGCGACGGTGCCCGACACGGCATCCATCCCGGGCTCCGTGCAGGCCGCACTGACCGCCGCGCTCACCGCGCACCGCGGCCCGGCCTTCCTGGACCTGCCACTCGAGGTGCTGTTCTCCAGTGAGGACGTGCCCGCCCCCGTTGCCGACCCGATCCCGGTCACCACCGCGGACCCGGCCGACATCGCGAAAGCCGCCGAGCTGCTCGCCTCCGCCGCCCGCCCGGTGATCATCGCAGGCTCCGACGTCTGGGCCGGCGACGCGATCGAAGCACTGACGGCGGCCGCGGAAGCCTTGCAGATCCCGGTCTTCACCAACGGCATGGGTCGTGGCGCGCTGCCGCCCGGCCATCCGCTCAACTTCGCCAAGGCCCGCCGGGCGGCGCTCAACGAAGCCGACGTGATCGCGGTCATCGGCACACCCCTCGACTTCCGCCTCAACTTCGGCGAGTTCGATCCCGCCCAGGTCATCCACATCGTCGACGCCCCGTCCCAGCGGGCCACCCACGTCCAGCCCGCGGTGTCCCCGGCCGGTGACCTGCGCGCGACCCTCACCGCGCTCGCCGACCACACCGGCAAACGCGCCGACCACAGCGAATGGACGGCCGGCCTGCGCGCCGCCGAGGACGCGGGCCGCTCCCGGGACGCCGCTGCCATGGCCGCCGAAACGGACCCGATCAAGCCGGCCCGCGTCTACGGCGAGCTCCGCAAGGTTCTCGCGCCCGACGCGGTGACGATCGGCGACGGCGGCGACTTCGTGTCGTACGCGGGCCGCTACCTCGAGCCGTCCCAGCCCGGCACGTGGCTCGACCCGGGTCCCTACGGCTGCCTCGGCACCGGCATGGGCTACGCGATGGGGGCCCGGGTGACATATCCGGACCGCCAGATCTGCGTGCTGATGGGCGACGGCGCGGCGGGCTTCTCCCTCATGGACGCCGAATCCCTGGCCCGCCAGAACCTCCCGGTGGTCATCGTGGTCGGCAACAACGGCATCTGGGGCCTGGAAAAACACCCCATGCGCGCCATGTACGGCTACGACGTCGCCGCCGACCTGCAACCGGGCCTGCACTACGACCACGTGGTCGAGGCGCTGGGCGGAGCCGGCGAAACGGTCACCAAGGCGAACGACCTCGAGCCGGCCCTGACCCGCGCCTTCAACGCGGGCGTCCCCTACCTGGTCAACGTCATCACCGACCCCGAGGACGCCTACCCCCGCTCGTCCAACCTCGCCTGAGCCTTGTCCGGCCGATCGCGGGCCGTTCATGATCGGCCGGACAGTCCTAAGCCCGCAGCGCCCGGGTGCAGCGGGTGATGTAGGGCATGCTCAGCTCGTCGCGCCCCTTCAGATCGGGGTGCGAGTCCAGCAGCTCCTCGACCTCACCGAGGAGCTGCGCCCGCTCCTGCTCGGGCAGCACGATCACGTAGCTCCGCGACGCCACCATGTCCAGCAGCTCACCGCGGGTGAGGGGATGCCGCCACCGGATCTCGGTCCGCTCGACCTGCTCGAACGGGCTCGGCAGGGCAGGCTCGGTGTCGATCTCCTGCCGCGTGTGCTGATGCAGAACGTTGTCCAGCAGTGCGACCCAGGGCTCCGCGTGATCGCGGATGTTCCACACGAGACTGAGCGCACCACCGGGCCGCAACACCCGGGCAACCTCGGGAACGGCGAGCGCGGTGTCGACCCAGTGCCACGCCTGGGCCACCACGACGGCGTCGACGCTGGCATCGGGCAGCGGGATGCTCTCCGCGGACCCGCTCCGGACGGCGGCCCCCGGCACCGCGGCGGCCAGCTGTGCCCGCATCTGCTCGGACGGCTCCACGGCCACGACATCCAGCCCGGCCGCCACCAGCAGCTCGGTGAACTTCCCCGTCCCGGCACCCAGATCCAGCACCCGCTTGGCCCGCCTCGGGACCGCGAACTCCACCGCCGACTGCGGATAACCCGGCCGCCCCCGCCGATAAGCCTCCGCCGCCGCCCCGAACGAACCCGCATGCACCTGCTTGGACCACCGTCGAGTCGCCCCCTGCCGAGTCATCCCGCACGCCCTGCCGATCTCATCCCAGCTGGCAGCCCGCCCCTGCCGCAACCCATCGATGATCGACGTCCGCCGCCCCTCCATCGCCACCAGCGACTCCGTCAACCGCTCCAGCCCCACCAGCCCACCCGGCGCCGCAACCGCATCAACAAGCCCGGCCAGATCCACATTCGAGTCAACGCCCACGCAAGCAACGTATGTTGCTAGATCAACGATGTCAACACTTGTTGCGCGCGCCTGAATGGCAACAGGTGTTGCTCCGGCTAGGTGGTGGGCTCGGGTGGGGCTGGTCCTGCCCTCCGGGAGGGCTACCCGAATGCCTCTCCATCCGCATGCCGTCGGGCAGCGGAAATTCCATGACGGTGCCGTCGGGTGCGAGCCGGCGAACGCGGAACCGCACTGGAGAACCGCGCGTGGGTCGGCGAGAGCCGAGAAACGTGCTGGAGAACCGCGGGTGGGTCGGCGAGCGCCGAGAAACGTGCTGGAGAACCGCGGGTGGGTCGGGGGACGGCGGGAACCGCGCTGGAGAACCGTGGGCGGGTCGGCGAGCGCCGAGAATCGCGTGGGTGGGTCGGGGGACGGCGGGAATCGTGCTAGAGAAGTTTGGGTGGGCCGGCGGGCGGCGGGAACCGCGCTGGGGACCGC
>NZ_BOMN01000087.1 GCF_016862215.1 Winogradskya humida
CGGGCACGATCACTCTGGGAAACCGTCAGGCCGCTGAGTTCGTACCCGTCGAAGGTGTCACGGCATCGACCCTTGCGGACGCCGCGCAGCTCGCCAGCCTGGCCGACGAAACGCCCGAAGGGCGCTCGATCGTGGTCCTCGCCAAGACGGATTTCGGGTTGCGGGAGCGCGAACCCGGCCTGATCGCCGACGCGACGTTCGTGCCGTTCACCGCGCAGACCCGGATGAGTGGCGTCGACCTCGGCGACCGGCAGATCCGCAAGGGCGCCGCAGCCGCGGTGATCGCCTGGGCCGGCGGAGCCACCGCCGAAGTCGCCTCCATTGTGGACGACATCAGCTCCTCCGGCGGCACCCCGCTGGTCGTCGCGGAGCAGGGCCGCATCCTGGGCGTCATCCACCTCAAGGACGTCGTCAAGGCGGGCATGCGCGAGCGGTTCGACGAGATGCGCAGGATGGGCATCCGCACCGTCATGATCACCGGCGACAACCCCCGCACCGCCAAGGCCATCGCCGACGAGGCCGGCGTCGACGATTTCCTCGCCGAAGCCACCCCGGAGGACAAGCTCGCCTACATCCGCAAGGAGCAGGAGGGCGGCCGGCTGGTCGCGATGACCGGCGACGGCACGAACGACGCACCCGCCCTCGCACAGGCCGACGTCGGCGTCGCCATGAACACCGGCACGTCGGCCGCGAAGGAGGCCGGCAACATGGTCGACCTCGACTCCGACCCGACCAAACTCATCGAGATCGTCGAGATCGGCAAACAGCTGCTCATCACCCGCGGCGCACTGACGACGTTCTCCATCACCAACGACATCGCCAAATACTTCGCGATCATCCCGGCCATCTTCGCCGCCGTCTACCCCGGCCTCGACACGCTCAACGTCATGCGGCTGCACTCACCAGGCTCCGCGATCCTGTCCGCGGTCATCTTCAACGCCCTCGTCATCGTCGCACTGATCCCGCTCGCCCTCAAAGGCGTGCGATACACACCCTCCAGTGCCAGCTCACTGCTACGACGAAACCTCCTTGTGTACGGGCTGGGCGGCGTCATCGCCCCCTTCCTCGGCATCAAACTCATCGACCTCCTCATCCAGTTCATCCCCGGGATCTGACATGCGACTTCCTAGTTGGCTCTCCCAGCACCTCGCCGCCCTGCGAGCGCTACTCGTTCTCACAGTGGTCACCGGGCTCGCGTACCCGCTGCTACTGACCGCAGTGGGCCGGATCCCCGGTCTGAGTGACAAGGCCGGTGGTTCCCTGGTCGCCAACGGCAGCCTGATCATCGGCCAGTCCTTCACCGACGCGGACGGAAACCCTGTGCCGCGCTACTTCCAGAGCCGCCCGTCCGCGGCCGGCGACGGCTACGATCCCACCGCGACGTCGGCCAGCAACCTCGGCCCGAACAGCATTGTCGACACCCTCGCCGCCAACGAGGAAGACGCGTCGCAGAGCCTGCTCACCCAGGTCTGCGCCCGCAGCCTCGCCGTCGGCACCCTCGAAGGTGTCGACGGCCGCCGGCCCTACTGCACCACCGACGGCGTCGGCGCGGTCCTCGCGGTGTTCCATCGCGACGGCCTCACCGGTCCGGTCACCCGCGTCGTGTCGGTCAACCAGACGGGTACGCCGTTCGTGGCCACCTACGAGGGCGTCACCGTCGAGTCCGCCAAGATCGGCGACGACTACCAGGCCTTCGGCGGCATCATGACCCCGATCCGCGGCGACGCCCCGGCCACGCCCGCTGTCCCGGCCGACGCCGTCACCGCCGGCGCCAGCGGGCTCGACCCCGACATCAGCCCCGCGTATGCGGCGCTGCAGGTCCCCCGGATCGCCCGGGAACGGGGACTGTCGCAGGACGCGGTCCGCACATTGGTGAGCGACAACACGACCGACCGGGCGCTCGGGTTCCTCGGCGAGCCGGCGGTCAACGTACTGAAACTCAACTTGGCCCTCGACGGCCAGAAGTAACGGACGGGAGGCGGCGCGGAGATGACACGCGGAGAACTACGCATCTACCTCGGCGCCGCACCCGGCGTCGGCAAGACCTACACCATGCTGGAGGAGGCACACCGGCGCGCCGAACGCGGCACCGACGTAGTCGTGGCGCTGGTGGAGACCCATGGGCGCCGCCACACCCAGGCCATGCTCGCCGACCTCGAGGTCGTGTCCCGCCGCAAGGTGCAGTACCGGGGCGTCGACTTCACGGAACTTGACGTCGGCGCGGTCCTGGCCCGCGCGCCGGAACTGGTGGTGGTGGACGAGCTGGCGCACACCAACGTGCCCGGCTCCCGCCACGGCAAGCGCTGGGAGGACATCAACGAGCTGCTCGACGCGGGCATCGATGTCCTGAGCACCGTGAACGTGCAGCACCTCGAATCGCTCAACGACGTCGTCGCGCAGATCACCGGCGTCGAACAGCGCGAAACCGTCCCCGACGCCGTGGTCCGCGCCGCCGAGCAGGTCGAGCTCGTCGACATGACCCCGGAAGCGCTGCGCCGGCGGATGGCACACGGCAACATCTACCAGCCGGAGAAGATCGACGCCGCGCTCGGCAACTACTTCCGGACCGGCAACCTCACCGCACTGCGCGAGCTCGCCCTGCTGTGGCTCGCCGACAAGGTCGAGGACCAGCTCGACAAGTACCGCACCGACAACAAGATCGACAAGACGTGGGAGACACGGGAACGGGTCGTCGTCGCGCTGACCGGCGGCCCCGAGGGCGAGACCCTGATCCGGAGGGCGGCCCGCATCGCCACCCGGACGGCGTCACCGCGATCCGGTGGCGTGGACCTGATGGCCGTACACGTCACTCGCAACGACGGTCTGGCCGGAGCCGACCCGGCGACCCTGGCCCGGCAGCGGATCCTCGTGGAGAGCCTGGGCGGTTCCTACCACCAGGTCGCCGGCGCCGATGTACCCCAAGCCCTGCTCGACTTCGCCCGCGCCGTCAATGCCACGCAGATCGTGCTCGGGGTGAGCAGCCGCGGCAAGTTCGCCCAGATGCTGTCCGCCGGCGTAGGCGTGACCACCACCTCGCTGTCCGGCTCGATCGACGTCCACCTCGTACCCCACGAACGCGCCAGCCAGGGTCGCAGCGCCCGCCGCATACCGGCGGCCCTGTCCCGCGGCCGCCGGATCGCCGGGTACGTCGCCACCACCGCAGGACTGCCGGCCCTGACCGCGCTGTTGTCCGCCGGCCCGTCGCTGTCGCTCACCAACGACATCCTGCTGTTCCTGGCCGCAGTTGTCGGCGTCGCGTTGATCGGCGGTCTCTGGCCGGCGCTGCTCGCCGCCGTCGCGGGATCCCTGATGCTCAACTACTTCTTCACCCCGCCAGTGGGCCGCTTCACCATCGCCGAGGGCGACAACCTGCTCGCCCTGGCCATCTTCGTCGCGGTCGCGCTCGCCGTCAGCTGGGTCGTCGACACCGCCGCCCGCAAGACCCGCCAGGCCGCGCAGGCGGGCACGGACGCGCAGATCCTCGCGACCGTCGCGGGCGGGGTCCTGCGTGGCGAACGGCCCCTGCTCGCGCTTCTGGAAAGACTGCGGGAGACGTTCACACTCGACTCCGTGACCCTGCTGGAGAAAGGCGTCGTCGTCGCGGAGGCAGGCGGGCGGGTCTGCACCCGATCGGTGGACGCCGACGCGGAGGTCAAGGTGGACGACGAGCTGACCCTGCTGATGAAGGGCCGGCCGCTGCAGGCCAGCGACCGGCGCATCATCGAGGCCTTCGCCGCGCAGGCAACTGTGGCTCTTCGCCAGGAGCGACTCACCGCGGAGGCGGCGACCGCCAAACCCCTCGCGGAGGCCGACCGGATGCGCACCGCCCTGCTCGCCGCGGTCAGTCATGACCTGCGCACCCCGCTCTCCTCCGCCAAGGCCGCCGTCGCCAGCCTGCGCAGCCCCGACGTGGATTTCGACGACGACGACCGCGCCGAACTCCTGGAAACCGCGGACGAATCCCTCGATCGGCTGACCCGGCTGGTGGAGAACCTGCTCGACATGAGCCGCCTCCAAGCCGGCGCCCTCGGAGTCCACCCCATCGCCGTCGGCGCGGAGGAGGTCGTACCCCGCGCCCTGGACGACCTCGGACCAACCGGCCGTGATGTCGCCGCGCACATCCCCGACGACCTGCCCTACGTCCATGCCGACCCCGGCCTGCTGGAACGCGTCATCGTCAACCTGCTCGCCAACGCCCAGCGCTACAGCCCCGCCGACCGGCCACCCGCCGTCACCGCGAGCGCTCTCGGTGACAAAGTCGAGATCCGCGTCATCGACCACGGACCCGGCATCCCCGAGGACCGCTGGGACGACGTCTTCCTGCCGTTCCAGCGCCTCGGCGACCGTGACAACCACACCGGCGTCGGCCTCGGTCTGGCCCTGTCCCGTGGCCTGACCGAGGCGATGGGTGGCACACTGACCCCCGAAGAAACCCCCGGAGGGGGCCTCACCATGATCCTTACCCTGCCCACGGCGGCCGCCGCATGACGCGGATCCTGGTTGTCGACGATGAACCGCAGATCGTCCGAGCGCTGCGCATCAACCTGCGCGCACGCCAGTACGAGGTCGACACCGCGGCCGACGGTGCGTCCGCGCTGCGCGCAGCCACGCACCACCACCCGGACCTCGTCGTCCTGGACCTCGGCCTGCCCGACATGCAGGGCACCGAGGTCATCCGCGGCCTGCGTGGCTGGACCACCATCCCCATCATCGTGCTCTCCGGACGGGCCGAGAGCCACGACAAGGTCAACGCCCTCGACGCCGGAGCCGACGACTACATAACCAAACCCTTCGGCATCGACGAGCTCCTTGCCCGCATCCGGGCCGTCACCCGCCGCATCCAGCCGCCCGGCGAGACGACCACCACCGTTCCACTCGGCCGCTACACCGTGAACCTCGGCACCCGCTCCATCGACGGCGGCGACCGCCCGGTGCGGCTCACCCCCACCGAATGGCAGCTCCTCGAACACCTGCTGCGCCACCCCGGCAAACTGCTCAGCCAGCGTGCGCTGCTGCACGACGTATGGGGTCCGCAGTATTCGACCGAAACCAACTATCTGCGCCAGTACATGGCCCGGCTGCGCCGCAAGCTCGAAACCGACCCTGCCCACCCCCGCCACCTGCTCACCGAGCCGGGCATGGGCTATCGCTTCAAACCATGAACACCGCACCCGGCGGCCTGGTCATAGTCGGTACGACCCGCGACGGTGCGACGCGTCGTCAGAACCGCGCTGAAATGTCAGTAGCCACAGCCACGACGTGACAGCGTCAACACGACGTCAACATCGGGCCGTCAGGCGTATCAGCTCCGTCAACACCCATGATCAGCACGTCTGCGCTGAGCTGCTATTGCTCCGAGAGCTCCCGGCACGATGCCGGTGGAGCCACAGCGGACAGGACGGCCCCGCATGCAGACCGACGATGACGTGCAGGAGAGCGCACCCTTCGAACTCGCCGCCACGATGGTGGCCGTGGTCGCGGCAGGTTTCGCCGCGGCCTGGCTGTTTTCGGGCGCCGAATCGTTCGCGCGGGCGCTGGTGATGGCGGGCGCTACCGCGGTGCTCGCCACGTGGGTGGCGGATCGGCGGGTGTGCGTCACGGTGGTGGTGGTTTCGGCCCTGGTCTACGTGGGGTTTCTGACGCACCGGTACGCCGTACTGACCGGTGATCCCGAACCGTGGAGCTACACACCGCTGATCGCGTTCGCCGCGTTGCTCGGCCGTGGCCGCCGCTGGATGAAGGCAGCAGCACCAGCTGGTGAGGGGGCGTCGCCCAAGATGCTGCCGTCGTCCACTCGCGTTCTCGAGGGCGTGCAGGAGTCGCATCCGGTGCAGCGGCTTTCGACGATCACCGGCGGGTAGGGCGCCGGAATGCCGGCCGTCGGGATCAGTTCCTGCGGCGGCTGCGAGGTCCGGGTCGATGGTGAGCTGATCCGCTCCTGCCTGGTGCTGGTGGTGCAATGCGACGGCGCCCGGGTGTGTACCGGTGAAGGGTTACAGGATCCGCCGTCGGCTTCCGACTCCGCCGGCCTCGGTGTTCAGCGGGAAGGCTGACCGACCTGCAGGTCAGCTGTCGATGGTTACGACCGGGGCGTTCTGGGTGATCGCCCACTGCAGCGCCTGACGCAGTGCTTCCTCGGGCAGCGGCCGCCGGCGGGTGACGGTCAGCGCCACTGTCACCGTCGCGGACAGGAACGCGCTGCGTGCGTCGGCGGCGGCGAAGTCGGCCACCAGCTCATAGGCGAATGCCACCGCGTCATCATGGCCCAGCGCCGGCAGGAACAGCATGAAGTCGTCCTGGCCGACCTTGCTCGCGCGATCACCCGGCCGTAACCGGCTGACGAGCAGTTCGATAGCAGCCTGGTGCTGCCGGGTCCCCGTACGCCCGATCGGGCCCTCGTCACCTCCTGCTGTGTGGCTGATCCGGACGGCGAGCAACGCCACCGGCAGCACCCCCGACGCGGTGACACCGGTGGCTCCCGCCCATCGCCGCACTCCGGGTTCGCCGCTCAGGTCGGTATCACCGGTATTGTCGGGCTCCGTATCCTGTCCCGGGCGGTGGGCAGCGGCCCGTGCTCTGGTGTGGTCCCGCTCGGCCCGTGCCGCGAACAGGCGCAGCGCCGCATCGGCTCGGCTCTCGCCCTGGGTCGCCGGCAGTTCACGTACCCGGTCGAGGGCCGCATCCATGGCGGACAGTGCGGCTGGTGACAGCCGGTCCCCGAGCTGATTACGCAGGCGGAGCACCTCGTGCAGCGCCTCGTCACGGCGGAAGCTGGAGCGGCCGTCGAAAACGCGCCCACTCTCCAGCGAACTGGCGCCGGGCTGGAACTGCTCAAGATCGTGGGCCACCAGCAGCGCACCGAATCGCGGCGTCAACACCACGACGGTCCACTCCCGTGCCAGATCCTCCTTTTCGTCGAGCAGCACAGGGTACGCACCGGCCGGCATGTCCGGTGCTTGGTCGGCGACCAGGCCTACCAGGGTCATCGCGGCCAGGGTCGCGATGCGCTCGTAGACCTGACGCTCCCGTTCGAAGTAGGGCAGACGCTGGAACAGCGCGACAACCACCATGGGTCCGTCCTCAGCGGCGGCGAGCGCCGCCTGTTCCAGCGCATGTGAGACGGTCACCAGTGTTTTCTTGGTCAGCCGCTGCACGGCCGGGACATCGGGCACCGCCGTAGCCTAAGGACACCGTCCTGTCGCCGCATCCGCTGACCGGATCCTCGATCAAGATCGAGATGATGCACAGGTGGTGACGTGGCTTTCGGCGGCGGCGACTACGACCCGACTGCGTTGCCCGGTGCCAGTGCGGTCAGACTGCGGGTAGGTCGACGTCGCCGCGCTGGGCGGCCTCGGCGTGGTGGCGGCTGTCCCGTGACGAGATCATGAAGAAGGCGAGGACGGCTGCTGCGACGGCGAAGGCGGCGCCGACCAGGAACGCGTCGTGGAACCCGGCAGTGAGGGCGACTTTCGCGTCGCGGATTCCTGAATCGAACGCGTCCCTGGTCGACGAGTTCGCGACCGATGCGAGGATCGCCAGGCCGAGTGCGCCACCGATCTGCTGACTGGTGTTGATCAACCCGGAGGCGAGTCCGGCCTCGGCCGGGGTGGTGCCGGTGACCGCGGCGATCGTCACCGGGACGAAGGTGAGGCCGAGCCCGGCACCGGCCAGCATCGACGGGCCGAGCACATCGCCCGCGTACGAACCGTCCGCGCCGGCCTGGGAGAACCATGCGAGGCCCACGGCGACGAAGGCGAGACCGCCGATGAGGACGGGTTTGAAGCCCCATCGGGTGACCAGCGGCGACGCGAGACCCGCGGCGACGATGATGGAGATGGCCAGTGGCAGGTAGGCGAACCCGGCCTGCAGGGCGCTGAAGCCGAGTACCTGTTGCAGGTAGAGCGTGACGAGAAAGAACATCGAGATGAGCGACATCCCGACCAGCAGTCCCGCCACGTTCGCGCCGCGCAGCGTACCCAGCCGGAAGATGGAGAACGGCACCAGCGGCCGGCGGGTTCGCTGCTCGATGGCCACGAACAGGGCAAGCAGAATCACGGCGCCCAGCCCTCGGAGCAATGTGGCCGTTGACGTCCAGCCCACGGCGGAGGCGTCGACCAGGGTGTAGACGAGCAGCGCCAGGCCGGCGGAGACGGTGACCGCACCGGGGATGTCGAGAGCGCGGTGCGCCTCGCCGCTGGTGGACTCCTTGAGGAGCCGGGGTGCCTGCCAGACGATCAGGGCGCCGATGGGCACGTTGACGAACAGCACCCACTCCCAGCCGAGATATTCGGTGAGCACACCGCCGAGCAGCACGCCCGCCGCACCACCGGCACCGGCGACGGCTCCCCAGATCCCGAGGGCGCGGTTGCGTTCCTGGCCTTCGCTGAAGGTGGTGGTGACGATGGACAGCGCAGCCGGGGAGATGACAGCCGCGCCGAGCCCCTGAACGGCGCGAGCGGTGATGAGCCAGGCCTCGTTCTGGGCGAAGCCGCCGGCCAGTGAGGCAAGGGTGAAGACGACCATGCCGATGATGAACATCCGCCGGCGGCCCAGCAGGTCGGCGAGCCGTCCGCCGAGCAGCAGAAAACCGCCGAAGGTCAGGGTGTAAGCGTTGACCACCCAGGAGAGATTGTCCTGGGAGATGGCGAGTGCGCTCCCCACCGAGGGCAGCGCGACGTTGACGATGGAGGCGTCGATGACGACGACGAACTGGGTCATCGCCAGCAAGGCGAGGGCCAGATTCTTGGCACGGGACGAGGAGATCGGTTCTGTGGACATCGGTCGCTTTCTCAGCGTTGCGGCCGGCGCCGCAGGGTGGCGTCGGTGAGGGCGGGTGGGAGGTATCCGGCGTCGTCGGTGTCGATCGTGCGACCGGGTGGGACGATGTCGTCGATGCGGTCCAGCAGGTCGTCCTCGAGTACCAGGTCGGCGGCGCCGACCTGGCTCTGCAGTTGTTCCATGGTGCGGGGGCCGATCAGTGGTGCGGTGACGCCGCGGTGGGCCAGGACGAAGCCCAGCGCCAGATGGATCAGTGACATGCCCGCACTGTCGGCGAGCCCCGCCAGCGCCTCGACGGCCTCGAGTTTGATCGCGTTCTCGGGGTTGGTCAGGTCGTAGCGTGCCGGCATCCATGCGGCGCGGCTGTTACCGGGAGCGTCTGCGCCGATGCGGTAGCGGCCGGTGAGCCAGCCACCTGCGAGGGGGCTCCAGGTGATGGTGCCCATGGCGTACCGCTCAGCGACGGGCAGGACATCGGCTTCGATACCGCGGGCGAGGATGGAGTACGGCGGCTGCTCGCTGACGAATCGTTCGCGTCCGCGGCGTTCAGCGGTCCACTGTGCTTCGACGATCTGGTGGGCGGGGAACGCGGAGCTGCCGGCGTAGCGAATCTTGCCCTGCCGCACGAGATCGGTGAGCGCGCCGAGGGTCTCGTCGATGTCGGTGCCCGGTTCGGGACGGTGCACCTGGTAGAGGTCGATGTGGTCGGTTCTCAGGCGGCGCAGGCTGCCCTCGACGGCGCGCATGATCCAGCGGCGGGAGTTGCCCCGGGCGTTGACGTCGGGCCCCATGGGGTTGTGGAGCTTGGTGGCAAGCACGATGGCATCTCGACGGGCACCTTGCAGGGCTTTGCCGACGATCTCCTCGGACTCGCCCTGGGAATACATGTCGGCGGTGTCGACGAAGTTGATCCCGGCATCGAGCGCGGCGTGGATGATTCTGATCGACTCGTCGTGGTCGGGGTTGCCCCAGGCGCCGAACATCATGGTGCCCAGACCGAGCCGGCTGATCTGGACGCCGGTGGCGCCGAGCATGCGGTACTGCATGGCAGGTTCTTCTTTCGGTCGGCTGGCGTTGGTGGACTACGGGAAAAGGGCGAGGATGACGCCGGAGACAAAGAGGCGCCGCGAGGCGCCGGAAACCCCGGTCGCGACGACGACGGCCATGCCGGCCGGAATCAAAGACTTCGGACTCAAAAGTCTCCTGAAAAAGGGCATGGCGATGGCCGGCCAGACGCCCAGGGCAGAGTCGGCCTAAATATGATTTAGTGAACGATTACCGGAGAGCGGGCAGTAATACTTCGTCGACCAGCTTGACGAGAAAATCCTTGTCGAGCGCTTTTCCCTCGAGGGCGATGCGATGCGCCGACATCGACGGGATCAGGCGTGCCAGAAAGTCGACGTCGGCATCCGCTTTGGCCTCGCCGCGGTCTACCGCCCGTTGAATGAGCACCCGGTTCGCGGTGATCCACGCCCCGATATTCGCGTTGTTCGCCGATTCGGCGAGCCCCTCATGGCTGGCAAGCATCGACGTGAGGCCGGCGATCACTCGAACTTTCTGGCTCTGTTCCTCCATCAGCTCGGGACGGATCAGAGCGATGATGTCACCGCGGAGTGTTCCGGTATCCGGAAGTTGCTCGGCACCGACGTCACGCTGACCCATCCGGGTCACCGCTTCGATGACAAGCTCCTCCTTCGAGGGCCAGCGGCGATAGAGCGTCCCCTTTCCCGCCTTGGCCCGCTCGGCCACCATCTCGATTTTCATGCCGGTGTACCCGACCTCAGCCAGGACGTCGAGCGTTGCGTCAAGGATGGCCGCATCCCGGGTGGGGTCGAGCTGGCGGCCCCGCGTGGTCCGGGTGCGATCGTTCTCGGGCATGCCCTAACGGTACCGGCCGTATCCGGTAATGGCCAGTACCGGTAACGGCTGGTTTCGCTGTGACGCTCGCCTCCGCGCTGTCGATCCCACATGGCACCTGCAGGCGCATTCTTGCCGGGGACAGCAGTGCTACACCAAGCACGGCCCCGCCGCCGAGCTCCGTCCTGCAAGATGCGAGTAGCCGACGTTCCTGACGCCGATTCGGGCCGATATGCGCGCGATCGAGGAGCCGGTCGTGAAGAATCGCCCTGGGCCGGGGCGTACGACTTTCACGGCAGCACCGACCGGCGGAGCCAATTCTCGCCGAGGGGGAGCGCAGGTGTCGACACTGGCAGGCTCGAACAGTCAGACCCGCGTCGTGGTGCGCTCCGCGGTGTCGCATCAGTCTGATGCCTCCCTTGCCGTGGGGGAGTTGGTTGCGGCGCTGGGCCAGGAGGCGGATCTGTACGCGGTGTTCGTAGCGCCCGGCTTCGACCTCGCAGCCGTTGCGGCAGCGACTCGTGCGGCCTTCGGCGACCGGGTTATCGGATGCACGAGCGCCGGCAACATCGGCGCGAACGGCTATGACCTCACCGGGATCGGCGCGATAGCGCTGACCGGAGGTGCCCTGAGCGCCCGCACCATCGCACTGGGCCCGCTCGACGACCCATGCGCCGTGGTGGAGGAGAACGGCGCGGCGATCGCTGAGCTGCGGGCGGGGATAGGAGACGCCGACGGGTTCGCTGTCCTGCTGACCGACGGATTACGTGGCAACGAGGACGTGCTCACCGCCAGCCTCATGGCGGCTCTGGGTGATGTTCCGATCATCGGCGCGTCGGCCGGCGACGATCTGACCTTTCGGCGTACCGCGGTCTACTACAACGGTCAGTTCTCGGAAAACCTGGCCACGGTCACTGTCGTACGCACCGATGCGCCGTTCCGCCTGATGCGGGTGCAACATCATGAGGCCACAGGTACGGTGCTTGTGGCGACCGATGTCGACCCGGACCGCCGGATCGTGCGGGCGATCAACGGCCGGCCCGCGGCGCGGGCGTACGCCGAGGCTGTCGGTCTGCCCGTCGGTGAGCTGACACCCACGGTGTTCTCCCGGTATCCCCTTCTGCTCAACGCCGGTGGCACGAGCTGGATCCGGAGCATCGCCGAGGTCGAGGCCCACGACTTCCTGCGCATGTTCGCCCGGGTGGATGTCGGCGACGTGCTGCGCCTCGGCCGTCCGCAGGCCATGCTGGAGAAGCTCGGCGCATGTCTGGAAGGCGTGGCCGCGGAGCTGGGTTCGATCGGCGGCATGCTGGTCTTCGACTGCATCCTGCGTCGCCTCGAGTTCGAGAGTGAAGGCCTGACCGGGCAGGTGGGGGCGCTACTGGCCGCCCATCACGCGACCGGGTTCAGTTCCTACGGTGAGCAGTTCAACGGCATGCACATGAACCAGACCCTGGTTGCCGTCGCTTTCGCGTGAACCGTTTGCCGGGCAGCGAGGAGGACAGAGGTGGTGGAGGTTGCGACGCTCAGCGGCAGCGACGAGGTCACCGTGCTGCGTCGTACGGTGCAGGAACAGCGTCGTACCATCGATGCACTGATCCTGGCCGCCGAACGCCGGACAGCCGCTGAGCCCGACAGTGCGGCGCTGGCCACCTGGCAGCGGAACCTCACGCTGCGCCACCGGCTTGTGGAAGGCACCGAGCGCATCCGCGCCGCGGAACAGGTTCTGCGCGCGGTCATCGACTCCACCGACGCCGGCCTGTGCATTCTGGACGGGTCCGGCCTCATCGTCGACATCAACCAGGTGTGGCCCGTGATGCTGGCCAAGGTCGACGGCGTCGTCAGCGACGAGCCGTCGTTCTTCACCCTCGCCGCGCAGTGCGGCGACGGTCTGGGCGATCTGCTGCGCGACGCCGCGGCCGCGGTCCGTCAGGTGCTGGCCGGCCGGCACAATGCCCCGATCAGCACTCATCACGTCGACACCTCGGAGGGGCCGCGGTGGTGGCAGGTGCGTGTGACCCCTGTGCGCGGTCACGGCGCCGCCCGTGCGGTGCTCAACCTCACCGACGAGACAACAGCGATCCGTACGCGGGATGAGCTGCGCGAGGCCATCCGGGGAGCCTCGCATCTCGCCCTGGTGGCGCGGCACATGGACGACGCGGTGGTGCTGGCCGACGCCGAGGGCCGCATCGAATGGGTCAACGACGCCTTCACCCAGATGAGTGGGTACACCCTGGACGAGGTGGCGGGACGGCTGCGTACCGAATTCTTCGGCACCAACCCCCCGCCCGCATTCGACCTGGCGGCCATGGCAGCCGGTGACTCGGTGGTCATGCCCGACTTCGAGAGCCGGGCCAAGGACGGGCGCCGGTACTGGCTACGGGCGGAGCTCTACCGGGTGGTCGACGACGACGGCATCGTACGGATGGTGGCGGTCGAACGCGATGTCACCGCGCGGGTCAAGGCCGAAAGGTCCCGGCTGGCGGCCAAGGCGCGGGCCGAGGCCCTGGCTCACGAACTGTCCGTGGAGAGCGCGGTGCTCACCGGCGTCATCTCGGCGATCCCGCACCTCATCTACTGGAAAGACTCCCTGGGCCGGTACGGCGGCCACAACGCCGCTTTCCGGGATGTACGCGGTCTGGCCGGCGACGCCGATCTGACCGGGCGGCCGGAGCGCGAGGTCGGCGTCGCCGACGACCTCGCCCCGATCCTGGCCGAGCTGGAGGCGCGGGTGCTGAGAACCGGTGAGCCTGTCGTCGATCACCACGTCACCGTGACGGGCGTCGGGGGCGCCCCACGCGCCTTCCTCATGAGCGTCCTGCCACGCCCCGGCGCCGGCGGGGTGATCGGTATCGGCGCCGACGTCACGCACCTCGGCGAGCTGGAGCGCCAGCTGCACCAGGCCAACCGGCTCGAGGCCATCGGTCAGCTCGCCGCGGGAATCGCCCACGAGATCAACACGCCGATCCAGTTCGTCTCCGACAACACCCGGTTCGTGGAGCAGTCGTTCACCGAGTTGCTGACCCTGGTCGCGGCACTTCGGGCGCGCCCGGCGGAATCCGACCCGCAGCTGGCCGAGTTGCTTCGCGACATCGACGTGGACTTCATCCTGGACGAGGTGCCGACGGCGCTCACCGAATCCATGGAAGGCCTGGAGCGGGTGGCTCAGATCGTCCGGGCGATGAAGGACTTCTCCCATCCCGGTCAGGGCCGCGCGGACGTCGACATCAACAGGGCGGTGGAGAGCACCTCCCAGGTGGCCCGCAACGAATGGAAATACCACGCCGAGCTGAGCCTCGACCTGGACGCCGGTGTGGGCCTGGTGCCCTGCTACGAGGGTGAGCTCAAACAGGTGATCCTCAACCTCATCGTCAACGCCGCACACGCCGTCGAGGCAGCCGGGCCCCGGCCCGGAGGCGGGCTGGGCCACATCGTGATCAGTACCCGCCGGTCCGCTGACGCGGTCGAGATCTCCATCGGCGACGACGGCACCGGGATGGACGTCGCCACCCGCCAGCGCATCTTCGATCCGTTCTTCACCACCAAAGAGGTCGGCAAAGGCACCGGGCAGGGACTGAGCATGGCCTACTCCAGCATCGTGCAGAAGCACGGCGGGGCCATCCGGGTCGAGTCCAGCCCCGGGAAAGGCGCCACCTTCATCATCGAGCTGCCCATCCGGGTGGAGGCCGAAGCCGAATGACCACGCTGCCGAAGATCCTGCTCGTCGATGACGAGCCCAACCTGCTCAACGGTCTGCGCCGTCAGCTGCGCCGCGATTTCGAGGTGGTCACCGCGGTCGGGGCTGCCAACGGGTTGTTCTCGCTCAAGGACGGCCCGTTCGAGGTCATCGTCTCCGATTTTCTGATGCCGGGGATCAACGGGGCCGAGTTCCTGGCGGCGGTGCGCAAGTCGGCACCCGACGCGACCCGCATGCTGCTCACCGGTCACACCAACCTCGCCGACGCGGCGAGCACGGTGAACGACGGTGGCATCTTCCGTATGCTGCTCAAGCCGGTGGACCAGGAGACGATGACCGCTGCGCTGCGTGACTGCGTGGCCCAGTACCGCCTCGTGACCGGCCAGCGGGAACTGCTCGAACAGACCTTGCACGGCAGCGTCAAGGCCCTCATGGACGTGCTGGCCCTGGCCAATCCGGCGGCGTTCGCCAGGGCGTCCCGGATGCGGCGTACGGCTGCTGCGGTTCTCGACCGGGTTCCGGCCGCCGACCGGTGGGCCGTCGAACTGGCGGTGATGATGTCCCAGCTGGGTGCCGTGTCGCTGCCCCCGGCGGTGACGGACAAACTGAGCGCCGGCGGTCCGCTGACCGAGGCCGAGCAGCGGATGCTCGACGAGGTCCCGGACGTCGCGGAACGCCTGATCGCCGGTATCCCGCGGTTGACGGTGGTGACCGACGCCATCCGGGGGTCGCGCGCCGGCACCGGAGAAGACGTTCCGTACGGCGCCCGCCTGCTCCGCCTGGTGCGGGACTACGACCTGCTGGTCGAAGGCGGCGCGACGGCGGAGATCGCGTGCCTGACCCTGCAGGCGAGGGAAGGCTGGTACGACCCGGCGTTGCTGGCGGCCTTGACGGTGGAGGTGCGCGACGACAGCTTCGGGGCGGTCACTGCGGTTGCGTTGCAGGAGCTGGGCATCGGGATGGTGCTGGCCGCCGGCGTGCACAGCGGATCGGGCACCCTGCTGGTCCACGAGGGTCAGGAGGTGACCCCGAGCCTGTTGAGCCGGCTGCAGAACTTCGCGTCCCTGGACGATGGTGTTGCCGAACCGCTCATGGTGCGAACCGTGGGGGCGGACGTCACGGTCGCAGAGTTGTCCGCCATCGCTCGATGATCTCCCGTTCCGCAGCGCCGAGATCGTTCTCCTGAAAGGCCTCCCCGTGGCCGGCCGCTTCGCAGACCGCCCCGAATTGTGCCTCCACGACCTGGTGGGCCAGTGCCACCGCGGATCCGGCATCGTGAACCGGATGCCATGCCCCGGGACCCGCATGGCCGGACACCGCCGCTACCACCGACGGTGGCAGGCCCCACAGGGTCAGCAGGTTCGCGCCGGCATCGCTGTGACAGCTTCCCAGAGCTTCACGTTCGACGGTGTCGAGAGAGACCGGCTCGGATTCCTTGCTGTCGTTCCACGCGCGGATCACCGCGGGATAGCCGGCGCTTCGTGAGGACGCGAGCACCAGCTGACCGACCTCGTGCAGCAGCCCCGCGGTGAAGGCCTGATACTGCCACGCGGCATTGCGGGCGAGTTGTTTGGCCAGCTGTGAGGTGTGCACGGCGTGGTCGGTCAGTTCCTGGATCCAGCGGGCGGGCAGCAGACCGGCGGGGTCGAGGCTGCGCACCACGTCGTGCATGAGCACCAGACCGCGTACCGTCTGGGTGCCGAGCAGGGCGATGGCCTGCGTGACGTCGCTGACCTCCTGACCCATCATGCTCGCCGAGGAATTGGCCAGTTGCAGCACCTTGGCCGCGGCTGCCGGGTCCTGCTCGATGATCGCGGCTACCGAACCGGCGGAGGCCTCCTCGGTGTCCAGGGCCGCGATCAGCTCCGGCAGTATCCCCGGGGCGCTGGGCAGTGACTGCACCATGGATACGTCGCGGCGTGCCGAGTCACCACCGGAGGCGGCCTGTGCGGCTATCAGCCGGTCCACTGTCTGCACCAGCTGATCCCGGCTGGTGGGCTTGCTCAGGAACTGATGGGCCAGCGTGACGACGCGCAGCACATCGTCCTCCCCGGTCTGCCCCGACAGGATCACCCGCGCCGTGCCCGGGTACAGGGTCCGCACTTGGCTGAGCAACTGCCCGCCGTCCATGCCGGGCATCCGGAAGTCGGAGACAACCACGTCGCACGCGCGGTCCTGCATCGTCTCCAGCGCTTCGGCACCACCCGGTGCGAAGGACATGTCCCAGCGGTTGCGTTCCGTGCGGAGCATGCGGCGCAGGCCGTCGAGGATGCGGGGCTCGTCGTCGACGAATACGACATGAGGCTTGCCGGTCATACCGTGACCTCCTGAGGAGTTGACGTGGGTGGCGGGGACGCGGGTAGTTCGATCGGCAGCCGTACGGTGAAGACGGTGCCGGTGCCGGGCTCGCTGGTGAATCCGATGGACCCCTGATGCCGGTCGACCACGAGGCTGCGGACCAGCGGCAACCCCTGCCCGGTGCCGCGGCCGACCCCTTTGGTGGTGAAGAACGGGTCGAACAGCTTGTGCGCGATCTCCGGCGGCACCCCGGTGCCGGTGTCGGTGACCTCGATGACAGCGTCGTCGCCGTCGCGGCGGGTCCGCACCCGGATCCTTCCCCGCCCCCGCGCCGCGGCGTCGATCGCATGCGCGGCGTTCACCAGCAGGTTGAGCACCACCTGGTTGATGTCGCCCACGTGGCACCACACCGGCGGGAGCTTCGCCAGGTCCGTCTCTACGTCGGCCACGTACCTGATCTCGTTGGCGGCGACGACCAGCGTGTTCCGGATCGCCTCGTCGAGATCCGCCGGAGCTTTGTCCTGGGCGCCGGGATGGCCGAAAGCCTTCATCGCCCGGACTATGGTGGCTACCCGGTCGATACCCTCGAGAGTCTGGCGGATCGCCGCCGGTGCCTCCTCGATCAGGAAGTCGACGTCGAGGTCACGCAGTCGCTCCGTGAGGTCCGCGTCGGTGGGCCCTAGCCGCCCCCGCAGATCGGCCACCAGAGCCACCAGATCGGTGAACGTCTCGTCGAGGAAACGGACATTGTCGCCGATGAACTGCATCGGGGTGTTGATCTCGTGTGCGATGCCGGCGGCGAGCCTGCCGACCGACTCCAGCTTCTGGGCGTGCCGCAGCTCGAGTTCGAGGCGTTGCCGCTCGGAGATGTCGCGGGCGTTGAGGATCAGGCTCCGGGATCCGTCGTGCTCGGTCACGAACTCCACCAGGACCTCGAACTCGGTCCACTCCTCGGCGCCGGGTCCGCGCAGCCGCCGGATCTGTGCACCGGCCGGCTCCGGTCCCAGTACCGTTGCCACCTCCTCGGGATGGATGTACGACCGCAGTTCGCCTCCGATGAGGTCGTCCTGGGTCGTCGCGAGGAGCCGGGCGGCGGCCGGGTTGGCGAAACGGATGATCCCCTGCTCCCCGGCCAGCAACAGGGCATCGGGGGAGTGCTCCACCACGATGCTCAGCCGGGAGCGGGTCAAGAGCTGGTCGAGGGTCAGCGCGGCCTCGTCGGCCAGCGTCGACAGCGCCGCGGACAGGTCGTCGGCGGGTCGCCGCTCATAGGAGACGACGAGCAGGCCGAAGACCTCGCCGTGCACGGCGAGCGGAACCAGGTGGAGCCGCTCGGCGGGCGGCATCCCCAGCAGCGCGGTGAACACGAGAGCATCCGCCCTGGCGAGCACCGCGGAACCACCTGGTCGCAGGGCCTGCTCGATGCCGGGGCCGGCCGTGCTCAGCGACGCTGTGCGGTTCACCGTATCCGGGCCGGCGGCACCGGCCCGCCCGATGACCCGGACCGACCCGGCGGTGATCGTGGTTACCAGCGTCGCCCCGATCCGCGCGTCCAAGGCGAACGCTGCCTCGGCGGCGGCCTGTGCCGCCTGGCCGCGGTCGGCTGCCGCGACGAAGGTGGCACCGGCCGCGGCGACGACCCGTTCGCGGGCGGCGGCGCGGTCCCGGGCGCGGATGCCCTGCGCCAGGGTGTGGTTGATGGTCAGACCGATCAGGGCGGTCACTGTCAGCGGTACGGCGTCGGAGACCGGCACGCCGGCCGACGCGACTCCGGCCCCCATGATGATGACGACGCAGGTTGCCCCCAGCGCGAGATCGAGGCGGCGTCCGTACAGTGCGCGAAAGTTGATCCACACGAAGAGCAGGCCGATGGTGACGCCGTAATCGGAGGCCGCGGCGACCAGACCCACGCACAGGGCCTCGACCGGCCACAGCGCCAGCGGGAAACGGCCGCGCCGGTAACCCAGGCACAACGACGCTGCGACCACGACGATGGCGGTGATCTCGGCAGCCCCCGCGCGGTTGTCGCTCGCGGTGATGCCGAAAACGCCGATGACTGACCAGAGCAGGCAGAACAGCAGGAACAGCAGGCGCACCTGTCCCAGCAGCGAGCCCTTGCCGGCGCTCAGCCACGGCCACCGGGCCAGGTTCGTCACGAAACGGTCCTCCGCCGACGCTCGACGATGCTGTGTACAACTCCTATCGGCAACTGACTGCGGGAGCGGAGGATCACCGGAGCCCAGCAAGGTCTGACGGCTCCGACCGGCGTGGTCAGCGGGGCCTCACAACCGGCTGGTGTCCCAGGAGTGGATGTAGCGCATGAGGGTGCGGCTCTTGGTCTGTACTTCGTCCATGCGGGCGAGGATGTCGTCGAGGGTCTGGATGGCCTCGGTGATGTGTGGTCCCTTGTTGAGCATGACGCAGTCGGCGCGTTCACCGGCAGCCGCGTCGGTGATCTCGGCTCGAGCGGGTTGTCCGGTCTTCGCGAGGGTCTCCAGGACCTGGGTCGCCCAGATGGCCGGCACGTGCGCGGCCTCGCAGAGGGCGAGAATTTGCCGGGGTACCTCGGCGAACCGAGGAAGCCGGCGACGAAGCGGTTGGCCGGTGACCTGTATAGCTCTTCGGGAGTGCCGACCTGCTGCAACCGGCCCCGGTCCAGCACCGCGCTGCCGTTGACCACCGGACAGCGCGGCCGGTTTGCGGTCCAGGAGGCTGGAGAGCACGAGCACCTCAGCCATGTCGGATACCTGTTGCGCCGCCTCCGCCTTGTCGACGTGCCGCAGCCTCAGGGCGAAGCCCATGTTCTGCCGTACGGTCATGTTCGGGTAGAGCGCGTAGTTCTGGAACACCATGGCGATGTCCCGCACCTTCGGTGCCTGGTGAGTGACGCCATCTGAGCAGTCCTGCGAGTTCCAGCTCGACGCGGTGCGCCCACTGCGCGCCGAGTGAGCCCGGGCCGGGCCAAGCGGCGACTGCTGCTGACAAGGCGGCGGGCTGGCTCTCGGTGACGCGACGTTGGACGATCTCGTCGATCCACGCCACGACGTCGGTGCCCGGAGCCATATTGCTGCCGGCGAGCCACCACACTTCGACGAAGGTGCCCGCGAGGATGCCCGCGATGCGATGCCGGTCCGACACCTGACGTCGTAATACGGATGACACCCGGCCGGAGCAGTGGTCGAACAACTCGGAGAACGCGTCACGGTTGTTGTCGGCGATTCTGAGGATCAACCACCGCAGTCGCTGCGGGTCACTGTCCGGTTCGCAGGACGGGGAACCGCGGAAATTCGAGTGACATGTCAACGGTGGCACCGCAACTCCCAGGCGACGTAAGACGTACGCCGCCGGGGTCTGAGGCGACTGAACGCGAGGACCGGCCCCGCACTGCCGGAAAGGCTACGACATCACCGATCTGCGCAGTAGTCGCGTCACGAACGAGCGACTAGCGCCGTGGAAGCCCTGTCCGGCTGGTTCACGAGCCTGGCGGGGGATTTACCGGACGATGGCGACGGGCAGGCGGCGTGGTGCAGAACGGCGTGGCTGGCCGACCCGAGGCGCCCGCCGCGCAGGGCTGCCTCGTGCAGGCGAGACCGAGTGGTGTGTCGTTGTCGAGGGCGGCGCGGATGACCTGTTGCGGTTCGGACACCATGTCTCCGACGAGTTCGGCGATTTCATCGTTGTTCGTTCAGGCGGGGTGGTCGGCGGGCAGGTGGCGGTCGCCGGCGTGGGTCAGCGGACGATGAAGACCGGGCTGTGGGCTTGGCGGATGAGTTGCTGGCCGACGGAGCCCAGCAGTAGTCCCGGCAGCCCGTGGTGACCGCGGCCGCCGATGATCACGGCGGCGGCGTGCAGTGAGGCCTCGGTGAGTGCTGTGATGGCGGAGCCGTGCGCGGTGCGGCGGTGGACCTTCACGCCGGTCCTCTCGGCCTGCTCGATGACCTGGTCGGTGCCGGTTTCGTTGCTGTCGGCGGCGTGCAGCAGGATGAGTTCACATCCGCGCAGGCGGGCCTCGTCGAGGCCGAACGCGACAGCCGGATCGGACGCTGTCCCGTCGATGCCAACCACGATCGGGCGGGTGGTGAAGTCCGTTCCGGCGGGCCAGGCGGGCATCCGGACCACCATGACCGGACCGGGGTGGTGGGCGGCGATGTGCGCGCTGACAGAGGTGCCGGCCGCGTCGCTGATCCGTCCGTGTTCGCTGCCTACGACGACGAGGTCCGCGTCGCGGACCTCGTCGAGCAGCAGTGTCGCCGGCGAACCGGTGAGGAGGCGACTGCTCGCGGAGACGTGGACGGTGCCCGCGTGGACGCGGTCGACGAGGTAGGTCAGTAGCGCTGCCCCGCGCTCGTGTTCGGCGGACTGGTCCCGGATGGCGGTCTCGATGAGGATCAGGCGCAGGTCCGCGCCGCGTAGCTCCGCCTCGATTCCCGCGTGGTCCACGGCGATGGAACTCGCAGGTGAATCGTGCACTCCGACCGCGACGGTGGGGCGAACGACGGCGGTTGGGTGCGGGTCGGTGGGGCCGGGCTGGGTGGGGAGGCGGTCGAGGTAGCCGAACGCGCCGAGATAGCGGTTCACGGCTCTGCCGTAGGAGCTGGCTGGTGTGAGCGTGGCGGCGACCCTGTGCTGGGCGTCGCGGTTCGCTCGTTGGCGGTCCAGGTTCGTCATGTCGGCCTTTCCTGGAGGGGCCCGGCTTTTGTGGAGGGGGTGTGTACGCGGCGGTCGAGGCGGATCGCGGCGTAGCCGAGGGTGGAGAGGGCGGTAACGATGATCAGGTCGGTGATCGCCGGCGGTTGGGTGCCGAGCAGGGACTGCAGCGGAGGCAGGTAGATGCCGGCGAGTTGCAGGGCGAGTGCGGTGGCGACGGCGGCGAGCAGCATCGGGTTGGACCGGGTGCCGGGCCGGGCCCGGGAGCCGAGGGCGACGGCGAGCTGGGTGACACCGAGGGCGAGGAAGGTCAGGGTCTGCCAGGGCCGGTCGGTGGCATGTGCCCACACCCCGACGCCGATGGTGACGGCGGCGATGACCGTGCCGACGCGCAGGATGCGTAACCACAGACCGGCGCCGAGGATCGTTTCGGACGGCGGTCGTGGTGGCCGGTTCATGACGTCGGGGTCGACGGGTTCGCTGCCCAGGGCGAGGCCGGGCAGTCCGTGGGTGATCAGGTTGATCCACAGGATCTGGGCGGGAAGCAAGGGCAGGGCGAGCCCGGCGAAGGGCCCGGCGAGCATCACGGCGATCTCGGCGGCACCGCCGGACAGCGCGTAGAGAAGGAAACGGCGGATGTTCGCGTACACCCGGCGGCCTTCCTCGGCCGCGGCGACGACGGTGGCGAGTTCGTCGTCGGCGAGGACCAGGTCGGCGGCTTGCCGGGCGACCTCGGTGCCCCGTTTGCCCATGGCGACACCGATGTCGGCGCGGTGCAGGGCGGGGCCGTCGTTGACACCGTCGCCGGTCATGGCGACGACCTGCCCGGCGGCCCGCAACGCGTCGATGATGGCGACCTTCTGCTGCGGGGTGGCCCGGGCGAAGACCCGCGCACCGTGCCCGGCCCGCGTACCCGGGTCGGTGGTGCGGCAGTCGACCACATCGTCGCCGGCGTGGATGATGCCGAGGTCGACGGCGATCGCGCCGGCGGTGGCCGGATGGTCGCCGGTGATCAGCACGGGAGTGATGCCGGCGCGTTGACAGGCGGCGATGGTCGCGGCGGCCGACGCCCGGGGCGGGTCGAAGATGGCGACGAGGCCGAGCAGGGTCAGGCCCTGTTCGGGTAGGGCAGGATCAGTGCCGGCTGCGCGGTCGGATCGGGCGACGGCGAGCACCCGGTAGCCGTCGGCGGCGAGGGCGCCGGCGTGTGCGGTGGCCCGGTCGATCAGATCTGCCGGGTCGCTGAGGACTTCCGGTAGCAGGACCGCTTCCGGCGCGCCCTTGCAGATGATCCGGGTGGTGCCGCCGGGCAGCCGGTGGGTGGTCGACATGCGTTTGCGTACGCTGTCAAATGGTCGTTCCCCGGTCCTGGGCAGCTGGTTGCGGAGTTCGTCGTGATCGATGCCGAGTTTCGCGGCGGCGGTGAGCAGGGCGACCTCGGTGGGGTCACCGACCGGCTGCCAGTCGGGGTTGTCGCTGTCCGGCGGATGCAAGGCGCCGTCGTTGCACAGCACTGCAGCCTGCAACAGCTCCGTCAGGTCGGGGGCATCGGTTCCGGTGAGGACGGCACCATCGCGGTGGACGTCGCCGTGCGGTGCATAGCCCGCGCCGTCGACGAGGGCCTCCCCGACGGGTGTCCACAGCCGGCGCAGCACCATTTGGCCCTCGGTGAGGGTGCCGGTCTTGTCGGTGGCCAGCACGGTCACCGAGCCGAGGGTCTCGACCGCCGGCAGCCGCCGGATGACGGCGTGCCGGGCGGTCATCCGCCGGGCGCCCAGCGCGAGGCTGAGCGTGACGACGGCCGGCAGGGATTCGGGTACGGCCGCGACGACGAGGGTGATCGCGGTGACGATCATCAGCTGCAGCGGCTGCCCGCGGAACAACCCGAGCGCCAGAACGACGGCGCACAGCACCAGAGCACCGGCGGCGAGGAACCGGCCGACCCCGGCGAGGCGATGTTGCAGGGGAGTGAGGGTGGGAGGCGCCACCATCATCGCCGCGATGCGGCCCATGGCGCTCGCTGTGCCGGTCGCGGTGATCGTGGCCTGCCCGCGCCCGCGGACGACCACGGTTCCCGCGGACACCTCCGAGCCTGTTCCTGCCGCGGACTTGTCGACCGTGCCGATTCCCCGGTCAGTGCTGCCTCGTCGACCAGCAGGGCGACGGCCTGCACGACCGTGGCGTCCGCGGGCACGATGTCGCCCTCGGCCAGCACGAGCAGATCCCCCACGACCAGGTCCGCCGCGGGCACCTCACGCTGACCGCCGTCGCGCACGACCCGGGCGTCGGGTGCGGTCAGGGCGGACAGGGCGGAGATCGCCCGTTCCGCTTTGACTTCCTGGATCACCCCGACGGTGGTGTTCACGACGATCACGAACAGGATCACGGACGCGTCGGTGAAATCGGCGGTGGCCAGGGTGAAGGCCGCAGCGGCGAGCAGGACCAGGACGAGCGGGTCACGCAGTTGCGACACGACGCGACGCCACAGCGATGGTGGTCGCCGGGTGGGCAGCACGTTGCCACCATCGCGCACCAGCCGCCGAGCCGCTTCGTGCGACGTGAGCCCGGTGCCTGCCTCTGACGTGCGGGTTTCGGTTGTCACAACCGCCGCCTCTCCGAACAACTCGCGAGCGATGAATGCGGTTACCTTGCTGCCGGGGCGGCACCGCATCAGGGGGTCAGCGAAATGGTCACTCCTGGCACCCACCAGGCGGCGAAGCGAGAGCCTCCGGAACCGATGCCGCCAGCGTTGCCTCGGCGCGCGCGGCGGCGTTGGTGTCGATCGCGCACAACGCGTTGTCGTCCAGCTGGTGGTCCGTGACCATTCGCAGGGCCAGGACCTCGATCGGATCGAGCCGCGATGGCCCGTAGGTCCCGGCCAGGTCGAGCAGCCGTGCGCCGCCGCTGTCCCGTACGTTGCGCAAGCTTGTCCGGGCTGCCGTCAGCACCGCCTCCACGTCGGAACAGTCGGCAGTCTCGTCCGGGCACGGCTCTTGCCCAGCCGGCTCCGGAGGGGTGCCTGCGATGCTGCAGAACAGTATGGGCAACTGTGCTCGGCGGGCGGCGTCCAACCACGGGGCCAAGGGCTGCCCACCGGCCTCGACCAGGCAGACAGTCACTCCGCGCCGCCGGGACTGCACGTCATCGCGCGCCCGCGCGATGGCCCACTGAAAGCTGTTCGCGAACGCTGGTTCCCCGACGGTCGACACGATCGCGTCGGAGGGGCCGAGTGCGGCGAGCAAACCGGCGGCGACAGCTTCCTCACCGGCGTGGAAGTGCACCGGGAAGTCGCCCGAGATGCTGCCCGGGGAAGCGGCGTGGTGCTCGGTGAGGTGCCGGACGAGCAGCATCCGGTGCAGTAGATCGGTTCGCTGCACCGCGGGAGCGGGATGAGGCTGGAACGGATGTTCCTGTGTCATGACCTCACCCTGTTCCGTCCGGGCCCGCTCACGCAGAGGCTTTGGTCCCCTCCCTCCCGGGTTTTACGGGTCCTTCACACCGAGGGCTCATCCTGCCTTCACGTCACCAGTGCCGCCATCGCGGCTCCGGGCTGGGACGCCGGGCTGATCATGGCGGCACGCGATGGACGTGCCCCGGCCGGGCCGTCAGGGTGAGTCGATCGTGATCACCTCGGCTGCGTCGCGGCGGGGGACTGCGGGGAGCAGGGGCCTCGACACCGAGTAGCCGAGCCGGACGGCGAGGAAGGGAACGCCGAGATCGGACAGCATTCCGCGCAACAGGTGCCGGGGCCAGGTCACCTCGACGGCCTCGCTGAGTGGGGCGGTGGCGAGGCCCTCCGCGGTGGCCAGCAGGAGCAGCGCGGAGACGGCTTCGCCGCCTCGGAGCAGGTCGAGGGGCTGGTCGTCGGTGCCGAAGACGATGACGTACGCCGCGCCTTTGTCGTCGCCGTCCCCGGTGGTCAGGCCCGCGGTCGCGCCCTCGGGGGTGAAGTCGCGGACCGGGACCCGCCGGGCGTCCGGCTGGACCATGGATGCGGGCGGTACGCCGTCGCTGCGCCAGATCGGGCGGCTCGTCCAGCGGTCGAGTTCCGCCTGATAGGCCGGGTCCTCGTGCTCGGCGTGGGCGGCGCGCTCGGTCGACACGGCCAGCATCGGGATCTGGTCCGCCGGGACGACGTGCAGGTAGGCGCCCTCGAACTCGACGAATCGGCGCAGGCGGGTGAGCATTTCCTCGGATACGACCCGGTCACCGAACGCACGCCTGTCGGTACGGCGGCGGTGGATCGCGGCGGCCATCCGCTGGGCCTCAGGGTCGGCCGGGATCTCGGTGCCCAGGCGGATGCGGGCGAGGAGGTCCGGCTGGTCCGGGTCGGGGAATCTTTCGACGGTGACGGCGAATCCGGTCGCGGCCAGCGCGGTGCGGGCGTGGTGCAGGGCGATGCCGCAGCTGATCAGGAGCAGCCGGCCGTCGGCGTCGACGGTGCTGAGGTGCCGGCTGCGGTCCACGGAGAGTTCCAGGGTTTCACCGGCGATGTGCCAGGTCCACGGCTGGGTGTTGAACACCGACGGTGCCCGCAGCGATGCCTGCGCGGCGGCGGTGAGGACAGCGGTCGTCTCACCGCTGGTCAGTCGCCTGGAGGAGACGTTCATGGTGGAGACCTCATTTCTCGTCGTCCTCCACGGTGCCCGTTCCGGCCCTGACCGGGCAGGGCCGAAAGTCCCGCTCCGGCCAGGAAAGGTCTCAGGTCCCGTCCGGTGGGGCTGGACGGCCCGGTCTTTTCCGCGCGGTGGGGGCGATGGTGAGGGTGCCTCACCCCCATCGTCAGGAGCTTGTTATGACCGATCAGCAGTACGACCGGCGCATCGTCGTCGGAGTGGACAGCTCATCCGGCTCGAAGGCGGCGCTGCGCTGGGCACTGGCCCAGGCCGCACTGTCCGGCTCAACGGTCGAGGCCGTCGCGGCGTGGCAGAGCCCGGCCATGACCACTTACGCGTACGGATGGTCGCCGGCCGAGTTCGACGACAGCAGCGTCCGCACCCTCACCGAGAAGGCGCTGGCGGAAACGGTCGCCGAGACGGTTAACCCGCAGGACCAGGTCGTCGAGGTCACGACCACCGTGGTCCAGGGGCTCGCATCGCAGGTGCTGCCGGCCGTCGCCGCGGGGGCGCGACTGCTGGTGGTCGGCAATCGTGGGCATGGTGCCTTCGCGGGGATGTTGCTGGGGTCGGTCAGCCAGCATTGCGTACACCATGCGCCCTGCCCTGTTGTTGTCGTTCCGGAATAGGCGCGACGGATGAGGACGGACGGGCGCCTGCTCGGCGCCGGGCTGGTGGGACTCGGCGCGATCCGGACGCTTCCGCCGCCACCACCCTCGGGTCAGTCCTGGTCGCTACCGCGCTGGCAGCCGTCACCGGCTACGTCTACCGGCCGCTCTTCTCGCGGGCCAGGTCTCGATTCAGCCTGCGGTGAGCTCATCGGCTTCGATGCGTTCCTTGCGGACCTGGCCGGTGACGACGTGTTCGTCGGTGTGGACGACCTTGGTCAGGCGGACGCGTTGCACGGGGACGATCTCGGTGGTGATCACCGGGCGTTCCTCGTGCAGGACGATCTCGAAGACCGTGCCGCCGTCGGGGCTGCCGTAGACCTCGTCGGCTCCGAAGACGTCGGGGTCGTGGACCAGCCCGCGGGCCGCCGTGGGGATCGTCTCCTGCTCGAGGCGGAGTTCCTCACGGCGTACCTGGACGGTGATCTGCACGTCCTCGGTTATCACGTATTTACGCAGCCGGGCCCGCCCGGTCTCGTAGACCTCGGTTCCCGCGACGAGTCGTTCCTCGGAGCGGGTCATCGCCTCCCCGGTGTCCGGGGATAGGTTGCTGTCCACGTTCTTCTCCTTCGGCGGCGTGGTCATGCCCGGTGCCCGGCGTACCGGCGGCACCGGGCATGAGTGGGGAGTGCGGTCAGCGCCGGGTGTTGCCCTCGGGGCCGTCGAACTCGATCTGCTCCTTGCGGACCTCGCCGGTGACGCTCTCCTCGTCGCGGATGGTCTCCTTGCCGAGGCGGACCCGTTCGACGGGTACGGTCTCGGTGTCGACGACCGGACGCTCGGCGCGCAGGGTCACCTCGTGCTCGGCCTCGGTGATCTCGGCGCCGTCAAAGGCGTCTCCGGCGTCGGTGATCGGCTCGCGCTCGAGGCGTACTTCCTCGCGCGAGACCGGGACGCGGACCTGCTGCTGCTCGGTGACCACGTATTTGCGCAGTCGTGCCTTGCCGGCCTCTTCGGTGCGGGTGCCGGCGACCAGGCGCTCCTCGGAGCGGGTCATGGCGTCGTCGTCGTTGTCGCGGGTGTTCTGGCGGCCGGTGGCCGTGCTGTCATAGGTCGCGCCGGTCCGGGAGCTGCCGCCTGCGGAGCCGAGGCCGTAGTAGGAGTAGAGCTCGCTCTCCTCGCTGCGTGACATGGGGCCGTCGGCGTCGATCCGCGGGGCGTCCTTGACCTGGTCCTTGCCGTAGTCGACGGTGACCCGGTCGTCGGCGACGTTCGCGTTCTTCAGCGGGATGAAGGTCTCCTTGGTGCCGAACAGGCCGGTCTTGACCGTGACCCACTCGGGATCGCCGCTCTGGGCGCCGAGGTAGACCTGGCCGACCGAGCCGATCTTGTCGCCGTCGGTGCCGTACACGTCGGAGCCGGTGAGCCGGGCAATGTCATTCTGCGTGATCACGGGGGAGTCCTTCCAAGAGGGATCGCACACGGTCGCCAAGGGTCACAAATGGTGATTTTCTTCGACCCTGACGCCGTGGAGATGCCCGCCCGTTTAGGTCATAAACAACCTTGACCCCGCAGTTAATTTACCCACCCGGAATGTTTATTTCCCTTCCGTCAGGCGAGGGGGCCGGCGCCGCCGTGGCAGCAGCAGCGCGACCCGGTCGAGCAGCGCCTCCAAGGCTTCCTCGAAGTCCTGGGCGGCGACGTCGATGGACAGGTGCGGCTCGAGGCGCTGCAGGATCGGGTAACCGCTCAGGTCCTCGATCGGGGAGACGTCGGGTTCCTCGACGGGCCCGGTCTCGACCCCGTGGGAGGACACCTCGAGCAGCAGGTGGCCGAGCAGGAAGCTGCTGAACGCGCGGTAGACGGCGGCGGCGTTCTCATCGGAGAAGCCGGCCTCGGTCATCACCTCGAGCAGGGACTCGATCCAGCGCAGGCTGCGCAGCGGCGGCCGCACCCAGGGCGCGGCCGGTGGACGCGTGGCCACCAGGGGAAACACCTCGGGATGGGCGAGGGCGATGCGGCGCAGGCCGTGCGCCAGGCGCTGCAGGTAGTCGACCCAGCCGGCGTGGGCCTCCAGGTGCACGTCGGGATCGCCGAACAGCTCGTCGACCACGGTCTCGACGACCCCGTCCAGCAGCGCCTCACGACCGGGGACGTAGCGGTACAGCGCCATGCCCTCGACGCCGAGGTAGGCCCCGAGGCGCTGCATCGTCAGCATCCGCAGGCCGTTCTCGTCGATGTACCGCACCGCCGCGCCGAGGATGCGCCGCTGATCCAGCCCGCCACGCCCGGAACCGGGACCCCCGGCGGGGAGGGCGGCGGCGGCCTTGCCGCGCGCCTGCGGGGTGTCGGGGTCTGCCATCGCGCCTCCCGGGCGGCCTGTCGCGTCACCTACCGCACAAGCCTCCCATAGATCATCCTCAGGCAGGGTTCATGACCATTCGGTCACGGCAGGAAAAGGCAATACGAGCGCATATGTGTACGCGTTTAGCGCGTAAACAAGATCCAAAAATCGTGTGAGGGAAGGAGGCTGCAACCGCCCCTACTGGTCTGTTCCGGCGTCAGCCCGGATCGTCTGCCGGCTCACCCGGGCGGTTGGCGATCCGATGGCCAGGTCCAGTGACGTTGCCCTTGAGCACCCAGGCCCCGAGGCCGGCGGTCGTCACCCGGGGTGCGGTCGTGGGTTCCATCAAGCTGTCTCCGGTAGCGCGTGCAGGGGGTCGTGGCCCGGTCGTGGTTTCGGCTCAGGCCGGACGGGCCATGCGGGACTGGGTGTCGAGGCCGGCGACGAGCAGGGTGATGCCCAGGTCGAAGGCTTGCGGCCCGCTCGGGGGGCCGGCGGGATCGTCGCGGTCGAGGGAGTGGGCGCCGGCTACCGCGCCGAGGCTGTCGGCTTGGAGGCGTTGTTGCTGGTGGAAGGCGTGGCCGACGAGGAAGAGGACCATGGTTTCCGCGGCGAGGCCGGTGGTCTGCTGGTCGAAGCCGCCGCCACTGATCGCCCGGGCGAGGCGGTGGGCGAGGCCGTCGGCGCCGAGGCCGAGGGCGAGGGTGCTGGAGACGACTTCGGCGCCGTCCTTGTAGGCCAGGAGCGCGTCGTGCAGTGCTGCCGCCTCGTGACGCACCCGGTCGCGCCAGTCGCCGGTGGCGGTGTCGGCGGGGCGGGCGCTGGCGATTATCTGGTCGGAGACGGCCGCCAGGAGGGCCTGCTTGTTGGGGAAGTGCCAGTAGAGCGCGCTGGGCTGCACGCCGAGGGTGGTGGCCAGGTGCCGCATCGTGAGGTCGGGCAGGCCCTGCTCGTCGAGGATCCGCAGGGCGGCGGCCAGCACGTCCTCGCGGCTGTTGCGGGCGTACCCGGCGCTTGAAGGTCTCGGCACGTCGTCACTATAGTGACGGCATCGTCCTGAACGGTGTTCAGGTGAACGGCGTTCAGGAGGGGTGCTGGTGGAGCGGTTCGAGACGCGGGATGTGGCAAGGATCGTGGTCTTCGCGGCGATCATGGCTGTCCTGGGGTTACCGGGTGCGGTCACGTTGTTCGGTGGCGCGGTGCCCATCACCCTGCAGTCGATGGGCGCCATGCTGGCCGGGGCCGTGCTGGGGCCGTGGCGCGGTGCCACCTCGATCATTGTCTTTCTCGTGCTGACGTTCGCGGGCCTGCCGTTGTTGTCGGGCGGGCGCGGCGGGGCCGGGGTGTTCGTCGGCCCGTCGGCGGGTTACCTGGCCGGCTGGGTTCTCGGGGCGTTCGTCGTGGGCGTCATCGTGCGGTTCCGCGGCCGGCCTCCGGTGTGGTGGCGGACGGCGCTGGGCTGCCTTGTCGGTGGAATGGCCGTCGTGTACGCGATCGGCGTCCCGGTCCAGGCCGCTGTCACGCATCTCCCGCTGGGCAAGACCGTGCTGTCCGCGCTGGTGTTCGTGCCGGGGGATCTGCTCAAAGTGGTGTTCGCGACGATCGTCACGATGGCGCTGTGGCGGGCGTACCCGCGGGCTTTCGAGCTGAAGTGACCGCGGCATTGATCTGCGGCGATGGCGAGCTGACCGGGAGCGAGCTGGCTCGCCGGATCGCCGCGACGGATCCGGGCGTCGACGTGCCCGGCCGGGTGGTGCCCATTGTGGACTCCGACCGGGTCGCCGCGCTGATCCGTGCGCTCGCCGTCCGCGATGCTGGTGGCGTGCCGCTGATCGGCGACGACCGCTGGAACCCCGCGTACTGGGCGGAGTTGCGCGATCGGGTGAGGGCTGCGGCACCGGTGCCCGAGATGGCGTGGGCCACGTTCACCTCGGGCAGTTCGGGCGCGCCGCGGACGGTTCTGCGTACCGAAGAATCCTGGTCCGAATCGTTTGCAGCCGTGACCCGGCTGACCGGTCTCACCGCCGCGGACGTCGTCTACCTGCCGGCGCCGCTGGTCTCCTCGATGACCGTCTTCTCCGTCGCCCACGCCCGGCACCTCGGCGCCACCGTCCTGCTGCCGCGCACCCACACCGTTTCGGCTGCGGACCTCAGCGTTGCCACGGTGCTGCACGGTACGCCGTACGCGCTCCGCGACGTGCTCGAACGGATCGAAGGCGGGGCGGCCCACCGGCTACGGGTGGCCCTGATCGGCGGCGCCCGGCTCGATCCCGACCTCCTTGCGCGGGCCGGAACCGCCGGGATCCGGGTGGTCAGTTACTACGGAGCCGCCGAACTGTCCTTCGTGGCAGTGGACGCGGACGGGCACGGATTGCGCCCGTTCGACGGGGTTGAGCTGCGCGTCGACGTAAACTCGGTGCTGTGGGTGCGATCCTCGTACGTGGCCGGCGGTTATCTGGCCGGCGGCTATCTGGCCGGCACCGGCGGCCCGTTGCGGCGTGACGCGGACGGCTGGGCGACGGTCGGTGACCTGGCCGCCGAGACCGGGGCCGGGCGGTTGCGCCTGCTCGGGCGTGACGACGGCGCGATCCTGACGGCAGGGGCGACGGTCATCCCCGAGGACGTCGAGGCGATTCTGCCGCGCGTCGAGGGCATCGCCGACGCGGTGGTGTTCGCGTTCCCGCACGCCCGCACGGGAGATCTGCTCGCCGCGGTCATCGAGCTCGAACCGGGACATCGGCCCCCGTCGGCCGGGGAGTTGAGGGCCAGGACGGAAACCCTCCTGACGGGTACGCATCGGCCGCGCCTGTGGTTCTTCACCGACCGGCTCACGCGTACGCCCACCGGGAAGCCGGCCCGTGAACAGATCCGCCGTGACGCTCTGGAGGGCCGGGTGTCCCGCATTGTCTGAGTACCCCGTCGTCGTGGCGGCACGGCGCACCCCGATCGCCGCGTCCGGTGGCGCTCTCGCCGGCCTCGGCGCGGCCGAACTCGCCGTCCCGGTCGTGCGGGCCTGCGTCGAGGATGCCTCCCGGGCGACAGGCTCGTCCGGTCCGGTCGGGGACGTGGTGCTGGGCAACTGCATGGGCCCGGGTGGCAACCTCGCCCGGGTCGCCGCGCTGGGAGCGGGGCTGGGGTACGCCGTGCCGGGGATGACCGTCGACCGGCAGTGCGGCAGCGGCCTGGCCGCGATCATCAGCGCCGCGGAGGCGATCCGCGCCGGCGACACCCGGTTGCGCGTGGCCGGCGGCGTGGAGAGCTGCTCCACCGCACCCACCCGGGCGATCGACGGCGTGGTCTACCGCCGGGCACCGTTCACGCCCGCGGGACATCCCGACCCCGACATGGTCCGCGCCGCCCAGGATCTCGCCGTCCACGACGGGATCAGCCGCGACCAACAGGACTCGTACGCCGCCCGCAGCCACCGCCTGGCATTGCGTGCCCAGGAGTCCGGCGAGTACGACGCTGAACTCGTACCCCTCAACGGTTTCACCACCGACACCAACCCGCGTCGGCGGCTGCCCGCGATGCTGAAGCGTTTCCCGGTGCTGTTCCCGGACGGCGGCACGCTCACGGCCGGCAACTCGTGCCGCGACAGCGACGGCGCAGCGGCCGTCGCCATCGTCGCGCAGGGCATGCGGGGGAGCGCACCGGGTCTCGCCGTGCGCGCCACCGTGACCGTGGGCTGCGATCCGGCGCTGCCCGGCCTCGGCGCAGCCGTCGCGGTGCGCAACCTGTTGGCACGTAATGGAATCAGCCTCGCGGACATCGCCGCGATCGAGATCGTGGAGGCGTTCGCCGCGCAGACCCTGGCATCACTCACCAGGCTGGGCCTCGCGGACGGCGACGACATCGACGACCGGGTGTGCGCGGGCGGCGGCGCACTCGCCCTGGGTCACCCGTGGGGTGCGAGCGCGGCCGTGATTGTGGTGCGGCTGTTCACCCGGCTGGTACGCGCGGGCGCACCGGCCGGCACTCTGGGCCTCGCCACCGCAGCGGTCGGCGGGGGACTCGGTGTGGCAGCCCTGTTCGAGGTCGTCCGCTGATGAGCGATCACGTCATCGGGTTCGAGCACGTCTCGGTGCGTTTTGCCCGGCACACCGCGCTGCGGGACGTTTCGGTGCGACTGGAGCAGCGGCGGATCGCGGTCATCGGGTCCAACGGTTCCGGGAAGTCGACTTTCGCCCGTACGCTCAACGGTCTGATCGTCGCCTCTGAGGGCGAGATCCGCGTCCACGGCATCGATCCGGCCCGCGAGCCCAAGCAGGTGCGGCAGCGGGTCGGTTTCATCTTCAGCAACCCGGACACCCAGATCATCATGCCGACCGTCGCCGAGGACGTCGCCTTCTCCCTGCGCCGGCGCGGGCTGCCCCGTGCGGAGATCCGCGACCGGGTCACCGCGGCGCTGAACGACTTCGGCCTCGCCGCGGAGGCCGACTCCCCGGTGCACGAGCTGTCGAGCGGCCAGAAACAGCTGCTGGCCCTGTGCGCGGTGCTCATCGGCGAGCCGGGCCTGGTCGTCGCCGACGAGCCCACCGCATACCTGGATGCCGCCAACAGCCGCCGGATCGCGGGTTTCCTGCTCGACCGGATGCCGCAGCAGCTGGTCCTGATCACCCATGATCTACGGCTCGCCGCGCGCTGTGACATCGCGCTGCGATTCGAGGGCGGCCGGCTGTCC
The DNA here is from genome assembly GCF_016862215.1 of Winogradskya humida. Classification (GTDB taxonomy): domain Bacteria; phylum Actinomycetota; class Actinomycetes; order Mycobacteriales; family Micromonosporaceae; genus Actinoplanes; species Actinoplanes humidus. The sequence goes on from NZ_BOMN01000087.1 coordinate 33,527, forward strand.
GATCAGGGCGAACCCGGACCGGTCATCGCGCGGTACGAGGAAGACCAGGAACAGCCATGATCTCGCTCTACCGTCCCGGGACCAGTCTGCTGCACCGCATGCCCGCCGGGCCGAAGCTGGTCGTCGTGGCGGGCCTGGCAACGGCGATCTCCCTGCTTCCGGCGAACCCGCTGCTGCTGGCCGCTGTTCTCGTGGCTGTTGCCGGCTGCTACTTGCTGGCCGGCACCGGGATTGCCGAGGCCGGCCGGCAACTGTGGCGGCTGCGCTGGGTGCTGCTCGTCGTGTCGCTGAGCCAGGTGTTCTTCCTGCCCGTGCTCGCCGTAGCCGCCAACGTCATCCGGGTCGGCGCGGTGGTGCTGGTGGCAAACCTGATCACTCTGACCACTCGTACGGACAGGCTCATCGACGCCTTGGAACGCGCCCTGCGTCCACTGCGCAAACTCGGCGTCAACTCGGACCGGGTGGCCCTCATGTTGTCGATGACGATCACCACCATCCCCGTCATCGCCGGCTTCGCCGCCCGGATCCGCGAGGCCCAGCGCGCCCGGGGCGTGACGGTCTCCCCGTTCGCGGCCGTCGTACCCCTGCTCGTCATGGCCCTCAAGCACGCCGACGACCTGGCCGACGCCCTGGTCGCCCGTGGCGCCGACTGACCGCCCGCCGGGCAGCATCAGCCGGATCCCGCGGCCGGCCCGGGCTTCACCGGGCCGGCCGACCGACGTGGACGGTCAGGACGCCCGGCAGGTGGGCGTTGCCGACGGCCCGCTGCCGGTGCCCTGGAAGCCGAACTCGGTGGAGCCGCCGGCCGGGATCTGGCCGTTGTAGGACACGTTGGCGAAGCCCACCGTCCCGCTCGTCCCGGTGCTGGTGGCGTTCCACGCGTTCGTCACCGCGCCACCGGCCGGCAGGTTCACCGTGACCGCCCAGCCGTTCACCGCCGCGGATCCGGCGGTGACCTTCACGGTCGCGGTGTAGCCGCCGCTCCACGAGTTCAGCGTCACCGATGCGCTGCAGGCGCCCGCTGAAGGCGGGGTGGTCGGGCTCGAGGTGGGCGGTGAGGTCGGGCCGGACGTGGGCGGAACGGTCGGGCCACCGGCGTTGAGGGCGTTCAGGACCGAGGTGTACGCGGCCTTCTTGTTACCGGAGTTGTCGAACAGCAGCGGGTTCTCACCCGTACGCCATGAATCGCTGTCCCGGATGCCCCACACCGTGATGCCGGTGCAGCGCGTGACCGCCATGCAGGCCCTGGTGACGCTGCTGTAGATGGAGGCTTGGTTGCCGCCCTGGGCGACGTCGAGCTCGGTGATCTGCACGTCGACGCCCAGATCGGCGAAGCGCTGCAGGTTGGCCTGGTAGTCGCCGGGGATGCCGGTGCCCAGGTGGGACTGGAAGCCGACGCAGTCGATGGGGACGCCGCGGGACTTGAAGTCGCGGACCATGGTGTAGACGCCGGTGGATTTCGCGTTGACGCCGTCGGTGTTGTAGTCGTTGTAGCAGAGTTTGGCGTTCGGGTCGGCCGTGTGCGCGGCCCGGAACGCTGCCTCGATCCAGTCGTTGCCGGTGCGCTGCAGGTTGGAGTCGCGGCGGCCACCGCCACCGCCGTCGGCGAACGCCTCGTTGACGACGTCCCAGGCGTAGATCTTGCCCTTGTAGTGGGTGGCGACCTGGGTCACGTGGTTGATCGCCGCGCTGCGCAGGGCACTCCCGGACAGCGACTGGGCCCAGGACGGTTGCTGGGCGTGCCAGAGCAGGGCGTGGCCGCGTACCTTGGAGCCGTTCGAGAGGCCCTGGTTGAGGATGCGGTCGCCGTTGGTGTACGTGAACCGGCCCTGCGACGGCTCGGTGGCGTCCCACTTCATCTCGTTCTCGGGGGTGACCGCGTTGAACTCGCGGGTGAGGATGCCGGTGTAGGTCGAGTCGCCGAGTTTGCCGGCGGCGATGGCCGCACCGAAGTAGCGCCCGCTCTGCGCGGCGGAGGCGCCCAGCGTGCTGGCCGCTTCGGCGGTGCCGGCGACGGCGACGCTCGCGGCCAGGACGACAGCCGCACCCGCTGCCGAGAGCAGCAGGGAGCGCCGGCGTCGGAGGATCGATCTGGGGTTCATCACGGAAGCCTTTCCGAGGGGACTTTTCTGGGCATGGTTGCTCCAGCAGAAGGGGGAGGGGAATTCCGGCGCGGTATTCGCGTGCGGCGTCGGCGTGATCTGAACGGTGAAGTCGCTGTGGGCCGATCTTTATGGGAGCGCTTCCATCCAGGATCACCTATATTGCCAGAGTGTTACGGCTGGCATCAAGTGCTGTCGCGATGATTTGTTGAACTCGGCTTTGAGCTGGGAGAACTTCGCTTCGTGACAAATGGGTGCCGGTCATCGGCGTTCGCTCCGAGCCGTGCGTAACACAAATCGAAGCAGCGTCTCCTGAATTATTTCCGGTACTGGTGGGCAGAATGTCGCACGGTCTGCGGAGGGTATTTGAAAGCCGATCTTCTGCCGTTTCGATCCCAGGGGTGGCCAGCTATTGTTTCGGGCTTGTGGCTATAGGATCTCCACTTATCGATCGACCACCATCGGATGGCACGGAGGCCTGGATGTCGGTATATGGCGGCAGAGCCGGGGGCCGTGCCCACCAGGGAGGCGCAGGACGGCACGACGCCGTAACAGAAAACGGCCCGGAGCTGACCGATCTGGTGACTGCCGCCCGGGACGGCGACCGGCGTGCCGCCGAGGAGTTGATCACGGCCCATCTTCCGCTGCTCTACCGGATCGTCGGCCGGGCGCTGGACGGGCACGCCGACGTCGACGACGTCGTCCAGGAGACGGTTCTGCGAGCCCATCGTGATCTGACGACGCTCCGCTCGGCGGAAAGTTTCCGATCCTGGCTGGTGGCCATCGCCACCCACCAGATCAGCAGCCGGCTCCGGTCATGGCAGCAGGAGCGCGGCCGGTCGGCAACCCTCGACGACGCAGCGGAGATTCCCGATCCGGATGCGGAGTTCGCCGACGTCACCCTGCTGCGGCTGAACCTTTCCGAACAGCGTAAACAGGTCGTGGAGGCCGCCCGCTGGCTGGATCCCGACGACCGCGAGCTGGCCGCGCTGTGGTGGCGCGAGGTGGCCGGCGACCTCACCCGGGCGGAACTGGTCGCCGCGACGGGAGTCGGCGCGGCGCATGCCCGCGTCCGCATCCAGCGCATGCGCGGCCAACTGGAGCTGAGCCGTTTCCTGGTCGCCGCTCTCGACGCCGAACCACGCTGCCAGGACCTGGACGCGCTCACCGACGGATGGAACGGCGCGCCCGGCCCGAGATGGCGTAAACGCTTCGCCCGTCACCTGCGCACCTGCGACGTGTGCGGTGGGGCTCGGGCCGGATTCGTACCGTTGGAGCGTCTGGTGCTCGGCGCCTCCCTGGTGCCGCTCCCGTCCACCGCCGGCGCACTCGCCGCGGCAGGCGCGCTCGGAGGAGGCGCCGCTGCCGGGGCCGCAGCCTCCGGGACGGGGACCTCGCTGGGTGCCGGCGCCGCAGGCTGGCTGGGGCAGGCCCTCGGGGTGAAGGCGGTGGCCGCCGTCCTGGCGGGGCTGACCGTATCCGGCGGCGCCTATCTCGTTCTTTCCGACCGGCCCGCGCCCGAGGCCGGCGCCGTCGCGCCGCTGCGAACGTCCTCCGCTGCCGAGCTCCCGAGGACCGAGCCTGCCGCACCCACGCGGCAATCCACGCCCACGCCCTCAGCCGCTGCCCCGGCGGTGCGGGCCTCACCCAGCACGACCGTTCTCGTCCCGCCCGGGCCCGTGGTGATCCGGCCGGCCGGTCAGCCGGGCGCGGCGGTGACGCTGAGCGGCGACTACCTGGTCACGGCGGCCGGAGCTTCCGGAGAAGTCGTGACCGCCGGCCCGGGAATCGCCGATCGGTCCTGTGTCTCGTTCCGCGACACCGGCGGCCGGTACCTCAGGCATGCCTCCTTCCGGATCATGCTGAGCGCGGAGGAGGACCGGGAACTGTTCCGCATGGACGCCACCTTCTGCCCCCAGAAGGGTGCCGCCGCCGGCACGGTCCGGTTCAGATCGTTCAACTACCCGGACCGGTTCATCCGGGTGGTCGCGGGACAACTGCGGCTCGATCCGGCGGAGACCACCGCTGCGTACGTCGCGGCATCTACCTTCACCGTGAGCAGTCGATAGTGCGTCCGGGCAAAATGCTCAGTTCCTGCTGCGTACAGGCAACGCCGTGATACAAAGATCCGCCCATGAACGAGCCGATGGCAGGGGAACGGTGTCCCGGAGCGCGCTGATCGTCTGTGAGAGCCTGGTGCGGATCTATCAGACCGGCTCGATCGAGGTGCAGGCATTGCAGGGCCTCGACCTGGTCGTGGACAGCGGCGAGATGGTCGCCGTGGTGGGTGCGTCCGGGTCCGGTAAGTCGACGCTGCTGTCGATCCTGGCCGGGATCGACGCACCGACCGCAGGCAAGGCCCGGGTCGAGGAGTGGGATCTGCTGGCCATGTCCCGCGCGGACCGGGTCCGGTACCGGCGGCACATGGTCGGGTTCGTGCGTCAGCAGACCTCGAGCAACCTCGTGCCGTACCTGACCTCCCGGCAGGTTATCGACCTGCCCATGGTGGCCGCCCGCAGACCGGTGAAGGAACGCCGTGAACGCGCGGACGAACTGCTCGCGGCGCTGGGGGTCACCGACTGCGCGGACCGCAAGCCCGGCCAGATGTCCGGCGGCCAGCAGCAGCGGGTCGCGATCGCGGTCGCGCTGGCGAACGAACCGCGGGTGCTGTTCGCCGACGAGCCGACCGGTGAGCTGGACACCGCCACCTCGACCGAGGTCTTCGGGGCGCTCCGGGAGGTCAACCGGCAGTTCGGCGTGACCGTCGTCATCGTCACCCATGATCAGGCGGTGAGCGGCCAGGTCGAGCGGACCGTGGCGATCCGCGACGGCCGGACCAGCAGTGAGGTGCTGCGGCGCACGGCCACGAACGAGGACGGGGACACCCACGTGATCGCCGAGGAGTACGCGGTGATGGACCGGGCGGGCCGGGTGCAGATACCGCGTGAGTACAGGGAGACCCTCGAGCTGTCGAACCGGGTGCGGCTCGCTCTGGAGACCGGGCACGTCGAGATCCACCCCGACAGGTCCGGCCGGTGATCGCGCCGCTGGTTACCGTACGGGGCATCAGCCGGACCTTCGGCGCCGGACCGACCGCCGTGCATGCCCTGCGTGATGTCTCCTTCGACGTCGAGGCGGGGCGCATGGTGGCGCTCGTGGGTCGTTCGGGCTCGGGTAAGACCACGCTGCTCAACGTGATCGGCGGACTGGACCGCCCGGACGCCGGAAGTGTGCTGATCGACGGCGAGGAGATCACCGGCCTGGACGAGGACGGCCTGTCCCAGCTGCGGCGCGACAAGGTGTCGTACGTGTTCCAGACCTTCGGCCTGATCCCGGTGCTGTCCGCGGCGGAGAACGTCGGCGCGCCGCTGCGGCTGGCCCGCACCCCGGCCGCCGAGCGTGAGCAACGGGTACGGCTGCTGCTCGACCTGGTCGGGCTCGCCGAGCACGCCGAGCAGCGCCCCGGTGAGCTCTCCGGCGGGCAGCAGCAGCGGGTGGCGATCGCCCGTGCCCTGGCGGCCTCGCCCCGGCTGCTGATCGCCGACGAGCCGACAGGGCAACTCGACGCGGACACCGGCCGATCGGTGATGGCGCTGCTGCGCGGTGTGGTCGAGTCTGAAGGCGTGACCGTGCTGGTGTCCACGCACGACCCGGTGATGATGGCGCTCGCGGATCGGGTGGTCCGGATCGGCGACGGGCGTCTCGAGCAATGATCGCCCTGGTACGCCGCAGGGCTCGCGCACAATGGCCGGTCCTGGCCGCCCTGCTCGCCGTGGTGACGCTCGGCGCGACGCTGCTCGGGGTGTGCGCGCTGCTCGTGGCCCGTAGCGCCGACGTCGCGCTGGGGGTGGCGGCGAACCGGACCGCTCCGGAGCAGACGACCGTGACGGCGTACACGTCATCCGTCGGCGGGCCGGACGCGGCGGCGGTCGTCGACGCCACCCGTGACGTGCTGACCTCAGCGCTGGCGCCGTTCCCCGCGCGGACTGCGGCTCGCGCTTCCTCCGTCCTGCGGCCGTTACCCGGGCGCGACGACGACGCGAGGACATACCTTTCCGGCGTCGAGGACCTCCCGGACCGGGCCGCGCTGACCTCGGGCCGCTGGCCCGGAGCCGCCGGGGAAGCGGTGCTTCTCGAGCCGACCGCCAAGCTGCTGCGCCTGCGCGTCGGCAGCATCGTCCACCTGGCCGCGAAGCCACCGGAGAATCCCGCTCCCGCGGTGGACCTGACCGTTGTCGGCATCGCCCGGCCGCTGCCCAACGCCGGATGGGACCGCGACCTGCTCGCCGGCACCGGCTACCAGGCGGACTTCAACGACGGCAGCACCATGCGGAGGTTCCCGACGTACGGGCCGTTCCTCGTCGGCCTCGACGGCCTCGTCACGGGCGGCTCCTCGCTGAGCCGCATGGAGGTGGTCGCCCGACCCGACCTTTCCGGCGCCACACCGGCCACGCTGGCCACGGTGGCCGCCGGGGTGCGCGACGCCGATCCGCGGCTGACCGGCACGCTCGGCGACCGGGCCAGGCTGACCCGGGTCGCCTCGGAACTTCCGGATGCCCTGCGCGCCCAGCAGCACCAGCAGGACGTCACCGAAGCGGCCGTGCTCGCGGTCGCGGTGCTCGGGACCGTTCTGACCGCGGTCGCCCTCGCCCTCGCGGGACGCCTGACCGCCGGACTGCGCGCGGCGGAGACGTCGCTGCTGTCAGCGATGGGCACCAGCCAGGCTCAGCGCGTGGCCATGGCGATCGTGGAGGCGGGTGCGATCGCGCTCGTGGCGGCGGCGCTGGCCGTACCGTTGTCGGCACTGGTCCACAGCGGCCTCAGCCACCTTCCGCCTATGGCGGGTGCGGGGCTGACCACCGGCCCGGAGCTGGCGGGTGCGCAGCTGCTCGTGGTGGCGGCCGGTGCCTTGACCCTGACTGTCGTCCTGGTGCTCCTCGCGATCCGCACCGAAGCCCCGCACGGTGACCGGGGACGACGGGAGGCTCTTGCCCGTTCCGGGGCAGACCTGCTCCTGGTCGCCTTCGCCGCGCTCGGCTGGTGGCAGCTGCACGCCCGCGGCACCGGCACCGGCCTGCTGGAGGTGCTCGCCCCCGCGCTCCTGCTGATCGCCGGTGCCGCGCTGGCTCTGCGCCTGGTCCCGCCCGCGCTGCGGGTCGCCGACCGGCTCGCCCGCCGCTCCGACGCGCTGCCGTTGCCCCTCGCCGCGTTCGAGGCGGCACGCCGCCCCCAGGCCGCCGCGGCCGGGCTGCTGATCTGCCTGGCGACGGCCACCGCCACGTTCGGGGTGTCGTTCGACAGCACCTGGCACCGGTCCCAGCGCGACCAGGCGGCCCTGGCCGTCGGCACCGACCTGGCGGTCGCGCTCGCACGCCCGCCGGTCGCCGGGCAGGGCGCCGCGATCACCGCCGCCACCGGCGCGGCCGTCGTCAGCCCCGCCGCGGACCGGGGCCTGGCCGTCGGCCAATGGCTCGGCGACGGCACACCGCCCCGGCTGGTCGCCGCGGACACCACCCACGCGAACGAGCTGTTCCGCGGCAGACTGCCCGGGAAGCGGGACTGGACGCAGGTGACCCGCGGTCTCGCCCCCGACGGACCGGTCCAGGGCGTGCCCCTGCAAGCGGGCAGCACGTTCTCGGTGGCAGCGACGGGAGCCGGTGACATCCCGCTGACCACGACCCCGGCCCTGCTCCTGCAGGATTCCTCCGGTCTGCGGACCACCTGCACGACCGCGTCCGTCCCCCTCGACGGGACCCGGCATCCGATCACCGGATGCGTGCCGGTGGCCGGGATGCAACTCATCGCGGTGGCGCTGCCGGTCGAGACCGCGCCCGGTTACTTCTCGCCGGGTAACACCGTTGCTGTAACCGCCGATCTCCGCCTTGCCGCGCCCGTCGGTGACCTGAGCTCCTGGACCGTCACGTCGGCCCTGCCGGACGCGGGGCAACTGCTGCAACCGGCCCTGGCCGCCACCGGCAGCACCGTCCGGATGACCGCCAGGGTGCAGATCGGCGGCGACTCGAACGCGACGCCGACCCTGCTCGCGACGGCGTTCCGGGCGCCACGGACGGTGCCGGTGATCCTTTCCCAGGCCCTGGCCGACGGCATCGGGGTGACGACGGGCGCGAAGCTGGACGTCCTGGTCGGAAACACCGGCGTACCCGTCGAGGTAGCCGGCGTCGTGCCGGGCGTTCCCTCCGCACCCGGCGACGCCGCCGTCCTGGCCGACCTCGACACGCTCACCAGGGTTCTGGCCGCGCACGGCGATCTGCAGAGCCCGGTCGACGCCTGGTGGGCCGGAGCACCGCAGAGGACAGACATCGCCGCGCTGCACCTGGGCACCGTCACCACCCGTGACGGCGAGAGCGCGCGGCTCACCGCCGGTCCGCTCAACGCCGGGCTCCCCGCGGTGCTGCGCCTGCTGGTCCCGGCCGCGGTGCTGCTGCTGTTCGCCGGAATGCTGCTGCACGTCACCCACGACCTGCGGGACCGGGCCGTCGAGGTGGCACGCCTGCGTGGTCTGGGCCTGACCGGCAGGCAGATCCGCACCGTTCTGCTGGGCCAGCACGCGTTCGTCCTGATCCCGCTGCTGTGCGCGGGTGCACTGGTCGGCGCGCTGGCCACGTGGATCGTCACGCCGCTGATGGTGCGTTCGGAGACCGGTGCCCCACCCGTGCCCGGGGTCGTTCCGGTCTGGCCCTGGGCCACGGAGGGTCTCCTGATCCTCGTGCTCCTGGCCGGCTGCTCGGCTGCTGTCGGGGTGGTCGCCGCCGTCCAGGCCCGGCGAGCCGGTGCCGCGCAGCTGCGGGTGGCGTCATGATCCGGCGTCTGCTCCCCGCGGTGCACTGGCCCAGCGTCCGGGGCCGAGCCCGGGCCGACGCGGGTCCGCTCACGCTGGCCGCTGTGGTGGTCGCGGCCGTCACGGTGCTGGCCGGTTCCGTGCCGGTGCTGCTGACCAAGACCGCGGACCAGGCCGTCCGGCAGGCGGTACGGACGGCCGGTGAGCAGGCTGACGTTCAGGTCCGCTCCGACTGGGAGTACGACGACGGCGTCAGCGGTGGCCGGGTCCGCGACCCGCGCTCCGCCGAGGAACTCGACAGCCTGCGTGACCGGGCCCTCGATCAGCTCGGCCCGCTGCGCGATCAGCTGGCCCCGCCGATCGAGTTCGCCGGCGGTCCGTACCTGAAGATCCTCGGGGGCAGCGAGCCACGTAGTTTCCGGCTCGCCTACGTCGCGGGCACCTCGGAACCGGCGGTCACCTGGATCTCCGGTGCCGCGCCCCGATCCTCCGCCGAGCAGCCGGACAGCGAGGTGCCGTACACGGGAGACCCGTGGCCGGTGCAGGCCGGAATCTCCGAGACCGCCGCGGCGCGGCTGGGGATCGGACCGGGTGACCGGCTGCAGACCGAGGACGTGGACGGCAACCCGTGCGACGTACGGGTGAGCGGCGTGTTCCGCCCGGTGGACCGTGACGACCTCGCGTGGCAGGTCGCTCCGTGGCTGCTCGACCCGCAGCCCGGTGCGGACGGGCCGGGCATCACCCGGTTCGGGGGGCTGCTCGTCGCGGAGTCGCTGCCCGACGCGCGCCTCGCGTTCGACATCGACGATGTGAGCCTTACCGTCCGGTTCCGCCCCGACGCCTCGGTGCTGACCCTCGACTCCGCCGAGCGGCTCGCGGCGGCTGTGCTGACACTCAAGGCGACGTCCGGGTCCTCCGCCGGACGCGGTGGAGCAGCGCAGTGGACGACCCAGCTCGACCGGGTGCTGCGTGATGTGCGAGAGCGGGTCGACGCGGCGCAAGCACAGGCATCGGTGCTGCTCAGCGCGGTGTTGCTGGTCACCGTTCTGATTCTGCTGCTGGCCGCGCAGCTGCTGGCCGGGAGGCGGGCCGCGGCCCTGACCGTGGCCCGGCAGCGCGGTACATCGATCGTCGCGCTCGGCACCGAGCTGCTGCTCGAATCGGTGGTGCTGACCGTCGCCGCGACGGTGGTGGGTGCGCTCATCGCGTGGGCGGTCGCCGGGGGTGTCGCGTGGGGATGGTTGCTGCCCGCCGGAGTGAGCGCGGTGCTGGCCGGGCCCGGCTTCGGGATGGTCACGGCGTACCGGGCCACCCGGGACAAGCGCAGCCCGGCCAACCGCAGCGCCCGGCGGTGGGCCGAGCGGACAGGGGCGCTGCGCAGACTGACCGCGGAGCTGGCCGTGGCCGCGGCAGCGGCGATCGCCGTGACGGTACTGCACCAGCGCGGCGCCTCGCCGTCGGCCGGGGGAACGGTGCTGCTTCCGGCCTCCGCACCGGCCCTGGGGGCACTGACCGGTGCGTTACTGCTGCTGCGACTGCTACCAGTGACGACCGGGCTGGCCCTGCGGCAGGCCCTGAAGTCGACGAGGCCCCTGGCCGTCTTCGGTGCAGCGCGGGCGGCGTTCGCGGCGAGGCGTGTCCTGCCGGTGCTGGCGCTGGTCTCCTCGGCCGCGCTGGCGACCTTCGCGCTCACCCTGAGCGGCACCGTCGGCGCGGGGCTCGCCGACGGTGCCTGGCGCAGCGTCGGCGCGGATGCCCGGATCGACCTTCCGGACCAGCCGGCCATGACCACCGCCGCCCTCATCGAGCGGGTCGCCGCCGCTCCCGGTGTCCGGCACGCGGTCGCCGCCGAGGTCACCACCGCCACCCCGGTGGTCGTCGGAGGCGCTTCCCGGCAGGTCCGGCTGATCGTGGTCGACAGTGCCGCCTATCGCGTTCTGCTCGCCGGCTCCGCGCGGCCGCCGCTGCCCGCACTGCCCGCCACCGCCGGCCCGGTCCCGGTGCTGGTGCATTCCTCGGAGGGCACGCTGCGGGCCGGGGACACCATGGATCTGAAGGCGGAAGGCGCACCCGCGGTCACGCTCACCGCGGTCGCCACGACCGACGCGATCGGTGACACCGGCGACGTGGTGCTGGCCGATGCGGCGACGCTGACCGCGGCCGGTGTCCCGATGGTCCCGAACACGATCTGGGTCACCGGGCCCGGCGCCGCCGCCGCGGCGGAGACCACCGCCGGCGCGAACGTCGTCGCCCGCACCGACGTGCTGCGGGAACGCCGGGACGCACCGCTGGTCGCCGGGCTGATCCGGCTCGCCTGGGCATCGGCGTTCACGCTGCTCGCGCTCGGGCTGCTGGGCTTCGCGCTCGACGCGGCGGCCGGGGCACCGGAACGCTGGCAGACCCTGAGCAGGCTGCGGACGCTCGGCCTGCGTACCCGTGAGGCCCGCCGGGTCGCCGCCGGGGAGCTGCTGCCGCTCGCCCTGGTCGCTGCCCTGGGCGGGCCGGTGCTGGGCGTCCTGCTCGCCGTCCTCACGCTCGGGCCGCTCGGGCTGCGCCTGTTCACCGGCCAGCCCGGCGACCCGGCTCTGCTCCTGCCCTGGGCCGGCGTGGTGGTCGTCGCCGCCGCGTTCCTGGTCATGGTGGTGGCTGTGGTGCGGGTCGAGGCCGCCGTCCGCCGCCGCAACCGCCTCAGCGAGGTCCTCCGCGTCGGCGGCGCCTGACCCGGGGTGAAGCTGCCGGACGACGCGGCCGTCACCGTCATGGTGGCCCGCACCGATTCAACGCCTATTTGAGCATGTCGACGCCATAAGCGTTGACGACGGCGCTCGCCCTAATGGGCACGCTCGCGTAGTTCAGGATGAGCGTAAACCGTAGCGGAAAAAACTGTTACAACGCGCGTCCTCACGCAGCCCCTGTCCGCTGCAATGCAGCTCAAGGCTGGACATCGATAAACCTCCACAGATGAATGACCGGCTACGTTGTGCAAGTGGGAGCGCTCCCGTAACATCCGTGATATTCGTTGTTAACGCTCACTGTTGTTCGAAGTAAGTGGTTTGATCTCCCCTCAGTCGCGCGATTCAATACCTTTTTGCATTGACGTCGATCGTTGCCATGGCCTCGATGGGCGACGAGGAAGGAGAACTGTCCATGTCAGGGAGAAGACGTCGGCTCTTCGCGGCCGTGCTCGGTGCGATGATCGCAGCGGCCGGCATCACCGTTCCGGCGGAGATCGCCGCCGCCGAGTCCAACGGCGGCGTGCGGGTCATGCCGCTGGGTGATTCCATCACCGAGGGCACCCAGGTGCCCGGCGGCTACCGCATCGGGCTGTGGCAGCGCATGGCCGCCGCGGGCTACCGCGTGGACCTGGTCGGCACCCAGTTCAACGGCCCGGCCGCGCTCGGCGACCACGACCACGAGGGCCACCCCGGCTGGCGGATCGACCAGATCGACGCCAACGTCACCGGCTGGCTGGCCGGTGCTGCTCCACGCACCGTGCTGCTGCACATCGGCACCAACGACATCCTGCAGAACTACAACGTCGCCGGCGCACCGGCCCGGCTGTCCACCCTCATCGACCACATCACCACCGCGGCGCCTTCGGCCGACGTGTTCGTGGCGACGATCATCCCGCTGGCGTCGGCCGGCCAGGAGGCCGCGGCCCGCACGTTCAATGCCGCGGTGCCCGGCATCGTGCAGAGCAAGGCCGCCGCGGGGAAGCGGGTCCACCTCGTCGACATGCACGCCGCGCTCACCACGGGCGATCTGATCGACGGCGTGCATCCCACTTCCGGCGGCTACGACAAGATGGCCGCCACCTGGTATTCGGCTCTGCGCTCGGTGTCCGGCTCGATCGGCGACCCCGGCACCGGCGGCGCCGGCGGCACGCTCGTCGGCTCGGCCTCCGGCCGTTGCCTGGACGTGCCGGGCAGCAATACCGCCAACGGCACGCAGCCGGTCATCTGGGACTGCTCCGGCGGCGCGAACCAGCGCTGGACAGCCACCGGCCAGACACTGCAGGCCCTGGGCAAGTGCCTGGACTCACCGACCGGTGCCACCGCGGGCTCGAAGGTGCAGCTGTGGGACTGCAGCGGCGCCGCCAACCAGCAGTGGAACCTCAACGCCAACGGCACCATCAGCAACGCGCAGTCCGGGCTGTGCCTCGACGTGAGCGGCAGGGCCACCGCCAACGGCACCCCGGTCATCCTCTGGACCTGCGGCACGGCAACCAACCAAATCTGGACGAGGCGATGAGTCATGAGACGTCTGAGAACCGCACTCCTGACCGGGCTGCTGCTGGCGGCCGGCACTGTGACAGCCGGTTTCGCACCCGCGGCGCAGGCACTGGACAACGGCGTGGGCCGCACCCCGCCGATGGGCTGGAACTCGTGGAACACGTTCGGCTGCAACATCAGCGAGTCACTGATCCGGCAGATGGCCGATTCCATGGTCAGCACGGGAATGCGGGATGCCGGCTACCAGTACGTAGTGGTCGATGACTGCTGGTTCAACCCCAACCGGGACTCGGCCGGCAATCTGCAGGGCGATCCGACACGGTTCCCCAGCGGCATGAAGGCGCTCGGCGACTACCTGCACGGCAAGGGCCTGAAGTTCGGCCTGTACGAGGCGCCGCTGGACAAGACGTGCGCGCAGTACTTCAACTCGTACCCGGGCGCCACCGGCAGCCAGGGTCATGAGGCGCAGGACGCGCGCCAGTTCGCCGCATGGGGAGTCGACTACCTGAAGTACGACTGGTGCTCGCCCACCGGCACCATCAACGACCAGGTCTCCACGTTCGCGAAGATGCGCGACGCGCTGGCTGCCACCGGCCGGCCGATCCTCTACAGCATCAACTCCAACAGCGTGCACGCCAAGACCGGCCCGCAGCGCAACTGGGGCGACGTGGCGAACATCTGGCGGACCACCGAGGACATCCAGCTCTCCTGGGACACCGGCCAGACCAACGGGTACCCGATGGGCGTCAAGAACATCGTCGACGTCAACGTCCCGCTCGCCGGGTACGCGAGGCCGGGCGGCTTCAACGACCCGGACATGATGGAGGTCGGTCGCGGCACGCTCAGCGACGCCGAGCAGCGGTCCCACTTCGCGCTGTGGGCGGTGATGGCGTCCCCGCTGATCGCCGGCAACGACATCCGCTCCATGAGCTCCGCCACCCAGACGATCCTGAAGAACACCCGGCTGATCGCGATCAACCAGGACACCCTGGGCCTGCAGGCGAGCTCGATCGTGGCCGATGGCAACCAGCGGGTGCTCGCCAAGCGCCTGGCCAACGACGACGTCGCGGTAGCGCTGTTCAACCAGTCGGGCTCCACCCGGACGATCTCCACCACGGCCGCGGCGATCGGCAAGAGCGGCTCGTCGTTCACCCTCGTCGACGCCTGGACCGGCGCCACCACGACAACCAGCGGCACGATCTCCGCGAGCGTTCCCTCGCACGCCACGGTCGTCTACCGGGTGAGCGGCGGCAGCACCGGCAACCCACCCACCCCGTCAACGACAACCCTGGTCAGCGCGTCATCCGGACGCTGTCTGGACGTGCCCAACAGCGCCACCACCAACGGTACGCAGCCGGTCATCTGGGACTGCAACGGCGCCACCAACCAGCGGTGGGCCGTGTCCGGGCAGACCCTGCAGGCGCTGGGCAAGTGCCTGGACGCCCCGATCGGCGCCACGGCCGGCGCGAAGGTGCAGCTCTGGGACTGCAACGGCGCCACCAATCAGCAGTGGACGTTCGGCACCGACGGCACCGTACGCGGCACCGCGTCCGGCCTCTGTCTCGACGTCGACCACAACCTGACCGCCAACGGCACCCTCACCCTGCTGTGGACCTGCTCCGCAGCCGCCAACCAGCGCTGGACACGATCATGAACGGATCACGCATCACCAACCTCCGCGCTGTGCTCGCGGCTGCCCTGCTGGCCCTGATCGCCGCATCCGTGCTGCTGGCCGCCGGGCCCGCACAGGCCGCGGCTCTGACCCGGGTGACCGGCTTCGGCAGCAATCCGACAAACCTCAACATGTACGTCTACGTGCCCAACAACGTGGCACCGAAGCCGGCCCTGCTGCTCCTCGTGCACTACTGCAGCGGCTCGGCCGCCGGGATCTTCAACGGCAACGGCCACGACTACGTGACCGCGGCCGACCGCTACGGATACGTCATCGTCCTGCCGGAAGCCACCCGCAGCGGCAGCTGTTTCGACGTATCCAGCCCGCAGGCGCTGCGTCGTGACGGCGGCAGCGATTCCACCGGGATCATGTCCATGGTCGCCTGGGCCCGGTCGCACTACAACGTTGATCCGGCGAGGATCGTGGTCAGCGGCTTCTCCTCGGGCGCCATGATGACCAACGTGCTCGCCGCGCAGTATCCGGACGTGTTCTCCGCGGCGTCGGCGTTCTCCGGCGTGCCGGCCGGCTGTTTCGCCACCACCGACGGATCGCTGTGGAACAGCACCTGCTCCGGCGGGCGCCTGATGAAGACCGCCGACCAGTGGGCGAGCCAGGCCCGGGCGATGTACCCGGGTTACACCGGCGCCTACCCGCGAATCCAGCTCTGGCACGGCGACACCGACACCACCCTCGCTTATCCGAACTTCGGCGAGGAGATCAAGCAGTGGACGGCACTGCACGGGCTGAGCCAGACGCCCGCGTTCACCGATCATCCCCAGCAGTCCTGGACGCGTGCCCGTTACGGCGACACCGGGACCCGGGCGACGGTCGAGGGCGTCAGCATCGCCGGTGTCGGGCACGCCCTGCCGCAGACCGGGCAGCTGGCGTACGCGATCTCCTTCCTGGGCCTGGACAGCACCACCACCCCACCGTCGTCCCCGCCGTCGTCGACGCCGCCGTCGACCTCGCCGTCCACCGGCACTCCCGGCTCGGGCTCCTGCCGGGTCGCCGCCACGGTCAATGCCTGGAACAACGGGCTGACCGAGAGCATCACGATCACCAACACCGGGGGTGCCGCCGTCAACGGCTGGTCGCTGGCCTTCACCCTGCCCGCCGGACAGACGATCACCTCCGGCTGGAACGCCACCTACGCGCCCCTCTCCGGAGCGGTGACCGCGACGAACGTGTCCTACAACGCCACCATCCCGGCGAACGGGTCGGTCGACCTCGGGTTCCAGGCCGGCCAGACCGGCACCACGGGTACGCCCACCGCGTTCTCCCTCAACGGCACCCTCTGCACCCGATGACTCCCCAAGGAGGAGATCTCCGATGACCACTTCCCGGTCCCGAACGTTCCGATACGCCGCGCTGGCGGCCGGCCTGCCGCTACTGGCCTCGGCCGCGGTCCTCGCGGCGCTGCCGGCGGACGCCGCGACGGCGGGCTGCTCGGTGAACTACGCCGTGTCGTCGCAATGGCAGGGCGGGTTCAACGCCGACGTGTCCCTCACCAACCTCGGTGATGCGCTCACCACCTGGACCCTGACCTGGTCGTACGGAGCCGGGCAGACCGTGGCGCAGGCGTGGAACGCAACCGTGACGCAGAGCGGGGCCGCGGTGAGCGCGAAGAACGTCGCCTACAACGGCGCGGTCGCGACCGGCGGCACGGTGTCGTTCGGCTTCACCGGGTCGTCCGGCGGCAGCAACCCCGCCCCGAGCAGCTTCGCGGTCAATGGCGTGACCTGCACCGGATCGACCGGGCCGACCTCCCCGCCGGCGTCACCTCCTTCGTCGTCCCCGCCCGCCACGTGCGCGCTCCCGTCGACGTACCGCTGGAGCTCGACGGGTTCGCTGACGAGTCCGAAGAACGGCTGGACCTCGTTGAAGGACTTCACGAATGTGGTCTACAACGGCAAGCATCTGGTGTACGCGTCGAACGTGTCCGGTGGTTCGTACGGTTCGATGAATTTCGGTCTGTTCACGAACTGGTCCGATATGGCGTCGGCGAGTCAGAACGGGATGAGCCAGGGCACGGTGGCGCCGACGCTGTTCTACTTCGCTCCGAGAAACATCTGGGTGCTGGCGTATCAGTGGGGTCCGACCGCGTTCAGTTACAAGACGTCCACCGACCCGGCCAACCCCAACGGCTGGTCTTCCGCGCAGACGCTGTTCACCGGCAGCATCACCGGTTCCAGCACCGGGGTGATCGATCAGACGCTCATCGGTGACGGGCAGAACATGTACCTGTTCTTCGCCGGGGACAACGGCAAGATCTATCGGGCGAGTATGCCGATCGGGAACTTCCCGGGCAGCTTCGGTTCGTCGTACACGACGATCATGAGTGACTCGACGAACAACCTCTTCGAGGCGGTCGAGGTCTACAAGGTTCAGGGCCAGAACCAGTACCTGATGATCGTCGAGGCGATCGGCGCGAACGGGCGTTACTTCCGGTCGTTCACGTCCTCCAGCCTGGGCGGCACGTGGACCCCGCAGGCCGCCACGGAGAGCAACCCGTTCGCGGGCAAGGCCAACAGCGGTGCGACGTGGACCAACGACATCAGCCATGGCGACCTCGTGCGCACCAATCCCGATCAGACCAAGACCGTCGATCCCTGCAACCTGCAGCTGCTGTACCAGGGCAAGGACCCCAATGCCGGTGGCGACTACAACAGCCTGCCGTGGCGGCCGGGCCTGCTCACCCTGCAGCGCTGAGCGGCACCGTCACGATGACGAACGCCGGCCACAACGGCCGGCTGGCCCCTGGCCAGAGCACCAGTTTCGGTTTCCAGGGCACAGGGTCCGGCGGCGGAACCGGAATCTCCTGCTCCACCGTCTCGTGAATCGAGGAACCATGATGTTGGTACGCAGACTCGCCGGCGCCGCCGTGGCTGGAGTGCTGGCCGCGGCGACGGCGCTGGCAATCGTGACGGCGGCTCCCGCCGACGCCGCGGTCACCGCCGGGTGCGGTAAGGCGCCCACCCTGACCAGTGGCACCCGGACGATCTCCAGCGGCGGCCAGAACCGGTCGTACATCCTGCGGGTGCCCGACAACTACGACCGGAACCATCCGTACAAACTGATCTTCGCCTTTCACTGGCTGAACGGGACCGCGGGCAATGTGGCAGGCGCCGGCTATTACGGGCTCCAGCAGTTGTCGGACAACTCGGCTGTCCTGGTCGCACCGCAGGGCATCGACAACGGCTGGGCGAACACCGGTGGCCGGGACCTCACCCTCGTCGACAACCTGACCGCCCTGATCGAGGGCGACCTGTGCGTCGACACGTCGCAGCTCTTCGCCCTGGGCTGGAGTTACGGCGGCTCGATGAGCTATGCGGTCGCCTGTGCGCGGCCGGGGGTCTTCCGCGCGGTGGCAGTACTGTCCGGCGCCAACCTCAGCGGCTGCAGCCCCGGCACCCAGCCGGTGGCCTACCTGGGGATCCACGGCATCCACGACAGCGTGCTGAACATCTCGCTCGGCCGGTCCATCCGCGACACCTTCGTCCGCAACAACGGATGCACCCCGCAGAACCCGCCGGAGCCGGCGCAGGGCAGCCTCACCCGCATCGCGACGACGTACTCGGGCTGCCGGGCGGGGTACCCGGTGGAGTGGGCGGCGTTCGACGGTGACCACACCCCGGAGCCGGTGGACGGCACCACCGCGACCAGCGGTGCCCGCACCTGGGTGGGTGGGGAGATCTGGCGGTTCTTCACCCAGCTGCCGAGCACGACACCGAGCTCGTCACCGGCCTCACCGAGCTCGCCACCGGCCTCACCGAGCTCGCCGCCCCCGGGCGGGGCGGGGGCCTGCAGCGCCGCGTACCGGATCACCGGGCAGTGGCAGGGCGGCTTCCAGGCCGAGGTCACCGTGACCGCCGGTGCGTCGGCGCTGAGCGGATGGCGGGTCGGCTGGACGTTCGCCGACGGCCAGACCGTCAGTCAGATCTGGGGTGGCCGCACCACCTCGAGCGGGAGCACCCAGACCGTCACCAACGAGACCTACAACGGCACCCTCGGTGCGGGTGCGTCGGCCACCTTCGGGTTCCTCGGCACCTGGACCGGCACCAACAGTGTTCCGTCAGCCACCTGCACCCCGGTCTGACCTTGGAGTGACAACCAGGTACTGCCTCTGCCATATCCGCGAAATTACCGATAATTATCGATCTCTGGCCGCTATATGCAGCCAGCGATCGTTCTTCACCAATATCTTGACATGCCCATGTATCACTTCTTACCTTGAGCGTCACGTTCCGGAAACATTCCGTAACTTTCGGATCCGAGAGGTGATTCTCGTGGCTCCCAGCAAAGCCCTTGTTCTGGCCGCAGCCGTCGTCATCGGCGTAGGAAGCCTGGCTGCCTGTTCGGGCGGAGATGACGACGGGTCGGGAGGTGGCAACGTCACGATGCAGTTGTGGGAGAACTCCACCACCGGGCCGGGCAAGGCGTTCTGGGACAAGGCGGCCGCCGATTACCACACCGCCCATCCGAACGTCACGATCAAGGTGCAGGCCGTCCAGAACGAGGATCTGGACGGCAAGCTGCAGACCGCGCTGAACTCCGGCTCGGCGCCGGACATCTTCCTGCAGCGCGGCGGCGGGAAGATGGCTGCCATGGTGGAGGCTGGCCAGCTCAAGGACATCACCGACGACATCACCGCCGAGACGAAGCAGGCGGTGGGCGACGCGGCGCTGCGGACCGCGCAGGTCGACGGCAAGGCGTACGCCGTACCCATCTCCGTCCTGCCGGGAGGTTTCTGGTACAGCAAGGATCTGTTCCGCAGCGCCGGTGTCACCGCCCCACCGGCCACCCTGGACGATCTCACCACAGCGGTGAGCAAACTCAAGGCGGCCGGTACGCCGATCGCCCTCGGCGCCAAGGACGCGTGGCCTGCCGCCCACTGGTACTACTTCTTCGCTCTGCGCGCCTGCAGCCAGGCCACGCTGGACGCGGCCGCCAAGGACCGGACGTTCAGCGACCCCTGCTGGACGAAGGCCGGCACCGACCTCAAAGCCTTCGCCGATACGAAACCGTTCACCGAGGGCTTCCTGACCATCTCGGCCCAGCAGGGCGCGGGAAGCTCCGCGGGCCTGGTGGCCAACCACAAGGCGAGCATGGAACTGATGGGTTCCTGGGATCCCGGTGTGATCGCCTCCCTGACGAAGGACACCAAGCCGTTGCCCGATCTCGGGTTCTTCCCCTTCCCGGCGGTACCCGGCGGCCAGGGCGGCCCCGCTGCGATCATGGGTGGCACGGACGGCTACTCGTGCTCGCAGGACGCACCGGACGAGTGCTCGGACTTCCTCAACTACCTGCTGACAAAGGACGTGCAGGAGGCCTACTACAAGGCCTTCAACTCATTGCCGGTCAACAAGCAGGCTCAGGGAGCTGTCACCGAGGACTATCTCAAGGCGGTTCTGGCGGCCTACAACACGGCACCGTACGTCTCGCAGTGGCTCGATACGGTCTACGGCCAGAACGTGGGCAACGCGCTGAACATCGGTGTCGTGAACCTGCTCGCCGGCAAGGGCGACGTCGCCGGAATCATCAAGGCCGTGAACGACGCCGCCAAGAAGGGCTGACGGCGCCGTGCTCACGGAGGATGTGCCCGGCAGCCGCGTGCGGATCGGGGGCGGCGAGCAGCCCCCGTCTCCGGTCCGCCGCCGGCGGCGCGGCATCGGCTGGGCGCAGCGTCTGGAGATCGCAGCGCTGTCCGGTCCGGCGATCCTGATCTTTCTCGCCTTCGTGATCCTTCCCGTGCTGATGGCCGCGTACTACGGCTTCTACCGGTGGAAGGGTTTCGGCGTGCCGACCACCTTCGTCGGCCTCGACAACTACGTCACGATCCTGCAGGACAAGGCGTTTCGCGAAGCGCTGTGGCACAACGGGCTCATCGTCGTGCTCTCGCTCCTCATCCAGGGCCCGATCGGGCTCGGTCTCGCCCTGCTGCTCAATCAGAGGATGCGGGGCCAGTCGGTCATCCGGGTGCTCATCTTCGTCCCGTACGTCATCGCCGAGGTCATCGCCGGGACGGCCTGGGGCCTGCTGCTGCAAGCCGGCGGCGCGGTCAACGGCGTCCTCAGGTCGATAGGTCTCGGCGGGCTGGCGCAGGACTGGCTGGCGAACCCGAAGCTCGCCATCTGGACCCTGATGTTCATCCTGACCTGGAAGTACATCGGCTTCGCGGTCATCCTGTTCCTGGCCGGGATGCAGAACATCCCGGAGGAACTGACGGAGGCGGCCGCGATGGACGGCGCGTCGTACTGGCAGACCCAGCGGAGGATCACGGTGCCCCTGCTGGGGCCGACGATCCGCATCTGGATCTTCCTGTCGATCATCGGTGCGCTGCAGCTCTTCGATCTCGTCTACATCATCTGGGGACAGTACGTCTCGTCGACGGCGGGCACCTCGACCATGGCGACGTACCTGGTCACCGAGGGCCGTAACGCCGGCAACTACGGGTACGGCAACGCCGTCGCGGTCGTCCTCTTCCTCATCTCGATGATCATCGCGCTCGGTTACCAGCGTTTCGTCCTGCGCCGTGACACCCAGGGCGCTCTCACGGGAGGACGGTAGGACATGGCCGGAACCAGGTCGTCCCGGCGGGGCGGGGGCCACGGCCGTGGCGGAAGCGACCCGATCGTCTACGCCGTCGCTCTCGTGCTGATCGGGGTCATGCTCGGACCCGTCCTCTACATCATCATCGGTGGCTTCCGGACCAACTCCCAGATCACCACCGATCCCGCGGGGCTGCCTCACCCGTGGGTGTTCGGCAACTACACCGGCGTCCTGGCGAGCGACGCCTTCTGGCGCCAGGTCGGCAACTCGGCGATCGTGGCCGGGGCCACCACCGCCGGCGTCGTCACGCTGGGTGTCATGGCCAGTTATGTCCTGGCCCGGTACAGGTTCCGGGGGCGGGGAGCGATGTACGCGTTGTTCGCCGCGGGCCTGATGTTCCCGGCGACGGTGGCGATCACACCGTTGTACATTCTGGTGAAGAACCTGGGCCTGGTGAACACGCTGCCCGGGGTCATCCTTCCCCAGATCGCCTTCGCGCTGCCCACGACGGTCATCATCCTGGTGCCCTTCCTCCAGGCGATCCCCAAGGATATCGAAGAGGCCGCGGCCATCGACCGATGCAGCCGGCTCGGCTTCTTCTGGCGGATGGTGCTGCCGCTCTCGGTGCCGGGGCTGATCACCACGGGGATCCTCGCGTTCGTCAACAGCTGGAACAGCTACCTGCTGCCCCTCTTCCTCCTGAACGACCAGGACACGTTCACCTTGCCGCTGGGTGTGCAGGCATTCGCGTCGGAGTACTCGGTCGACACCGCCAAGGTGCTCGCGTTCACCTCGTTGTCCATGATCCCGGCGCTGGTGTTCTTCAGCCTGTTCCAACGCCGCATCGTCGGCGGTCTCACCGGCGCGGTCAAGGGGTGAGGTCTCGTTCCCGCGCCGCCGGTACCCGGATGGAGGTTGACAGAACGGCATTGCATTGATTGTGTTCGATGCAATACCTACTGACGGGAGCCCCCGATGTCGTGGATCTCCGCAGCCGCCGTTGTCGCCGTGCTGGTCGTGCCGGGCCAGGTTCCTGCGGCGGCGCCGGTGGAACCCGTGCCCGGTGGGCCCCGGACGGCTGCGGAGGTCTACCGGTATCTCGAGGATCCCCAGCTCACCGGCGAGGGCCAGGAGGAGCCGCACGCCGACCTGCGGCCGTACCCGGATGCCTCCGCCGCGGCCGCCGATGTGACCAGCCACAACGCGGCAAATCCGAAGGTGCGTTCGCTCAACGGCGACTGGCGGCTGAAGATCTTCGACCGGCCCGATGACGTTCCCGCGGCCTTTCACGACGCCGGGTTCGACGCGAGCAGGTGGCCTGCCGCGCGGGTGCCGCACACGTGGCAGTCCGACTTCATCGACCACCCGATGTTCCGCAACATTCCCTCGGAGATCGTCCCGGACGACCCGGCGAAGGTTCCGCACGACGTCAACCCGACCGGCGCCTACCTTCGTACGGTGGACCTGCCGAAGGACTGGTCCGGTGACCGTGTCTTCCTCCGCTTCGAGGGTGTGACCAGCAATTATCTGGTCTGGGTCAACGGCGGCTACGTCGGCTACGACCAGGGCGGCTACACCCCGGCGGAGTTCGACGTCACCGAGCGCCTGCACCCGGGCCGCAACACGATCGCCGTGCAGGTGCATCGCTGGGGTTCCGGCGCCTACCTCGAGGACTTCGACCAGTGGCGTTACAGCGGCATCTTCCGCGACGTGTGGCTCTACCGGACCGGGCCGACCCGGCTGCGGGACGCCTACCTGACGACCCACGGCGCCACGCTGAGCGCCCGGGTGGACGTCGCCGGTGCCGCCGGCAGGTTCACCGTCCGCGGCACCCTGCGCGACGCGAGCGGCCGGACCGTCACCACCGTCAGCGCGTCGACGGGCACCGGCCGGGTCACGCTCACCGCACCCGTGGTGAACCCGGCACGGTGGAGCGCGGAGGAGCCGAACCTCTACACGCTGGTGCTGGAACTGCTCGACAGCCGCGGCAGGTCGTTGCACACCACCGCGCAGCCCGTCGGCTTCCGCGACATCGAGGTGCGCGACCGGCAGATCCTCGTCGACGGCAAGCGCATCATGATCAAGGGAACCAACCGCGCGGAGACCGATCCCGACACCGGCCGGCATGTCACCCGCGAAGCCCAGCGCGACGACGTTTTCCTGATGAAGAAACTGCACTTGAACGCCGTACGGACATCGCATTATCCGTCTGATCCTTATCTTTACGACCTGGCCGACCGGCACGGTCTGTGGATCGACGACGAGGTGGACATCGAGACGCACAACCACGAGTCCTGCCCGTCGGTCTGTCTCGCGGACCGCCCGGAATGGCAGGCCGCTTTCGCCGACCGGTTCCGCGCGATGGTGGAGCGCGACAAGAACCATCCCAGCGTCATCTTCTGGGACACCGGCAACGAGGCCGGGCTCGGCGCCGCGCACTACGCGATGGCGGCGTGGGCCGACGCGAACGAGCCGACCCGGTTGCTCTATCACCAGTCCAACAGCCCCGACGGCGACGCACCGTACGCCGACGTCGACGGCCCCCGCTACCCGACCCCGGCCCGGCTGGAGAGCCGCACGCTGAGCAGCACCAAACCGATCGTGATGGGGGAGTACGCCCACGCGATGGGCAACGGGCTCGGCAACTTCGACCAGTTCTGGGCCCTGGCCCGCGAGTATCCGCAGATGCAGGGTGGCTTCATCTGGGACTGGGCTGAGCAGAACCTGCGCCAGCCGCTCGTGGTCACCCCCGACACGGCGAACGGGATCCAGGCCTTCCTGGTCGGCAAGCCCGGCACCACCACCGGCCACCACGGCAACGCCGTCGAACTGTCCAGCCTGGACGACTTCGTCGACGTCTTCCGCGACCCGCGCCTCGACCTGACCGGCCCCCTCACCCTCGACGCGTGGGTCAAGCCGGGGGAGTGGGCCGGCAGCTTCCCGATCCTCACCAAGGGGCAGTCGTACGCCCTGCAGATGACCGATCGCGACACGCTGGAATTCCGCGTCGACGGAAAGGCCGTCACCGCGGACGTTCCCGCCGACTGGTACGGCAGCTGGCACCGCGTCACCGGCAGCTACGACGGCACCACCCTTCACCTGCTGATCGACGGCACCGAACGGGCCACGACACCCCGCAGCGGCGCGGTCGACCCCGGCCTGTGGGAGGTCAACCTGGGCCACAACGCCGAGACGCAGCAGGACAACGACCTGTGGAGCGCCCGCCTCGGCCGCGGCCTGATCGACGACGCCCGCATCTACTCCAAGGCGCTTTCCCCGGACGACCTGGCCGCTGACCCGTCCGGTACCGCCGTGCTGGCCCTGAACTTCGACACGTTCCAGCGTCGAGGCGACTTCCTCAGCCTCGGCATCAGCCTCTCCGGCACCGACGGACTGGTCGGTTCGGACCGCTACGTGCAGCCCGAGACCGCCGAGATGGCCTGGGCGCAGGCGCCGATCCGGTTCACCCGCGACGGCGACACCGTCCACGTGCACAACGAGCAGCAGGCCGGCGCGTTCGCGGTCACTCTGCGCTGGAAGCTCACCGAACAGGACCGTACGCTGCGCAGCGGCAGCCGTAAGGTCCGGCTGGAACCCGGCGCGACCTACGACCTCGACCCGGGTCCGCTCCCGGCGAATCCCGGCGACCGGGAGCGTTTCCTGAGCGTCGAAGCGGCCAGCGACACCGATCACGCGTGGGCGCGTCGCGGCTGGATCGTCGGGCACGACCAGTTCGCGGCCGGCGGTCACGCGGTGCCCGGCATCCTGCCGCTTCCCGTCACCGGCGCCCCGGCCCTCTCCAGCAACGGCGACCGGATCACGGTGTCCGGCAAGGACTTCACCTACCGCTTCGACGCGGGCCTGCTCACCTCGATGCGCGCGGCGGGCCGTGAGTTGCTGCACGGCACCCCGGCCCTGGACGTCTACCGGCCACCGACGAGCAACGAGACGTACGACTGGGGCACCGACGACCGCCGCATCTGGCACGAGACCGGTCTGGACGCCCTGCGCACCACGGTCACCGGCGTCACGACCCGCACCGAGGCCGACGCCGTGGTGGTCGAGGTCCGCAGCACCGCGGCGGGAACCGGGATCTCGTTCGGCCAGACCATGCGGTACCGCATCGACAAACGGGGCACGATCATCCTCGCGCACGACGTCGTGCCCTCCGGACCGCGGATCACCTCCCTGCCGTACCTGCCGCGGGTCGGCATCTCGTTGCAGGTGCCCGATTCCCTGCATCGGTTCGCCTACTACGGCCGCGGCCCGCAGGAGAGCTACAACGACCGGCGCAGCGGCGCCCCGATGGGGGTCTACACCAGCACCGTCGACGATCAGTACGTGCGCTACTCCCGGCCCCAGGCCAACGGCAACCACACCGACACCCGCTGGGCCGCCCTCACCGACGGGCGCGCCGGGCTGCTCGTCGGCGGCACCCAGGACGTCAGCGTCACCGCCTACGACAACCTGGACCGCGCGGAGTACGACCATCAGCTCCCGCTCGTACGCAACCGCGGCTGGGTCACCCTGCACGCCGAGGCCGGCGAGACGGGCATGGGCGAGACACCGAACTCGGTCCTCGCGCCCTACCGGCTCTCCCCGACCCAGCCCTACCACCAGGAACTGGTGCTGCGCCCCCTCACCCGCGCGGAGGCGGCGGCCGGTGGCGTGCCCGATTCGGACGTCCCGGCACCCTGCCCACCCTCGGTCTCCGTGCTGGCGCCGGCGCAGATCCAGCCCGCGACCCCCGTCGACGTCCAGGTTCCGGTCCAGTCACGCTGCGCGTCCGGCCTGCAGGACGCCTCCGTACGCCTGGCAGCGCCCGAAGGCTGGACGGTCTCCCCGGAATCGGTCTCACTCGGCGCCGTCACCGACCGCGAAACAGCCACCTTCACCGTCACCGCCCCGGCCGGCACCGACATCGGAAAGTACCCGCTGACCGCCACGGCCGTCACCACAACCCCCACCGGGTTCCGCTCCAGCACCACCGCGACCACGACGGTCGCCGTGCCGCTGCCCGCCGGCTGGTCGTGGCTCAGCGACCGGCCGTACACCCCGGTCTCGAACGGCTGGGGCCCGGTCGAGAAGGACCGCAGCAACGGCGAACAGGGCGCCACCGACGGCAACGCCCTCACCATCGGCGGAACCGTCTACGACAAGGGCCTCGGCGCCCACGCGACCTCGTCGATCGACGTCCCCCTGGGCGGCTCCTGCACCCGGTTCCGCGCCGACGTCGGCGTCGACGACGAAACCGGCAGCGGTGGCACGGTCGCCTTCGAGATCTGGCTGGACGGCGAGCGCCGGTTCGCGTCCGGCACCCGCACCGGCACGGACCCGGCCCAGCCCCTCGACCTCGACATATCCGGCGCCACCACCATGAACCTCAGGGTCACCGACGCCGGTGACGGCAACGGCAACGACCACGGCGACTGGGCGTACGCCCGCCTCGACTGCTGAACCACACCTCCCGCGCCTACGGCTTCACGAGGGGCGCGGGGTGATCACATCGGGGGAGTGTCGCGGTAGCTCCCGGTGTAGTAGCTGCCGACCTGCTCGCGGTACTGCGGCGTACTGAAGGTGTCCTTGTCGTACTCCGGGGAATTCTTGATCTGATCCTTGGTCCGGTCGACGTACGCGGTGCGCTCGTCGTGGTCGATGCGCTGGACCGTGCCGGCGGGCAGCAGCACCTTACGGCCGAAGATCCACGGACCGGTGTCGACCACCAGGAAGGCGCTGCCCACGTCGTACGTGGCCTCGTCGACCTTGCCGATACTCCCGTCGGTGGCCTCGACGCTGTAGCCGGCGAGATCCGCGCTCGCCTGCTCGTCGGCGTGGGCACTGTCGTTGCCGGTGCGATCGGGGTCGTCAGTGGCGGCGGGACCGCCCAGGGTCCCCGGCTCACGCCAGGCCCACGGAACGAACGAGAGTGGTTGCATCACGACCTCCAAAGTTGACGTTGATTGCTGCCCTTCTCTCACGGGATACCCGCCAGAGAGGCGCCGAATCGTCGGTGCCCGGAGCGGACCGGACCCGATCTCAGCGGCAGGTTTTGTTCTTGTTGATGCAGGCGGCGATGCGTTGCATCTGACGGGTGCCGTTGACGTTGATGAAGTCGTTGTGGTCGGAGAACGGGTTGTGGTCCTCCTCGGGGAAGGAGTCCAGGGCGTACTGCCCCGCGACCTGGACGTCTTGGGGGATCTTGTAGGACAGGGTGATCCGTAGCTGGGGGATGGCGACGAAGCCCTTCTTGCACGCGCCGGTGGTGGTGTCGGCGAAGGCGACGTGGTCGCGGTGGTTGGTGCTGTCGATGTTGGTGCCGTCCCAGCAGCCGGGGAAGTCCTGGACGCGCTGGACCTGCTGGCCGCGCGGGCAGATCGGGTACTTGTCGGAGAGCCGGTCGGTGAAGCCTGAGCAGGTCCAGGTGGCGCGGGCGTTGGCCGGGCCGCGGCTGGTCGGCTTGGCGTCGCCGGTCAGTTCCCGCAGGAACCTGGGCATCGGGACGACCTTTCTGGCGGCGTTGCCCCGGTACTGGATCAGTACGGATGCGGGGCGGACGATGCCACCGGTGTTGTTCGGCAGTTCGAGGTTCGGGCCCTGCGGGTCGGGCAGGGCGGAAGTGCTGCCGGCTGAGGCCGTGGGCTGGCCGGTCACGGTGCAGGGGGCGAGTTTCTCGAGCCCTTGCGGACGAGCGGCGTTGCGGCCGATAGCGGTGCTGATGCGATCCAGGACGGCCGTTCGCCTGGCGTTCAGCGGACCCAGGACGGCGTTCCCGCGGGTGACCACCAGGCTTTCGTTGGCGTCGGAGATCTGCCGGTCCAGTTCCGCAAGACCACGGTTGACCTCGTCGAGCGCCTGACTCGGGACGCCGGGCAGCCGGTCGCGGACTGCAGGGCACCGCACCTGCTGAGTGGCGACCTGCTTAGCTTTGACGTCGGCGGCGGTGTGCCGCATGGACGCGTGCATGCCGTCGTAGTTCGTGTCACATTCCACCAGCGAGAGCAGGCCGGTCGTCCGTCCGCCGCCGGCAGCGGCGATGCTGTCACTGATTCCTCTGATCAACTGAGCGCGCTGCGTCCGCAGGACGGTGAGCACGGACTCGTTGAAGTCGGCGTCGACACGTCCTTTGCCGGTCGCCATCCGCGTGTTCGCGTCGGCGTAGGCACGGTCGATCTGCGCGAGCCGGCTGTCGACGGCGGGTCTGGCCCGCACCGGCACGGCGGGCAGCCGGTCACGGACGTCAGGACACGTCACCGCGGGAGTGGTCGAAGCCAGGGCCTGCTGCGTCTCGGCCCGCGACCGTACGGTCCTGTCGATCCGCACCACCGGCCAGAAGTACGAGGACCGGTCGCCGTTCGTGCAGGTCGTGCCGGAGGCAGCCAGATCGGCGTCGGACGATTTCGCGGTGATCGCCAGGTTGCCGACGAAATCGTGGACATGCTCCGCGCCGTTCGTGATTCCTGGCTGCGCGACCGGGTTGTCCGGGCTGAACTTGCCGTTGCCGTTGGTACCGCAGTCGACGGTGAACGTACCGGTCGAGGCCCGGCGGCCCGGCCGGGGATTCACCACGTTGGGCTGGACCTTCTCGATCCGGACGAACTGGTCCCGCTCGGTGGAGGCATCGGCGCTGCCCTTGCCTCCGCCGGAGACGAAGACGGCGGTCAGTGCCCCTGTCGCGGCCACGGCCGCCACAGCGATGGTGATCCTTACGGCGCTCCGGCGTGATCTCTTCCGCACGCTGACTCCTCGCTGTTTCACCCGTTCGGCGGCCCGGGACCGGGTGCCGTCCTGCAGTACGGCGCGCGGACGCCTGCGGACCGGGGGTGCCGGGGCATGTAAGAGGGCCGTAAGAAGTGAGCGAAAAGGACCCCTACACTCGCGATCATGCTGCATGTACGGGTGATCGCACCGAGCCGGGTCGCCGAGCAGGCCCTGCGCCTGCTCGAGGCCGACGCCGCCGTCACGCACCTGGTCGTGCTGACCGGTGCCGCGCTGTCACCGCAGGGCGACGTGATCGAGTTCGACGTCGTACGCGAGGGTGCGAGTCCTGTTCTGGATCAGCTGCGCGAGCTCGGGCTCGACCGCGACGGTGCGATCATCATGGAACGGATCGACAGCACGATGTCGGCGTCGGCGGACCGTGCGGAGCGTGAGGTTCCCGGTCTTGGTGTGGACGCGGTCGTGTGGCACGAGATAGAGCATCAGACCGGTGAGGAGACGGCGTTGTCCGCGTCGTTCCTGGCGTTCATGACGGTCGCGATGATCATCGCGGCGGTGGGGGTGTTGCTGGATCAGCCGATCCTGATCGTCGGGTCGATGGTGGTCGGCCCGGAGTTCGGTCCGCTCGCCGCCCTGTGCGTGGGCCTCGTCCAGCGCAAAGCCTGGCTGGTACGCCGCTCGGCGCTGGCGCTCGGGGTCGGTTTCCCGGTGGGCATGCTCGTCACGGTCGGGGCTGTGTGGCTGCTGACGATCGCCGGGCTGGTGGACAAGTCGATGCTGCTGGCCGACCGCCCGCTGACCGAGTTCATCTGGCGGCCTGACGCGCTGTCCTGGGTCATCGGCTTCCTGGGCGGGATCGCGGGGATCCTGTCGCTGACCTCGGCCAAGGCCGGCACGCTGGTCGGCGTGCTGATCTCCGTGACCACGATCCCGGCGGCGGCCAACGCCGTCGTCGCGCT
This sequence comes from Winogradskya humida, assembly GCF_016862215.1. Taxonomy (GTDB): domain Bacteria; phylum Actinomycetota; class Actinomycetes; order Mycobacteriales; family Micromonosporaceae; genus Actinoplanes; species Actinoplanes humidus. The sequence continues at coordinate 63,556 of NZ_BOMN01000087.1, forward strand.
GACCTACGGCGTCCGGGACGAGGCGGTCGGCTCGGCCCTGCAGCTGCTCATCAACCTGGCGGCGATCGTGCTCGGTGGGGTGCTCACCCTGCTGGTGCAGCACACGGCGTGGCGTGGGAACCGCAGGCCGGTGACGAACCCGCCGGACGAGTGATCGCAGGGGCACACTCGCCCGGCCGGATCGTCCTCGCGGGTCAGGCGGCCGGCGTCCACCGTTGGGCCGCTGTGCCGTTGCAGGTGAAGATCTGCAGCCGGGCTCCGTCGGTGGTGGAGCTTTCCGGGTCGTCCAGGCAGCGGCCCGACTGCGGGTTGACCAGCGACGAGTTGGTGCTGGTCACCCAGCGCTGGGCGCCGGAGCCGTTGCAGGTCCACAGCTGCACCTTCGTACGGTCGGCGGTGCCGCCGCTGCTGACGTCCAGGCACTTGCCGAGGGCGCGCAGGGTGCCACCCGCTCCCGGCGTGTACGCCCACGACTGGGCCCGCGAACCGTTGCAGCTCCACAGCTGAACCGCGGTGCCGTCGGCCGTGCCGGCGTTCGACACATCCACGCACTTGCCGGCGATGCCCGAGCGGAACTCGGCGGTGTGCAGCTGGCCGGTCGAGCCGAGCGCGGTCTCCACGGCTGCCGCAGCCGCCCGCATTCCGGCTTCGTTGGGGTGATACGCGGAGCGGCCCGCTGCCGGGTGTCCTGTCTCCACCCACGGTTCGGCGGCGCAGGCGTCGTGACCGTGACTGACGGCGGCGAGGTCGACGAGGGTCGCGCCGGTCGCCGATGCCGCGTTCGAGGTTGCTGTGGCGAGGCGGGTTGCGATGCTGCGTTCGTACGCCAATTGGTCGGCATTGAGCGGGACCCCGGTGCAGCCGCCGGAGTCCGGCAGGATGGTGAAGTAGTTGACCAGGTAGACGTGGGCGCTGGGGGCGGCGCTATGCACCGCGTTCACGACGTTTTCGAGGCGGCCGCCCAGTGCGGTGAAGGCCTGGTCGATCGCGTTGCGGTCGACGCCTGCGCAGTTGCTGCCACCGTCGGCCTGGCAGGTGTAGGCACCGAGGCTGCCGAGGTAGTTCACGTCGTTGCCGCCGATGGTCACGGTGACCAGCTGGGTGCTGCTGCTGACCGCGTTGACCTGGGGTGGCTGACCGTTCTGGCTGGTGGTCAGCACGTTGGCCGTGGTGGCGCCGCTGCAGGAGACGTCGGTGAGGTTCGCGCCGATCTCGCGGGTCAGGACGCTGGGGTAGTTGTTGTCCGATCGGGAGCACGCGGAGGCGCCGGTGCCCGACTGCACGGGCTGGATTCCGGGGCCGGCGGCGAAGGAGCTGCCGATGGCGACGTAGTTGAGCCCGGACGCCGGGGCGGCGGCTGTCGGGGCGGCGGCTGTCTGGGCGGCGGCTGTCTGGGCGGGTGCGGCCGGAGCCGCCGTGGTCAGGGCCAGAACGGCGGCCAGCAGGACTTGTGGACCTGGCATCACATACCTCCGGTGAATGAGGACGTCATACCGACATCGTTGTCATAAACGTCGATGTCCGCCACCGTTAGATCGATGTTGGCCTATCTGCACCCGTACGCTTCCTGATCAAGCAGAAACGCCTACCGTACGACCATGGTCATTGCATTTCTGGGGCTCGGCGTGATGGGCGAGCCGATGGCACTCAACCTGGCCCGCGCCGGCACACCCCTGGTGGTGTGGAGCCGGCGCCGGCCGGCGAGCGACGAGCTGCGCGCCCTGATGGCACCGACCGCCGCCGAGGCCATCGCCCTCGCCGATGTGGTGCTGCTGATGCTGGCCAACGGTGCGGCCATCGACGCGGTTCTCGGCCGTGGCACCGAGCTCTTCGGTGCGGTCAAAGACAAGATCATCGTTCATATGGGTACGACCGCAGCTGAGTATTCCGCAGGCCTCGCCACAGACGTGATCGCCGCGGGCGGCCGGTATGTGGAGGCACCGGTTTCCGGCTCGCGTAAACCGGCAGAGGCCGCTCAGCTCGTCACCATGCTGGCCGGTGAGCCGGACGACGTGGCGGTTGTCCGGCCCCTGCTGGCACCGATGGTCCGCGACGCGATCGAGTGCGGCCCGGTCCCTCAGGGCCTGCTGATGAAACTGGCGGTCAACGTCTACCTGATCAACCTGGTGACGGGGCTGGCCGAGGCGTACCACTTCGCCGAACGGCACGGCCTCGACCTGGAACGGCTGACGGCGGTGCTCAACGCCGGCCAGATGGCCAGCGACATCTCCCGGATCAAGACGGTGAAGCTGCGCGACCGCGAGTTCGGGGTGCAGGCCGCGATCCGCGACGTCCACTACAACAGCGAGCTGGTGGCCGACGCCGCCCGGCGGGCCGGGATCGCGTCGCCGCTGCTCGACGTGTGCGAGCAGTTGTTCGGCGAGGCGGTCGCCCAGGGTCACGGTGGCGCTGACATGGCCGGGGTCGTCACCGCACTTGAAGCGCGTACCCGTCAGATCTCGCCTTAGGGCTCGGTGGTGCAGGCGCCGGGGACGGTGGCGATGACGATGACCTCGTCGAGGCGGGTGAGGCGGGCCTGGAGTTCCTTGATCTCGCGGGCCAGGCGCTGCCGCTCGTTGTGCAGCATCGTGACCGCCTCGGCGGGGGCCTCGCGGTTCTCGACGCAGGGAATCAGCACGGCGACGTCGCGGCTCGACAGGCCGGCCGAGTAGAGGTGCTGGATCAGCTCGACGCGTTCCTCCGCGTTCTCGGTGTAGACGCGCTGACCGCTGGTGGTACGAGCGGCGGCCCGCAACAGGCCCTGCTGCTCGTAGTAGCGCAGCGCGCGGGTGCTGACCCCGGCCCGGGCGGCCAGGTCGCGGATATGGATCACGGTGCCTCCAGCAGATGTCGGGCTTGTGTTGACGCCGGCGTCAACTCATACCGTAGGCCGGTCGATATCACCTACTACGCGGGAGTTGCCGCCATGGATATCAAGGACTCAGTCGCACTCGTCACCGGTGCCAACCGCGGGCTCGGACGGCATCTCGCGCAGCAGTTGCTGGAACGCGGAGCGGCCAAGGTCTACGCGACCGCCCGCCGCCCCGAACTCGTCGACCTCCCGGGGGTGGAGGTGCTCCGCCTGGACATCACCGACCCCGAGTCGGTGGCGCAGGCAGCAGCCGCCGCGCAGGACGTCACCCTGCTGGTCAATAACGCGGGCATCGCGACGTTCGCCGACCTGGTCACCGGCGACAAGGCTGCCATCCGGCTCGAGCTGGAGACGGCTTTCTGGGGGACCCTGGAGATGGTCCGGGCCTTCGCGCCGATCCTCAGGGCGAACGGGGGCGGGGCGATCGTCAACCTGAACTCCGCGATGTCCTGGGTCGCCGCGGACCGGGCCAATGCCTACCACGTGGCGAAGGCGGCGCAGTGGGCGCTGACCAGCGGAGTCCGGCTCGAGCTGGCGTCGCAGAACACGCGCGTGGCCGGCGTGTATCTGGGCATGACGGACACCGGTCACCAGCAGTGGTGGGACGGCCCGATGGGCGACCCGGCCGTCGCGGTCGGCGCCATGCTCGACGGGCTCGAGGCGGACCAGTTGGAGATCCTCGTCGACGACCTCGCCACCGGGGCGAAGGCCGCGTTGTCGGCCGACCCGCGCGACTTCTACCCGGCGGCCGCCTGACGGGTCCGTGAGGGGGGTTCTGGCGTTACCTGAATCGGTGGAGACTCCCAGGTCTTCGTGATCGGCGGTTCCCTGTAGGCGGACCACGAATCACGAGGAAAGGCCACACCCCGATGCGAGCGACATATATGTACGGTGCCGGCGACGTACGTGTGATCGATGTGCCGGACCCGAAGATCGAAGAGCCCACCGACGCGGTCGTACGCATCGTCGCGGCGTGTGTCTGCGGCAGCGACCTGCACCCGTACCGGAGCATGCCTGGTAGTGGGAAGGGCACGCCGATGGGTCACGAGTTCGTCGGCGTGGTCGAGGAGACCGGATCGGTCGTGTCGGGCGTGCAGACCGGTGACCTGGTCATCGCGCCGTTCGCGTGGCAGGACAACACCTGCGAGTTCTGCCGGGAGGGGTTCCAGACCTCGTGCCGGCACGGCGGGTTCTGGGCGGCCGGCGGCATCGGTGGCGGTCAGGCCGAGGCGGTCCGGGTGCCATTGGCGGACGGTACGCTGGTCAAGGCGCCGGTCGGCGAAGATTCCGCGCTCATGCCCTCGTTGCTGACGCTGTCGGACGTGTTCGCCACCGGTCACCACGCCGCAGTGCGCGCCGGCGTCAACCAGCGCACCACCGTCACGGTGATCGGGGACGGCGCGGTCGGGCTGCTCGCGGTGCTGTCGGCCAGGCGGCTCGGTGCGGAGCGGATCATTCTCATGGGCCGGCACAAGACGCGTACCGATCTGGGTCTGGAGTTCGGCGCGACCGAGGTCGTCGCCGAGCGCGGCGAGGAAGGCATCGCGAAGGTGCTGGAGCTGACCGGCGGCGACGGCACCCACACCGTCCTCGAATGCGTCGGGCACAAGCCGGCGTACGAGCAGGCCCTCGGTGTCGCCCGGGTGGGTGGTGTGATCAGCCGGGTCGGCGTGCCGCAGTACGACGACGGCGACATCGGCTGGAACCTGTTCGGCCGTAACCTCACCCTGACCGGTGGGCCCGCTCCGGTCCGCCACTACATCGACGAGCTGCTGCCCGACGTACTCAGGGGTGCGATCAATCCGGGCAAGGTCTTCGACCGTACGGTCCCCCTGGAGCAGACCCCCGACGGCTACCGGGCGATGGACGACCGCGACGCCCTCAAAGTCCTCATCCAGCTCTGAGCGAGGAAACCATGGAAAAGCTGAGCAAGCAGGATTCGGTCAAGGGACCGGAGAAGATGTTCACCGGTGACGTGTACTTCGACGTCATCGCCGCCGGGACGGAACCGTCACGGGTACGGGTCAACACCGTACGGTTCGCACCCGGCGCCCGCACCGCCTGGCACAGCCACGCGGTCGGGCAGACACTGCACGTCACCGAGGGGATCGGCCTGGTGCAGGCCCGCGACGGCGAGATCATCGTCATGCGCCCGGGTGACACGGTCCACACCCCGCCGGGCGAATGGCACTGGCACGGCGCCGCCCCCACCCACTTCATGACCCACCTGGCGATCTGGGAGGGCACCGGCGACGGCAGCCCGGAAAGCACCTGGGGCGAACTCGTCACCGACGCCGAGTACGGCAGGGGAGTACTTCCGACCGATACTCCCTGACCTGCGGCTTTTCGCGATCGGGCCGGTGGTCTTCGCACGCGGGCGCCGGCCCGGTACCACCATTACCACCACGATCTGCGCATACCGCTGGCCGCACGTGACGATGCGGTGACCGGTTCGTTACGGTCAGGCCTCGCCCGTACCCGGAAGGGCAGGCATCGGATGACCAGCGAGAACGATCAGGTGACGGCGGCCTGGTTCGACGTGATGCACGCCTTCGCCGTCCACACCACCGGCGGGCGTAGTGAGTCAGGCCCCGGTGGCACCCGGTTGTTCGTCACGGCCAATGACATCTCGCTGGAGAACGGCGTGTTCAGCCCCGGCGAACCGGACGAGGCCGAGGTCGCGGTGATGGCCCGCCGCATGGCGGGTTCCGGGTGGGACTTCTGCCTTCAGGTACGAGGTGAGCCCGGCCCCGGAATCCTCCGCGTCGCCGACGATCACGGCCTGCGCGAACGCGAGGTGCTACCGCTGATGTCCTGCTCGGCCGCGGGCGTCCGATACGCGACGGCGCCGAGGTCCACGGCGGTCATCGACGTCGTCAAGGTCAGCGATGCGGAGCACTACGCGGTCACCATGGCGGCGGCTTTCGAGGCACCACGCGACGTTTTCGGCGCGCTGCTCGACGGTGAGCTGAAAGCGAGTGGCTGCACGGGCTATATCGCCGTCCACAACGGTGTCGCCGTGGGAACGGGCCTCGGCGCGATGTCCGGTGACCAACTCGGGATCTACAACATAGGTACGCTGCCGGAGCACCGCCACCGCGGCCACGGCCGGGCAATCAGCGAACGGGTCCTCCGCGATGGATTCGCAGCCGGCGCCACCCGCGCCTTCCTGCAATCCAGCACCGAAGCCGTGCCGTTGTACGAGTCCCTCGGCTTCCGCACTCTGGAGACCTGGACCTACCTGTACTGACGACTGATCAACGTCAGGAGCGTCACGGCGTGCCGGGGTCTTCCACTCCCCAGAGGGCCAGCACGGCGCTGCGCTCGGCTGGATCAGTCAGCCACCGTCCAGCTTTCCCCTTATCGGAGGGCAGGTCGCTGTTCAGGTTCACCAGGGCTCTACGGACAGCGGCGTTGGTGACCCGGCGATGCCGGTGATCCCGGCGGTACAAGGCCATGTAGCGACTTTTCTGGCTTCCGAACTCGCCGGGCGTACAGTCCACCCGGCGGCCAACACTGGTGACGTGATGGCCTCGGACATCGACCACGATCTCACCGACCCGCAGCATGGTCTGCGGCTCGGCGGGCGTCCACCGGGTCCGGCGCAGCATCGTGCGGACCCGCGCCATCAGCTCGCGCGGGTTGTACGGCTTCATCAGGTAGTCGTCCGCACCGGCGTCGAGGCCGAGCAGCAGGTCGTCCTCGTCGCGGCGAGCGGTCAGCATCAGCACCGGGACGTTGCTCTCCCGGCGCAGCACCCGGCAGACCTCGATGCCGTTGAGCTGGGGCATCATCACATCGAGCACGAGCAGGTCCGGCCGGGACCGCCGGACCTCCTCGATCGCGTCCACGCCGCCATGCACGACCGGGGCGCGGTATCCGCTCGCCTCCAGATACCGCCGGACCACCTCGGCCTGCCGGAGGTCATCCTCGGCGCCGGCCTTGCTCCGGGAGAGGCCGCCGGCGAAGCCGATCTTTCGGTGAACTCAGAACGGTGCCGGCCCACGGCCTGCCAGCGACATCATGAGCTGCGACGCAAGAAACTTGCGCACGCCGGTGACGGCAACCGCTCCGGTCTGCTCGTAGGGCAGTTCCAGCTGCACTTCGTCGCTGACGTCCTGAAGCTCTGCGGTGGCTTGATTCGGGCGGAAGGTGCCGCTCCAGGTGGTCTGACCGCCACTGTAGTTCGTGCTGAGTGAAGCCATACCGGCGAACGGGGTCCCATCGGCGAGGATCAGCCTGGCCGGGCCTGAGTAGGTCGTCATAGCGGCAGCCCGCAGCGGCTCTGCTCGCGTCGGGGCCAGCCTGCCACCTCGACAAAGGTGTTCCTGTGCGAGCGCTCGAAACCTCGGCTGTCGCTCAGCGAGCCGTTAATGCTCAACGATGCCATGTCAACCTCCTTGCGACCATGTGACCAGCGCGATAGTAATCGTGCGACCCCAGAATATCTATGCCTGAGGTAACAGATTTGGTGGGCATGTAACGACGCCACCGGCAGCCTAGAGGGCCCGGCCGGGTCGTCACGAAGGGGTCCGAAGCTGCGCGTGCCGGCGAGCGCCGGTGCGGCCGGTGACGGCTGAGCGAGCTGATGCCCGCCTAGGGTGCAGATGCGAGCGCTTCCTTCTATCCCGTTCAATTCGGGAGCCGTCGCGCAAGCGGCGGAGTTGGTATCTCAGCACACGCGCTTTCCTCGGCCCTGCCAGATCTCGCCGTGGTGAAGGCGAACGGGGCCGGTCTGCCGAGGAGGTAGCCCTGTCCGTAGCCGACCTGGAGTTGCCGGAGCATCTCGTGTTCGGCGTGGGTTTCGATGCCCTCCGCGATGAGTGCCGAGCCGATCTCGGCGGCGAACGCCACCAGGGACCGGGTCAGGGCCTGCCGGATCGGGTCGGTGTCGATGCCGCGGACCAGGCCGATGTCGAGCTTGATGATGTCGGGTCGTAGTTGCAGGATGTGGCGGAAGCTGGCATAGCCCGCCCCCGCGTCGTCGATGACGATCAGCAGGCCGGCCGCGCGCAGCCGTTCGGTGACGGAGATCAGTTCCAGGTAGTCGTTGACCGGGGTGTGCTCGGTCAGTTCCACCGCGATGCGGCGGTCGGCGTACGCCAGGAGCAGATTCTGCACCCGGTCGTCGAGGACGGCCTCGGCGGAGGCGTTGACGTTCATCATGGTGTTGCCGGGGAGTTCGTCGATCCGGTCCAGGGCCCGGCGGATGGCCAGGTGCTCGAGGTCGATGCCGCGCCCGTAGCGCGTGGCTGCGGCGAACGCCTTGTCGGGGGTCGGGAACTGGGCGTGGGTGAAACGGGACAGCGCTTCGAAACCCTCGGAGGAGCCGTCCTGGAGCCGGACGATCGGCTGGAACGCCATGTGCAGGGCGTGCTCGTCGAACAGGGAGTGGACTGCGGTCTCGGTGGGGTCGGCCTGGCGGTGGGGAGTCGCCGCCGGGTCGCCGAGCCGGTCGGTGATGAGCCCGGCGATGAAGGTGAGGAACCACGTCGAGCGTTCATCGAGGGTCGGTTCGGGATGCCGGCTGACGCAGCAGAGCATTCCGGCGACCGCGCCCGTCCGATCGTGCCAGGGCACGCCGGCGTAGGCCCCGAGGCGCAGTTCGCCGGTCACCGGCAGCTCGCGGGCCACGAGATGCCGCCTGGTGTCGGTGATGACGGCGGGGACCGCGCCGGCGAGGACCCGTACGCAATAGGAGCCGTTGAGGTCCGTGCCCCGGCCCACCTGAACGTTCATGGCCTCGGTCTCGCCGCTGGCGGCAATGATGGTCTGTTCCTCGCCGGTGAAGCGGGACAGCCAGGCGACCTCGGTCCCGAGGTGCTTCCTGGCCTCGGCCAGGAGCTGTTCGATCTCCTTCAGGGCGTCCACCGGCGTACCTCTCGACGTGAATGTGAGTGGCAGCCGGCCCGCTCGGATGGCTACAGCCCTGATATCGGTCGGTCAGGACGTGTCACCAGGCAAATCGCCGGTCAAAGCCCGATCGGATCGGGTTCTGCCGCGCCCGATGACAGCCGGCGCCGTCAGGTGCGGGGCAGGAGCGCGCGCATGGCGTCGATCTCCGCGGTCTGTTCGTTGATGACGTGCTTGGCCAGGCCGTGGACGTAGACGTTGCCGGTGGGGCCGTCGAGCAGAGAGCGGGACATGGTGATGGCGCCCTCGTGGTGTTCGATCATCAGGCGCAGGAAGATGGCCGGGGCGTCCGCGGTGCTTGCCTGGTCGAGGCTGGTCAGTTGGGCCTCGGTCAGCATGCCGTGCCCGGGGCCGGGGCTCGGTGGCGGTGCTCCCCAGGCGGACAACCAGGCGTTCGTCTCGTCGATCTCGCGTTGCTGGTCGTGGGCGACGAAGTCGGCGATCAGGCGGATGCGCTCCGGGACCTGCGGCTTGGCGATCAGGGCGCGGCTCATCCGTACCGCCTGCTCGTGGTGGTCCACCATCATCTGCGCGAAGTGCACGTCGGCGCCGGAAGGCGCGACCACGGACGCCGAGGCCGGTTTGTTCTCAGGGGTGGCGTTGACGAACGACACTGCCAGGCCGGTGAGGGCCAGGACCAGAGCGACGGCCAGGCGGCGAAGAACCACGATCAAATTCCTCAATGACGACGGGTACGGGGTGAGCCGGCCCGGTCATCGTCGACCGGGCCGGTGTCACGTCAGTCCTGCGAGGCAGACGGTTCTGCGGAGGGTTCCGCGGAGGGTTCGTTCGGGTACGGGTTGCCGTTCACGTTCTCGCGGCCGTCCGGGGCGATCGGGTTGATCGCCGTGAAGTCGCGGGGGAGGAGGTCGAAGCCCTGCCAGTGCATCGGCATCGGGCTCTGGTCCTCGTCGCGGGGGACGTGGTGGAAGCCCACGCGGACCCACATCACCGGGTCGGCGAGCTTCTGCTTGTCGCTCGCGAAGTCGATGAGCGTCTTCTTGTCCAGCGGGCACTCGGGGTCCGAGAGGTTGTCGCTGGCCCACTTCTCGCACAGGTCGGCCTGGGTGAACGTCACGTCGGGCTGCGTCTCGGGGTGGCCCTCGTAGGGGTCGTCGGCGCCGAGGCCCAGCTCGTACGAGCGCTGGTGGCCGTCCGCGTTGAGGCTCGTCTTGCTCGCCAGGCGCCACCAGCGGCGGTCCACCTTGGTGAAGTTGCCCTCCTTGGCGATCGTCTTCTTCGTGGTGGTCAGCTTGGCGGCCATGGTGCCCTGTCCGTCGAGCTTCGTGTCGAACTGCTCGACGGTCTCGCCGCCCTTGCCGCCGATGTTGAAGTCGACCCGCCAGAACGCGCTGTGGTAGTGCATGGACGCGTAGTCGCGGGCCTGCTTGCCGATCGGCCAGCCCCGGTCGGCCTCGGAATACTCGCCCGGAGCCAGGTCGCCGGTCGCGCCGAGGCGGGCCGAGATCTGGCCGGTGTCGCCCAGGCGGTACTCGGAGACGTACTCGTACCAGCCGACCTTGCTGATCGTACGCAGCACCAGGTCGTGCCCCTGCTGGGAGTAGACGGTCTCCTTCTCCTCCCCGGTCTCCGGGTCGTAGTCGTAGTCGTGCAGGCGGTTCGCCAGGCCGGCCGGCTCGGCGCTGACACAGAGCAGCCCGCGCTGCTGCGGGTCCTCACCGCCGTCGGAGCCCGTACGCACGGACCCGCCCTTGCAGTCGTCCCCGGTCAGCGTCTCCATGTCGTAGCTGCCGAAGCCGTACGAGGTGAGGTCGTTGTACTCGGTGTCGCCGGTGTCGTACGGCACGTTGAGCTGGGCGAGCCGGATCGAGTTGAGCACCTGCACGGGCTCGGGCTGACGCTTGGTGGAGACGAAGGCGTTCGTCAGGACCAGCCCCGCCCGGTCGTTGACGCGCCAGCAGAGCTGCCAGGTCGTCCCGTTGGGCAGTGTCTCCTTGACCATCGCCGCCGTGCCGCAGGGTGCGGGCTCGGGGGCCGCCAGCGCTGGGGCCGGTGCTGCGAGACCCAGGGCTGCCGCGGCCAGGATCGCGGCGGCGCCGGCACTCTTCCGGTACGTCATGCTGCCGGGATCCCCGTTCACGTGAGGCGGGCGACCGTGCGCCCGGACAGGTCGATGATCAGGTCGTTCACGCTGATGAAGCGCCCGTCGGCGGTCTCCACGATGAGCTGCACGCACCGCTTCGCCCCGCACTGGCGCGCACCCTTGTCGGCCGGCCTGGCGGTGTAGATGTGAGCGGTGACGGTGAGCCCCTCCTTGCCGGCGAGCTCCTTGCCCGCGGCCTTGCGGTAGGCAGCCTTGAACTCGGCACCCAGCGGGTCGGCCAGCAGCAGGTCGAACGCCACGGACGCCTCCTGCTTCGAGGCCGGCGGCTGCATCCCCGCGGCGGAGAAGGACCTGGCGAGCTTGCCCGTCTCCAGATCGACGACCTGCTTGATCAGCTTGTCGGTCTTGTAGTCGTAGTAGTACAACTCGGCCTGCCGGCCGGTGTCCTCGTCAAGATCGGCCATCAGATACTCCGGCCCGGCCTTGCCTGCCGCGTCACGGGCACCCGACGCGAGCTGCGGGGTGACGGCAGCGGCGCGGGCCTTGTCGACCTCGGTACTGGTCAGCGCATCGCTCCCGGCCCCGGCGGCCGGCTCGGGCCCGGCACTCGGGTCGGACACCCGCGGCAGCGTCAGCGGCGGACTCGACGGCGTACCCGGCGACGCGTTCGCCTGCCACGACGCCACCCCGAAGGCGGCCACCGCGGTGACGCTCGCGATGCCGAGCCCCCACCCCCACTGTCTCAAATTGCGCACTGTCGACTTTCCTCCCTGCTCGGCGGTCCGCCGTGGACCTTGCCGACCAGGGTGTGAGATAGGCGTAAATTGATGTCTTTCTAGTAACGGTGATCGATGCCCCAGATCGGGTTGCCCAGATCGGGTTGCCCAGATCGGGTTGCCCAGATCGGGTCGTCCGGATCGGGTTGCCCGGATCGGGTTGCCCGGATCGGTCGGTCGCAAGTCGGTGTCGTCGGACGCGTTGCGGCCGGGCCGGGCCGGGCCGGGCCGGGAGCGGCGGCATCCCTGCCGGCTGCGACCACGTCCCGGGGCCGGCAGCACCGAGCAGGTGCTGGGCGAGCCGGTTGGCCTCGGTGAAAGGTTCGCTGCGCATCACCATGACTCCATCTCCCCCCTCTGTGGTGCCATCGGGAAGATCGGAGGCGTGACGCCACCGACACGGGGTACCGGTCAGCGGTGGACGACGGGGCGGATGTCGGCAGCCGGCAGTGGGAACGGACCGTCGCGGTGATGCTATCGACGGTTGAACAGCTGCGGCTGACCGCGCAGATCCTCGGAACCGCTGCGGCGGCGGCACCGAACCCGGAGACGGCGGCGCGGCTGCAAGCCCTGGCGGACGACGTGTCAGCGCAGGTGGAGGACATCCAGCGGCGCGCGGACCACTTGACGGGCGGCGATTGCGGCGGCTCGTGACCGCCCGCAGGGAAAGGCCAGGCACGCCCGGCAGGCCCGGTGGTGCGCCCGGCAGGCCCGGCATGTCGTGTCGGCCGGGTGGAATGGCCAGCGAGCATATGGCCGGGACGCAGAACGAGGGCCCCGGCGCTGTCGAAGCGCCGGGGCCCAAGGGTTACGGGACTAGATACACCATCTACCGACAGAAGCGTCGGATTGTCGTTTCCACACCAGCCCTGTGTAAGGGTTTCGGATGTGAGGACCGCATAAGCGTGACCGGAGACCACCTCTCGTTCGATGGAAACTGCGGTGTCCGCGCCCAACCCCGAAGTGCGGTTGGTGGCGGGCGATCCAACGGTGCAGGACCCTCCCTTTCCTCTGACTTCCTTTTCCTTCGTGCTGTCCGCCGGTGTCGGAACCCCACGCGACTTCATGGCTCCGGACACGTGCGACGAACTACTCCTGCTTGCGGCGGGGCCCTGAAACACCTTCGGCCACGCCACCTGGATCATCCGGGGATCGTGAAATCCCGACCTCCGGGGTGTTTCCGAACTTCCTTGCCAACTACCACATCTGGCACGTCAAACTTCGCCGTGCCTGAGCCGGGGCGTTGTCGGTCCGGCTCCTTCGCCCTGGTGGGCGGTGCTCGTCTGCGTCTTTATTACTTCTTCGTTCGACAGGAAGAACGTTAACCCATGTCCGCCAGAAAATCTAGTCCGCAACGCGGAGATTTTCTGGGTGCCGGATCTGAAGGCCGAGGAACAGGGGCTTCAGGCCGGGGTCTGGCGTCGATGATCGGAAGCGGCCACCTCGTCCGTGCTGCTGACGGCCCAGAGTTCTGTGCGGGGGTCGTAGAGAATGATGCTGCCGTCGTTCAGCACGATCCGGTCGTGGTAACTGTCCGGGTCGGCGGCGGTGGTGGCCTCCTGGTCGAGTTCCGCGAGGGCCGGGATGATGTCCGCGAGAAGGATCGGCATCGTCATGGACGGCTCGGCGAAAGCGCGGTTCAGAGTGTCGGCGACGTCGTGGGCGGTGGCGGTCATCGTGATCCTTCGTTGTTCGCTCATGGGGCCGTAGCCGGTCTGCTGGCAACTCTGCCCGCGATGGGTCGCACCCATGCGTGGTGAGAGCCTTCGACCTGTCAACGACGCCACCACGCTGTCAGCGGGAGGACCACCAGGTGGATGAGGTCGTGGCGGTGAAGCCCAGCGACTCGTACAGGGGACGGCCCAGCCGGGAAGCGGTGAGCGTGACCGGCAGGTGTGCCAGCGGGGCCAGGGAGCCGAGCATGATCGCGCGGCCCACGCCACGCGAGCGGTGGGCGGCGGGGGTGGCGACCCAGTAGTGGCTGCCGAAGCCTTCCGCTGTCACGGTGACGCAGGCTCCGGCGGGGGTGCCGTCGAGGTATGCCAGGAACACGTCCACGCCCGGCCGGCCGAGCAGCGGCATCGGGAAGAATTCGCCGGCGCGGTACGGCTCGAATCGCGTCAGGTCGAAACCGTCGAGCACGACACGTTCGGCGGCGTGCAGAGCGGGCTCGTCGCGTACACGGATGATCGGCATTGCTGGGGTGGGGGTGGCGCCGGGGGTGCGCAGCATGATCGGCATCTGCCAGCTGCGGAGGCCGAGGTGGCCGAGATCGGTGGCGCTGAACGGGTCCTCGGCATTGACAGGGCCCGGGGCCTCGCGGGTCAGGGTGGCGATCTCGGCCAGGTCCGGTGCGCCGAGGACCGGTTCCTGGATCAGGATGCGCAGGCCCGCGCGCTGGTCACCGGCGACGGCGAGGAAGCCCGGGCGATGGATCAGCGGGTGGCCGCGGGCCAGGCCGGTCGCCGTCCAGAACGCGGCGGAGTTGCGGGCCTGGCGCCGTGCGGCCTCGGCGGGGGACAGGGGCATGGTCACCTTTCGATCGCGCCGATCAGCTCGGCGAGGTGCGCGCCGGTGGCGTCGTAGAGGGACGGGCCGAAACTGACGCGGGCGACGCCGAGCCGGGCCAGCTCCGCCACCGTGCGTCCGCGGCCGGCGAGGATGTTGACCGGCACGTCGATGGCCGCGATCAGGTCGGTGATGTCCCGCTCGTCGTTCATCAGGATCGGGTACACACAGTCGGCTCCGGCCTCGTGGTAGCGGCGCGCTCGCCGGATGGTCTCGGCCAGGCGGGCCGCGGGCTCACCGGTCCCGGCGAGGTAGGTGTCGATGCGGGCATTGATCACAAGATCGACCCTCGAGGTACGGGCGGCAGCGCGCACATCCGCCAGAAAGCTCGACTGACGGTCCGCGTCGAGCAAGGTGCCCGTACGCGGATCGGAGTCCTCCAGATTGCACCCCGCGGCACCGGTGGCGATGAGACGCTCGACCAGCTCCACGGGGGCCAGCCCGTAGCCGCGCTCCACATCGGCCGTCACAGGCACGTCGACCGCCGCGACGATGCGAGCCGTCGCGGCGAACATCTCGCCGGGCGGGGTGTCCTCCCCGTCCCGGTAGCCGAGGCTGCCGGCCACCGCGGCGCTGCTGGTGGCGACCGCGGGCAACCCGGCCGCCGCGACGAGCCGCGCCGACCGGGCGTCCCAGGCGTTGGGCAGAACCAGCGGAACACCCGGCCGGTGCAGGTCCCGCAGCTCGGCGACCTTCGTCACGAAAGGGGCCAGGGGCGGGCGGTGGCGCCGAGCATGTTCCACGCGTTGATGACGGTGATCGACCAGATGAGCTCGGCCAGTTCCACGTCGGTGAACTGCGCGGCCGCCCGGGCGATCGTGTCGTCGCCGACCGGGGCCTCGCTGAGCCGGGTCATCGCCTCGGTGAGTTCCAGGGCGGCCCGCTCGCGGGCGGTGAAGAACGGTGCCTCCCGCCAGACGGGCAACGCGAACAACCGGCGCGGGTCGTCGCCGCCCCCGGTCGCGTCCCGGGTGTGG
Source organism: Winogradskya humida (assembly GCF_016862215.1). Lineage (GTDB taxonomy): Bacteria > Actinomycetota > Actinomycetes > Mycobacteriales > Micromonosporaceae > Actinoplanes > Actinoplanes humidus. The sequence continues at coordinate 78,727 of NZ_BOMN01000087.1, forward strand.
GTGTCGACGCAGTAGACGCAGCCGTTGATCTGCGAGGCGCGGGTCCGGACGAGTTCCAGCAGCCCGGTCTCCAGCCGGGTGTCCCGCGCCGCGGCGTCGAGAGCGTTCATGGCTTTGTCGATGTGCGGGGCGAGGTCGCCGACGGCGACGCGGATCGGGATTTCCTTGATCACGAGGGACATGAGACGACCGTAGGGCGCAGATTGGATCCTTGCTAAGGTCCACTCTCGTGTCAGATTCTTGGGCCAATTTGGGTGTCGATCTCCACCTCGACCTCGGCGCCGGCGGGAACCGGCGTTCCCGGGTGGAGCAGGCACTGCGCGACGCCATCCGGTCCGGGCGGCTCGCTCCGGGAGCGCGGCTGCCGTCGACCCGGGCGCTGGCCGCCGAGCTGAGCCTCGCCCGCAACACCGTCGCCGCTGCCTACGAGCAGTTGATCGCGGAGGGCTACCTTGCCGCGCGTCCGGGTTCGGGCACCACCGTCGCCGCGCAGGCCGCCCCGCCCGTCCCGGTTGCCCGGCCCGCAGCGCTGCCCGCGCCCCGCTTGGACCTGCGGCCCGGCAGCCCCGACGTGACGACGTTCCCGGTCGAGGCGTGGATCCGTGCCACCCGGCGGGCGCTCTCCCGGGCGCCGGCCTCGGTCTACGACTACGGCGACCCGCAGGGCCGCCCCGAGCTGCGCACCGCCCTGGCGACGTACCTCGGGCGCACCCGCGGCGTGCTCGCCGATCCGGACCACATCGTCATCTGCTCCGGCTATGTCCAGGCACTCTCGCTGCTGTCCGGTGTCATCGGCGGCGCGATCGCGATGGAGGATCCCTGCCTGCCGTTCCACCGCGAGATCGTCCGGCATGCCGGCGCCGACGTCGTCGCTCTTCCGGTGGACAGCGACGGCGCCCGCACCGACCTGCTCACCGGCGCCGTCCGGGCCGCGGTCCTGACCCCGGCACACCAGTACCCGATCGGCGTGACACTGCAGCCGGCCCGTCGCCACGCCGCCGTCGCCTGGGCCCGGGACCACGGCGGACTGCTGATCGAGGACGACTACGACGGTGAGTTCCGCTACGACCGGCAGCCGGTCGGCACCCTGCAGGGCATGGCGCCCGGGCAGGTCGCCTACATCGGCACGGCCGCCAAGAGCCTCGGCCCGGGTCTGCGGCTCGCCTGGATGGTGCTGCCCGGCCCTCTCGTCGAACCGGTCAGCCACGCCAAACGGCTCAGCGACCTGCACACCGAGAGCATCGGGCAACTCGCCCTCGCGGACCTGATCACCACCCACACGTACGACCGCCACATCCGCACCCGCCGGCTGGCCTACCGCCGCCGCCGCGACCTGCTCGCCGACCGGATCGGCAGCCGTCACCACCTGCTCGGCATCGCCGCCGGCCTGCACGCCCTGCTCCAACTCCCCGGCGACGGGCCCGGCGAGGACGAGATCGCCACCCGCGCCGCCGCCGACGGGCTCGCCCTCACCACCCTCGGCCCTCATCGGCACACCCCGGCCACCACGGGCATGCAAGGTCTCGTTCTGGGGTACGCCACCCCGCGCCAGGCCGGCTACCTCGCTGCCCTCGACGTGCTGGCCAGGACGCTCGTGGTGGGGGGTGCGGCTCCGGCCGTTCCGCCGATGTGACGGATCTTCGTCCACAGTAGATTTTCCCTGGTGGACGCGGTCTACTTCAAGACCCTGACCACCAAGCCGGACGGTACGCCCCGCACGGAGGCCGCCGCCGGGCCGCTGGTCTACCGGGTCACCAACGTGTCCACCGGCGAGGCGACCAGGGCCGACGCGAGCTCGAGCGGGCTGATCACGCACCACGACGACGGTTCACAGACCTGGCTGCTGAGCGGCCCGCTGCTGGTCCGGTTCCGGGAGGGCAACGGTAACCTGCCCCGCGGGCTCTACGACCTCACCGGCGTCGCCTGGCGGATCGACATCAGCGCCGACGGGCATCTCACCGTCTCCGGCGGCTACCGCATCGCCAAGGACGTCTGCGCCACGTTGAGCTGAGCCCCGTCGGCGCGCCCACGTCCAGGTCGGCGGGGTGGGCGCGCACAATCCGTTGAGCAGGGGTGACTCGTTCCGAGAAGGGGAGCGGACCTGTGGCGGGGGAGTCGGTCATGTCGTATGTCGTGGATTTTGTCACCGTGTCGACCGTGGGGCTGGAGTCGTCGCCGGTGGCGGACGCGCTCGCCGGGCTGCGGGCGAACGAGGCTCGTTACTTCAAGAACAAGTACGGCCACGTGTTCACGGTCGAACCGGCCGAGGACGCCGTGCCGACCGTCGAGTGGGTGACTTCCATCCTCGAGCAGGAGCGCGACATCGAGATCTCGTCGCGGCCGCTGGAGGCGACCGGGTTCGAGGTCGAGAATATCCGGATGGCGTACGTCTTCTACGAGAGCGGCCTGTCGATCAACGTGATGTACGGCCTCGGCGAAGCCGGGAAGCGTGCGGTCGGGTTCAAGCTGTCCGACGGGATGGACGTGCCGTCGGAGCTCGCTTCGTTCAAGTTCGCCCGGCAGAAGTCGAAACTGGCCGGGACCATCCGTGGTTCCTACTTCGTCATCAAGAACGAGCACTGACAGGTAGTCGCGCCCAGACGACTTTGCCCTCCGGGCAGGTGCGGACACCCCACTGCTGAGAGATCGCGTCGATCAGCCGCAGTCCTCGGCCGCCGGCCCGGAGCGGGCCGGGGTGTGGGGTGAGCGGGACGGTGGTACTGCTGTCGCCCACCTCGACCAGGACGGTTCCGGGCTGGATGCTGACGATGAGCTCGCCGTGGCTGTGAGTGTGCTGACTGACGTTCTGGACCAGCTCGCTGATGACGATCATGACGTCGTCGATCCACTCCGCGTCGGGTTCCTGCCCTGCGGCGGGCCGCAGAGCACTCCGGGCACTGTGCCTCAACGGCAGCGCGGGCGCGCCGTGACGGAACTGATGCCGGAGAAGTTCCACCGTGCCGTTGCCCTCCCGCATGGCGTTCACCTGCCCGCGATCGGGGGCAGATAAACGGACGGGGCCGTTTCTGATCGGCGGCGGGCCAGCTCATCGATTAGCCTGGATGCGTGGATGCCAAGACGGTGATCACCGTCGTCACCATCGCCATCTCTCTCGTCTCGCTGACCGTTTCCGGTCTCATGGCTTTCCGGCAGATAAGAACAGCAGTCGACGGGTACGCCCTCCCGGTGGTCCTCGGCGTCTTCAGCCAATTCCGGACGCAGAAATTCTTCGACGCCCAGCAGTTCCTGTTCGATGACCTGAACCGGGACTTCGACCCGGACACGCCGTACACCGATCTCCCGCTGGCGGCGCGGTCGCACATCCGGATGGTGGCCGGCCTCTACGACGACCTGGGCAAACTGGTCGCTCACGGGATCGTCCGGGAGGAGCTGGTCATCGGCTCCAACGGCATCCAGGCCCGGCGGATCTGGGAGGCGGTCGAACCGTTCGTGCTGGCCGAGCGTCGCAAACGCAGCGGCAACCTGTGGATCTACCTCGAGGATCTGGCCTTCCGCGCCACCCGCACACCGCCCCAGGTCATCCACGCGAAGCTGGGCCTGCACCGCTACACCATCTCGACCGGCCGAGTCCTCCCCCGGCCGCGACGCAAGCCCCCTGCACCCTCCGACGGTGGATGACCCCGACGCCACGGACCGGCAAGCCCGGACGGTGGTCCGCGCCGAGAAACTCGGCAAGGTCGCCGCCGAATCCCGCCCCCACATCATCGTGGCGATCGAAGGATGACCCGTGGTGCCGCGCGGTCAGGCGGGCCGGTGTTCCAGGTTGGCCAGACTCACGATCAGAAGCGGTATGGGCACTGCGGCAGTCCACCAGGAGTCGATCGCCGCCGGCCCGGCTGCCCCTGGTAGAAGCCAGGGCGAGTGGTCTCCGGACAGGAACAGCGATGCCGCGATGAGGGCGCCCTGTGCTGCGGGGCCGACCAGGGCGCCGGTCAGCGAATGCGCTCTTCGCGCTGCCACGGCGGCGCCGGCCACACCGGTCAGCCCGCACACGGAAGCCTCGGCTGCCAGATCTGCGAACGGCAGGCCGCCCGCGGGGAGGCTGCAGGCGGCCAGCGAGAACAACGCCAGCCATACCGCGATCACTGGTGTGAGGGCGACGACGGTTCTCAGCCACTGCCGCAGCCAGCGAGGTGTCGGTGTCGCCGCCACCGGGACGAACGGCTCGATCAACGCGAAGCACGCGCCCGCACCGAGGAGGAACCCGGCGATGCGCAGCGCCCATACCTGGCTTGCCGGCGCTGCCGCTCCGACGACGGCGGGAAGGCAGGCCAGCAGTGACAGCGTGACGGCGGTCGCTGTGGGAGCCCAGGGGACCGTCCGCGTCACCGGAACGGTGAGCAGCGCGACCTGGCGGATTCGCAGATACATGGCGGGTCAGCCCAGGTGTGACATGGCAGCGGCCCTGTCGGCGGCGGGTTGCGCCATCTGCTGGCGTCGTACTGCGACCACCGCAACAGTGAGGGCAATTGTCACGACAATGGTCGCCCACAGGCGCCAGTGCCGGGCAAGTGCTGCGCCGATGACAACGGTCAGCAAAGCGACCAGGTAGAGCACGTGCCAGCCGGTAGCGTCCGGGGCCGCCGACCGGTCCAGGACGATCGGGAAGAGCAGCCACGGCAGGTCTCCCGGGCCCGATCCGAGGATCGGCAGCGTTGCGAGCACGGCCGCCGCGGCGAAAAGGGTCAGGGGACCAGCCGGGGCGGAGGGCCGCCAGAGTCCCGCTGCGATACCCAGGGCGGCACCGGCCATGGGTGCCACCACCGGCTCGGCGACGAGCCAGGGGTCGAAGCTGCCGGACAGCCGGGACGGGACCAGGATCAGAAGCTCGACACCCTCCGCCAGCAAGCCCGCCGCGGCGGCGACGGGGAGGAATGCGAACAGGGCGATCGCCCTGCGCCGGGGCGATGCGGGAAGAGTGCCGGTGAACTCGGCGGCGCCGTGCCGGTGGTCGCGGGATGTCGCGAGATGTCCGATGAGAAGGAGAAAGGCGGCCAGGACCAGGGACGCCCTGCCTGAGTTGGCGGCAAAGGCCTCCCACGTGGGGTTCGCACCACCGTTCCAGACAGCGCAGAGTGCCACAGCCAGGACGAACCCCGCCCATAGTGCCGCCCTGTGCGCCAGCAGCCGGGCTTCCGTCGACGCGAGCAGCCGTGTCGCCACCCGGGGCGACACGGGAGCGGCAGTCATCGGATCGTCCCTGCCGCCGGCGCCGGCCCGAGCAGCTTGAGGTAGCCGTCCTCGATGGAGGGCGGTACCGCGACACCGTCCGGCGGCTGCGGGCCGAGAGTCCGGTAGTCGCCTTCCGCCGTGCGCCAATACATCGTCCTGCCCTCCGGCGGCCCGGCCGACCTCCACACCTGGCCCTCGGCGAGCTGCGCCAGCGCTCGTGGCGCACCGTCGAAGACAGCGCGACCTTCCCGCAGGACCACCACTCGTTCACAGAGGGCTCCGGCATCCTCGGTCTGGTGGGTCGAGAGCAGGACCGTGCGGGTCTCACCCAGCCGCGAGATCAACGTACGGAAGAACATGCGCTGTTCAGGGTCGAGCCCGACCGTCGGCTCGTCCAGGATGATCAGATCGGGGTGCCCGAGCAACGCCTGTGCCACGCCGAGGCGCTGCCGCATACCGCCGGAGAGCTTGCGAACCTTGACATTCGCGCGATCGGACAGGCCGACCTCCTCCAGTGCCCGGTGGACCTCGGCACGGCGCATTCGCGGATCGACGATCTCCTTGAGCACAGCGACGTAGCCGAGCAGTGCTGCCGCGGAGAAGTTCGGATACAGCCCCGGGCTCTGCGGCAGATAGCCGAGCCGGCGGCGCAACGCGGTTCGCTGGCGCGAGTCGGCGGGGTCGAGCCCGTACGCCTCGATCCGGCCGTGGTCGGGTGCCAGCGCCGTCGCCAGGCACCGCAGCAGGGTCGTCTTACCGGCGCCGTTGGGACCGAGCAGGCCGGTGACTCCCACACCGATCTCCAGGTCGAGGCCGTCGAGCGCGACGGTGGCGCCGAAGCGCTTGTGTAGCTCGCCCACGCGTACGGTAGTCATCGGTTCTCTCCCGGATTGAGATGGCGACGCCGTAGCGTCAGGACAACGATGGCCGCGATCACAGCCACCAGGTAACCGGCCTGAGCGGCCGGGCCGAAGAGGACACCCTGAACCAGCGGCGCGGAAGAACCTGCGGCGAGCGCGACGAGCAACCATGTGCCGCCGAGCAGGCCGGCCGCCCTGGCCAGCGGCAGCACGGTCGCCAGGGCCAGCGTGCCGACGCAGAGCAGGAACGCCGGCAGGAGCCAGGCGACCGCCCACCAGCCCGGCCCGGGCGACGCCACCGCGGCGATCATCTCCATTCCCATGGCCGGGCCGACGACGGCCGTGGCTCGCCACAGGACCAGCGAGGGACCAGCCATCGGCGTGGCCGACGTGATCTCGTGCATCGAATCGGCGGGCGGGCCGTACGCGGTGGCGACCGCGAGCACGGGCAGCACCGGCGCGAAGACGAGGAACAGCACCAGAGTGGTACGCGCGGCGCTCTGACCGGTGTACGCGGCGGCCACCGCGAGAGCCAGCACCGCCGCCGTCGCCGCGAGGTAGGACCAGCGCAGAGCCGGTGTCGCCGCGAGTAACCGGACACGGTGCTCAGGCAGGCCCGCCCGGCGCAGAAGCCACTCCGCACGCCCCGGCCGGCCGGTGACGATCGTGTCGGCGACCGCCAGCCAGGTGCGGTCGAGCCGGGCGGTGTCCGCGGGAACGGCCGCCCGGCAGGCAGCACATGCCTGTACGTGCGCGTCGACCGCCATCACCCGGCTCGGGGTGAGCGATCCGCGCTCGTACTCCTGCAGCAACTCGGCGTCAACGTGCCAGGTCATGCTCTCTCCTCGCGAAGTCAAGCCAGCAGCTCCCGCAGCCGGGCCCGCGCTCTCATCAACCGGGTCTTCGCCGTGCCCTCGGCGACGCCCAGGAGCAACGCGGCCTCCCGCACCGTCAGGCCGTCCAGCGCCGTGGCCTGGATGATCGCCCGCAGCTCCGGGGACAAGCGGTCGAGGGCAGCGCCGAGATCCCCGTGTTCGATCCGCAGCAGAACGAGATCCTCGGCCGACGGCACGGTTTCGTCGTCCCCTCCGGTGGCGTCCCCGACCCAGCGTTGTCCTGGCCTGCGCAGTGTGCTGACCAGACGCCGGAAGGCGATGGTCCACAGCCAAGCTGCCGCCTCGCCGCCGCCCTCGCGATAACGGTGAGCGTCACGCCAGACGGCGACGAACGTGTCCTGCACGGCGGCGTCGACCGCGTCGGGGTCCGCGCACCGGCGCGCGAGTCGCAGCCGCATCCAGGGGGCATGGCGCAGGTACAACAGACGCAGCGCGCCCATGTCCTCGGCCGCCACCGCGCGCAGCAGCTGAGCATCGCTGGACTGCTCGGTCACCGGAGCGGCCGGTGGCTGTCTTCTCCGCCTCACACAAGGACTATCGCGGAGCGAGCCACAAATGGTTCACGGCCGGGCGTCAGCCGGGCGAGACCAGGCCCATCTCGTAGGCGACGATCACCAGTTGGATGCGGTCGCGGGACTCGAGTTTCGCGAGTAGCCGGGCCACGTGGGCCTTGGCGGTGGCTGGGCTGATGAAGAGGTCGGCGGCGATTTCGGCGTTGGACCGGCCGCGGCCGACCAGTGTCAGCACCTGCCGTTCCCGGTCGGTCAGGCCGGCGGAGGAGCGGTTGGCCGGGGTGGGACCGCGGCTCGAGGAGTGATCGGCGAAGTGATCGATCAGGCGCCGGGTGACGCTGGGAGCGAGCAGTGCGTCCCCGGCGGCGACCACGCGGATGGCGTTGAGGATGTCGTCCAGTGCCATGTCCTTGACCAGGAAACCGCTGGCGCCTGCGCGGAGCGCGGCGTAGACGGATTCGTCGTCGTCGAAGGTGCTGAGGACCAGGACGCGGCTGGGCGCCGAGCCGGTGACGACGTGACGGGTCGCTTCGATGCCGTCCATGACCGGCATGCGGATGTCCATGACGATGACGTCCGGCTGATGTTCCTGAGCGAGCCGGACAGCCTCCGCACCGGTGCCGGCCTCGGCGACGACGCCCATGTCGGCGGCACTGTCGATGAGGACCCCCAGTCCACTGCGGATCAGCGGCTGATCGTCGGCCAGTAGCACGCGGATGGTCATGGGATCGGGGGCGACAGGACGGGGAGGGGGAGCCGTGCCAGGATCCGGAAGCCGCCACCCGCACGCGGACCGGCCTCGAACTCACCACCGAGCAGGCTGACCCGTTCCCTCATGCCGGACAGGCCGTAGCCGAACTGAGGCCGGCCGCCGCGGCCCGCATCGATGATCTCGATCAGCAGCTCGCCGGTGCGGTGCCGGACGACGACGTCGCAGCGATCGGTGCCGGCGTGCCGGATGACGTTGGTGATCGATTCCTGAATGATCCTGTACGCGGCCAGATCGATGTCGGGTGCGAGCGGCGCCCGGTCGCCGTCCCGGCGCAGGCTGACCTGAACGCCGGCATCCGCGGCCCGAGCCACCAGCGCGTCGAGGTCAGCCACGCCCGGGACCGGTTCTCGCAGTTCCGGGCCGGATCCGGGGTCGGAGCTGCGCAGGGTGCCCAGCAACCGGCGCAGCGCGCCCGCGGTCTCCCGGCTGGTCTCCTCGATGGTCGCCAGAGCGTTGCGGGCCTGGTCGGGCTGGGTGTCGAAAACGCGGCGTCCCATCCCCGCCTGGACCGAGATCACTCCGAAGCTGTGCGCGATCATGTCGTGCAGTTCGCGGGCGATCCGCAGGCGCTCCGCCTGCACCGCTTCGGTTTCGGCCTGCTCGCGTCGAATGGTCGCGTAATTGCGGCGTTGCCGGACAGTATTGCCGATCAACCAGGCAGTGGCGATCGCGAGGATCTCGACAATGGCCACCAGGGAAACGTCGAGCAACGATCCGTCGGCTGTCGCCAGAGCCTGCACGACGGCGGTCAGGGCCGCGGCCGGCAGAACCCGGCGCGGCGGCTCGGCGGCGGCGGCGAATCCCACCACGACGTCGGCGGCGACCATCAGCGGTATCACCAGGCCCGAAGAGGGCTTGATCAGCATGACGAAGACCAAGCCGGCCACCATCACCGCGAGCACGGACAGGCGCACGCCGGTGCGTCCTCGTACTCGGTCGGCGGGCATGCAGCCGAGTCTATCCGCACTGCTGGAGCCACACATCAGCTCCCGGGCGTAAGCCCGGAGGCTACCTGCCGACCCTGGTTTTGTGGTCCGCGGGCCAATGCGCGTGATGCCCCTGTCACGTCAGCCTTGGGTCAGGAACAACGACGTCGTACGGCCTCTCCGGCGACCCTTGAAAGGAAATCCCCTCCATGGCCACAATTGGCGAAAGGGCCTTCCGCGCCCACGATCGGGTCGCCGGCCGGCGCAATTCGGCGGTCACCGGATTCGCAGTCACCGGATTCGCGGCCGCCGCATTGCTCGCGATTGTCACGTCCGGTTTCTTCTCGCCGTCGTACGGCGTCGCCCTGAGTCTCATCGCTGTGGGCATGCTGGTCCTGGTGTGGCTGGCTCTGCAACGCCGGGTGCACATCATGAGGGTGCCGGACGTGTATCGGATAGCGGTGATCTGGGCGCTGCCCCTCACCGTGGCGCGCCCGCTGTTCAGCGGCGATCTGTGGAGCTATCTCGCGCAGGGGTTGACGGCAGCGAAAGGACTCGACCCGTACACCCTCGGGCCCGCGCAGGCACTCGGCCCGGACTCGGCGGTGACCCAGCATGTCAGCCACTACTGGGTCGACACACCGGCGCCGTACGGGCCGGTCTGGCTGACGGTGTCGCGTGCCGTGGCCGAGATGGCCGGGGACAACCTCCTGCGGAGCGTGTTGTTCTATCGCCTGATCGCGCTGGCCGGTGTGTTCCTCATCGGCTGGGCGCTGCCACGGCTCGCACGGCGCGGCGGTGTGTCACCGGTGCCCGCCCTGTGGCTGGGTCTGCTCAACCCTCTCGTGCTGTGGCATCTGGTGGCGGGCGCGCACAACGACGCCCTGATGATCGGCACGATGCTCGTCGGCATGGAACTGGCGCTCAGCGCCCTGAACCGCGACGAGCAAGGCGGATGGAGCCGGTTCGCGGCCGGAATGACGCTGCTGACGATCGCGGCGTGCATCAAGGTGGTGGCGGTCGTGGCGATCTGCTGTGTGGCCGCTGAGCTGGCGCGCCGCTACGGCCGCCCGGTCCGTTCGGCCCTGCTCGTACTGCTCGGCGCCGCGGCGGGCATGACCGTGTTCTCCAGCATCGGCGGATTCGGCTGGATCAGCGCCATGAGCAGCAGTACGACCGTCTACAGCTGGATGTCGCCCACCACCGGCACCGGTCTGCTGATCGGCCTGGCGTCGGGCGGCAGGGACACGGCGGCCGTGGTCACCGTCCTCAACATCGCCGGTCTGGCAGTCTTCCTGCTCCTGGCGCTCCGGTTGCTGCTGAGCGTCTACCGCGGCAGGATCAGCGCTCTGCGATCGCTGGGCCTCATCTTCGCCGCCATGCTGCTGTGCGCGCCGGTCGTGCAGCCCTGGTACCTGCTCTGGGCACTGCTGCCTCTCGCCGCGACCACGCACCGGCACCGGGCGCGCGTCGTCATGATCGCCGTCAGCGCGGTGGTGGCCCTGGTGACGCCACCGCTGGCGGCCGCGGCGCCGCACCTGGTCGTTGGCTACCTCATCGCGATCACGGTGCTGGCCGCGACGGCCGCGATCCCCGCCGTACGCCGGCGTTGTCTCCTCCCCATGACACGCCGGCCGGCAGAAACTCCGGCGACGGTCGGTTCCACCGTGGTCGCGGCCCGATGAACCCGATGGGTCTGGCCGTCCCGCTGATGACGTCGTCGTTGCTCTATCCGCTGCTGGCGGCGCTGACCAGCCTGGACGGCGTGGTGCCGATGGTCCCGTCCGAGGCGGTGGTGCTGGCGGCCGGCGACTTCGCCCACGCCGGCACGCCGAGTCTGGCGCTGGTCGTCGTGGCCACGGCTCTCGGCGTCTTCCTGGGAGATCACCTCGCGTACGGCCTCAGCCGCAGTGTCCTCGGCGCCCGGCTGATCAACCGGTCCCGGCACGTCAGCCGGGCCGTCGCATCGGCGCACCGGCAACTCGACCGCCGTCCCGCTCTGCTCATCGTGATGTCACGCTTTCTGCCGGGCGGCCGGGTGGCCATGAATCTGGCGTCCGGCACGGCCGGATTGCCGCTGTCACGGTTCAGCCCCGCCTCGGCGATCGCCGCGCTGGCCTGGGCCGCCTACACCGCGGGGCTGGGGTTCGCGGGCGGGGCGGTGTTCCTCGAGAATCCGCTGGCCGGCGTCGCGACGGGCCTCGGCCTGTCCTTCGTACTGGGTGGCGTCATCGAGCTGATCCGCCGGCGCACCGCCGCACGGCGCGCCAGATCAGCTGTGCCACCCGGCCCCGGTCATGCCGCCCGGCATCCTGATCCCGGCGCCGCGGACCGGGGACGTGCCACGGCAGTGAACACCGCGACACGCCCCGGTCGGCTCAGCGCAGGGCGAACTCGTCGGCGGCGCGGCAGTCCTTCTGGGTTCCGATGGCGCCGGGGGGTAGCTGGGCGAGGGCGTCGCGGGCGCGTTCGCGGCCGAGGTTCCACGCGTACCAGGGGTCGGGTTCCTCGAGGTCCTTGGCGATCCAGCTGAGGGTGCAGCGGCGTACCGGGTCGGGGAGTTTGGTCAGGGCCGGGGTCGCGTCGGCGGAGAGGGCCCGCAGGTACCAGGCGTCGATCTTGCCGGAGCCCTCGTAGCGGGCGGCGTTGCGGCTGGCCACGTAGCCCTCGGGGTCGAGGACGGCCAGGCCGAGCAGCATCACCACGGCGAGGCCTACGGTCGTGGCGGGGATCCAGCGGCCCTTCCACTTGACGCCGGCGGCGGCGATCATCACAAAGATCACGCCGAGCAGCATCTCCGAGGCCATGACGAAGATCCGCTCGCCGGTGAAGCTGTAGACCCGCTGGTACTCCCACATCCGCGACAGTGCGGACGCCACGATGACAACACTCAGAGCGCAGAGCAATCCTAGGAGTACGCGGAGAAGCAGCCGTTCGGCCGGCTGATCGCGCTTCGCCCACCGGGCCAGAGCCGCGATCAGGGCCAGCGACAACAGCGTGACCGCGACGAGCTGCCAGAAGCCGCTGCGGGCGTACTGCGAGTAGCTGAGCCCGGCCGTCTTCAGCACGTGCCGGCTTCCCCCGAACAGGACGGTGAACTGCACCGCGACGAACCCGGCGAAGAGCAGCACCAGCGCGACCCCGGCCGGCGCCCACTCGATCAGGCCGAACCTGCCCTTGCCCTCGGTGTCCATGCCGGCCGTCGCCGGGGGCTTGGCCAGCGTGTAGATCCCGGAGACGGCGAGCAGGGCACCGGTCACGGCCAGGAAGATCCACTGGAAGATCGCGCCGAGGTTGAAGTCGGGGACGGCGTCATCCAGCAGCTGGGAGAACGCGAGGTCGGCGGACGACAGCAGCGCACCGAAGACGAGCAGCACCACGACGGTGAGGGCGACCGAGAAGAAGATCCGCCGGGCGATTCCCGGGTTACGGCCCGCTTTCAGGTGCCTGCGGACCCAGGGGATACCGGCGAACGCCGCCCACGGCGCGGCGAACAGGCTGAACAGGATCGACCGGACCCGCCGCCCGCCGACGATCGCCAGCGCGGTGCAGCCGATCGCGCCCAGCACACTGAACGTCACCAGCCACCACGCGTTGCGGAACGCCGGGATGAGCATCAGGGCCAGCGCCGCCACGGCCCAGCCGGACCGGATCAGCCGCTCGGGAACCGGCAGATCCTTCGAGTTCCGGACCGCGAACCCGACTCCCAGCGTCAGCGTCAGCCAGGCGAGGAACCAGCCGATGCCCACCCGGTTCAGCGGCAGGAAGATCAGGAAGCCGAGGGCGCCGGCGATCACCCCGGCCGGGACGGTCCAGCCCTTGGCCGTCTGCGGCCCGGGCCAGCTCTTCTCGCGGAACTTCTGCCAGGGGGTCTGCCTCGGCTCGTACGTGCCGATCGGGCGCGCCGGGTACGGGGTCGGGATCGGCTGGTGCTGCGACCGCTGGGAAGGTGCCGGCTGAGGTTGCGGCCGCTGGGCAGGTGCCGGCTGGTGCTGCGGGCGCTGAACGGCCGCCGGCTGAGGCTTCGGCGCCTGAGGCTTGGCCGGCTCTGGCTTGGCGGGCTCTGATGTGGCGGCCGGCCCTGGCTTCGGTGGCTCTGACTTGGCGGGCGGCTCTGGCTTGGCCGGCTCTGGCTTGGCCGGCTCTGGCTTGGTGGCCGGTTCTGGCTTGGTGGACGGTTCTGGCCCGGACGGTTCTGGCCCGGACGGTTCTGGCTTGGGCGGCTCTGGCTTGGGCGGCTCTGGCTTCTGGGGCGCCGGGGTGGTGCTCTCGGCGGGTGCCCGAGTAACCGCGGGCGGCGCGGTGACAGCCGGGGTCGTGATGGCGGCTGGGGTGGCTACTGCCGGCGTGGTGACGGCAGGGGTGGCGGTGACGGCTGGGGTGGTGACCGCTGGGGTGGTGGCGGTTGGGGTGGTGGCGGTTGGGGTTGCCGCCTCGACCGGGACCATCGGGAGGAAAACGGCATATCCGCGCGTACCTGAGGGGATCTGGACCGGGATCGCCCAGGCGGTTTCCCCTTCGGCTCCCGGCCAGGCCAGCGACGGGATCGCGTCGGTGGGCTGCATGACCAGCAGCTGGGGTGGTGGTGGCGCCGGAGTGGCGGGGACGTCGTTGGCCGGGTCCGGGGGACCGGGCTGCTTCGGGGGCTGATGCGCCACTGCACCCTCCTGGGTTGCTCAGTTCGGCTCACTCTAGGACGTGTGCGCGTCGATATCTACGTTGGAACGGGTCCGTATCGCCGCGACGCCTGGAGCGTAAGACACGGGAACAAGCCCCGGCGTCCGGGCGCTGGCACTTCTGTGATCAACGCCGGGGTTCGACTTTCGCTGCTGGACCGGTCACGCACCCGTGCGGGTGAGACCGAGACGAGCGCGCTGCGGGGCACCGTCGCCCGCGCGAAGCACGCTGAGCAGCTCGGATATCACCGCTTCTGGGTCGCCGAGCACCACGGCGTACCCGGCATCGCGGGCGCCGCCCCGGCAGTGCTGCTGGCCGCCGTCGCCGGTGCCACGACGACGATCCGGCTCGGCTCGGCCGGGGTGATGTTGCCGCACCATCAGCCGCTCGTCGTCGCCGAGCAGTTCGCCACGCTGACCGCGTTCGCGCCGGGCCGCGTCGACCTGGGGCTGGGCCGTTCGCCCGGCTTCACCCCGCCGGTGCGCCGGGCGTTGCGCCAGACCGACAGCGACTTCGCTGCCGACCTCACCGAACTGCGTGACTTCCTGACGGGTACGGCGGAGATCACCCTCCATCCCCAGCCGGCCGGCCCCATCCCGTTGTACGTGCTGGCCACCGGAACCGGTCTGCGGATCGCGGCGCGCCTCGGTCTCCCGGTGATCGTCGGTGGTCCGCTGCTGGGCGCCGGCGGTGCCGAGGCCCTGGCCGGCTACCGGCGCGCCTTCGAACCCTCCGAACAGCAATCCGAGCCCTGGGTCGCGATCAGCCTCGACGTGCTGATCGCGGACACTCCCGCGGAAGCCGCCGACCTGCTCCTCCCCGAGGCGTGGGCGATGGCCCAGGGCCGTACGACCGGAGCCTTCCCGCCCCTCGAACCGGTCGCCGCCGTCCGAGCTGCCACGCGTACCCCACGTCAGCAGCACTACCTCGACCAGACCGCCGCCGCGGCAGTCACCGGCACCCCCGACCAGGTCGCGCACCGCCTCACCGACCTGCTCGACCGCACCGGGGCCGCCGAACTCGTCGCCGCCGGCAGCACCTTCGACCGCGCCGCCCTGCACGCCTCCGACGCCGCCCTCGCCGCGATGTTTTCCCGTCCGCAAATGTGGCATTTGCCGGTTTAGCCTAGAAGGCAGTGGTTAATCACTGTGGGTAGCCATAGGAACGACTGCGGAGAGGGTGGTCTGTCGGATGAGCATGGAGAACTGGCACGCGTACGGCAAGGAGGTGCACGCCGGCCGGATCAAGGACGGCTCGGCGATGGTGGTCGAGGGGTCGCACTCAACCACGGCGCACGGGACCGTCACGCGACAGCCCGCCACGGTGCTGGGGCTGGCGTTGCACGGACGGCGCAACGTCCGGACCGTGACGGGTGACGGGCAGCCGGGGGAGGGCGCCGATCAGAGCGATCCCGGGAAGTTGCGCATCAGAGTGCTGCGCGAGGGCATGGAGTTGATCACCCATCCCGCATTCAGCAGCTCGCATGACGAGATCGAAGCGTCCGGCACCGGGAAGCACTACGAGTACGAGAACGCGGCACACCACACCGTGGCGCCCATGAAGGGAGACACGTCGCCGATGGTGAGCGTCGACATCGCGGTGCACTACGTCTTCAACATCAATGACCGGTCCAACAGTGCGGACGACAGCACGACGGTGACGTTCCGGCCCGGCGAGACCGACACGACCGTCGAGCTTGACCGCATCGATCCGCACCGCGCCGCGTACGTGTGGATCGCTCTCAGTGGTGCGAGGTTCGAGACCGCCACCGATCAGGCGCTCTACCTGGGCATCGAGCGGGATGCCGAGCACGGCGCCGCTGTTCCCGACGACGAACTGCCGAAGGACCTCGTCAACATCGCCCCCGCGCCCGATGGGAACAGCGCCCAAGGGGCGGCCGCGATGATGCGGGCCGGGATGGAAGATCTCCTGGCCGGTAGTCTCACGATGGGCTCGGAGCTCGGCCCGGTCAGCGTTCCGGTGAGCCGTGCCGCGCGCATCGCGTTCTTCTGGCAGCGGTCACAGCCCTAGGCGCTCGTGCGCCGGGGTGCGCCGCCGGCGGCCAGTGTCAGGTCCTGCTGCAGCGTGGTGAATGCTGGTTTCGGTTGCAGATGTACGTCGTGGAGGGTCGCGTAACCCTGCAGCGGGTCGGTGAAGAAGCCGGGGATCCAGGAGTCGCGGTCGTTGACGCCCCAGACCGTGAACGAGATGCAGGCCCGGACGGCCAGGCAGGCCTTCAGCATCTGCGAGAACTCGTACGGCTGGGCCATGAGTGCCAGCGCGTCCGTCGGGTTCTGATCGGTGGCGTTGTCGACGAATGTCCGTACGTCGGCTTCGGTGATCGCCACCTTGAAGCCGGCTGCTTCGTAGCGTCGCAGGTTCGCGGTCATCGTGGTGGGGAACGGGTACTGGGTGTCGAGGTGGCCCTGGTCGCCGATGCCGTCGATGGGGACACCCTGGCGCTTGAGGCCTTTCGCCCATGCGTGGACGGCGTCGGCCTTGGCGTTGGTTCCGTCCTCGCCGGCGATGTTGTAGTCGTTGTAGAACAGCAGTGCCCTGGGATCGGCGGCGCGGGCCCATCGGAAGACGTCGGCGATGATGCCTTCGCCGAGGTTGGCGACCCAGAAGTCGTTGGGGTTGATGGTCGACGGGGTGCTGTCGGTGAAGAACTCGTTGGCCACGTCCCACTGCCAGATCTTGCCTTTGAAGTGGGTGACCTCGGTGGTGACGTGCCGCTTGAGGATGGTACGCAGCTCGCTCCTGCTGATGGAACCGTCGGTCACCCCGGAGGTCAGCCAGCCGGGGATCTGGTTGTGCCACAGCAGGGTGTGGCCGCGGACCAGCTGACGATGGGCGGCCGCGAACGTCACCAGGCGGTCGGCGGCGGCGAAGTCGTTGACACCCCGGCTCGGCTCCACGACCTCCCACTTCATGGCGTTCTCGGCCGTTACCGTGGTGAATTGGCCGGCCAGAATGGCCGTGTAGGTGGCGTCGGTGGTGAGCTTGTCATCGTTGACGGCATTGCCGATGCGCAATCCGATGCGTGAGCCCAGCGCGCCGAGAGAATCCTTCGGGGGCCGGGTGGTCTGAGCTTGGCGGGCGGTCTCGGCGGCGACGGGCCCGGGCGCCGCGACGAGCGTTGCCGCACCGGCCGTGGTCAGAACGGCGAGCACCGCCCCCACCCGAAACGGCGTCCGGAGCGTGATACCGAGTTGGTGCCGGCGCCGTGCGGATTGCTCGGTCATATCGGTCCCTTCGGGAGCGTCCGGCCGCCGGTGCTGGACGAGCTGAAAGTTTCGGGGCTATTTCGGCTGCCCGGATCCTATGCAGGCTCGTCGATCAGGGTCAAGATAGATGAAAGTCGATCATTGAGCCCTTCCTCGTTCCGAAAGTTCCAGACCGCGGAGGCCGTCACGGCCGGTTGATCGTGACGTCGGGCCCGCTCAGGAATCCTCGCCCTCTCCCTGTCCCTCCGCTTCGGGTTCACCGTCGCCGTTCCAGGTGAGCTTGACCTTGAAGTGGCCGTCCGCGCCGGTGCGGGCGATCACGGCGCCGGCCTCGGCGCTCAGCTTCACCCCGAACTCGAGCTCCACCCGGTCCGGTCGGGTGTCCATGTCGCGCAGCGTGGTGAGGGCCTCCTCCGCGGCCGTACGCACCTGGCGCAGCGCCGCCCCGAACGACGCTGTGGCGGAGTGCAGTACGTCCCCGGTCCGCGACACCGTGGAGATGACGGGCCCGTCCGCGCCGTCCTCGGCGTACACGAAGGCTCCGTCCTGAAGCTCGAAGCGGGTCAGTTCGGACACAGTTCCCCCTGGTAGGCATCCTTCGGCACGTTTTTTCGCGCCGCCGTGTCGATGTTCGGACCGGCCATCAGCGCGCAGAGCCGGTCGGCGTCGGCGTACTCGGCGTGGGTGGCCGTGGCCGCGTCGGCGAGCCGGCGCAGGGGTGCCGGCTGCCCGTCCTGGACCAGCACCACCCCGATCGTGCTGGTGTCGAGGAGGAGGACCGGGCCGCCCGGGTCGCGGCCCAGCGGCAGCAGCGCCTGCCACGCCGTGTCGAGGGCCGAACCCGAAAACCCGCCCTTGGCCTGCCGTTTGCCGTCCCGCACGGTCCATGCCGAGAGGACCGTACGCGCCTGCTCGTTGATCTGCCGAATGTCGCTCGCCCGCACGGTCGGCAGCTCCACCGCCGCGGGGATGATCAGCACCGACCCGTCCGCGGTGAGTGCCGGTGAGCCGTGCTGCTCTGGCCCGGTCAGCCCGGTGATCCGGGTGGCCGGCCCGGCCGACCAGGCCCGCAGCACCACCGCGTCCACGCTGCTGTTCGCCGCCGGGACCGTGACCGCCACCGTCGACCGGTCGAGGCTGACCGCGATGCTGTTGACCCGCTCGATCAGCTCCTGGCGGGCAGGCTCGGCACTGGTCAGCTCCACCCGGGCCAGCGCGGCGCGACCGTAGTAGACCTGCCCGGGCCTCGGCAGGAACTCGGTCACCAGCGCCTGACGTCCGCCGGGCCCAAGCCACAGGCCGTAGAGCCAGCTGTGCCACGGCAGGGTGCGTGGCGTCCGCTCGGCGCCGGTGGCCAGGTCCACCGTGTGCAGTTCGTTGACCACCGTGTCCGGGCTGGAGAACAGGGTCCCGTTCGTCAGGACGTACGCCATGGTCCGTTCGTCCGGGTCGAAGCTCAGCGCGGTCACCGGCGGGATCAGCCCGTCGACCT
Organism: Winogradskya humida; assembly: GCF_016862215.1. GTDB lineage: Bacteria > Actinomycetota > Actinomycetes > Mycobacteriales > Micromonosporaceae > Actinoplanes > Actinoplanes humidus. The sequence goes on from NZ_BOMN01000087.1 coordinate 97,282, forward strand.
GGGCCGCGTAGACGACCTGATGGCGTTCGTTGTCCCACACGACCAGGCAGCCGACCGTCAAGGCGATGCTGACCACCGGGCACGTGGGCACTGCCTTCGGGACGGGCTTCGGCAGCCGTTCCTTGTCGACCGGTGCGTCCGGGTTCGCCGGCAGCGTGGGGTACAGCTTGGCGACGTAGCCGACAAACCGGCCGCTGCTGCTGATGGTGGCTTCGACCAGGGTGTCGATGCTGCCGAACAGCTTGTCGAACGCCGGGTCACGGGTGACCTGACCCCCGGACAGGTGCCACAGCGCGCCGCGCCTGGCCGGGTCCTTGGTCACCATCGCGGTGCCGTCGGCGCTGATCCGGCCCGCCGGCGCCGACGTGTCCTGCGACGCCCAGCGCCCGGTCGACGGGTTCGCCGAGCCTGACGGCAGCGGCTGTGACGTGTCGGTTCTCGCGGCGAAGTAGTCCGGCACCAGCCGGTCGATGCCGCCGAGACCGCTCTGCCGGGCGGTGACGTTCCCGTCGGTACGCTCCGCGCGGATGGCGAGCTGGGCAGCACCCCAGCTGTCGAATCCGCCGAGTCGCGTGGCGGTGGCGGCCAGATCGGCGGCGGCCAGCTCCGAGCGTTGCCGGCCGGTGCTGCGATAGGTCAGGGTGATGGCCACCGCGAGGACGACGACCACGGCGAGCGCCGTCGTGGCCCACTTGCGCCGGCGTTTCACCCCGGCCGTGATGTACTCGTGCTCGCCGGCGGTGAGGTCGGCGGCGCGGGGGCCCTTCGCCCATCGCCGGGCGTCGCGGAGCTCGGCGCCGGCGAGCAGCCTGCGCCCGGCCTTCAGCTCGGCGAGCCACTGAGCCCGGCGCTGGCGCATACCCTCCTGCCACAGCCGGAAGTTGCGGCTCTGGCCGGCCAGCTGCACCAGCCGCTGCCAGCTGGCCAGCAGCGATTCGTGGGCCAGCTCGACACCCGGGTCCGGCGCGGACCGCAACACCAACAGCCGGCTGGTGGCGAGCCGCTGCGCCGCCGTCCACTGTGCGTCGTCCAGCTCGTCGCGGTGGGCCGTGCGCCGCACGGTGAGCGAGTCGTCGGGCAGTGGCCGCAGCAATTGGACCAGCAGCCGTTCGCCGGCGTGCTGGGCGGCCGGCGCCAGGCTGTCCCAGACGCTGTCGGCATATCCGGCCAGCGCGCCGCGCACGCCACCCAGCTCGTCGTACGCGGCGTGGGTGAGCAGCCCCCCGGTGCGGCGCTCCCACAGCTCGGTCAGCGTGAACTGCAACAGCGGCAGTGCTCCGGCTGCCAGCTCGACGTCTTCGAGGATCCTTTCGACCAGGCCCTTCTCGTACGTCACCGTGCCCATCCCCGCCAGCGGCCCGGTGATCACGCGGCGCAGCTCGCCGGTGCTCATCTCGCCGACGGTCACCGGCAGCCACACGGTGGCCAGCTCGGCGAGCTCCGGGGCCCGCAGGCTCGCCCCGAGGAACGTGTCCCGCAGGTTGAGCAGCACTCCGACGCGGGGCCCGGCCCGCAGCGCCCGGCTGAACGCCGCCCGGTCGGCGGCCGGGCTGGTCAGCAGCTCCTCGAACTGGTCGACGGCGATCAGCAACCGCCCGCCGGTGCCGGTCAGCAGGGCAGCGGCCACGTCCGGCAGCTCACCGCGGCCGAGCCGGGCGGCCAGCTCGGTCACCGCGTCGAGGCGCCCCAGCGGGTCCCGCGCCGGCACGAGCAGCAGGTCGAGAGCCAGGGCCAGAGCGCGCAGCGGTGTGCCGGCGTCCGACGGCCGCAGCACCACGACCGGTGTCCCGGCGGCACGAAGCCGGGGAAGCACCCCCGCCAGCAGCAGCGACGACTTGCCCACACCGGACGGGCCGATGACGCAGACCACCGGCGCGCCCTGCGCGTGGCGCACGAGCCGGTCGGTGAGCTCCTCGCGGCCGAAGAAGACCGCCGTGTCGTCCTGGGTGAACGGTCGCAGACCCCGGAACGGCGGGGCCCGCTCGATGATCCCGGCCAGCTCCGGCCACGCGTCCAGCAGCCGCGCGGCGGGTAACAGGTAGCCGATCTTCGGGGGCGCCCCGGTGACCCGCTGCATCACCATGCCGACGGCGGCGTCGGCCTCGGGGTCCCACACCGGCGCCCCGGAGAACCCCGGATCCAGCGTGGACTCCCGGCCCGGCTCACTGAGGATCTCGACCCAGCCGGTGGCCACCGGGCCGCCCTCCCGGCCGTAGGCCCAGCTGCCCAGCTCCAGCCCGCGGGGGAAACCCACCATGATCAGCTGGCCGCCACCGGGCCGGTGATGCGCGTCGAGCACCAGCGGCCGTGCCCCGGCGGGTGGGTCGTCGAGCAGCCGCAGCCCGGCCACGTCGCCGGTGCGGTCGGCGAGCAGCGGCTCCCAGGCCACGACCTTGGCCCTCAGCCGGCGGCCCGGGGCGAGCAGCGGGAAGTCGACCTCCACGAGCCCAGCCGGCCGCGGCCCGCCGGGGGAGTGACCGAGAGCGCTCGCCACGACGTGCGCGGCGGTCACCACCTGGCGGGGGCCGACGAGCATCCCGGCGCCCTCCGGCCGATCGCCACGCCAGACGCGCACCAGCGCGGCCTCCAGCGGGATCCGGCCGGGTTCCGCCATCGATCACCCTCCCGGTCTCGGCGTACATCCACGGTAGCGAATACACGCACCGCGGGACGTCCCCGGTTCACCGTCCGGCCGGCTGATCGTCCAGTTTCCCTCAGCTTGCCGTTTAACCTCGCGCCCCACCCCGACGTCGCTGCGTCATGAAGGGTGACTACGGTGCGTGCCGTCCAGTGCGCTGAACGCGGGAGGCGATGGGACCGAACGCGCGTTCTCTGCGGCAGATCCGTGCATCCACTTCGGCCTGCTTGGCCAAGCGATCAAGATTCTACTTCCTTACCGGCAAGCGTGATAAGTCTTCACTTTAATAACAAATGACACCACACAGAATGCTCCGGATATTTTGTCAGAGGCTCCCAGTACCCTGACCCTGGCTTGCTCGGCCGAGCAAGCTGATCAGGCGAAGGAGTCACTAAGTTGGGGCTGGAAGAAAAGCTGGCGGGTTGGACGGGGCCGTCCAGCTCAACGGAGCAAGACAAGCAAGAACGTACTGAACGGATGATCCGTGAGGCGATCAAAGAGCATGCGGCCTTCGACGCCTGCGATCTTCGGATCTACGCCAAAGGGTCGTACGCCAACAACACGAACGTCAAAACCGACAGCGACGTGGACATCGCCGTGCAATGCCGCGACGTCATGTACTGGGACGAGGCCAAGCCCGGTATCCACACCTCCACCTCGCCGTACCAGGGCATCTGGACTCCCACGAAACTGCGCTCCGAGCTCCAAAACGCGCTGGTGAAGAAGTTTCCGGGCCAGGTAGACACGTCCGGCTCGACCGCCTTCCGTATCCACTCGGGTAGCGCCCGGGTGGACGCCGACGTGGTGCCGTGTTTCAACTACCGGTACTACTTCGCCTCCGGCGGCCGCGACGGCGCCAAAGTGTTCAAGAAGGACGGCTTCAGCCTGATCAACTATCCCGATCAGCAGCTCGCGAACGGCCGGGACAAAAACAACCGCACCGGCAAGAACTACAAGAAGACCGTCCGGATTATGAAGCGCGTCGAAAACGCCATGGTCCTCGACGGCAAACACCGCGAGGTGCCGTCGTTCTTCGTCGAATGCCTCGTCTACCATTGCCCGGACGACATCTTCTCCCGGTCGACGTGGACCGACGTCGTGCGCGGCGTCATCAACCACATTTACCACGGCCTCGACGGCGCAGAACCCTCCGACGCCTCCCAGCGGTGGCTCGAAGTCAGTGAATGCAAATGGCTCTTCCAGCCTGGCCAGGCCTGGACCCGGGCCGACGGACGCGCCTTTGCCCAAGCCACCTGGACCTATCTCGGCCTGACTTCATGAAACGCAGCATCACCATCCGGGTGGTCGCCGCGGTGGTCGTCATCGTCCTGGCTGCGGGCACCTGGCTGACCAGCGGAAAACTCGACACGGGCTGGATGCGGGTCTTCTCCGCCGCCGTCCTGATCGCCACCCTGATCCTGGGCGCCTGGGATCTCTGGCTCTGGCGACTTAGCCTCGTCCAGCGGATTCCGGGCATCCCCCGCTGTGTACGCGGAACCTGGCAGGGAACCCTCACCTCCTTCTGGGTCAACCCTGCAACCGGGGCGTCACCAGCACCCAAGACCGTCTACCTGGTCATCCACCAGACCGCCACCCTTGCCACCGTCAAGCTGTTCACCGACGAATCACGGTCGACTTCCACGCTGGCCGCCGTATCCGTCGTGGACAACGCGTGGACGCTGGCTTATCTCTATCTCAACCGCCCCGACATACGTGTCGAACCCCGAAGCAGGATGCATCACGGGTCGACGGTCTTCGACGTATCCGGAAGTCCCGCCTCGCGACTAACCGGCCGCTACTGGACCGACCGCGACAGCAAAGGCCAGCTTGAGTTCACCCGGCGTCACCACAAACTGGCAGACGACTTCCTCGAAGCAGCCACCTATTTCGCGTGACCGGCGAACATCGATGCTGTCGGCGCCACAAGAGGGAGATTGCCCAACTGGCGGGCGCATGTGGGCCTACCCGAACATGCCAGCACGGATGGGCCATCGCGGTCGGCCGGCCGGTTGGTGATCTTCACGGTCGGCCAACAGGATCGACCTTGGCTAGATGGCGCCGCTCTTCTTGGCTAGATGACGGTGCGCCGCTAGCCCCGCATCGCGGCCATGAGAGCGTGCCGCCGGAATAGTGGTCGAAGATTGGTTTGTTGCTCGTTAGCGGCAGGGTTGCTGTCATTGCCGAGGCGAAGTACGGCATGGGCGGGCCTCGTGAATAAGGCGCGCGGGATTTCCTCCGTTACGCAGGAATGCCTTCCTGTGTCCGGCTCGTCCGCGTAGAGCCACCACGTCGCCCATGTCGTGTCCATTCCCGCCGGACTCGCCACCGGTTGTGGACTTGGGTTGAGTGCTGTCACATCCGCGCGTTAATTGTCGTGTCAAGCCCCGGGTGTGATGGAGAGTTCGGTGTTCGTGGGTTAGTAGGCGGCGGTGTACTTCACCAGCCAGCGGTTGGTGAACCGGCCCCAGTCGAACAGGTCACCGGCGGCACGCCTGCGGTCCCGCTCATCTTCGGCGACGGCGTGTGCCCGGTGGGAGTTCGCCTCACGGAACAACGCTCGTGCGGCCTCGATCCATATCAGCTTGCCGTCCGGTGTCCGGGCTTCGGGAGAGTCGCGCCGTAGCCGGGTGGTGTGGCCGAGAGCTTTTCCGAAGGCCCGCCGAACCTTGTGCTCACGCCGGAACTCTTCGGTTGCCGCGGAGTGGTTCCGGCGCCGTGTCGGGTCACGCATCCACGCCAGTTCAACGGTCGTAAAGATCTCCAGCTGAGCGTATTTCATTCCTTGATTATTCTCACGGAGCACCATGATCGGAAGGGCGGGTGTGCCATTGTAGGGTTGAGGGGGATCACACAAATTAGAATGGCAGATAGCGAGTATTCGGATAGCCATGAAGTGGTCGCGGATGGATCCCGGGAAGCGATCCTCGGGCTCACCGCGCCACGAGTTCGTTGGCCGCCTTGCTGTCATCGGCAGATCCGTGTACTCGTCGGGGTGGCCTCCGAGCCGTCTGCTGTGACAGAGCGTCATGCGGAGGCTGGGGTTGACGCTTCGGCATGCTGATGCATGACCCGGCGGGCGGACGCCTTATTCGAGCTGACTGAGGCGCTGCTGTGTACCGACGGACCGGTCAAAACGCTGGTCGGGTTGTCACTTGCGCCGGAGCACCGGCGCGGCCACGGCGCCCATGTATAACGCGCTCAACCACGGCCGTACCGACGTCGAGGTGCTGCGCCAGCGCAACTGCAGTCCGCAGCGCTCGTTTCTGCCACACCTACGGGCGTGGCAAGGACGGACATCGGATGATCCCGGGCTGGCCGTACTCGTTCATTGCCGCCCTGGAGACCGGCCGCACCTCCTGGACCGTCCTGCTCGACGCCGGCTACGAAGCCCCGCGCATCGCCTGGCTGCTGCGCGACCTGCCGGTGGAGATCCGCGGCCGGATGCGCTCCGACCGGGTGCTGCGCCGAGCGACCCTGCCACGCGTCTACCAGGCACTGGGTGGTCGGCCGGCCAGGCACGGCGGCGAGTTCGTCTTCGGTGACCCCGCCACCTGGGACGTCGAGCACGCGGTCACCCGTACCAACACCCGCCTCTATGGCCAGGCTCGCGCCCAGGCGTGGGACGGCTGCACCCGCGGCTGTCCCGCCGCGCCGCCTGGGTAGATCACGACCAGGCGTTGCCGGTCATCGAGGGCACGGTCATCCGGCTCACCGTCGAGCACCTGCCCAGCCGCGCCCCGCCGAAATCTGGACTCCGCCTCGCTCCGACCTCGGTTATGAAACAGGCCTCGGCAGGCTCAGGACTCGCGGACCACCAGGTGGCCGTGGACGACGTGGGTGCCCGGGGCGGGGTTGCCGTCGATCGCGGCGAGCAGCAGGTCGCCCGCGCGCCGGCCGATCTCCTCGAGGCCCAGGTCGACTGTGGTCAGTGGGGGGCGGGCGGCCTCGGCCAGGACCGCCCAGTTGTCGGTGCCGACCAGGCCGACCTGCTCGGGCAGGTTCAGCCCGGATTCGCGCAGGCCGTCCGCGACGCCGCGGGCCACCACGTCGTTGCCGCAGAACACGCCGTCGATGTCCGGGACGCTGCGCAGCAACTGGGCGGCCGCGAAGCGTCCCCACACCTCGGTCCATCCGCCGAACAGGGGATCTCCGGCGAGCTCCAGCCCGAATTCGGCGAGTGCCTCGGCGGCGCCGGCGGCGCGCTCGCGTGCCGAGGCGTGTGACTGGGGGCCGGTGATGTGGGCGATGCGCCGGCGGCCGGTTTTGACCAGGTGCTCGATGGCGAGCCGGGCGGCGCCGCGCTCGTCGCTGACGACGCTGCAGTCCTGCGGGTCGGTGCTGCGGGCGAAGGCGTAGACGACGGGGACCGGCAGGTCGTCGCTCAGCGGGCGCCGGGCGTCGGTGCGGCGCCCGGCCACGATGATGCCGTCGACCTGGCGGTCGAGCAGTTTGCGCAGGTGGTGGCGCTCGCGGATGGGGTCGTCGCGGCTGTCGCAGAGGAAGGCGTCCATCTCGCCGACGCCGAGGGAATCCTCGACGCCGCGCATGACCGGGATGCTGAAGCGGCCGTAGCTGTCGGTGGTGATGATGCCGACGGTGAAGGTCCGGCCGCTGAGCAGGCTGCGCGCGACGGTGCTGGGGCTGAAGCCGAGCTCGTCGGCGGCGGCGCGGACCCGGGCGCGGGTTTCCTCCCGGAGGCTGCCCCGGCCGTTGAGCGCCTTCGAGACGGTGCCGGGGGAGACCCCGGCGAGAGCGGCGACGTCGGCGATGCCGGCTCGCCGCGTCATCGCCCGGGAGGCGGTGCTGTCGGTCATGGGCAACTCCGGCGGGCAGCGAAAGGGTGGGCAGCGCAAGGGCAGGTAGCGAAGCGGGGGCGGCGAAATCGGTGGGCGCGAGCAGAGCATAGGCGGAAAAGGTTTTCCGACCAAAGGTTAGCGCTAACAAGCCAGTGTGACTTAGGTCTTGACCAACCGGGGTGAACATCCTAACTTGGCGCTAGGCAAACGGTTTCCAAAGTGTTTCCGATCGTTTTCTTCCTGCTCTGCCGTGTGCGCGGCCTGACGGACGCGCCCCGTGGACAATCGAGAGGCCAGCTCGTGAGCCTTCGCACCACGCCAAGCCCCGCCGGACCGGTCGCACCCCGCCGAACCGCCCGGCTGACCCCGCTGCCGTCCCCGGCCGCCCGCCTCGCCCCCGGCTCCTTCCTCGGCGCCTGGCAGCAGCTCAACGCCGACGCGACCATCGGGCACTGCGTCGACAACCTGGAGACCAGCGGCGTGCTCGCCAACTTCCGGCGGCTCGTCGAAGGCGGCCCGCAGGGCGCTTTCCAAGGCTTCTGGTTCGCCGACTCCGACCTGTACAAAACACTCGAAGCCGTCGGCTGGGAGATCGGCCGCAGCGGCACCGACCGCTGGGCGCAGCTGCTGGACGACGTGGCCGGCCTGCTCGAACGGGTGCAGGAGCCGGACGGCTACCTCAACACGTACGTGCAGGGAACGCCGGGCGAGCAGCGGTTCGCCCGCCCGGACTACACCCACGAGCTGTACTGCGCCGGTCACCTCGTGCAGGCGGCCGTGGCTCTGCACCGCGGCAGCGGCGACGAGCGTTTCCTGACCGTCGCCCGCCGCATCGCCGACCTGGTCGTCCGGGAGTTCGGCGAGGACGGCCGGGCGCTGATCGACGGGCACCCCGAGGTGGAGACGGCCCTGGTCGAGCTCTACCGCGAGACCGGTGACCAGGCCTACCTGCGGGCGGCGGAGCTGCAGATCGAGCGGCGTGGCCACGGGCTGCTCGGCCCGGGCCACTTCGGCGCCGTCTACTTCCAGGACCACGCGCCGGTGCGCGAGGCGACCGAGGCCGCCGGGCACTCGGTGCGCCAGCTCTACCTGGCCGCCGGGGTCACCGATCTGTACCTGGAGAACGGCGACGAGGCGCTGCTGGTCGCGCAGGAGAAGCTCTGGGAGAGCGCCTTCGGCACGAAGATGTACGTGATCGGCGGGCACGGTTCCCGGCACCGCGACGAGGCGTACGGCGACCCGTACGAACTTCCGCCGGACCGCGCCTACGCCGAGACCTGCGCCTCCATCGCCGCGCTGCAATGGAGCTGGCGGCTGCTGCTGGCCACGGGGAAGCCCCGCTACGCCGAGGAGATGGAACGCGCCCTGGTCAACGCGATCGCCGCGTCGACGTCGGAGACCGGCACCGCGTTCTTCTACTCCAATCCGCTGCAGCTGCGCACCGGCCACGACGGTTCGAGCGAGGATTCGCCCAGCGAGCGGCTGCCCTGGTACCGCTGCGCGTGCTGCCCGCCCAACCTGGCCCGGCTGCTCGCCTCCGTGCACGCGTACGCCGCGACCGGCGACGACACCGGCCTGCAGCTGCACCTGATCACCGCGGGCGAGTTCAGCGCCCCGGGGCTGACCGCGAGGGTCGAGACCGGTTATCCGTACGACGGCGACGTCCTGATCACGGCCCACGGCACCGGCGAGCTGTCCGTACGCGTCCCGAGCTGGGCCGCCGACGCCGCGGTGGAGGTGACCGGCGGGCAGATCCTCGCCGGGGCCACGCCCGGCGGCTACCTGCGCGTGGCCTGCGCGGGCGACACCACCGTCCGGCTGGCCCTGCCGATGACCCCGCGCCTGGTCCGCGCCGACGAACGGGTCGACGCCGTCCGCGGCTGCGTGGCCGTGCTGCGCGGCCCGGTCGTCTACTGCGTCGAGCAGGCCGACCTGCCCGGCGGCGTACTCGTCGAGCAGTTGCGCCTGGACCCGTCCGCGGCCGTCACCGAGGAAGGCACCCGGTTGCGGCTGTCGGGCTTCGCCCGCAAGGACGACCCGGACCTCTATCCCGCCCACGAACCGGCGCCCGCCGCCGGGGACGAGTCCATCACCTTCACCGCGATTCCCTACCACTCCTGGGCGAACCGGGGGCCGGGCGCCATGCGCGTCTGGCTGCCGCTCGCCTGACCGCTCACATCGCAGAAAGCGACTCCACCATGGTCAGGAGTAACTCCCGGCTCGCGGCGGCCTTCGCCGCCACGGCCGCCCTCACCCTCGTCCTCTCCGGCTGCGGCGGCAGCGACGAGAAGACCTCGAGCGCCACCGACAAGCCGACCGGCACCGCGACGCTGTGGGCGCGGGACAACGAGAAGGCCTTCATCAACCTGCTCGCCGAGCAGTACAACAAGACCCATGACGGCAAGGTCCAGGTCACCATCGTCCCGTCCGCGAACTTCGTGCAGAAGTTCGGTACGGCCGCCGCGCAGGGCTCCGGCCCCGACATCGCCTCGATCGACCTGGTCTACCTGCCGTACTTCGCCTCCAAGGGCGTACTCGACGATCTCAGTCCGGTCCTCGACTCACTGTCCTGGAAGGACGGACTGAGCCCGGCGCACAAGAAGCTCGCGATCTACGACGGCAAGACGTACGCCCTGCCGTTCACCGCCGAGGCCTCGGTGACGTTCTACAACAAGGACCTTTTCAAGAAGGCGGGCCTGGATCCGGCGAAGCCGCCGGCGAACTACGACGAGATGCTCGCCGACGCCCGCGCGATCCGTAAGCTCGGCGGCGACTACTACGGCTTCACCATGGCCGGGCAGTGCGGTGGCTGCAACGTCTTCGAGTTCGCGCCGCACGTGTGGGCCAGCGGCGGCAACGTGCTTTCCGACGACGGCAAGACCGCCCAGCTCGACAGCCCCGAGGTCACCGACGCGTTGACGTTCTACCGGCAGATGCAGACCGAGGGCCTGATGCCCCCGACGGCGAAGACCGACAACGGCACCGTCCAGTCAACCGCCTTCCAGAGCGGCAAGGTCGGCATGGTCAACCTCGGCGCGTTCTTCGTGGGAAACCTGGTGAAGGACAAGAAGATCGACTTCGGGGTGACGCCGATCGTCGGCAAGACGGGCGGCACGGCATCGTTCGCCGGCGGCGACGAGATCGCGGTCACCAAGACTGCCAAGAACAAATCTGTCGCGTACGACTTCGTCAAGTGGTCGACCAGCGAAGAAGCGCAGACGATCCTCGCGAACAACGCGATCGTCCCCGTCCGGACCGACCTCATCGACAAGATCTACGCGCCGCTCGACCCGCGCTACAAGGCGCTCGGCGACGCCATGTCGACCGGCCAGACGCCGTACAGCGTGGTCGAGAACGCCATCATCAACGACAACAACGGTTCCTGGGCCACCATGATCAACCAGGCCGTCTTCGGCACCGGCGACATCACGAGCATCCAGGCCACCGCGCAGAAGGCCGCCCAGGCCATCATCGACAAGGGCTGAGCTCCCCGGAGCCCGCCGCGGCCACCCCGTGGCGGGCCCGACTCTCCCGGGAGGGGAGGACACATGACGGACACCACCAGCCGGACGGCGTCGCGGGCGTCGCGGGCGGCCGCACCGAAGCCCGTACGCGGTCCCTGGCTCACCAACCGGCGGCGACGGCTGCTGACGGGCCTGGCCCTCGTGACGCCGGCCCTCGCCGTCGTCACCGTCTTCTTCATCGTGCCGCTGATCATGACGTTCTGGATGTCGCTGCACGACTGGCCGCTGCTCGGCGAGCACCGCTTCATCGGCCTGGACAACTACCGCCGGGCGTTCCAGGACAGCGAGTGGCTGCACGCCATCCGCTTCACCCTCGAATACACCCTGATCATCACGCCTGTACTGCTGATCGTCGCCCTCGCCCTCGCGTTCCTCGTGCACCGTGGTGGCCGGGCGGCGAGGGTGTTCCAGTCGGTGTTCTTCCTGCCGGTGGTCATCGGCTTCGCCGCCGCGGCGTACCTGTGGCTCTATCTCGCCCAGCCGGGCCTCGGCCCGCTGTCGGACCTCGCCGCGAAGCTGGGTATCGCCGGCCGCGACACCAACTGGTTCGCCACCGCGACCAGCGGCCTGCTGCTGGTCTGCCTGATGGTGGTCTGGAAGGTCGCCGGCATGCAGATGGTCCTGCTGCTGTCAGGCCTGCAGTCGATCCCCGTCGAGGTCAACGAGGCCGCGCTGATCGACGGCGCGGGCCCGTGGAAGACGTTCCGCTACGTCACCGTGCCGCTGCTGCGCCCCACCCTCGCGCTGGTGCTGGTCTTCTCGGTGGCGGGCTCCCTGCTCGCGTTCGACCAGTTCTACATCATGACCTCGGGCGGGCCGTCCAACGGCACCATCACCGCCGTCTACCAGATCTACCGCACCTCCTTCATCAACTTCGAGCTCGGCTACGGCGCCGCGCTGTCCGCCATGCTGATGGTGGTCCTGGCGGCAGTCAGCGCGCTGCAGATGCTCCTGCTGCGGAAGACGGACAACTGATGGACACCCTCACCGACGTACGCCGCAGCCTGCCCCGCGCCGCCTGGTGGGCCGCCTGCCTCTGCGTCTCGGTCCTCGTGCTCTACCCGCTCTACGTCATGCTGTCGCAGTCACTGAAGAGTGGCGCCGAAGCGGCCGAGAACCCTCCGACGATGTACCCCCACCAGCTCTCCGTCGACAACTACAAGGCATTGCAGGACACCGGCCAGTACGGCATCTGGCAGCACGTCGGCAACAGCCTCGCCGTAGCGGGCGGCGCCACCCTGCTCACCGTCGCCCTGGCCACCCTCGCCGGTTACGGCTTCGCGAAACTACGCTTCCGCGGCAGCGGCGTGCTCTTCTTCATCATCCTGGCCACGTTCATGATCCCGTTCCAGGCGATCATCACGCCGCTCTTCTCGATCCTGCACGGCCTCGGCCTGAGCAACACCCTGCTCGGCCTCACCCTGGTCTACACCACGTTCCAGCTGCCGTTCGGCATCTTCCTCATGCGCAACAGCTTCGCCTCGCTCCCCGCCGGCATCGAGGAAGCGGCCTTCATCGACGGCTGCGGCTTCTTCGGCGCAATGACCCGGGTCCTGCTGCCCGTCGCCGTCCCGGGCCTGATCAGCACCGCCCTGTTCACGTTCTTCACCTGCTGGAACGAATTCTTCGCCGCGCTCATCCTGATCACCGACGAATCCAAGTTCACCCTGCCGGTAACCCTGACCGTCCTCGCCTCCAACCAGCTCGGCACCCTCAACTGGGGCATCATGCAGGCCGGCGTCGCGGTCACCGCGATCCCCTGCATCGTGCTCTACCTGCTCCTCCAGCGCTACTACGTCGCCGGCCTGGTCGCGGGCTCCGTCAAGTGACCTTCCCGCGCCACCAATCAACACCGGTGTTCGGTGCAACTCTGCGGGTTTGCTGTCGATCGTGTGGGTATGGCAGATCTGCGAGCGGGCTCCTCCCGGCTGCTGACGGCATCCGTGTGGGGGGCGGGTGCGGTGCTCGCGGTGATCGTGGTGCAGATGGTGACCGGGTGGGGCACCGATCACCAGATACGGGTGCTCAATGACCTGGCGTATGTGCCGGTCACCCTGCTGACCGCGGCGCTGGGGCTCCGGCTGATCACCAAAGGCGGCCTGCACCGGCGGGAGCGCCGTGCCTGGGTCCTGCTGGAGGTGGCGTTCCTCGGGCAGGTTGTGGCGCATGTGGCGTCGCTGATCCGGGACTTCCAGCCCGGGTCGCCCCCGTATCCGAACGTCTCCGACTACCTGTATCTGGCGGCGATCCCGTTCGTGGTCGCCGGGCTGTTGCTGCTCCCGGCCGCGCGGCGGGACCGCGGCGATCGGCTCAAGCTGCTGATCGACTCGCTCATCATCGTGGCCGGTGCCTGTATGGCGCTGTGGTACCTGGAGATCGGCCCGATGCTGCAGTATCCGGGTGCGGACCCGGCGGTGATCGCGTTCTCCACCGCGGTGCCGGTCCTCGACCTGCTGCTGGTCTTCGCGCTCATCATCCTGCTGCTGCGCCGTCCGGAGGCGGGTGCCGCGGTGAGCCTGCTGAGCGGCTCCATGGCGTTGAAGGTGGTCGCCGACAGCACGTACACCGTGGCGTACATCCAGTTCGGTATCTCTTACCGGCCGGGCAGCTGGCCCTTCCTGCTGTGGGCGGCGGGATCCTTCCTCACGCTGCTCGCCGTCCATCGCCGGCTGTGCCAGGACGGCTTGACGCAGGCCCGGCGCCGGGGTCGCAAGCGGCTCGGCTGGCTGCCGTACGGTGCGATCGTCCTGGCGTACGGACTGATCGCCTTTGTCGCCCGGCACCAGGCCCTGTATCCGCTCGGCGGGATGATCTTCGGCGGGGTCGCGATCACGTCCCTGGTGATCGCCCGGCAGCTGTTCGCCCAGCGGGAGAACCGCCGGCTCGCCGTCACCGACCCCCTCACGGGGCTGTCCAACCGTGCCCTCATCGCCGAGCGGCTCACCGAGCTGGTCCGGCAGCCGATGCGCGAGGGCCGCCACGGTGCCGTCCTGCTGATCGATCTGGACCGGTTCAAGCCGATCAACGACACGTACGGCCACGAGGCCGGGGACGCCGTGCTCAAGGCGGTCGCGGTGGCGCTTCGCGCGGTGATCCGGTCCGGTGACACCGCCGGGCGGCTGGGCGGTGACGAGTTCGCCGTCGTGCTCCCGGGGCTGCCGAGCCGGGCCGCCGCCGAGGGCATCGCGCAGCGGCTGGTCGACGCGCTGCGTACCCCGGTGATCTTCGGTGAGGCGGTTCTCGGCGTCGAGGCGAGCATCGGCGTCGCCTTCCGGGACGAGACCACGGCCGATATCGAGCAGCTGCTCGCGCACGCGGACGCCGCCATGTACGCGGTGAAGCGTTCCGGCCGTGGCCGCTACGGCGTCTACACGCCCGAGCTGGACATTCGCGTACGCGACGCCGAGATGCGGCGCGCCGTGGAGAACGACGAGTTCGTTGTCCATTTCCAGCCCGTGGTCCGGCTGACCGGCGACGGCGGGGGCATGACCGTCGAGGCGCTGGTGCGCTGGAACCACCCGGCCCGCGGGTTGCTGATGCCGGGTGCCTTCATCGAGCTGGCCGAGGAGACCGGCGCGGTGGTCGCTATCGGGGAGTGGGTGCTGCGCGAGGCATGCCGGCAGGCCGCCGGCTGGCAGACGGTGAATCTGAGCGTCAACCTCTCCGCGCGCCAGGTGACCCGGACCGGGCTGGTCGAGACGATCCGCGACATCCTGGCCGAGACCGGGTTCCCCGCCGACCGCTTGGTGCTGGAGCTGACCGAGAGCGTCATCCTGCACCCCGACGAGGCGACCGTGGCACGGCTGGAGGCGTTGCGCGCCATGGGCATCGGCATCTCGGTCGACGATTTCGGCACCGGTTACTCGGCGCTGAGCTATCTGCGTACCCTCCCGGTCAGTGTCCTGAAGATCGACCGTTCGTTCATCACGGGCATCGACACCGACCCCGACACGTACGCCGTGGCCGAGGCACTGGTCCGGCTCGCCAAGGCGTACCGCCTGCAGGTGGTGGCCGAGGGGATCGAGACCGCTGAACAGGCCCGCTGCGTGACCGAGATGGGCTGCGACTACGGCCAGGGCTACCACTTCGCCCGCCCGATGCCCGGCCCCGCCCTGGCCGGGCTACTCACCGCGCGGCTCAGCCCAGAGCGCTCCTGACCAGAGCGCTCCTGACCAGAGCGCTCCTGACCAGAGCGCTCCTGACCAGCGCCGCGATGGTTGCCGCGCCGTCGGAGGTGAGTTCCGTCAGCGCGTATGTCGGGCTCATTCGCCCACGCTGATGGCTGGTACGCGGGTTGTGCTTCTCGATTCCTGATCGGCTGCGTATCGGGCCGTCAGCTCGCGTTTGAGGACCTTTCCGCTCGGGCCCAGCGGGAAGGAGTCGACGAACTCGACCCGGCGCGGGTATTTGTGACCGGCCAGGCGTTCCCGGCTCCAGGCCACGATCTCCTCGCCGAGCCCGGTGGTCCCGCCGCTGCCGGGGGCGGGGCGCACCACGGCGCACACCTCCTCACCGTGGCGGGGGTGCGGGACGCCGATCACGCTGACCTGGGCGATGGCCGGGTGCCGTGCCAGCACCTCCTCGACCTCGCGCGGGTAGACGTTGTAGCCGTTCCGGATGACCAGGTCCTTCTTGCGGTCCACCAGGGTGAGGCAGCCGTCCGGGCCGAGGTGGCCCAGGTCGCCGGTGCGGAACCAGCCGTCCACCAGCACCGCGGCCGTGGCCTCGGGGCGCCCGAGATAGCCTGCCATCACGTTGTGGCCGCGGACGATGATCTCGCCGATCTCGCCGGGGGCCAGCGGCTCGATGCGGCCCTCGACGTCCGCCGCGGCCACCGCGACCTCCACACCCCACACCGGCCAGCCGACAGTGCCCGGGCGGCGGGGGAGCCCCGGCTGGTTGTAGGCGACCACGGGGGACGTCTCGGTCAGGCCGTACCCCTCGTAGACCGGGCAGCCGAACACCTCCTCGATCTCCTCCAGGACCCGCACCGGCAGCGCGGAACCACCGGAGTAGGCGCGCTCGATCCGGGGCCGGTCCGTGCCGCCGCGCGCCCGGACGGCGTCGAGCAGGGCCAGGTACATCGTCGGGACGCCCATGAACACCACGGGCCCGTGCCGGACCATCAGGTCGAGGGTCTCGCCGGCGTCGAAGGACGGCATGAGAACCATGGTCGCGCCCGCCCGGAAGCACACCCCCATGCCGCAGATCTGGCCGAACGTGTGGAACAACGGCAGCGCCAGCAGCAGCACGTCGCCGGTGGTGAGATCGAACGGCGAGATCATCGTGACGCCGATGTTCATGACGAGGTTGGCGTGGGTGAGCACCGCGCCCTTGGACCGTCCGGTGGTCCCCGAGGTGTAGAGCACGACCGCGGCGTCCGCCGGTTCGCGGGGAAGGTAGCCGCTCACGGGCTCCGCGGCCTCGGCGAGGACGTCCAACCTGCCGGCGTGCTCGTCATCCCCGGCGAGCACTGTCAGCACCGGGATGCCCGCGACCTCGGCCGCTTTGCTGCCCGCGGCGAGGTGGGCGCCGGAGCACACCAGCAGCCGGGCTTGGGAGTCCTCGAGAACGTACGCGATCTCCTCGGCCTTCAGCAGCGCGTGCACCGGCACCACGACCGCACCGGCCGCCAGGGCGCCGAAGTACGCCATCGCGAAGTGCGGGGTGTTGGACAGCAGCAACGCCACCCGGTCCCCGGGGAGCACGCCCCGGCCGGTCAGCACCGTGGCGTACTGCCTTGCCTGGCGCCACAGGTGGTCGTAGGACCAGGTCTGCCCGCCGAAGACGATCGCCGGGCGGTGCGGGTGCAGGGCCGCCGGGCCGGCGAGCACGGCGGCCAGCGACAGCGACATCACGCCACTCCGCGTACGCCACCGCGCGCGATGCCGAGCTCCTGCCAGATGCCGTCGAGCGCATCCGCGAACTTCTCCACGTCGCCGAGCGTGTGCGTCGCGGACGGGGCGATGCGCAGGATCTCCTCCCCTTCCCGGACGCTGGGCGCGTTGATCGGCTGGACGTAGATGCCGTGCCGGGTCAGCAGGATCTCGGATGCCCGCCGGCACTGGGCGTCGTCGCCGACGAACACCGACACGATGTGCGAGCCGTCGGAGACGAACGGGATGCGTACGTCTTTCAGCAGCCGGTGCAGGAGCTGGGCGTTGGCGGCGAGCCGGTCGCGTTCGGTGTCGGAGGACCGCAGGTGTTGCACGGCGGCGAGCGCGCTGGCAGCGGTCGCCGGCGGCAGGGACGTGGTGAAGATGAACGGCCGGGACAGCGAACGCACGGCCTCCACCAGGGCGGCGGGCCCCGCGATGTAGCCGCCCGCGGTGCCGTAGCCCTTCGCGAGCGTACCCATGTAGACGGTGAAGCGGTCCGCGATCCCCTCGCGTGCGGCGATGCCGGCGCCCTGCGGGCCGTACATGCCCACGGCGTGCACCTCGTCGACGAACGTCGTGGCGCCGAATTCCTCGGCCAGGTCGGCGATCCCGGCCAGCGGCGCCACGTCGCCCGACATCGAGTACACCGACTCCAGCACGATCAGCTTGGGCCGGGCGGGGTCCGCCTCCGTCAGCAGCTCCCGCAGGTGGGCCACGTCGTTGTGCCGGAAGATGCGCTTCTCGGCACGGCTGTGCCGCAGCCCGTCGATGATGGAGGCATGGTTCAGCGCGTCCGAGAAGACGAGGGTGCCGGGTGCGTGACCGGCGAGCACGGTGAGCGCCCCGTCGTTGGCCGTGTACCCGGAGGAGAAGATCAGCGCCGCTTCCTTGCCGTGCAGCTCGGCCAGCTCCTGTTCGAGCAGGACGTGGTAGAAGTTGTTGCCGCCGATGTTGCGGGAGCCGCCGGAGCCGGCCCCGAAGGCGGTGATTGCGGTCTTGGCCGCTTCCAGCACCGAGGGGTGCTGGCCCATGCCGAGGTAGTCGTTGCTGCACCAGACGCTGACCTCCACATCGGAGGAGCCGTCGTGCCTGCGCGCCAGGGCGCTGGGGAAGCGGCCGGCGCGACGGCCGATCTCGAGGAATTCCCGGCGCTGTGCGCCCGGCGCCGCCGTCTCGTCGGTGAAGAACTGCAGATGCTGGTTCATGGCGTCAACTCGCCTCTCATGCTTCGACGGTCGCGGAGGTGGTGGCGAGGCGCAGCCGGTGCTTGTCCGGCTTGCCTCCCGCGTTCAGGGGGAGCTCGTCGAGGATCGAAACCTCGGTGGGTACGTGGCCGGCGCTCAGCCCGGCGGCGATGTGGGCCTTGACGTCCTCGATGGACAGTCGTGCGCCCGGCCGGGGTGCGACGGCCGCGTGCAGATGCTCGACGAGGTCGCTGTCGCGTACGCCGAAGACGGCAGCCTGTGCCGCGCCGGGCATCGTGAGGATCCGCCGCTCGACGACGTCGGGATGCACGAGCACCCCGTCCGTCTTGACCACGTCGGCTATCCGGCCCAGCAGGTGCAGGTAGCCGCGCTCGTCCAGCCGGCCGAGGTCGCCGGTGCGGTACCAGCCCCGGTGCAGGGCCCGCAGGCTCGACGCGGGGTCGGCCCAGTAGCCGTCCATCAGGTTCGGTGACCGCACCCAGACCTCGCCGACGACCCCGGGCGCGACCTCCTCCTCGGTGTCCGGGTCGTGCACGGCGATCTCGTTCTCGCCGAACGGTCGGCCCACGGTGGTGTGCAGGGCCTGGTCCTGGTGGTCCCCGGGGTGCAGGAAGGTGATCCGGCCGCTCTCGGTGGTGCCGTATCCCTGCACCAGAACGGGACCCAGCAACCGGACGGCCTCGGCGATCCGGGCCGGCGCTGCGGCGCTGCCGGTGTAGATCAGTTGCCGCAGCGAGGACAGGTCCGCGTGGGGCAGACCGCTGTGGTCCAGGAGTTGGTAGAGGTGTGCGGTGGCCATGAAGGTGTGGGTGATCCGGTGCCCGGCCACGGCTCGCAGCACGGCATCCGGCTCGAACTGTTCGTGCAGCACGACGCTGCCGCCACCGGCCAGCACGGCATCGGCCATCGTCGCGACGGTGTGGCTCAGCGGGGTGGTCACCAGCAACCGGGCCTCGCCCGTGTCCGGTGCGCCGAACGCCTGCCCGGTCACCTCCACGAGGTTGTCCCAGGCCGCCGCCGACAGCCGGGTGCCCTTGGGCCGCCCGGTGCTGCCGCTGGTGAATCCGATCACGGCGAGGGCGGGGGCGTGCCAGGCGGCCGGGCGGGCGGCATCCGGTCTGCCCGCCGTGCCGGGGCTCACGACGGTCAGCCGCCCCCGGCACCTCCCGGCGAGCAGATGAGCGCGCTCGCTGTTCTCCGCGTCGGTGACCAGCACCCGCACCCGGGTGTCGAGCAGGATGCGCAGCTGGGTCTCCACGGGCAGCGGGTCCGCCGACGATCCGGGATTGGTGGACCGGACGTGGCACACCGCGGCGCCCAGGAGATGGGCCGCGTACCGGGCACGGAGCATGCCGGGGCTGTTCGACGCGGTCAGGATGCCCACGACCGTGTCCGGGCCGGCGCCCAGCGACCGCAGGACACCGGCCGTCCCGGCGACCGAGGCCGCGAACTGTCCCGCCGTCAGCGTCTCGTCGCGCCAGTGCAGCACCGGGCGGCCGGGGTCGGTCGTCAGGGCTGACAGGATCCGCGCGACGTAGCCGTCGTGCGGTGCCCACCAGTTGTCGGGTAACGCCATGTCGGCCTCCTGTTCAGACAGTGGTACGCAGTTGCGCCGCAAGCTCCGGCTGCAGGTTCGTCATGACGTCGACGAAGTCCTCGTGGGCACCGCGGGCCGGCGGTTCGGCGCTGTACGAACGCAGCGCTGGGGTGGACCACTGCAACTCCTGCAGCCGCTCCACGAAGGGCCGCCGGATCCGCTCGTACGCCCCGGCCCGCGACGGATCCCCGTGCGTGAGGGCGTCGTCCAGCGCGTGGGCCAGCGACGCGGCACTCTGCACGGACTGGTTCAGCCCCTGACCGCCCAGGGTGTGCAAACCGTGCGCCGCCTCGCCGAGCAGCAGCACCCGGCCCGCGCGCCAGGAGGCTGCCTGCCACATCGAGAAGTCGACCCGGAACACCGGGGAGGTGCGGTCCCTGACCTTGCCGAGCCAGTCGGAGAGCTCCGGGTCCACGGCCTTGATCTGCGCGGCGAAGACCTCCGGATCACCCTGTCCCAGGGCTTCCGCTTGCTGAGGGCCGGGGCACCAGACGACGGCCATCGAGGCGTTCGGGGTGGGGATGGTGAACAGGACCTGCGGCGCCGGGTGCCGCACCAGGGCAACCGGTTCGCGGTCCGGGACGACGGGGGCGGCGACCAGCCAGCCGGGGCGCCCGAACGAGGCCTCGTGCAGGGAGATGCCGGTCAGATCGCGCAGCGGGGAACGACGGCCGTCCGCGGCGACCGCGTAACGGGCCCGGACGAGCGCCGAGTCGGTCAGCGTGAGCAGGACACCGTTGTCGTCCTGGTCGACGGCTGTCACCCGCGCGTTGGTCCGTACCGTCGCCGTGGGCTCCGCACGCAGCCGGCGCAGGAGTGCCTGCACCAGCGTTCCGGTCGGGAGCGTCAGGCCGTACGGCCGGGTGATCCCGGGGAAATCGGCGTACCGCCAGCCGTGCAGCAGCCCGGCGGGGCCGTGGTCGTCGACCCCGAGGACGCGCTGGCCGCTGCCGAGAATCTCCTCCTCGAGACCCTGCTCCGCCAGCAGCCCGAGGGTGGGCGGCGCCACCAGGGGCGAGATGCCCGCTCCCGCGGGCTCGAACTCCGGCTCGGCGGTGACCAGCAGCACGGAGTGGCCCGCCCGCGCAACCAGCAGCGCCGCGAAGAGTGCCGTGGACCCACCGCCGGCCACGAAGACGTCCGTCTCGATGGCAGCGGTACCGGCGGGGGACTGGTCGTCTGGTGTCATCGGCGCTCCTGGCGTGTCCGGCTGCGGGTTTCGTAGTCATCGTCGCCAGCGGACGGCCGGTCGCGAAGACCCGTACGGGCGCCCCGTCCGAGGGGCCCGCACGGGCCGGTGATCCTTCGGTGCGGTGGTCCCGCACCGGCCGCCGTGCACGTCCGGTGACTCTGTGACAACTGTTAACCGGCGTGTACGCTGGCAGAATGCCCGATGCGACGGCCGCACCCCTCACCAAGCGCGTCGATCCTCGTGTCCGGCGCACCCGCGCGCTGCTGCGGACGGCCGCCCTCGAGCTGGCCGCGCAGTACGACTGGGGCAACATCACCATCGCGCACGTCGCCGACCGCGCCACGATCAACCGCGCGACGGTGTACCAGCACTACAGCGATCTCGAGTCGTTGCTCGTCGACGCCATGGAGGACGAGCTGACCGGGCTGGTGGCGTTGCTGGCCCGGTGCCCGCTGCCCGACGGCACCGGTGGCACGCCCGCCGAGTTCGCCGACGTCTTCCGCCACGTCGAGTCCCAGGTGGTGCTCTACCGGCGGATGCTGGGGCCCTGCGGCTCCGCCCGCTTCATGAACCGCCTTCAGCAGCTGGTGGCCGCCCAGGTGGAGCAGCGGCTGACGGCGGAGGCGGCGGAGACCCGGAGCCTCGTCGGCATCACTCTGCGCGGGCACTGCGCGGCGGGTGCGTTCATCGGCGTGCTGCGGCACTGGCTGACATCGCCGGAGCTCGTTCCCGCGGAGACCATGGCGATCGACGCCTGGCACGCGCTGTCCTCGACGAACCGCACGTGCTGACCTCCCCTCGGTAACACATCTGCCGGTCCCCGGTGACACACAGTGGATCGATTGTGGAACGTTGCGTCTATGGGCGCCACCGGCACGCTGTCACTCTGGATCTGACAGTTCGGGAAGCACCTGAACACGGGGGAAGACCGGAGGACTTCGTGTGCGTGAGCACGCGGAATCCCCCACATGCGTCTGCAGCATGTTCAGGTCTTGATGAGAGGTGTAGAAACGATGTCGTTCACCCAGGCGGAATGCGACGAACCCAGGGCCTGGCCCGGAGCCGGGCCGGCCGTGCTGACCGTCCTGCCACACGAGATCACCCGGCGCGGGATCGGTAGTCTCCTGGACGGCCTGAGCCGCAGACCGGCGACCGAGGCCTGCGCGAGTCCCGGGGAAGCCGTGGACCGCTTACGCACGGAATCGTTCGACCTGCTGATCGTCTCGGCGGCCTACGGCGAGCCACAGCTGACCGAGCTCGTCGAGCGGGCCACGCCGTACGGCGTGAAGGTCCTCCTGCTGCTGGAGAGCGCCGAACCGGGGCTCATCCCGTGGATCGCCACGATCCCGTTCGACGGCTACCTCATCCAGGAAGATCTGACGGCGGAGTCCATCGCGGAGGCGCTGTCCCGGCTGGATCGCGGCAAGCTGCCCATTCCCGATGCGCTGGCCCGCCTGTTCATCTCGCAGGCGGGACGCACCCGGGGCGGCCACCGTGGCCTGCGCGTCCAGCTCACCCCGCGGGAGCGGGCGGTCCTCGGGCTCATCGCGGAGGGACTGAGCAACCGCATGATCGCGCACCGGTTCGGCATCTCGGAGCACGGCGTCAAACGGCACGTGGCGAACCTGCTGGCCAAGTTCAACTGCGCCAATCGCGCTCAGGTGGTCTCCGTGGCCCTGCAGCAGGGCCTGCTGGCGTGAGCGCGCCGGAGTTGGCGGGCAAGGTCGCGTTCGTCGCCGGTGGGTCCAGCGGGATCAACCTGGCGATCGCGCGGCGGCTCTCGCGCGAGGGCGCCCGGGTGATGCTGATCAGCCGGGACGCGGAGCGGCTGAGATCGGCGGCGAAGCTGATCGCGAACGACGGTGGCGAGGTCGCCTGGGCGGCCTGCGACGTCCGGGACTCGCCCGGCGTGGCGGCGGCCCTGCGGACCTGCGTGGAGCAGTTCGGCGGGCTCGACCTGGTGATCTCCGGGGCGGCGGGCAATTTCGTGGCCCCGGCGACCCGGTTGTCCCCGAACGGGTTCCGCACCGTGGTCGACATCGATCTGGTGGGCACATACCACGTCGCGAAGCATTCGTACCCGTTCCTGACCAAGCCCGGAGCGTCCATTCTCAGCATTTCCGCGCCGATGGCCGATCGGCCCATGCCGGGACAGGCGCACGTGGCGTCGGCCAAAGCGGGAATCAACGCGCTAACCCGTTCGCTGGCGCTGGAATGGGCGGCGGCGGGCGTCCGGGTGAACGCGATCTCACCCGGGTTCATCGCCGAGACCGAGGGGGTGGCCCGTCTGATCGACACCGCGGAGAAGGCTGAGCGGCTGCAACGCGCCATTCCGGCGCAGCGGTTGGGCAGCAAGGCGGACGTGGCCGAATTGGCGCTGTTCCTGTGCACTGCTCGTGCGGAATACATCACCGGTGCGGTAATCGCGTGCGACGGCGGATGGAGCCTCGCCGGACCGTCCGTCCTGGACGCGGCCGGGTAGGGCCGTGGCGTGTGGACATCCTGGCCGGTCCTGGACCGGCCAGGATGTCAGGCGCCCTCCCGCAGGGCCCACTCGGGCATCTCGTCCACGTTGCGGGGCACGACGTTGACCGCGAGCTCGACCACCACCCCCGAGCGCGTGGTGTCGTGCTGGTCGAGCAGGTCGGCGAGCCACGCTGCCCGCCGCCCGCCCATGCTCGTGAGCAGACCGCACAATTCCTGGATCTGGCTGTCCTGACACAGGCTGAGCGTGATCTGCACGGGGGCCGGCCGGACCGGCCGCAGCTCGATGGCGTCCCAGCCCTCGTCGGCGGGCGTGTAACGGATGTCGGCCTCGGTGACCCGGCGGGTCTCGGGCCCCACCCGGACGACACCGGCGGGGGCGGACATCGCCAGCCGCAGGCAGCGGCTGACCGCGTCGCCGTTGAGTCCCCGCGGATTGCCGTCGCCCGGCTCGTAGCTGACGATTGCGTCCGCGCAGATCGCCGCCGCGTGGACACTGGGCAGATCGGGGCGGGCCGCGAGCGCGTCGCGGATCGCGAGACCGGTGCGGACGGCACGCTGGGCGGCGTCGCCGGTGCCGTCGAAGACGATCCAGGTCATTCCTGCAACGCTGCTGATCACCCTGCCGTCGTGCCGGGCGACCTCCCCGTGCACCAGGCCGGAGAGCTCGCCGACGACGGCGGCGGTGCGGGCGTCGTCACCACCCGGCGGCTGGCTCAGATCGGCGAGCACGGCCAGCATGCTGACGGACTGCCATCCGGCGGCGGCCGGGACCGGCTCGGTGGGCTCCGGGCAGGGCGCGGTGTCCCGCGGGCGTCCGGGCACGGCCACGACGGCTGTCTCGGGCCGCCGGTCCAGGCCGGCGTCGTGGTTCAGGATGGACCGTTCGAGCTCCTGCAGCTCCCGGCTCGGTTCCAGGCCGTGCCGGTCGATCAGTGAGTCGCGGGTGCGCCGGTAGACGCCGAGTGCGTCCAGCTGCCGCCCGCACCGGTAGAGGGTGAGCATGAGCTGAGCGGCCAGGCGTTCCCGCGACGGCTCCTGCTCGACCAGGGGCTCCAGCTCGGCGACGATCTCCCGGTGCCGTCCGCAGGCGAGCTCCACGTCGAACAGATCCTCGAGCACGTCGAGCCGGGTGTTCTGCACCGCGACGGCATCCGGCCAGAGCGCCCGGGACTCGAACAGATCGGCGAGCACCGGGCCACGCCATGCGGCGAGCGCCTCCCGCAGGTCGTGTCGCGCCCGCTCCCACTGCGAGCTTGCGGCGAACGCCCGGCCCTGCTCCGCCAGCCGGCTGAAGCGTACGGCGTCCACGCTCTCCGGGTCGGCGTGCAGCAGGTAGCCGGGGGCATGGGTGAGCAGGGCGGGTGAATCGGCCGGACCGGCACCGGTGGTCAGCATCGAGCGGAGCTCGGAGGCGGCGTTCTGCAGCATCTTGCGCCCGGTGGCCGGCACCTCGCTGCCCCAGAGCGACTCCAGCAGCTTGCTGGCGGGCACCACGCGGTTGAGATTCAGCACCAGCATCGCCAGCGTGGCGCGCTGTTTGTAACCGCCGAGCGCAACGGGCTCGCCGTCGCGTATCACCTCGAGAGGACCCAGAATGTGGAATCGCACGTTGGCCTCGCCTCAGTCCACGAATGAATGATCGAGTACGGTCGTCACTGAATTCCGGTGGAAACGCGCCGCAATACCCCATTGAGCGGCAATTCACAAATGTATGCACGTCAATGTGACGTGCGTCATTCAGCATTCCGGTGCGTCCATTCCCCCGAGGTCGCCGCTGACCTGTCGCGGATGGTGCGCTTTGTCGTCAGTTTATCGAATGCCTCCGTGGCGCGTGGTCCCATTATTTGAAGATGGTCGATCAATTGCCGGGCCCGGAGCACACCGTACCCCCGTCGCTCGTTCTCCGGGGGCAAGGTGCGCCCGGGCCCGGATCGACCGCCGGTCTACTCCGGCAGGCCCGTCGTGGCCGCGGCGCGTGGGGCAGCCGCGGCCGCTTCCGGGGCCGGGGGAGTCCGGCGACCGGACAGGAAGAACGCCGGGACCAGCGCGAGCACCGTGAAGGCCAGCGCCCACCAGAACGGCGCCCGGAACGCCGTCGCCAGCGCGTGAGCGGTAGGGCTGTCGGGCACCACGGCGGTCAGGCTGGGGACGCCGGCCGGCAGGTGCTTCAACGCCTCCTGCTGCAGGATCACGGTGAGCAGGGCGGTGCCCAGTGACGCACCGATGCGCTGGAAGACGTGGAATGCGCTGGTCGCGCGGGGAACGACGTCCCTGGGCACGCTGCCGAAGGCGGCCGTCATGGTCGGCATCATCGAGGCGCCGAGTCCCAGACCACGCACCACCAGCGCCGCGCCGAGCAGGAACTGGTTCGGGTCGTCATCGAGGACGACGTACGGCAGGGTGCCCACGGCCACCAGCACCGCGCCTGCGATCGTGACGGTGCGGACCCCCAGCATCTGGGTCAGGCGCTGCAGAAGGATGACAGCGATCAGGTAGCCGATGCTCTGCGGGAGCAGCATCAGCGCGGAGACGAGCACACTGGTGCCCTGGACCACCTGGAAGTACAGCGGCAACGGGATGAGCACGCCGTACATCGCAACGGCCATGATCATGCTGGTCAGATTGCCGGCCGTGAACTCACGCACGCGGAAGAGCTGCAGGTCGAGAAACGCCTCGGTGCGCCTGCGCAGCGCGTGCGCGACGAAGGCGACGCCCAGCACGAGGCCGCCGCCGAGGCCGATCAGCGCCCTGGTGTCGGTGAACGAGCCGGTGGTGCCGGCCTCGGACAGCCCCCACACGATCCCGGCCAGGGCGGGCACCAGCAGCACCAGCCCGACCACGTCGAGCGCGGCGTTCTTCACCGGGCGGACCACATTGTGCACGCGCCACGCGAACAGGGTGATCGACACGGCGCACAGCGGCACGTTGACGAGGAAGATCCAGCGCCAGCTGACATGGTCCACGATGACGCCGCCGAGCGACGGGCCCACCAGGGGCGCGAACAGTGCCGGCACGGTGACCACGGACATCAGGCGGGTCAGCCGTTTCGGGCCGGCCGCCTGGGCGATGAGGGCCTGCGAGACGGGCAGGGCCAGGCCGCCGCCGATGCCCTGCAGGATCCGGAAGCCGATCAGGCTGGGCGCGTCCCACGCGAGCCCGGACATGAGCGACCCGAACAGAAAGACCACCTGGGAGAACAGGAGGATCTGGCGGGCGCCGAAACGCGCCATCGCCCACGAGCCGAGCGGGAGTGTGGCCGTGATGGCCAGCAGGTAGCCCGTCACCACCCACTGCACGGTGCCGATCTCGGTGTCGAACGCCGTCGCCAGCGGGCCGATCGCCACGTTGATGATGGTGGCGTCGAGCAGGCCGGCGAAGCTGCCGAAGGCCATGATCCCGGCGAGCCACCACAGTTCGGGGCTTATCCGGGCGGAGTCGTCTGCCGTAGCGTGCTGCTGACTTGTCGTCACTGTCGGCTCTCTCACTGGCTGGTCTCTCACTGGCGGCTCTCTCACTGGCTGGTCTCTCAGTTCGTGGATGGATCGCGTCCAGGTTTCCACAACAGATGCAGCATATGCAACAAATGTTGTATAGATGAGCTCGGCGGGGGACGGCGCCGAAGGGCCAGTCCGTTCGGGCACCACTCCCGCCCGCGCGCGGCACCACACTGGACCCGCACGACCGCAGGGCGTGCCCGTACGCCCTGGTTCAGGTGACTTCCTGACTGAGGAGCCCCATGGATCGGATCGCTTTCGGAGCCTTTCTGTCGCCCCTGCATCCGCTGGGCGAGGACCCGGCCCTGAGCCTGTGGCGCGACCTGGATCTCGCCGAGTGGCTCGACCAGCTCGGTTACGAGGAGCTGTGGGTGGGTGAACATCACTCGGCCGGGTGGGGGACCATCGGCTCGCCCGAGCTGTTCATCGCCACCGCCGCCGAGCGCACCCGGCACATCCGCCTCGGCACGGGTGTGGTGAGCCTGCCGTACCACCATCCCTACATGGTCGCGACGCGCGCGCTGCAACTCGATCACCTCACCCGCGGGCGGTTCACCCTCGGCGTCGGCGCCGGATCGCTGCCGACCGACATGCACTTCCTCGGCATCGACCCGGCGCAGACCCGGCGGCGTACGGCCGAGTCCCTCGACGCCATCCGCAGGCTGGTGGCGGGGCACGAGCCCGTCACGGTGGAGACGGACTGGTTCCAGCTCCGCGACGCCCGGCTGCAGCTGCGGCCGTGCACAGCCGGGGGACTGCCGATGGCGGTCTCCAGCGCGGTCTCGCCGTTCGGCATGCGGCTGGCCGGCCGGTACGGCATCGCCCCGCTGTCGTTCGGCATCCCCCCGAAGCCGGGTAGCCGCATCGGTGACCTCGTGGGGCAGTGGCAGCACGCCGAGGAGTCCGCCGCAGAGCACGGTCACAAGCTCGACCGGGCACAGTGGCGCGTCGCCCTGAGCGTGCACGTGTCGGAGAGCCGCGGCCAGGCCCTCGATGAGATCGTCGACGGCTGGATGCGCTACCGCAACGAGTACTGGGCCCTGCTGGGCACCCCGCAGGTGCACTCCCGGACCGAGGCGCGCAAGGCCCTGGAAGAGCTCATCGAGCAGCGCAGCACCCTTGTCGGCTCGGTGGACGAGGTGACCCAGGCGCTGCGTGACGTGCAGGCGGAGACCGGTGGCTTCGGCCGGCTGCTGGTCAACGTCATGGACTGGGCGGGACGCGAGTCCGGCCGGCGCAGCCTGGAGCTGCTCGCCAGGTTCGTCGCACCCCGCTTCAACGGTTCGCTCACGGGGGTCACGGACTCCTACGAGTGGACTGCGGGTGTGGCGCGCGCGCTCGCGCGTACCTGATCCCCGTTTGTCGAGGGCTCTGTCCGGTCTCCCCCTGGGCCGGACAGAGCCCTTTCGCGTGTCCATCCCGATCGGACCCTGCCCGTCCGGCCACCTCCTCGGCCCTGGCCTCGGAGCCCTGCCGGACAGCCACCCCGTTCGGGGATTCTGCGTCCGCGCCGCCGGCCACAGACTCGAGATGCACGACGACAGCAGGTACTCACGGGTGTGGACAGGGGAGATGCAGCATGGTGACACTCGACGCCGGGACGCGGGTCCGCCTGGCCCGCCTGGCCCGGCACCGGGACGGCCGGTTCCTGTTCGTCCCGATGGACCACTCCGTGGCGGACGGGCCCATCGTGCCCGCCGCCGGCTTCGACGAGCTGGTCAGGTCCGTGGTGGCGGGCGGGGCGGACGCGATCGTGGTGCACAAGGGCCGGGCGCGCACCATCGACCCGGCCCTGCTGCGGGACTGCTCGCTGATCGTGCACCTCAGCGCCAGTACGCCGCACTCGCCCGACAGCAACGCCAAAGTCCTCGTCGGCGGGGTCGAGGAGGCCCTGCGCCTCGGCGCGGACGCGGTGAGCGTGCACGTGAACCTGGGCTCGGACACCGAGGCCCGCCAGCTCGCCGATCTGGGCGCCGTGGCGGACGCCTGCCAGCGCTGGTCGGTCCCGCTGCTCGCCATGATCTACCCGCGCGGGCCGCGCATCGCCGACCCGCACGATCCGGTCCTGCTCGCCCACGCGGTCAACGTGGCCGCGGATCTGGGCGCCACGCTGGTGAAGACGACGTGGCCGGTGCCGATGTCCGAGCTCGCCACGATCACCGCGAGCTGCCCGGTCCCGGTGCTCGTGGCCGGTGGGGACGACGAGAGCGCCGATCTCGTCGCCTATGCCACCGCCGCCGTGGACGCCGGCTGCGCCGGTCTGGCCGTCGGGCGGCGGGTCTTCCGCAGCCCCGCCCCGACCGCCGCCCTCAAGGCCCTGGCGTCGGTGGTGCACGGCGACGAGCCGGCGGCCCGGCACATCCGGTTCGCCCCGCAGCAGAGAGAAGACACCCATGCATGACGAGATCCGCGACTTCGTCCTCACGACCATCCGGGACACGCTGAACCTGCCGGTCCCCGGGGACGTCACCGACGACACCCCGCTGGGCGACAACGGCCTCGGCCTCGAGTCGTTGTCGCGGCTGGAGCTGGCGATCCAGCTCGAGGGCGCGTACGGCATCAGCCTCCCCGACGAGGAGGACGAGACCCGGCAGGACACCACGCTGGGTCAGTTCGTGGCCGCCGTGGCCGCTCTGCGCGGCGAGGCGGTCACCGACGGAGCCGGGCGGTGAACGACGAGACCCTCGGACAGCTCCTGCTCGACTGCGGACTGCGTACCGCCGACACCACGTTCGACGACGGCACCGAGCTCGTCCTCGACTCGCTCACCCTGGTCCTGCTCGCCCACCTCCTCGACGAACGGCACGGCCTCATCGTGGCGATCGAGGACGAGGACGGCCTGGCCTCCTGCACCACAGTGGGGGATCTGCGCCGGTTCATCACGCAGCGGTCCGCCGGTGAGCACGTTCTCCCGGAGGTCCTTCATGGCTCATGACGTCGCCATCACCGGCTACGGAGTCCTCACCGCCTTCGGCTTCGGCCGGCAGGCGCTGCTCGACGGGGTGTTCGCCGGGCGGCCGGGCTTCACCCCGGTCACCCGCTTCGACCCCACCCCCTACCGGGCCCGGTATGCGGCGACCTTCGAGGGTGACGGTCCCGGGATCCCCGGCGTACCGGTGCGTCCCGGGGTCACGCCCGGCCAGGCGGAGGTGTTGCTCGCCTGCGCCACCGAGGCCCTGCGGATGGCCGGTACGGACGGTGGTGACGCCCCCGTGCTGCTGGGTACCAACGGCGATCACTCCACCGCCCCGGACTTCTGGTCGGTGCCGGGCAGCCGCGTCGCCGCCGACCCCCGCACCCTGGACAGCGTCCCCGCCCGGCTGCCCGAGCTGATCGCCCGCGAGCTCGGTCTGGGCGAACCGCGGACCGCCTTCGTCAACGCGTGCGTCGCTGGGACCAACGCCCTTGCCCGGGGCGCCACGCTGATCCGGCGCGGGCTGGCCGACACGGTTGTCTGCGGCGGAGCCTACCTGGTCTGCGAGGACGTCTTCGCGAAGTTCGACTCCGGCCGGGCGCTGTCCACCGAGGACGCCGTGCGCCCCTTCGACGCGCGTCGCCAGGGCCTGCTGCACGGTGACGGTGTCGCCGTCCTGGTCCTCGAATCGGCCCGCCGGGCCCGCAGCCGCGGCGCCGAGGTGCTCGGCTGGCTCGCCGGCTGGGGCATGGCATCCGACGCCCACCACGTCATCCAGCCGCACCCGAAGGGCGATGGTCTGGCCAAGGCCGCGCAGGCCGCCCTGCGCACCGCGAACGTCGAGCCCGGGCGCATCGGCTACGTCAACGCCCACGGCACCGGCACGCCCCTGAACGACGTCGCGGAGACCGCCGCCCTGCACCAGGTGTTCGGCGCCGACGCGCCGCGCGTACCGGTCAGCTCCACCAAGAGCAGCACCGGCCACATGCTGGAGGCGACCGGCGCGGTCGAGGCGGTCATCACCCTGCTGGCCCTGCGTGAGGGGCTGTTGCCGCCCACGATCAACGGCCGGGAACCCGACCCGGCCTGCGATCTGGACTACGTCCGCGACGTCGGCCGCCGGGTGCCCATCACCCACGCGCTGTCACTGAACGCGGCGTTCGGCGGCGTCGACGCGGCGCTCGTCCTGGAGCGGGCATGAGTACCCGGGCGAGGGCGCGCGCGATCCGCTCGGCCGCCTGCACCACCCCGTGGGGCGGTGCGGCCACCGGGTTGCCAGGTGCGGCACCGGTCCCGCTGGCTTCGGTGGTCGGCTTCGTGACCTCCCGGTTCAGCCCACTGGTGCACGCGGTGGCGACCGCGTGTCTCGGGACCCCCTACTCGGCCGGCGACCTGAGCGGCCCCCGCACGGGGATGGTGCTCGCCACGATGTTCGGCGACACGGTGACGCTGGACACCGCGACCCGGCGGCTGGCCGGGGGACAGGTGCACAGCCCGATGCTGTTCTTCCAGTCGGTCACCACCTCTATCCTCGGGCATCTCGGCCGTACGTACGGCATCTCCGGCCCCGTCGAGTGCCTGTCCGCCGCGCGTGACGGTGCCGCCGAGGCCCTGTTCGCCGCCGATCTGATGCTGGACCAGGACGACGTCGATCAGGTGCTCCTGATCGGTGTGGAACTCGCCGCCAACGAGCGGGCCACCTGGATTCACCGGCGCCTCGCGGCGGAGGGCCTGGACGCGTTGCCCGACGGTGACTGCGCGGTCGCCCTGCTGCTCGCCCGGGACGGCAACGGACCGGCGACGCTGCGCACCGCCGCCGGCATCCACGCCGCCGCACCGGAACCGCGCTACGCCCGTTTCGGATGGCTCGCTCCGCTCGTGGCCGCCGGCGAGACCGTACGCCCGGGCGCGGACCCGGCCGCTTCGATCCAGGTCCCGGGCCCGTACCCCTACATCGTGGAACCCGGGAGCCCGTCGTGACAGCGGCCTTCGCCCCGGGCACGCTCGCGGCCCGCATGGGCATCGAGGTGCTGTCCGGCGATCCACAGCGGCTCGTCGCGCGGATGCCCCTGCGCGGCAACCGCCAGATGTACGGCTTCCTGCACGGCGGGGCCAGCGCCGCCTTCGCACAGGTGCTCGCGGTGCACGCGGCAGCCCTGGAGGCCGGACCGGGCGGCCAGGTCACCGGCCAGGAGATGTCCTGCACGCACCATCGTGCGGCGCGCGGCACCGGCTGGGTCGACGGCGTGTGCACGCCGCTCTTCCTCGGCGACACCACGGGCACCTATGACGTCGCCGTGCTCGACGAGCGCGGCAACCGGCTCGCCTCGGCCCGGCTCACCTGCCGGTTGCGGCGTGCGACCGGCACGGGCACAGCGAAGGAGCGGGCATGATCGAGGCGTTCGGCGAGCGGGCCGCGGTCGTGGCCGGTGTGGGCGGCTGGGTGCCGCCGGACGTGGTCACCAACGACGATCTCGCCGCGTATCTCGACACCTCCGACGAGTGGATCCGGACCCGGACCGGGATCCGCACCCGGCACCGGGTATCGCCGGGCATGGCCACCTCGGATCTCGCCGTGGAGGCCGGCAGGCGGGCCCTCGACAGCAGCGGGGACCCGCGGGTGGACGCCGTCGTGCTCGCCACCACCACCCCCGACCAGCTTTGCCCGGCCACCGCCCCGGTGGTGGCGGCCCGGCTCGGCCTGGCCGGCGTGGCCGCGTTCGACGTGTCCGCCGTATGCACCGGGTTCCTCTACGGGCTCGCCACCGCGGCGGGTCTGATCGCCGCCGGAACCGCCGAGCGCGTGCTGCTCATCGGCGCCGACGCGTTCACCACCATCGTGAACCCCGAGGACCGCTCGACGGCGGTCATCTTCGCGGACGGGGCCGGCGCCGTCGTCCTGCGCGCGGGCCACCGCGACGAACCCGGCGCGCTGGGCCGGGTGGTTCTCGGCACCGACGGGACGCTCAGCCACCTGATCCGCGTACCGGCAGGGGGATCCCGGCAGCGCTCCCTGAACCGGTCGCACGAGCCCGGCGAGGAGTTCTTCCAGATGGACGGCCGGGACACGTTCCGGCACGCCGTCGAGCGGATGACCGCCGCCTCCCAGCAGGCCGTGGCATCGGCCGGCTGGTCGCTCGCCGACGTCGACCGGCTGGCGGCGCACCAGGCCAACGCGCGGATCCTGACGGCGGTGGGGGAGCGGCTGGGCATCGCCGCCGACCGGCAACTGTCCAACATCGCCGACGTCGGTAACACCGGGGCGGCGTCGATCCCGCTGCTGCTGGCGCAATCCCACGCCGACGGCACCCTCGCCGCGGGTCACCGCATGCTGCTCACCGCCTTCGGTGGCGGGCTCGCCTGGGGCGCGACCACGCTCACCTGGCCCAAGCTGCCCGGCAGCTGAGCCACCCATCCCGTCCGCAAGGAGACGACTCATCATGTTCGCTGCACTGCGGGACATCCTCGCCGGCCCTCTCAAGGTCGACCGCGAGAAGATCACCCCCGACGCGACCCTGGAGCAACTGGGGCTGGACTCGCTGTCCGTCGTCGAGCTCTCCATGATCCTGGAGAAGGACCACGGCGTACGCGTCACCGACGACGAGCTGTTGGACACCCCGACGATCGGCGCCATGGCGCAGCTCATCGGCGATCGTGGCGCCCCGGTCTGATGGCCACCGCACCGGGCCGGACCGGCCACATCCTGGACGAGCCGCGGCAGCTGCCCGACCGCGACACCTACCGGCGCACCATGGGCCGGTTCCCCACCGGGGTCGCCGTGCTCACCCTCGGCTGCGGGCCGCTGACGCGTGCGGTGACCGTCAACTCGGTGACGTCGGTGTCCCTCGACCCGCTGCTGCTGTCGGTCTGCCTCGGGGACGACAGCTCGATCCTCGCGCCGCTGCTGGACGCGGCGCGGTTCACCGTCAATCTGCTGTCCGCCGGTCAGCGTGAGCACTCCGTACGGTTCGCCGGCCGCAGCCGCCCGGACGGCACCGAGGCGACCGAGCTTCTCCGCGGCCGGCCCGGTGGCAACGGGTGCCTGCTCGTCGGGGCCGCGGTGGCAGCCCTGGAGTGCCGGGTCGCCGGCAGCGTGCCGGCGGGTGACCACGTGATCGTCCTGGGCCGGGT
This sequence comes from Winogradskya humida, assembly GCF_016862215.1. Classification (GTDB taxonomy): domain Bacteria; phylum Actinomycetota; class Actinomycetes; order Mycobacteriales; family Micromonosporaceae; genus Actinoplanes; species Actinoplanes humidus. The sequence continues at coordinate 131,139 of NZ_BOMN01000087.1, forward strand.
CGAGGCCCTGCACCAGGGCCCCGCCGACGCCGAACCCCTGATCTTCCACCGCGGCACCTACCGGCAGCTCGCGGAGCCCGCCACCGTCCTGCCAACCCCACACGAAGGAGCCCTGTGATGTCCGATCCCCGTGCGACCGCCGCGGCACAACCGTCCGGCGTGGGCATCCGCACCATCGGCCAGTACCTGCCCGAGCGGATCGTCACCAACGCCGACCTGGAGACGATGATCGACACCAACGCCGACTGGATCCTCGAGAAGATCGGGATCCACTCCCGGCGCTTCGCGTCCGAGGACGACACCACGGTCACGATGGGTACGCGGGCGCTGCTGGACGCCTGCGCCCGCGCGGGCATCGACAAGGACTCCATCGACCTGCTGATCTGCGGGACCGTCACGCCCGACCTGATGGCACCCGCCGCCGGGGTCGACATCATGCGGCGGGCCGGGCTGACCCAGGCGGTGGCCTTCGACGTCAACAGCGGCGGGTGCGCCGGGAGCGTCTTCGCCCTCGACGTGGCCGTGAAGTACGTGCGTTCCGGCGCCTACCACCGGGTGGCCGTCGTCCTCGCCGACACCGTCACCAAGTTGCTCGACCCCACGGACCGGATGACGGCGGTGATCTTCGGCGACGCGGCGGCCTGCTACATCGTCGAGCCCACGGTGCCCGGCAGCGGCATCGGCGCGACCATGCTGCGCAACGACCCGGACAGCTTCTCGTCGGCCCTGGTGTCGCGGGACCCCGTCACCGACGGCGACGGCAACCGGGTCGAGTCGGCCTTCGGGCAGAACTTCATCCGCATCGTCGGACGCGACATCCGCAACTTCGCGCTCGACACCGTCCCCGGCTTCGTCCGCAAGCTGACCGAGGAGGAGAACCTCACGCCCGAGGACCTGACGATGCTGATCCTGCACCAGGCCAACCGGCGCATCGTCGAGGGCATCATGGACGGCCTGAGCCTGCCGTACGACCGGACCGTCATCAACGTCGACCGGTACGGCAACACCTCGGCCGCCGGGTCCGTGCTCGCCCTGCGCGAGGCGGTCGACACGGGCCGGATCGCCCGGGGCGACAAGGTGGCCCTGGTGTCCTTCGGCTCGGGGCTCGCCCTCGGCGGCACCCTCATCACCTGGAGCGGCCCCGAGGATTTCCTCGCCGCGGTCTGACCCCGCAGGAAGGAACACCATGGAATCCTGGCCGCTGCCGATCAGCATCGGCACGCTCGACCCCGCGGAGCTGGTCACCACGACCGTCGGTGTGCGGATCACCCGGTGGGAGCCCGGCAGGCTGGTCGGCACGCTGCCCGTCGAGGGCAACCGCGACGCGTACGGGCGCCTCGACAGCGCGGCCCTCGCCGTCCTGGCCGAGACCCTCGGTTCGGTCGCGGCGGCCCTCGAACCCGGTTCGAGCGGGATCGTGCTGGGCCAGGAGCTGTCCGTCGCGCACCACGAGGACACCGGGGCCGGAATCGTCACCGGGACCTGCGTCCCCGTGCACCACGGCGGTTCCGTCTCCACCTACGAGATCGTCGTCACCGCCGCGGACGGCCGGCGCCTGTGCACGGCCCGGCTCACGTGCCGCCTGCGCCGGACAGCACAGCCCACCACCACCGCCGACAGGAAGGTACGACTCAGCATGCAATCCGCACCGCCGCCCCGGGACCCGTACTGGGAACGGATCGGCTATCACGGCCCGCTGGAGCCGACGCTGGACGTCCTGCGGGAGATCTGCCGCAAACACGTTCTCGAGGTGCCGTTCGAGGCACTCGAAGGGCCCGAGGGACGCCGCCCGGTGATCGACTGGGCGGGCGCCTACGACAAGATCGTCACCCGTCGCGGCGGCGGTTTCTGCCTGCAGGCCAACGGCCTGCTCGCGCACCAGCTGCGGCAGATCGGCTTCGACGTCACCGAGCTGGCCGCCCATATCTGGGTCGGGCACCGCGGATACTTCAGCAAGGGTGGCGACCACCTGATCCTGATGGTGCGCATCGACGGCAGGCAGTGGCTCGTGGACGCCAGCTACACCAGCCTGGTGTACGTCGAGCCGATCGAACTGGTCGCCGGCGAGTACCATCAGGACGGCTGGACCTACCGGGTGCTGACCGACGACGACTGGTACGTCGTCCAGCGTCGCGACGACGAGGGCTGGCTGCCGCTCTACCGGTTCGTGCTGAGCCCGCGTACCACCGAGTTCTTCCTGCGGGAAGCGGTCGCGTGGCACCTCGACGGCGAGACGCGCTCCGAGACCGCCCGCACCCTGATGTGCTCCCGCGGCATCCGCGGCGGCAAGGTGTGGCTGGTCAACAACCACCTCACCGTTGCCGAGCGGGGCACGGTCACCACCCGCACGGTGCGCGACCGGCAGGACTGCGCGGAGATCCTCGGGCGGATCTTCCGCGGCCACGAGGACCTCGCCGAGCGGGGACTGCGCATCTGGCAGCAGCTGCAGGACACGCGATGACGGCGGCCGTCGCCGTCGTGGGGGCCGGTGTCATGGGCGCGGGCATCGCCCAGGTCACCGCCGCGGCCGGGCTCGAGGTGGTTCTCTACAGCCGTTCCCGGGCGACGCTGGGCGCGGCGCTGCGTACCGTACGTTCCTCATTGGAGCGGTCCGCAGCCCGGACCGGGAGGCCCGCGGAAGAGACCGAGCGGACGCTGGCCCGGATCACCGTGACCACCGAGCTGGACCGGATCGCCGGGTGCACCGTCGCCGTCGAGTCGGTCGCCGAGGATCTCGAGGTGAAGCGGCGCGTCTTCACCGAGCTGGACCGGCTGTGCCCGCCGGGCGCCCTGCTGGCCACCAACACCTCGGGCATCCCGATCTCCGCCGTCGCCGAGGCCACCGGCCGGCCCGGCGACGTCGTCGGCACCCACTTCTTCTCCCCGGTGCCCCGGATGGAGCTGTGCGAGATCGTCCGGGGCCGCGCCACCACGGACCGCACCGTCGCGGCGGCCCGCGCCTTCGCCGAGGGGATCGGCAAGCAGTGCATCGTGGTGACGAAGGACCTGCCCGGCTTCGTCACCACCCGTCTGATCATCGCGTTCGTCCTGGAGGCCGTCCGTCTGGTGGAGACGGGCATCTGCGAGGCCGCCGAGGTGGACCGGGCCTGCCGGCTCGCCTTCGGGCATGCCATGGGCCCGCTGGCCACCGCCGACCAGGCCGGGCTCGACGTTCTGCGCGAGGTCGTGGCCGTGCTGGCCAAGGAGTACGACCACCAGGTGTTCGCCACGCCCGCGCTGCTCGACCACCTGGTGGAGACCGGCCGGCACGGCCGCAAGACCGGGCACGGATTCCACGACTACGACGACCCGTCCGCATCGCTGCAACCGGAGGTACTCCCGTGAAGTTCGCCTGGATCGACCTGCGTTCCCTTTCCGAGGACCGGCGCGAGGGTGTCGTCGACGCCGCGGTCCACGCCCGGCTCGAAGGCGTGCTCGACGACAGGCTCGACGTCCTGCGCACCCTGCCGCCGACGGTCACCAAGGTGCTGCTGCCACCGCCCGGGACGCCGCTGCCCGCCGAGGCCGACGAGATCGCCGACATCGTCCTGACCCGCGTCGAGACCGCCGCCGAGCTCGACAAGCTCAAGCTCGAGGCCGAGGGCGCCCCCGCCCGCACCGCCGCCTTCATCGAGGTCGTCGATGACGCCACGCTGCGGGTCGCCTGCGCGGCGGCCCAGTCGCTGACGAACACAGCCGTCGAGTTCCGCGATCCGACGAAGATCCCGCTGGAGATCGTGATCGCCGCCGCCGACCGCAGCCCGGGCCGGCTGATCTGCGCGGCGGGTGACCTCGAGGAGGCCGGCATCATCATCGACGTCCTGGAGAAGGGGTCGGACGGGTTGCTGCTGGCGCCCCGGGACGCCAACGACGTCTTCGGCCTGGTCGACCTGCTGCGGGACACCAGCGAGGACCTGGCGCTCACCGCGCTGACCGTCCGGTCGATCGAGCACAACGGGCTGGGTGACCGGGTGTGCGTCGACACCTGCTCCCACTTCGGCCAGGACGAGGGCATCCTCGTCGGCTCGTACGCCCACGGCTTCGTGCTGTGTGTCAGCGAGACGCACCCGTTGCCGTACATGCCCACCCGTCCGTTCCGGGTCAACGCCGGTGCCCTGCACTCCTACGTGATGGGGGAGAACAACCGCACCAACTACCTCAGCGAGCTGCAGGCCGGCAGCACCGTGCTCGGTGTCACCACCGACGGCCGCACCCGGCGGATCGTGGTGGGCCGGGTCAAGCTCGAGTCCCGTCCCATGCTGACGATCCGGGCGGTCTCGCAGAGCGGCGTGGAGGTCAGCCTCACCGTCCAGGACGACTGGCACGTCCGGGTGCTAGGCCCGGGTGCCGCCGTGCTCAACGTCACGGAGCTCAAGACCGGCGACCAGCTGCTCGGTTATCTCGCCGACGACAAGCGGCACGTCGGCTGGCCCGTCGGCGAGTTCTGCATCGAGAAATGACGGAAGGTCTTTCATGACGATCGACACCGGCGCCGCGGCGTTCGAGCGCTGGCTCGGCTCGGCGCTCACGAGCGACGCCTCGGACGACGCGATCTGGGGGTACGCCGACCGGGCGGTGACCTTCGGGCGGATGAGGCGGGAGACGGCGCGGACCCGGGAACTGCTCACGGCGCACGGTATCGGTGCCGGCAACACGGTCGCCGTCCAGCTGCTGCCCAGCTGCACGCTTTTGTGGACGGTGCTCGCCGCCTGGTCGGCCGGTGCGCAGGTCCTGCTGATGGATCCGCGGCTCACCCCGGCCGAGACGGGCCGGCTGCTGGACCTGTGCGAGCCGCAGTTCCATCTCGCCGTGGACGGGCCGGTGCCCACGCTCGCCTCCTTCCGCGAGGAGTGCGAGATCGTGGTCCTGCCGCGCCGTTCGGGGCGTCCCGCGGAGACCCCGCACCGGCTCGTGCAGTTCAGCTCCGGCTCGACCGGCCTGCCCAAGGTCATCGGGCGCACCGGGCAGTCGCTGCTCGACGAGCTCGACCGCTTCGCCGCCCTGCCCGAGATGCCGCGCGGCGGCGATCAGGTGCTGCTGCTCAGCTCGATGTCGTACTCCTTCGGGCTGATCGGCGGGGTGCTGCACGCGTTGCGGCACGGGGTGACCCTGCACTTCAGCGGCAGCCCGCAACCGCGGGATCTGCTCCGGCTGCTGGCGGAGCGGCGGATCGGTGCGGTGTTCGGTGTGCCGGTCCACTTCGACCTGCTCAGCCGGGTCGGCAGGCCCGGTGACCTGCCCGCGCTACGGCTGGCCGTCTGCGGTGGGGAGATGCTGGGCGCGGTGGTGTTCGAGCGGTTCGAGCGGGCCTTCGGCGTCCGGATCGGGCAGGCCTACGGCATGACGGAGGCCGGCATCATCGCCACCGACCTCGCCGGGCGGCACGCCCCGCCGGCCGTGGGGCTACCCGTGCCCGGCATGCAGACCCGGATCGCCGGCGGCACCCTGCACGTCCGGCTGCCCGAGGACCCGTATCTGCACGCCGACCGGACCGGGCGCTACGAGGACGGCTGGCTCGACACGTACGACCGGTGCGAGGCACAACCGGACAGCGGCGTCCTGGAGATCCTCGGCCGGTCCGACTCCACCGTCGTCATCGGCGGGCTCAACGTCGACCTGACGGAGATCGAGTCCGTGCTCGCGCGGCACCCCGCCGTGACGGAGGCGGTGGTCGTCTATGGCGAGGCGATCGAGAGTCATGTCGTGGCCGAGCCCTCGCTGACCAAGGGGGAGCTGCTGGCCTGGTGCCGCGATCAGCTCAGCCCGCACAAGGTGCCGAAGGCGCTGCACTTCGTCAGCAAACTGCCGCGCACCGCGAACGGCAAGGCCGTCCGCAACCGGGAGCTGCTGCACGCGAGCCGGGAACGGGAACGGCAGGCGATCATCCGGTGATCGATCCCGCGTACGCCGGCACCCACCTGCCCCGCTTCACCGTCGACGTCGAGCGGGGCCGCATCCAGCGGTTCGCCTCGGCCGTGGGCGCCGCCGACGAGATCTTCCACGATGTCGCCGCCGCCCGCGCGGCCGGCCACCCGGACCTCCCGGTGCCGCCGACCTACCTGTTCTGCCTGGAACTCGAGCGGGAGGGGCTCGCGGGCATCGGGGTTTCCCTGGACCGGGTCCTCCACGTCGAGCAGGGATTCGAGTATCACGAGCTCGCCCATGCCGGGGACCGGATCACGTTCGCGCCGGTGGTCGTGTCCATCCGGTCGCACCGGCGCGGCCGGCTGGAGCTGATCACCACGGACACCGCCGTCACCCGGGCGGACGGGGCCGCCGTCGCGGATCTGCACCAGGTCCTGGCCGTACGGCACGCGGAGGGCACGCCATGAGCGGCCCCGAGCGGCTCGAACTGGAGCCGGCGATCGTCACCCGGGACCTGCTCGCCGGGTACGCGGCGGCGTCCGGCGACCTCAATCCCCTCCATCTGGACACCGGCGCGGCGGTGGCCGCCGGGTTCGACGACGTCATCGCGCACGGCATGCTCTCCATGGCTTTCCTGGGCCGGTTGCTCACCGGCTGGGTGCCCGTGACGGACCTGGTCTCCTTCCGGGTGACCTTCCGGTCACCCGCCCCGGTCGGAGCCCGGCTGCGGTGCACCGCGGACGTCGTCTCCGTCGAGCGGGTGAACGGCCGCTCGCTCGCCCGGCTGGACCTCGCCGTGCACATCGAGGACGGCCCCGTCACCGTGCGCGGCGAAGCCGTCGTCCGGCTGCCCGAGGAAGGGGACCGATGACACGATCCGTGCTGGTCACCGGGGGCAACCGGGGCATCGGCCTGGCCGTCGCCCGCGCGTTCGCCGCGCAGGGTGACCGGGTGGCCGTCACCCATCGCGGCTCCGCGCCGGCCGGACTGCTGGGGGTGAAGTGCGACGTCACGGACGCCGATCAGGTGGACGCCGCGTTCGCCGGGGCGGAGGCCGCCCACGGCCCCGTGGAGGTGCTCGTCTCCAACGCGGGCATCACCGACGACGCGTTGCTGCTGCGCATGCCGCCGGAGCGGTTCACCCGGGTGCTCGACACGAATCTGACCGGCGCGTACCGGGTGGTGCGCCGGGCCGTGCCGGGCATGCTGCGGTCGCGGCGCGGGCGGATCATCCTGGTGTCGTCGGTGTCCGCGCTGTCCGGCGCCACCGGTCAGGCGAACTACGCGGCGAGCAAGGCCGGGATGGTGGGCCTGGCCCGTTCCCTCGCCCGGGAGCTCGGCAGCCGGGGCATCACGGTGAACGTCGTCGCCCCGGGTCTCGTCCTGACCGACATGGCCGGGAAGCTGTCCGCCGCGCGAAGGGCCGAGATGCTCGCGGCGGTGCCACTCGGGCGGCACGCCGACCCGGAGGACGTGGCCGGGCCGATCCGCTGGCTGGCCTCCGACGAGGCCCGTTACATCACCGGTGCGGTCCTCCCCGTCGACGGCGGCGCGGGAATGGGCCACTGACCGCGCTGACGCCCGCCACGGGTGAGGGTCCGTGGCGGGCGCTGCAGGACCGGATCTACCGATATCGGTACGCGCGGATCACCGTCTGGCTGACGGAGGTGCCCGCTTTGTTCTTGCCATGCACGCGTACGGAGACATAGCCCTTCCCCCGCGGATAGTGCACCGCCGGCCCGGAAGCACGCCAGGTAGCACCGTCATCGAACGACACCTCGAGGCCAAGAGCGGCACCCTGCACCAGGCTCCCCTTCTGGTCGCGGGCGACCAGCGGAACCTGTCCGACGCTCCCGGCACGAACGGCGCCGGACGCGTCGAGCGCCGGAGCAACGTTGACGGTGAAGACCGGCACCAGCCCCTGCGCACCGGCGCCGGACGTGAAGGTGAACTCGGTGCTGGTACGCGTGGAGAGCCCGCCGAAGCCACCAGTCGTCTCCTGCACAACCCGATAGACCGCGTCACCATCGGGCAACCCGGCAGCGTCGACGTACAGCCAATCCGACTCGCCGAGCAGCTCCTGACCCCGGTAAAGCCGAGTGCTCACGGAGTCCAGAAGCTGGCTGTACCCCGGATGCCCGGCGGCGTCGGTCAACGGCGGAAGCTGCGCGTAGAGAATGTCACCCTCGCGGCCCACCCACTCGTACCGGCTGCTGAACCGGGTCTGCAGCGGCGCCGCACCCCAATGCTCCACAGTGGAAGCTCCAGATCGGTACGAGCCGTTCAAGTCGAGCCCCTGCAGGAACCCGTACTCGTCGAAGCTGACCCCGAGCCGCGTGTCGGTCTGCCACCGCGCGCCGTTACCAGTGGACAGATAGTTGACCCGCGATGCCCCGGGCCGCGCCCGAGCGATGCCCACGCCGTAGACCTCGCCCTGCGCGTCACTCAGCTGAGCCCACTGCTGGACAACGGAACCGCCGTGGAAAACCTGCTTCTCCGCAGCCAGCTCAGTTCGCCGGTATGCGCGGTCGTACCCGTTCAGCACCTGCGCGACCGGCACCCGCTCGCCCACGAAGTACGCGTACGGGCTGTCGGTCCCGCGAGGACCGGAGCCGCTCCGGGCCCATGTGCTCAACACCGTCGCGGTTCCCGGCAGTTGCGGGCCGAGCTGGCGTACCCGCAGATTCTCGATGCCCGGCTGCAGCGTGCCGAAGATGACCGTGCCCTCGTCGGTCTGCTGCTCGGTGCCGATCCACGACTCGACGGCCGCCGCGGACGCATCCGGCACCGACACCTTCACCGGCGTCGCCTCCCGCGCGTCGAACGTGATCGACGTGTCCCCGGTCAGGTCCAGCACCGGCTGGTAGATCATCGCCTGCTGCGAACCGTCCTGCGCCGCGGACTCGTCCAGGTATGTGCCGACGGTGTAACGCCCCGGCGCCAGCCGCAGCGTCACCGTGCCGCTCGGGTCCCACGGCAGGGCGAAGTAGTCGCCCGCGACCTGGAAGATCCCCGTCAGGTAGTTGATCACCGGCTTGCCGTCGAGGCCGAGGTGGTGCAGCGTGAGCGCGTAGCGCTCCGGCTCCTTCTGCACGGCGACCGCGGTCATCACCCGCTGCGTGCCCGCCGTCGCCACGATGTCCGCGGTGTAGTCGCCGACCGGCAACGCCCTCGTGTCAGCGGTGACGGTGACCGCCGCTGTGCCCCCGGCAGGGACGGTGACCGTCTGCCGGTCGAGCGTGAACGCCTGGCCCGAGGTCAGCGCGAGCGCCAGCGTGAGGTCCACGGTCCCGCCGTTGCGATAGGTCACCTGCTTGCTCACCACGGCGTCGTCCTCGTGCGGCCACTTCTGCAACCCGAAAGACACCGACACCGGCTCCGCCGTCATCACCTGCGTGATTGCCCGGGCTACGTCGACGCGTCCGGCTCCCTGCTCAAAAGCCCTGCCATCTCCCGTACGCGCAGACGACGCGATCAGCGTCCCCTTCAACCGCGCGCCGTCCCACTCCGGATGCGCCTGAGCCAGCAGCGCCGCAGCGCCCGCCACGTGCGGTGTGGCCATCGACGTGCCACTGAGCGTCATGTACGTGTCCGGGAAGTCAGCAGCCGGCTCCCCGATCGACGTCCCCGCGGCCCGCGCCGCCACGATGTCCACCCCCGGCGCGGCGATGTCCGGCTTGATCGCGGCATCACCGACCCGCGGCCCCCGGCTGGAGAATTCCGCAGTGACGTCGGACTTGTCGACCGCGGCCACGGTCAGTGCGGCATCCGCGCTGCCCGGGGAGCCGACCGTCGACGCCGACGGCCCTTCGTTGCCGGCGGCGATCACGAACAACGCCCCGGTCGACGCCGACAGCGTGTTCACCGCCTCTTCCAGGGGGTCGTCGCCGTCGAAGTCGGGCCCGCCGAGGCTCAGGTTCACGACGCGGGCATGCTGCTCCACGGCCGCCCACTGCATGCCCGCCAGGATCGCGGAGTCCTCGCAGAACTGGTCACCACAAACCTTGCCCGACAGGATCGTCGCGTCCGGCGCCACACCCCGGTACTTCCCGTTCGAAGCCGTCCCCGAGCCCGCGATGGTCGAGGCGACGTGCGTACCGTGCCCCACCTGGTCGCCGCCCGGCGCCGTGGTGAAGTTCTTCTCCTCCACCCGCCCGGCAAGATCCGGGTGCGTGGCGTCGACCCCGGAGTCCAGCACCGCGACCTTCATGCCCGCCCCGGTCAGCCCCGCCTGCCACGCCGCCGGTGCCCCGATCTGCGGCACACTCGCGTCCAGGGACAGCTTCCGCCGCCCGTCCAGCCACACATGATCGCTCTTGGTCACCGCTCGCCACATCGACGACGACTTCGGCGCGCTCACCGCCAAGGCCCGCAACGACGTCATCTCCCGCGTCGCATGCGAACCCACCGCCTTACGCACGGCCGAGAAATTTGTCGCGGTCTCCGACCCCAGGATCAGCGGTACGCCTGCGTGAGCCCGATCGTCATAGCCCCCCTCGATCAGCCCGGTCACGTCGAACAGCCGCCGATCGACCCGCTGCGTCTGCACCAGCCGAGCCGCATCCGACGGAATCACCATCAGATGCCCGCCCACCACGGTCTGCGCGAACGACACCTTCCCGCGCCCGGCCCCCCGCTCCACGAACGCCCTGGTGGCCGCCCGCGATCCGACCGTCACCCGGTCCCCGGTAACCAGCGTGACGGTGTACCCCCCAACCGGCTCCGAGGCCGGGGCGGTGGCCGGCGTCGTGGCATCGGCTGGTCCGGCGGGCACCACCAGCGCGGCGGCCAGCGCAGTCACGCCGGCCAGTCCTAAATGGAAGCTCTTCATACCCCTACGAGCGATGAACCGCCGCCAAAGGTTGCTTCGTTTCGAATTTTGGCCCGAACGGGCCGGCCCGGTGAGGCCGGCCCGCAGCGGACCCCGGGGCCTACTTGTAGGTGATGTCGCTCTGGGTGACCTTGCAGTTGGTGGTGTTCCAGCCCTCGCCGAGGTAGCTCGGCTCGCTGCCCTTGGGGACGCCCTTGTACATCCCGCAGACCGTGGCGCTGGAGCTGTTGGTCAGGGTGACGCGGGTGATGGTGGCGATGTCGCCCCAGTTGGTGTTGATGCCCGCGACCATGTCGATGTCGTTGAGGAGGACGTTGTCGATCTTGACGTTGCGCTGGTACGAGTTGGTGCAGTTGCCGCAGCCGCGGTAGAGCTTGCCGGAGCCGCTGAGGTAGAAGCCGGAGATGCTGACGGTTCCGTTGCCGTTGTGCTGGAACGTCTTGTCGCTGCCGGCCCGCGCGCCGCCGCCGATGACGTAACTCGTGCCGCCGCTGGTGCCCAGGAAGGTCGCGGCGTCCTCGCCGATGTCGTTCCACCAGACGTTGCGGATGGTGCAGGTGCCCAGGCAGTGCACGCCGTCACCGGCGGGGGAGCCGAGGATGACGTTCTGCAGGGTGCCACCGTTGGCGATCTCGAACATCGGGTCCTGGGACTCGTCCTGCGAGCCGTCGCCGATGCAGCAGTAGGTCTTCATGCCGCCGTCGAAGGTGCCGGAGACGGAGACCGTGCCGGAGATCGACACCGAGCCGGCCGAGCTCGGCCACGCGCCGGTCGGCGTGCCGGTGCTCGGAGGAGTGGTGGTCGGGCTCGCGGTCGGGGTGGTGGTCGGGGTCGTGCTGCCGCCGGCGTACGTCTCGAACTCGGCGATCCGTGGTGCGCTGGACGCGGTGCTGATCTCGAAGGTGATCTTCTTCAGCGACGTCGAGGTGAAGGTGACGGTGCCCGGACTGCCGCTGCCGCTTTTCAGGACGGCGCTGGTGTCGGCGTTGAGCAGCCGCCAGGAGCTGATCGTTCCGCCGCCCGAGGCCTGCGTGATGACTGCCGAGGACACCGTTGTGGCACTGCTCCACTTGACGGAGACGTACCCGGTCGCGCTGTTCGGTGACCAGTAGGTGCTGGCGCTGCCGTCTATGACGTTGCCGTAGCTGGTGCCGCTGGCCTTGCTGGAACCGTCGGCGCCGGCGCCGATGCTCAGGTTGCCGGCGGCCGCCATCGCGTTCGGCGGCAGCGTCAGCATGATCGCGGCGCTCGTGAGCGCGGTAGCCCCTGCGGCTACCCACCGTAGTGCGACTGATCGTTTCATCCGGTGTCCCACTTTCATCATCGAATACGTGCGCCACCGCCTACCTGGAGGAAAGCGCTTACCAGCCGACGATAGATACGCATCGATTCCGTGACAAGGAGTTGCAGTGTTTGCAGTCTTCACAAATCTGAAACATGGCGGTTATGGTGTGGGAGCGCTTCCATAGGTGGACGTCAATCAAATCTCCGAGGAGGAGGCGGGCCTCATGCGGTCGATCCCCTGGTACTCCCGCGCCGCCACAGCGGTCGTGGCCCTCACGCTCATCGCTGCGGCCGTTGTCATCAGCAACGGTGCGCAACCGGCTGCGGCGGCCCCCGCGTTCAGCTACGGCGAAGCGCTGCAGAAGTCGATGTTCTTCTACCAGGCCCAGATCGCCGGCAAGAAGCCCGCGTGGAGCCAGGTGTCGTGGCGCGGCGACGCGGCCATGGCGGACGGGTCCGATGTGGGGCTCGACCTCACCGGCGGCTGGTTCGACGCCGGTGACCACGTCAAGTTCGGTTTCCCGATGGCGTTCAGCACCACGATGCTGGCCTGGGGCGCGGTCGAGAACAGGGCCGCGTACGCCGCGTCCGGGCAGCTCACCACGTTCCTCAACAACCTGCGGGTGCCCAACGACTACTTCATCAAGGCGCACCCGTCGGCCAACGTGCTGTACGGGCAGGTGGGCAGGGGCGACGACGACCACAAGTGGTGGGGTCCGGCCGAGGTGATGCCGATGGCGCGGCCGGCGTACAAGATCGACGCGACCTGTGGTGGCTCGGACCTCGCCGGAGAGACGGCGGCCGCGATGGCTGCCAGTTCGATGGTCTTCCGGCCCACCGACGCGGCCTACGCCGACAAGCTGCTCACCCACGCCCGGCAGCTCTACACCTTCGCCGACACGGTCCGGAAGGTCTACAGCGACTGCATCACCGACGCCGCCGCCTACTACAAGTCCTGGAGCGGTTACCAGGACGAGCTGGTGTGGGGCGCCATCTGGCTGTACCGGGCGACGGGCGACGCCACGTATCTCGCCAAGGCGGAGAACGGGTACGACGCCCTCGGCACGGAACCGCAGACCACGACCCACTCGTACAAGTGGACGCTGGCCTGGGACAACAAGCAGTTCGCGGCGTACGTGCTGCTCGCCGGCCTGACCGGGAAGCAGAAGTACACCGACGACGCCAACCGCTGGCTCGACTGGTGGACCGTCGGCGTCAACGGCGAGAAGGTGCGCTACTCCCCGGGCGGCGAAGCAGTGCTGGACAGCTGGGGGTCGCTGCGGTACGCCGCCAACACCGCGTTCGCCGCGCTGGTCTACAGCGACATCACCACCGACACGGTCCGTAAGACCCGCTACCACGACTTCGCGGTCCGGCAGATCAACTACGCGCTCGGCGACAACCCGCGCGGGTCCAGCTATCTGATCGGCTTCGGCACCAATTCCCCGAAGAACCCGCATCACCGTACGGCGCACGGGTCCTGGTGGGACAACAGCGGCACCCCGGTGAACACCCGGCACGTGCTGTACGGCGCGCTGGTCGGCGGCCCGTCCGCGCCCGACGACGCCTACCAGGACGTACGCACCGACTACGTGATGAACGAGGTGGCCACCGACTACAACGCCGGGTTCACCTCCGCGCTGGCCCGGCTCTACGGGGAGTACGGCGGCCCGCCCTCGGCGACCTTCCCGGTGGCCGAGCAGCCGGACCTGGACGAGATCACGGTGGAGACCACGGTGATGCAGAACGAGGCCCGCGGTACCGCCCTCAAGGTGATGATCTACAACAAGTCGGCGTTCCCGGCGCGTGCGCTCACCCAGGCGTCGTACCGGTACTACTTCCGTCGCGAAGGCACCGCGGCGCTCCAGGTCACCCCGGGTTACACGCAGGGCTGCCCGGCGCCGGCCACCGCCAAGCAGTATTCCGGCGACATCTGGTACGTCGAGGTGAACTGCGCCGGGTATCCGATCGCCCCGGCGGGCCAGTCGGCGTATCGCATGGAGGTGCAGTTCAAGGTCGGCGTGGCGGACGGCGGGACCTGGGATCCGGCCAACGACCCGTCGTACCTGCCGGGCACCGCGGTGAACCCCAAGGTCCCGCTGTACGAGGCGGGCACCCGGATCTGGGGCCAGGAGCCCGGCACGACAACGGAGCCGACCCCCACGGCGACACCGTCACCCACCCCCACGACGCCGTCACCTACCCCCACAACGCCGGGGCCGAGCCCCACGCCGACGGGTTCGCCGACTGCCGGCTGCCGGCTGGCGTACAGCACCGACGACTGGGGTGCCGGGTTCAGCGGTACGGTCGCCATCACCAACACCGGCGGGGCGGCGTGGCCGGGCTGGACCCTCGCCTTCGACTTCCCCGGCAACCAGAAGGTCACCCAGGGCTGGTCCGGCACATGGAGCCAGGCGGGCACCCACGTCACGGTGACCAACGAATCCTGGAACGGGGCCGTGGCCCCCGGCGCGACGGTCAGCCTGGGCTTCACCGGCTCCTACAGCGGCAGCAACCCCCGGCCGGCCTCGTTCACCGTCAACGGTTCCGCCTGTCCGGCGAGCTGAGTCGTACGAGAGGGAGATCGATGATGCTGAGAACAAAGAAGGCGGGGCTCGCGGTCCTGGCCGCCGCCCTCACCCTCGCCGGAACAGTCTACGGCGTGACGAGACCGGTGCCGGCCGAGGCCGCAGCCGCACTCACCGCGTCCCAGCTGGTCGCCGACATGGGTGCCGGCTGGAACCTGGGAAACTCGCTGGAAGCCAACAGCAACGGGGTCCCCAGCGAGACGGCGTGGGGGAATCCGGTCGTGACCCAGGCCCTGATCAACCGGGTGAAGGCGTCGGGTTTCAAGACAATCCGGATCCCGGTCTCCTACCTGGGCAACATCGGGGCCGGCCCGAACTACACGGTCAACGCCGCGTGGCTGACCCGGATCGCCGCGGTCGTCGACTACGCGTACAGCCAGGGCCTGTATGTGGTCGTCAACATGCACGGCGACGGCTACAAGAGCGTCGGTGGATCCTGGCTGATCTGCGACTCGTCCGACCAGACGACGATCAAGGACAAGTACGCGAAGGTCTGGCAGCAGATCGCGACGAAGTTCCAGAGCTACAACGAGCACCTGATCCTCGAGTCCATGAACGAGGAGTTCGACGGGCAGTACGGCAACCCCACCCAGCCGTGCTACTCGAACATCAACGCCTACAACCAGAGCTTCGTCGACACCGTACGCCGGACGGGTGGCACCAACGCCTCCCGCTGGCTGCTGGTGCCCGGCTGGAACACGAACATCGACTACACCGTGGGCAATTTCGGCTTCGCGCTCCCCACCGATCAGTACCGGTCGTCGACCATCCCCGCCGCCGAGCAGCGGATCATGATCTCCGTCCACTACTACGACCCGTGGGACTTCACCGGGCAGGAGGACGGCGTCATCACGCAGTGGGGGCCGAACGCCACCAACCCGGCGAAGACGTCGACCTGGGGCCAGGAAGACTATCTGGACGCCCAGTTGAAGAAGACCTACGACACCTTCGTCGTACGCGGCTACCCGGTCTTCGTCGGTGAATACGGCTCGATCGACAAGACGGCGTACGACTCGGCGAACAACACCTACCGTGCGGACTTCGCGCGCACCCTTGTCGCCGCCGCCAAGAAATACGGCGCCGCCACGGCCTACTGGGACAACGGCTACAACGGCCAGCACGGCTTCGGCCTGTTCGACCGGAGCGCCGCCACGGTCACCCAACAGGGCATCATCACCGCCATCATGACCGGCGTCGGCACCACCCCGCCGACCAGCACCCCCACAACCCCGCCGACCAGCACGCCCCCGACCACCACACCGCCGACCAGTCCCGGCACCAGCACCTGCCGGGTCGCCAGCACGGTCAACGCGTGGAACACCGGCCTGACCACCAGCATCACCATCACCAACGCCGGCACCACCGCCATCAACGGCTGGACCCTGGCCTTCACCCTGGCCACCGGCCAGAGCATCACCTCCGGCTGGAGCGCCACCTATGCCCCGGCCAGCGGCACGGTGACCGCGACCAACGCCAGCTACAACGCCGCGATCCCGGCAGGAGGCTCGGCCAGCATCGGCTTCCAGGCCACCCACACCGGAAACGCCGCCGCCCCCACCGCCTTCAAGCTCAACGGCACCACCTGCACCTGACCCGCGCAGGGGGAGGGGGTTCCGTCGATACCGGGATCGGCGGTTCCTCCCCCGCCTCGTCGGCGATGGGGAGCGAGACGCTGGCTTAAACAGTAGATACTTTGAAGCATTTTCCGTCTCATACCGCGCTCGTACGGTGAACGGGTGCAAAAAATCATTCTCGGTAGCGTCGAGGTCACCCGGGTGGTCGAGTGGCAGGGCGCGTTCGGTGCGACTGACGTGCTGTTCCCTTCCGTACCCGGCGAGGTGTGGCGTCGGCATGAGTCCTGGCTGGCGCCCGACTTCTTGAACGCTTCGACGGGCGAGTGGCAGACGACCCTGCAGACGTGGGTTCTGCGCAGCGCCGGCCGTACCGTTCTGGTCGACACGGGGCTGGGCAATGACCTGCTCGAGCGGTTGGCGGCGGTCGGGGTGCGGCCGCAGGACGTGGATCTCGTCGTCAACACCCACCTGCACAGTGACCACGTGGGGTGGAATACGCGGCTGGTTGGCGGGGAGTGGGTTCCGACGTTTCCGAACGCGCGATATCTGATCAGCCGTGCCGACTTCGACTACTGGAACCCCGTCAACGGCCACGTACCGAGGTCGCCGTTCCATTCCGCCGCCGATACCGGAGCGATGTTCAACGAGAAGGTTCTGCCCGTCCATCGGGCCGGTCAGGTGCACCTGTGGGACGGCGACAGCCACCGCATCGACGAGGACCTCGTGCTGGAACTGGCGCCTGGTCACACGCCCGGCTCGGCGGTGCTGCGGCTGGAGTCCGGCGCGGACCGCGCGTTGTTTGTCGGCGACATCGTCCACAGCCCGCTCCAGCTGATCGAACCCGGCCACGAGATCTGCGTGAGCGAGGACCGGACGGGGGCTGCCCGTTCCCGGCGCCGTGTTCTGGACCAGGCGGCCGCGACGAACAGCCTGGTGGTGCCGGCGCATTTCGGCGGGGCGGGGGCCGCGGAGGTCGTACGGTCGGAGGGGACTTTCTCGATCAAGAGGTGGGCGGTGTTCTCCGACGTCTGATCCGGTTCGGGATCGGGGGAGGATCCTCGTATGGACGTGCTCAGCGATGTGATCGGCACCATGCGGCTGGGCCGCCCCGCGTTGTCGCTGACGGTTGTCGACCCGTTGTCGGAGATGGCGATTCCGGCCTTTGCGGGTGCCCGGTTCTACGTCGTTACCGCGGGACGCATCCGGGTGGGCGACGAGGCTTTGGAGCCGGGCGACGCCGTGCTGTTCCCGCATGGGACTGCGCACACGGTTGTCAACGACACCGAGGTCGCGGCTCGGTTTCTTGCGGGTGCTCATCGGCTCGATCAGGTCCGGCCTCATCCGCTGTTCCAGGATCTGCCCCCTGTGGTGAGTTCGCCGGCCCGGGCGGAGCGTTATCCGGGGCTGCAGGCGTCGATCGAGTTGATGCGTGGTGAGCTCGGCGAGGAGATGTACGGCAGGGATGTGGTTCTCCCGGCGTTGCTGGACGTACTGCTCGTGCATCTCATTCGCGCCGGTTTGATGGAACATGCGGGGCCGCGGACCACGGGCTGGTGTGTCGCTCTGGATGACAAGGTGATCGCCCGGTCGTTGCGCGCCGTGCATGAACGGCCCAGCGATCCTTGGACCGTGGAGTCGTTGGGCGCGTATGCGGGGCTGTCGCGGGCCGCCTTCGCTCGCAGGTTCACCGCCATGGTCGGGCAGGCGCCGCTCACCTACCTCACCTGGTGGAGGCTCACCGTCGCGGCGCGGTTGCTGCAGACGACCGATGTTCCGCTGTCCGTCGTCGCGCAGCGCAGCGGGTATGGCTCCGCGTACGCGTTCGCCAACGCCTTCAAACGCGAGTACGGCATCTCCGCCGGTCGCTACCGCCGGCACAGCCGGCAGAAACCCCTGTCGGCCGGCTCGGGCCCACCCTGAAGCAGGCGGCTCGAGCGGTCGCTCACCTCAGAAACCCGGAATTCGACGGAGGTTCGCGACCGTGCCGGGTGAGCTGCTCGATCATGCCCTGACCACCAGGCGGCAGCGCCCGCCAGGCAGGGCCAGGTGGCGCGGGGGTCAGCCGCCGAGGGTGCTCTGGCGGGGGAGTAGCTCGAAGGGGGCGAAGGCTTCCTGCGGTTCGGCGGTGGCGCCGCCGTCGATGCGCCGGCGCAGGAAGTCGAGGGCGAGCCGGGCGATCTGGGTCTTGTCCACGGCGATCGTGCTGAGGGACGGCTGGTAGAAGTCGCCCTCCTCGATGCCGTCGAAGCCGATCACCGCGACATCCTCCGGGACCCGGTGGCCGCGTTCGTGCAGGGCCCGCAGCGCGCCGATCGCCATCAGGTCGTTGAAGCAGAAGACCGCGTCGGGGGGCCGGGGCAGGTCGAGCAGGGCCGTCATCGCGGCGTACCCGTCGGGGCGGTGGTAGCTCTTGGCCGGGATCACCAGGTCGCCGTCGAAGGGCATTTTCGCCGCGCGTAGTGCCGCCTTGTAACCGCGCAGGCGTAGTGCCGCGGTGCCGCCGGAGATGTGGGGCTGGCTGCCGATCGCGGCGATCCGCGTGCGGCCGAGAGCGATCAGGTGATCGGTTGCGGCCTTGGCGCCGGCGACGTTGTCGATGGTCACGTGGTCGACCGGGGCGTGGATGAGCCGCTCGCCGAGCAGGACCAGGGGGGTGCGGTCGCGGCGGGCGCTGAGCTCCTGGGCGGTCAGGGCGAGGGGGCTCACGATCAGGCCGTCGACCAGGTGCGATTTGATCCCGTCGAGGACGAGGCGTTCGCCGTCCTTGCCACCCTGGGTCTCGTCGATCAGCAGCGTCCAGCCGTGCTGCTTGGCCTGCTGGACGAACTGGGCGGCCAGCTCGGCGAAGTAGGGCGAGCTGATCTCGGGGACGGCGAGCGCGACCGTGCCCGTGCGGCCGCCGCGCAACAGTCGGGCGCCGAGGTTGGGGCGGTAATCCAATTCGGTCAGGGCCTGCTGGACCTTGGCCCGGGTCGCGTCGGAGACAAAAGGGAAACCGTTCACGACGTTGGACACCGTCTTGACGGAAACCCCGGCGCGCTGCGCCACGTCCCTGATGCTGGCGCCCACCGCGCTGCCCCCTCCTGTTGCGATGAAAGTTGCCGAGGCCAGCCTAGTCGATCTCGTTTCCGGGTCTTTACAACGTTGTACACAACGTTGTAAAAAGCAGGTCACCAAGAACAACTTTGGAGGCCTCGTGACCGACGCCCGGATCACCCTCGACCCTGCCTTCCGGCTGGGCACGATCGATCGGCGCCTGTTCGGATCGTTCGTGGAACACATGGGCCGCAGCGTGTATACCGGCGTCTTCGAGCCCGGTCACCCCGACGCCGACGAGCTCGGCCTGCGTACCGATGTGCTCGACCTGGCCCGGGAGATGGGCGTCAGCGTCGTGCGCTACCCGGGTGGCAACTTCGTCTCGAACTACCGCTGGGAGGACGGCGTCGGGCCCCGCGAGTCCCGGCCCACCCGGCTGGACCTGGCCTGGCGCTCGATCGAGACCAACGAGTTCGGCCTGGCGGAGTACATGGCGTGGATCCGCCGGCTCGGCGCCGAGCCGATGATGGCGGTCAACCTCGGCACGCGGGGCATCGCCGAGGCCCTTGAGCTGCTCGAATAC
This sequence comes from Winogradskya humida, assembly GCF_016862215.1. GTDB lineage: Bacteria > Actinomycetota > Actinomycetes > Mycobacteriales > Micromonosporaceae > Actinoplanes > Actinoplanes humidus. The sequence continues at coordinate 150,900 of NZ_BOMN01000087.1, forward strand.
TGCAACTACCCGGGCGGCACCGAGCTGTCGGACCGCCGGATCAAGAACGGTGACCCGGATCCGTACGCCGTGAAGCTGTGGTGTCTCGGCAACGAGATGGACGGCCCCTGGCAGATGGGCCACCGCACCGCCCACGAGTACGGCCGGATCGCCGCCGAGACCGGCCGGGCCATGCACCGCCTCGACAACGAGATCGAGCTCGTGGCCTGTGGCAGCTCGGGCCGGCACATGCCGACGTTCGGCTCCTGGGAGACCACGGTCCTCGAGCAGTGCTACGACCAGGTCGACTACATCTCGCTGCACGCCTACTACCAGGAACGCGACGGCGACGTCGCCAGTTTCCTCGGCTCCTCGGTCGACATGGACGCGTTCATCGACGAGGTGGTCTCGACCGCGGACGCCGTGCAGGCCCGCACCCGTAGCCGCAAGCGCCTGCGGCTGTCGTTCGACGAGTGGAACGTCTGGAACCAGGACCGTTTCGGCGGCGAGGACTCGCTCGACTGGCGGCAGGCCCCGCGCCTGATCGAGGACGAGTACAACGTGCTCGACGCCGTCGTGGTCGGCAGCTACCTGATCTCGATGCTCGGCCACGCCGACCGGGTCGGCATCGCCTGCCAGGCCCAGCTCGCCAACGTGATCGGCCCGATCCGCACCGAACCGGGCGGTCCGTCCTGGCGGCAGACCATCTTCTACCCGTTCGCGCTCACCGCGCAGCTGGCCCGTGGCGAGGCGCTGCGCGTCGAGCCCGACGCGCCGCTGATCGACACCAAGGCGTACGGCCCGGTGCCCGCGATCGCCGCGGCCGCGAGCTACGACGCGGCGACCGGCCAGGCCGCGCTGTTCGCGGTCAACCGTGACAGCACCAACCCGCTGACCCTCACCGTCGACCTGCGGGCCCTGCCCGGAGCCCAGCTGCGCACCCACAAGGTGCTGGCCGACGACGACCTGCGCGCCACCAACACCCAGTCCCACCCCGACCGGGTCGTTCCCCGCGAGCTGACCGGCCACGTCGACGGCGGCACGCTCACGGTCACCCTTCCGCCCGCTTCCTGGAACGTTCTCGAGCTCTCCACCACCGCTGAATAGGAGCACTCCCCATGAGTTCTGACCTGACCCGCCGCCGATTCCTCGCGCTGACCGGTAGTGCCGGCGCGGCTGCTGCCCTGGCCGCCTGTGGTGGCACCTCCACCCCGCCCAACACGGCCCCGGTCGGTGGCAACGGCGGCGCCAGCTACAGCGGCCCCGCGGTCACCATCCAGTTCTGGAACGGCTGGACCGGCAGCGACGGCGCCACCGCCCAGAAGATGGTCGACCAGTTCAACAAGGACAACCCGAACGTCCAGGTGAAGATGAGCGTCTTCCAGTGGACCGACTTCTTCCAGAAACTGCCGGCCGCCGTGCAGAGCGGCAACGGCCCCGACGTCGGTGCCATGCACATCGACGACCTGCCGACCCAGGTCGCGCAGGGGGTCATCGTGCCACTCGACGACGTGGCCTCCGCGCTGTCACTGAAGGACTCGGACTACGCCCCGGCGGTCTGGAACGGCGGCACCTACCAGGGCAAGCGTTACGGCATCCCGATCGACGTGCACAACCTGGGCCTGTTCTACAACAAGACGGTCATGGAGAAGAACGGCCTCGACCCGGAGAAGCCGCCGACGACCAAGGACGAGTACATGACCGCCCTGGACACGCTCAAGAGCAAGGGCATCCAGGGTACGTGGGTCTCGCCGTTCCAGTTCACCGGCGGCTTCATGTTCGAGTCGCTGCTGTGGCAGTTCGGCGGCGACGTGTTCAGCTCCGACAACGCCAGCGCGACCTGGAACGCCGACCCGGGTGTGCAGGCGCTGACCTGGATGGTCGACCTGGTCAAGAACGGCTACAGCCCGAAGAACGTGGGCCAGGACGCCGACTACATCTCGCTCAAGAACGGCAAGAACGTCTTCAACTGGCAGGGCATCTGGCAGGTCAACGAGGCCACCACGCTGAAGAACTTCGAGATCGGCACCGCCCCGCTGCCCGTCATCGGCTCGACCGGCGGCGTGTGGGGCAACAGCCACCAGTTCGTGCTGCCGAAGAAGACGACCACCGACGCCGACAAGTCCAACGCGAGCCGGTTCTTCATCAACTGGTTCACGCAGCACTCGGCCGACTGGGCCAAGAGCGCCAAGGTGCCGGCCAAGACCTCGCAGGCGCAGAGCGCGGACTTCAAGGCGATCGCGGGCCTCAGCTCGTTCGCCGCCGACGTGCAGTTCACCCACTTCCCGCCGTCGGTGGCGGGCATCGGCGACGCGCTGACCGAGCTCTACACCGGCGTCCAGAACGCGGTGCTGCTCAAGGCGGAGCCGGCTGCGGCGCTGGGTGCGGCCGCCGACAAGGCCAACAAGATCCTGGCGTCCAACAAGAAGAAGTACGGGGCCTGATCATGACAGTCCAGGCCCCTCCGGTACGCCCGGAGAGCCGATCCGACGCCGGGGTGCCGGGGAAACCGAGGACGATTCCCCGGCACGGGCGGCTCACGCCGTACCTCTTCCTGGCGCCCTTCGCGGTGTTGTTCATCGGTTTTGTGCTGGTCCCGGCGATCTTCGGGCTCTGGGTCAGCCTGCACGACTACAACTACCTGCTGCCCGGCCAGCCCTGGGTCGGCCTGCAGAACTACCTCGACCTGTTCACCCCGGGCAGCCGGGACAGCGGCGACTTCTGGCACAGCATGCTCGCCACCGGCATCTTCACCGTGCTCAGCGTGCCGTTCCTGATCGTCTGCCCGCTCGGGGTGGCGCTGCTGCTCAACCGGGCGTTCCGCGGGCGCTCATTCTTCCGGGCGGTGTTCTTCGCACCGTACGTGCTGGGCGTGTCCGTGGTCGGGCTGCTCTTCCGGTTCCTCCTCGACCCCAACATCGGCCTGGTCAACAGCTACCTCGGCCACGCGATCCCGTGGACGACCGACGTCCCGTGGGCGTGGATCTCACTGGTCGCCATGACCGTCTGGTGGACGCTCGGGTTCAACGCGATCATCTACCTGGCGGGCCTGCAGGAGATATCGCCCGAGCTCTACGAGGCGGCCGAGGTCGACGGGGCGTCGCGGTGGGACCAGTTCCGCAACGTGACGCTGCCCGGGCTGCGGCCGGTGGTGGCGTTCGTGACCACGGTGACGCTGCTCGCCTCGGCGAACATGTTCGGCCAGGCGTTCCTGGTCACCAAGGGCGCCCCGGCCAACGAGACCCGCACCGCCATCATGTACATCGCCTCGACCGGCCTGGGCAGCAACCGCCAGGGCATGGCGGCCGCGATGAGCTACATCCTCGCCATCATCCTGATCGGGATCAGCGCGCTCAACCTGCGCCTGTCCCGGCGCCGGGAGGCCTCGTGAGCACGCTGACCACCACCCGCCGCAAACCGTGGACGCCCGGCAGAGTGTTCTTCTGGCTCACCCTGGTCGTGCTCACGGTGATCTTCGTGGCACCACTGTTGTGGATGGTGTCCACCTCGTTCAAGACCAACGAGGACGCCACCGCGCTGCCGTTGTCGTGGCTGCCGCGGCCTTTCACCACCGACGCGTACAAGACAGTGCTCACCGCCAGTTCCGCGACGCCGGTGCTGCGCTGGTTCCTCAACAGCCTGCTCGTCGCGGTGGCGAACTCCGTACTTGTCGTCACGGTCGACGCGCTGGCCGCGTACGCGCTGGCCCGGTTGCGGTTCCGTGGCCAGAAGTTCGCGTTCGGCACCGTGGTCGCGACGCTGTTCGTGCCGCCGTTCGTCTTCCTCATCCCGAACTTCCTGATCGTCAGCAAGCTGGGCTGGCTCGACTCGCTGTGGGCGCTGATCATCCCGTCTGCGGGCGGCGCGTTCGGGGTGTTCTTCCTGCGCCAGTTCTTCTCCTCGCTGCCGGTCGACCTGGAGGAGGCGGCGCTCATCGAGGGCGCCAACCAGTGGCAGATCTTCACCCGGATCGTGCTGCCGCTGGCCCGGCCCGCACTGGCCACCCTCACCGTCCTGTCGTTCCTGACGAACTGGAACGACTTCCTGTGGCCGGTCTACGTGCTGTTCAGCGCGGAGCATCAGACCCTTCCGGCCGGCCTGTCCACCCTGCAAAGCTCGGCGACGACGAACTACCCGCTGGCCATGGCCGGTGCGGTTGTCGCCAGTGTTCCCGTACTCATCCTGTTCGTGGCCGCCCAGCGCCACGTCATCCAGAGCGTCACGCACAGCGGTCTGAAGGGGTAAAGAATGCTCCGAGCCCTCCTGTTGATGACATCCATGCTGGTCAACCCGGTGAGTCACGGGTTCGCCGACACGTTCGCCGACCCGACCGTGATCCACGGCCAGGACGGTTACTGGTACGCCTACGGCACCTCCGACCCGCTCAAGTCGGGCGAGGGCACGGCACACCGCATCCCCATCGGCCGATCCAGCAACCTGACCGACTGGACGTACGTCGGCGACGCCCTGACCGGAACGGCCGCACCCTACGTCGCGCCCGGAGCTTCGTACTGGGCACCGGACGTGCGATACCTCGACGGCCGGTACGTCATGTACTACGGCGTCACCGACACCACGACGTCCACCGACACCAACGACTTCGCGATCGGTGTGGCCACCTCGCCGACCCCGGCCGGCCCGTGGACCCAGCAGAGCGAACCGGTCGTCGCGCCCCGCCCGGGCGGCTCCGGCGGCTGGCTCAACACCATCGACCCGGCTGAGCTGACCGCGGCCGACGGCTCCCGGTACCTATACTTCGGCAGCTACTACGGCGGAATCTCGGTGGTGCCGCTGAGCGCGGACGGGCTGCACCCGGCAGGGTCGGCGACGCAGGTCGCGCTGGACAACAAGTACGAGGGCGCTTACGTGGTACGCCACGACGCCTACTACTACCTCTTCGCGTCGTCGTCGAACTGCTGCGCCGGCCCGGCCACCGGCTACGCGGTCTCGGTCGGGCGCTCGGCCTCGCCGCTCGGGCCGTTCACCGACGCGAACGGCATGTCGATGCTCGCCTCCCGGACCGGTGGCACCCCCGTGCTGACCCAGAACGGCAACAAGTGGGTCGGTACGGGGCACAACGGGATGGTCACCGATCTGTCCGGCCAGGATTACCTCGTCTACCACGGGATCGATCGGAACAATCCGTATCTCGACGCCGCGTACGGGATCAACCGGCGGCCGATGCTCGTCGACCGGCTCGACTGGATCGGCGGCTGGCCGACCGTGCGGGCCGGCGCCGGTGCGTCCGACACACCCCAGGCGGCGCCGGTCACGGCCGGGTCGCAGAACTTCAGCACGGCGCCCGGCTGGCTGCCTCGCGGTTGGAAGACCGTTGACGGGTACGCGACGGGCAGCGGAACGGTCCGGCGACAGTCGGGCGCGGGTGACGTACGCGTCGAAGCCGACCTTCGTGTTCCCGCCGACTCGGCCCTCGGCCTGACAGCGGGCCCGGCCACGGTCACGATCGACCGCAGGGCGGGCCGGCTGATCGCCACCTCCGGTTCCCGTCGTGCGTGGGCAGCCCTGCCGTCCGGTCTCGACTTCGGCACCTGGCACAACCTGGCCGTCTCGATCCGCGGCAACCAGCTGACCGCCGAGGTCACCGAGGCCCGCCAGAGCGGCCCGATCGTCGCGGTGAGCCTGAAGGTCATGCCGGGCACCACGGCCGGATTCACCGGGCGCGGCGACGTCGACAACTTCAGCGTCCAGCGGCTCTACCGGCCGGTGACCGGGGCCGTCGCGGCGCCCAGGCTCGGCAGGGTGACCTGGTCGGACGATTTCTCCGGCCCGGCGCTGAAGGCGGGCTGGACCTGGGTGCGGCAGGACGACGCGGTCACCATCGCCGGCGGCACGCTGAACTGGCCGGTCGAGGCGGGCGACCTCAGCGGCACCGCCAACACCGCGGGCGTGCTGACCCGCACCGCACCCCGCGGCGACTACACGGTCGAGACCAAGGTGACGCTCGACGTGGGCGTCGACGACGTGCGCAACTATCAGCAGGCCGGTCTCGTGGCCTACGCCGGGGACGACGACTTCGCCCGCCTCGACACGGTGGCGATCTGGAACACCCGGCAGATCGAGTTCGGCCGCGAATTCCCGTACGCCGGTCAGCTCGCGTATGGCGGCGTCACCGTCGGCACCCCGGCCGTCACCACGTGGCTGCGGCTGGTCCACACGCTCGACCCGCGGACCGGCGAGCACCACTTCCGGTCCGAGTCCAGCACGGACGGGCGTACATGGACGCTCGGTGGCACCTGGACCTTCCCGGCCGGCACCACCCCGAAGATCGGCCTCGACGCGCACGGCGGCGCCACCCCGGCGGTGACCGCCCGGTTCGACTACGTCCGGATCCACCAACCGTGATCCGCAGGCTCGCGGCGGCGGCGGTCGTCCTCGTGACGGCCGCCGCCTGCTCCTCCTCGCCCCCGCCTCCTCCTCAGGGAGAACCCGTGACTTTCAGCAACCCCGTCTACACCAGCAACTTCCCCGACCCCGGCGTTCTCCAGGTAGGGGACACCTTTTACGCGTACGGCACCAACAGCCCGGCCGCGAACATCCCGCTGCTCACCTCGACGGACCTCGTCCACTGGACCGAGAAGGGCGACGTCCTGCCCGAGGTCGGCAAGTGGGCGAAGACCGGCGACACCTGGGCCCCCGAGGTCCTGCGCACCGACGCCGGCAAGTACGTCATGTACTACACCGCGTCCTGGACCAAGGCCTACCGCCAGTGCATCGGCACCGCCGTCGCCGACACCCCCGACGGCCCGTTCACACCCACCGACGAACCGCTGATCTGCCAGGACGACGAGGGCGGCTCGATCGACGCGAACCCGTTCCGCGACACCGACGGCACGCTCTACCTCTACTGGAAGAACGACGGTAACCGCGTCGGCGAGCCCACCCACCTCTACGCCCAGAAGCTGTCCGCCGACGGCCTGTCGCTGGTCGGCGAGCGAACCATCCTGCTCACCAACGACAAACCGTGGCAGGGCGCGGTGATCGAGGCCCCCGAGATGGTCCTGAACGACGGCAGGTACTACCTGTTCTACTCGGCCAACGCCTACGACTCCGACAAGTACGCCGTCGGCTACGCCACCTGCGACACCCCGGCCGGCCCCTGCCACGACGCCCCCGAGAACCCGATCCTGAAGTCCTCGGCATCCGCGGCCGGCCCGGGCCACTGCTACCCGGTGACCCTGCCCGACGGAACGACCTGGCTGCTCTACCACGCCTGGCAACCGGTAGCGATCGGCAGCGCCACCCCCGGCCGCCAGATGTGGCTGGACCGCCTCGACTGGGTGGACGGCAAACCGGTCGTCCACGGCCCGACCGCCGACCCCCAGCCCGCCCCGCTGGTCACCGGCTGACCGGGGCGGGGTCGAGAAAGCCGGTGAGGGCCTGCAGGAACCAGGCGGGATCCTCCTCGACGACGAAGTGCCCGGTCGGGGCGACGAGCCCGGTGAGTCGTGGGGCGTGGGGGAGCAGGGCCTCGGCGACGGCGGAACCGGTGCGGTCGCCGCCGCCGATCGCGAGGACCGGCATGGTCAGCGGCTGGCCCTGCAGCAGCGCGCGGTTCTCCCGGCCGTCCTCCAGCAGGTCGTGGTACTGCTAGAAGCCGCCGGCCAGCCGCTCTCTGCCCCGATAGGCGCGGGCGTAATAGGCGAGGTCCTCGTCGGAGAACGTGCCCGGGTTGCTGATGGCGGTGAACGTCGCGGTGAAGAACTCCAGCTCGTGACCGTCGAACAGCATCTCGGGCAGGCGCGGCTGCATGAAGAACCCGAAGTGCCACATCCCGCCGTTCGCGACGTCCATGGCCTCCTCCAGCCCCAAGCCGGGGAGGAGGACATCGAGGAGGACGAGGGCCGCGACGTCGTCCGGGTGTGCGGCGGCCCAGGAGAAGGCGACCATGGCGCCGATGTCGTGGCCGACGACGACCGACGGCCCGGACAGGCCGAGATGCTGGAGTACGCCGCGCATGTCCTGCGCCTGGTTGGTCTTGCGGTAGCCGTGGTCCGCGAGCGCGCTGGCTCCGGCTCCGCGGAGATCGGGAACGACGACGGTGTACCGCTCGGCTAGCTGTCCCATGACGTGCCGCCAGGCGTGGCCGGTCTGGGGCCAGCCGTGCAGCAGGACCATCGTGGGCCCGTCCCCGCCGACGGCCACCGACAGGGTCGTGCCGTTGGTGTCGACGGTGTGCGTGGTGAATCCGGGCACTTTGTCCTCCTAGGGTTTGCCGATTGCGGACAACATGTCGAAATGCTCGGGCTCCCACCCGAGTTCGCGGCGGGTGCTGACCGCCCGGAGCCGGCTGGAGGCGGCCATGACGAGGGCGCCGAATTCGCCCCACACCGCCGTCGCCTCCGCCGGCGTGATGCTGCGGGCTTCGACACCGAGGTCGGCGGCGACCCGCTCCGCGATCCAGCGGTTGGGGACCTCCCCGGCGACGGCGTGGTAGAGCCCGCCCGGGCGGCCCTTCTCGATGGCCAGGCCAAAGAGGCGGGTCACATCTCCGATGTGGACGTGGCTGTAGGTGTTCAGGCCTGGACCCACGTAACAGGCCGCCCCGGTCGCGGCGACCGACCGGTAGATCATCGGCACGTGGCCGTGGTCGCCGGGGCCCCAGATCAGTCCGGGCCGGATGACCATCGCACGCAGGCCGGCACCGAGGACGGTGTCCTCGGCTGCCTTGCGGAACGCGGCCAGCGGCTCGACGGTGAAGGGATCGTGCTCGGCGAAGGTGTCCTGGCTCCAGGCGCCCGCGGTGCGTTGCAGGAGGACACCGCTGCCGGAGAGGAAGATGAGCGTCTTCCCCGTCCCGGCCATCGCGCGAGTCAGCTCCCCGACGGTTGCGGTCTCCTGCGCCGGATCGGCCTGGGCGGCATAGATCACCACGTCGGATCGCAGCGCCGCGCGCACCGTGGCGGATCGCCTGATTCCGAGGTCGCCGGATACCGGGTGGATCCCCTGGGCGGCGAGGGTGGCTGCCGCCGGCTCGGTGCGGGCGAGGCCGGTTACCCGGTGCCCGCCGTCGGCGAAGTGCCGGGCGAGGGCTCCGCCGACGAAGCCGGTGGCACCGATGACGAAGACGTTCATCTGCTCGTCCTCAGCCGGGCAGGGCGCTGCGCTCGCCGCCGTCGGCGAACAGGACGGCGCCGTTGACGTAGCTGCTGGCATCGCTGACCAGGAACGAGACGACATCGGCGATCTCGCCGGGACTGCCTGCCCGCCCGCGTGCGTTGGTCGTGTCCAGTGCCGCGATGTGGTCACCGAGCATCGCCACGGTGCCCTCGGTGCGCACCGGGCCCGGTGAGACGGCATTGACGCGTACGCCGGAAGGGCCGAACTCCGTCGCCCAGTAGCGGACGAGCATCTCCGCTCCGGCCTTGGAGGCGCCATAGGCCGCACCGACGGCGGCGGGTTGCCGTGCCGCACTCGACCCCACCAGCACGATCGACCCGTGGCCCCGCGCGGCCATGCCCGGCGCCAGCGCCCCGACCAGCAGGAACGGTGCTCGGGTATTGACCGCGATGTGCCGGTCGAAGCTCGCGGCGCCGGTCGCGGACGTCGGGGCGAACTCGTACAGGCCCGCGTTGCTGACCAGGATGTCCACGTCGCCGGTCTCGCGGGCCAGGCGCAGCGTGTCCTCCGCGTCGGTGAGGTCCGCGGCCACGAACCGGGCGATGCCACCCTCGGCCGTGATCTCCTTCACCGCCGCCGCGCCGCGAGCCTCGTCCCGTCCGTGCAGGACGATCCCGGCGCCCTGCCGGGCCAGGCTCAGCGCGATGGCCGAGCCGATTCCCGAGGTCGCCCCGGTCACCAGCGCCGTCCTGCCGTGCAATGCGTTGCTCATGGGTCGTCTCACCTTCCGATAGCTGTTCGTCGCTTGCTCGAACAACTATGCACGGCAGATGTTCTGCTCGCAAGAACATCTGCTCATTAGCTCTTGAGGTAGGCTCGCTGGGTGAGAGAAACCGGCTTGGCGCTGGAAACCGATCTGGGCTGGGCGATCCGCCTGGTCTCCAGCGCGTTCAGCCGCGCCGCCATCGAATCCGTCGCCGGCCTGCCCGGCGGGCCGCGCGGCTACCTTGTCCTGGTCGCCCTCGCCGGCGGCGAGCCGCCCACGCAGCTCGCGCTGGCCAGGGAGGTCAGCCTCGACCGCACCGTGATGACCTACCTGCTGGACGACCTCGAGGCGCAGGGTCTTGTCACCCGCCGCCCCGATCCCCGCGACCGCCGCGCCCGCCAGGTCCTCATCACCGACACCGGCCGCACCCGCCTCGACCAGGTGAGACAGGGCCTCACCGCCGCCGAGGCCCGGGTCCTCGCCGACCTCGACGAGCAGGAGGCCGGGCAGTTACGCGCCCTGCTGTCCAAGGTCGCGCAGACCGCCCAGCGAGAGTCGGGCGTTCCCGTCGAAACGGACTGCTGACAACTCCGGGGTGAGGTCCGGTCTCAGGGCCGATCGGCGAATCCGGTCAGGTGGGCGTAGGCGACCGCGTGGGTGCGGTCGCGTAGTTGCAGCTTGCGCAGGATGTTCGAGATGTGGGTCTTGACCGTCTGCTCGCCGATGTGGAGCTGGCGGGCTATCTCGGCGTTGCTGTGTGCCCGCGACAGCGACTGCAGCACCTGACGTTCGCGCCCGGTCAGTTGTTCCAGCTCCACGGGCAGGGCGACCGGGTCCAGGGCATCGGCGAACCGGGTGAGGTGCCGGCGCACGATCGACGGATCGATCAGGACGTCACCGCGGGCGGCGATGCGGACGGCGGCGATGAGTTCCTCCGGCGGCATCGACTTGAGCAGAAAGCCCCGGGCTCCGGCGTGGACGGCCTGGTGGACGTACTCGTCGGTGTCATGCGTTGTCAGGACGACGACCTGCGTGGGGTTGCCGGGCAACGCCAGGATGGCCTTCGCCGCGCCCAGGCCGTCCCGGCGCGGCATGCGGATGTCGAGGACCGCCACGTCCGGTCGCAGCCGCTGGACCAGCGCGACGGCCTGCTCACCGTCGCCGGCCTCCGCCACGCAGACGATGTCGTCCTGGGTGTCGAGGATCGCCCGGAACCCCGAGCGGAACCCCTCGTGGTCGTCGGCGATCAGCACCGAGATCGTCATGTCAGCTCCGGCAGGTGGAAGGAGACCGAGGTGCTCCAGGTACGCCCCTGCGCGCTCGGGCCGGCGTGCAGCCGGCCCCCGAGCGCGTGGACACGGTTGCGGATGCCGGCCAGCCCGCGGCCACCACCGCTCACCGGTCCCGGCTGCCGGTACGGGTTGAGCGTCGTGACCTCGACCGTACGGCCCTCGTACCGGACGGTGACGGTGATGACCCCACCGTCACCGTGGCGCAGAGCGTTGGTCAGCATCTCCTGGGCGACGCGGTAGAGCGCGATGTCGACGGCCGGCGGCAGCATGAACGGCTCGCCGGTGATGTGCAGCCGGACGGGGATGGACGCCGCGCGAAAACCGTGCAGCAGGTCATCGATGTCGGCCAGACCCAGCTGCGGTGCGGAGGGTACGCCGTGCAACAGGTCCAGCATGTTGCGCAGATCGCCGAGTGCGGAGCGGCTGGCGTCCTCCACCGATCTCAGCGACAGGAGCGCGGCCGGATCGGCGTCCGTCCTCGTCAGCCGCAGCCGCGCGGCGCCGGCGTGCACGCTGATCGCGCTGACGTGATGGGTGACCACGTCGTGCAGGTCCCGCGCGATCCCGGCGCGGTCCGCGGCGATGGCACGGCTCACGGCCTCGCGGGCGTCGCGCTCCTCCTCCTCGGCCTGTCGTCGCAGCTCGTCGAGGAATTCCCGCCGGGCTGTCGTGTACCGGCCCACCACCCAGGACACGAGGCCGGTCTTGACGGCCGCGATGACGACGTACCAGTCGAGCGGATGCCCGCGCGCGAGGAACGCCGGCACTATGCCTCCGATCACCACCACGAGGGAGACGACAGCGGGTACGCCCCGCAACCACGCCCCCGCCCGGTATGCGGCGACCAGGACGCCGGCCTCGTTGAGCCGCAGGCTCGGTGGCCCGCCCAGCAGCAGGCCGCAGCCCGCGTTGACGGCCACGGCGGCCGCGGCGACCCAGCCGGACCACCGGGTCGGGGTGGCCAGCAGCGCGTCGGCGGCGATGACGGCGAGCAGTGCCACGACCCAGGTGAAGGTGACGGGCGGGAGACCCTGGACGGCGAAGGCCAGCACATCGACGACCACACACGCACCGGCCACCAGCAGCGACTGACCGGCCAGGAAACGGCGTGCCCGGTCGGAACGACTCACCCGGTGATCATGACGGGTAACCGCCCCGCGCGCCTCCCCCGCGTGAGGGAGGCAACGGGCGGCGAGAAGTCCTAGCTTCTGCTGCCATGGAAGACATCCGCCGCCGCGCTCTGCCCCGGGCAGTCGCCCTGGTCCTCACCGCAGGGATCCTCGTCACCCTGGCCGCGCTGGCGGTGTGGCCGCACGGCACCCTCGCCGTGCCGGACGGCGCACGGGCCGGTGACCTGGCAATGGCCCGATGCGACTACCGAACCGAAGCAGGCGATGTGCGGGCTGACTGCGGCACCCTGGTGGTGCCGGAGAACAGGAACGACCCGGCAGCCGACCTGATCGCGTTACCGGTGATCCGGATCCCTGCCACCGCGCCGCAACCCCGCGAACCCGTCTTCCGGCTGGGCGGCGGCCCCGGCTCCACGAACATGACCTTTCCCCAGGCGAGCCGGCTTACCGCGGACCGGGACGTGGTCCTCGTCGGCTACCGGGGCGTCGACGGCTCGCGGCGGCTCGACTGCCCCGAGGTGACCGGGCTCAGACAAGCCAAGGGCGACCTCACCGGTGCGAAGTCCCAGCAGGCCGCCACCCTGGGCTTCACCGCCTGCGCCCGGCGGTTGACCGGCGACGGCGTCGACCTGACCGGGTACTCCGTCGCTCAGCGCGTCGACGACCTCGAAGCCGCCCGCACCGCCCTGGGCTACCAGAAGATCAACCTGTTCAGCACCAGCGCCGGGACCCGTACGGCGATGGTCTACTCCTGGCGTCACCCCACGTCACTGCTCCGCTCGGCGATGGTCGGGGTGAACCCGCCGGGCCACATGGTCTGGGACCCGGCGATCACCGACGAGCAGATCTCCCGGTACGGCCAGCTGTGCGCCGCCGACTCCGGGTGCTCCGCGCGTACGGACGACTTGGCAGCCTCGATGCGCGACGTCACCACCGCCATGCCGCGGCGCTGGGGCCCGTTCGCCATCCACGCCGGCTCCGTGCGGGCCGCCAGCATGTTCGGCATGCACCACAACGGCCGCAGCTCCGCACCGCTCAACGCCCCCACCGTGATCGACGCCTACCTCAGCGGGCCGGGTGCCCTGTGGGCCATGTCGGTGCTCGGCGAGCTGCAACTACCCAGCTCGATCGTCTGGGGCGAGTTCGCCTCGTTCGCGATGATCGACGCGCCCGCGGCGGAGAGCTTCTACCGTGCCGGCGGCGATCCCGGCTCCGTCCTGCGCAGCGACGGCACGAACTTCCTCTGGGGCGGGCCCGCCGGCTACGCCACGGTCTGGCCGGACAGCCCGGACAACGCGCAATACCGGACGCCGCGGCCCACCGACGTCGAGACCCTCCTGATCAGCGGCACCCTCGACTTCTCCACTCCGGCCCGGACGGCCACCGCTGATCTGCTGCCGTTGCTGTCGAACGGCCACCAGGTCATCCTGCCGGAACGGGGTCACAGCGCCGATTTCTGGGACGACGCGGACGCCAGCCGGCACCTGCTGAACACCTTCTACGACAGCGGCAGGGTCGACGACGCGGCATTCGGGAACCGCCCGGTCGACTTCGAGCCCGGATCGCTGTCCATGCCGGCCATCGCCACCATCCTGGCCGGTGTCACCGCCGGCGGATCGTTGCTCGCCCTGGCACTGCTGGCCGCGCTGGCCCGCCGCGCACGCCGCGGCGGATTCCGCCCCCGGGCCGGGATGTGGCTACGGATCCTCACCCCGCTCCCGCTCGGTCTCGGCGGCTGGTTCCTCGCCGTTCTGCTCGTCTGGACCCTGGACCTGAACGCCTTCATCATCGGCACCGCCGTGGTGGTTCCCGCGGTGGGCGCAGCCGTCGGCCTCGGTACCTGGGCGGTGTGGGTCCGGCACGACCGCCCGCGGCGAACCGCCCTGGCCGTCGCCCTCGGTGCGGCCCTCGCGGGGGCTCTGCTCGGCTACAGCGCCGGCTCGGCCCTCACCGCTGCGCTGACCGCGATCGCCGGCGCGGCCGCGGCGTCGAACCTTGCCCTGGTCATCCTGGAAACACGCCTTCGCCGGCCGGTGGGCGGCGAGGAACCGGCCGAGGCCTGAACCGCTGAAACCGGTTCAGGCGGCCTCCTCGCTGTGCCAGGAGCGCCTGGTGGAGGAATGCTTACCGGAGTGCCCGGCGAACAGGGTGCATTCCAGGTCGTCACGGTCCGGCACTCCCGGCTGCTGTTTCACCGGGCACCACGTGAACGGGTTGATCTCCGACGCGCTCAACGTCCATTGGATCCACCACATGGTCGTGTCGGCCTGCTGACCGAGGGCGGCGTGTGATCCCTCATGACCTTGTTCGAGTTCGCAGCTGAGCTCGGTCTGCACGCTCGGCGCATCCACGGGGAGCTCATTGAAGAACGCCAGTTGTGCCGCGTCGAGCGTGATCCTGGCCGGGCAGCTGATCAGATCGTCAGTATGGATTGCCATGCATCTGTCTTTTCCTCGTCCGGGAAGTCCACACCCGTTAACTGAACCGGTTTTGTGAACTCAGGTGACCGGATGCTCCGTCAGCCGGTGACCGCGGCCGAGAAGGAGGACACCGCCAGGCCGGATCCGCCGATCCAGGGCTCGAATCCCGCCTGGATGCTCGTCAGATACCAGGAATTCGTGATGGCGCCGCGGTTGCGCACGTCGTTGATGAAGTCCAGGACGGAGAAGCTCCAGCTCGTGATCGCGGACGGTGCCACATAGGAGATGACCGCGTTGGATCCGTTGCTGCCCCGCCAGACCTGCCAGCTCCGGCCGCCCACGGTGGTCGTGCCGACAACCGAGCCGATGGGCTGGATACTGCCCTGGCGGTTGAACCAGATCATGATCTCCTGCTGGTTGACGCCGTTGGTCCGCGGTGTCGGGTCCAGCCAGATGTCGTACGCGGCGTCGTAGGTCGCTCCGGCGACGTACGTGTAATTGATGCTGCTGGTGGCACTCGTGATCGCGCTCACCTGGCGCGGCAGCACCGTTCCGGGGGAACAGTTGGCGTAGTGGCAGCCGTAGTAGACAGCCGGGTACGACACGGGAGCACCGCTGGTGTTTCCGGTGCCCTTCTGGCTGACGATGCTGAAGCCGCTGCCGGTCACGTTGATGCACTGTTCGGCGCTGGTGCCCCAGCGGTTGTTCATCACGACGTAGCGGGCACCGATGGTCGTGCTGCCGTACTGATCACAGATGCGGGTGTCCGCCCGGGCGGGGCCGGTGGGGGTCACGACGCCGAGGGTGCCGGCTGCGAGGACGCAGGCGATGAGCAGTTTCTTCATGGGATCTCCTAGGGTCTCGGGAGCGCTCCCAGCATCCGCCGTCACGATCGACGACTGAAGTGGTAACCCCGAAATTTCCCGCCCATGGCGTTAACATATCGAAGTACGACTATGTAATTGCATTCTGGGTAAAGACGGCCGCCGCGGTGATCACCCGCTGAGCGGCTGCCCGCGGGCCTACTTGCCGCGGCGCTTGTTCAGGATGTCGAAGGCCACGGCGATGATGAGGACCAGGCCCTTGACCGCCATCTGCCAGGCGGGGTCGACGTTCATGATGGACAGGCCCATGTTCAGGACGCCCATGATGAACGCGCCGATGATGGCGCCGGTGACCTTGCCGATGCCGCCGCTGACGGCCGTGCCGCCGATGAACGCGGCTGCGATCGCGTCGAGCTCGAAATTCTGGCCGGCGGCGGCCACCGCGGCACCGGCGCGGGAGGTGGTGACCACGGCCGCCACGCCGGCGAGCAGGCCCATGTTCACGAAGATCATGAAGTTGACGCGTTTGGTCTTCACGCCGGACAGCACCGCGGCCGGCAGGTTGCCGCCCATGGCGTAGATGTGCCGGCCGAAGACGGTGTTGTTCATGATGAACGTGTACAGCAGGACCAGCAGGGCGACGATGATCAGGACGATGGGGGTGCCGCCGGCGCTCTTCGCCAGCAGGTAGGTGATGTAGGCGATCGCCGCGGCCGAGACAACGAGCTTGATGACGAACGCGGGGAACGGTTCGACGCGCAGGTTGTTGCGGAGCAGGGAGCGCCGGGCGCGGATCTGGCTGACGGCCAGGCCCGCGATGGCGACGATGCCGATGAGCAGTGTCAGGCCGTCCAGGTCGGCGAGGAAGCCCAGGGCGCTGGGCAGCGAGCCGTTGCTGATGTCGTTGAAGCCCGCCGGCAGGCCCGCCACCGTCGTTCCCACCAGCACGATCGCCAGGCCGCGGAACAGCAGCATGCCACCCAGCGTGACGATGAAGGCCGGGATGCCTGCGTACGCGATCCAGAAGCCCTGCCAGCAGCCGACGACGCCGCCGAGGACGATCGAGATGAGCACGGCGAGCAGCCACGGCACGTCGTAATCACTGATCATCAGGGCGCACAGGCCGCCGAGGAACGCGACCACCGAGCCGACCGACAGGTCGATATGCCCGGCGACGATGACCATCACCATGCCGATCGCGAGGATCAGCACGTAGGCGTTCTGCTGGATCAGGGCGGCGATGTTGTTGGGGTAGAGCAGCTTGCCGCCGGTCGTGAACTGGAACAGCACGACGATCACGACCAGGGCCGCCATCATGCCGTACTGCCGCAGGTTCTGCCCTAGATAGGCGGTCAGTGTTCCGCTCGTGTTCCCGGGGGGAGGATCGGCCGGCGCGCTCACTGCGGTGCTCCGCTCTTCTGCATGGTCATGAGGCGCATGAGGCCCTCCTGGGTGGCCTCGGCGCGGGGAAGCTCGCCGGTGATGCGGCCCTGGCTCATGGCGTAGATCCGGTCGCAGACGCCGAGCAGTTCGGGCAGCTCCGAGGAGATGACCAGGACCGCCTTCCCGGAGTCCGCGAGGCGGTTGACGATCTCGTAGATCTCGTACTTGGCGCCGACGTCGATGCCGCGGGTGGGCTCGTCGAGGATGAGGACCTCGGGCTCGGCGAAGAGCCACTTGCTGAGGACCACCTTCTGCTGGTTGCCGCCGGACAGCTTGCCGGTCAGCACGTCGACGCTCTCGGCCTTGGTTCTCATCTCGCGGCGGTACCGGTCGGCGGCGGTGATCTCGTCCGCCGCGTCGACCACCCCGAACCGGGAGATCCGTTGCAGCTTCGCCGCCGAGGTGTTCCGTTTGATGTCCTCGATGAGGTTCAGGCCGTAGTGCTTGCGGTCCTCGGTGGCGTACGCGATCCCGTGCCCGATGGCCGCGTCCACCGTCCTGATCGTGACGGGCTCACCGTGCAGGAACAACTGCCCGGAGATGGAGCTGCCGTAACTGTGGCCGAAGATGCTCATCGCCAGCTCCGTGCGCCCGGCGCCCATCAGGCCGGCCAGCCCGACGATCTCGCCCGCGCGCACGCTCAGCCCGGCGCCGTCGACGACGACCCGGGACCGGTCGATCGGGTGGTGCACCGTCCAGCCCTCGACGCGCAGGATCTCCGCACCGATCTTCGGGGTGTGCTCCGGGAATCGGTGGGCGAGGTCCCGCCCGACCATGCTGCGGATAATGCGGTCCTCGCTCACCGCCTCAGCGCCGTGCATGTCCAGCGTCTCGATGCACCGGCCGTCCCGGATGATCGTCGTGGTGTCGGCGATCTCGGCGATCTCGTTGAGCTTGTGCGAGATGATGATGCTGGTGATGCCCTGCTCCTTGAGCTGCCGGATCAGGTCGAGCAGGTGGGCGCTGTCGGCGCCGTTGAGCGCGGCGGTCGGCTCGTCCAGGATCAGCAGCTTCACCCGCTTGGACAATGCCTTCGCGATCTCGACGAGCTGCTGCTTGCCGACACCGAGGTCGATGATCTTGGTGTCGGGATGCTCGTCCAGGCCGACCCGCGCCAGCAGCCCGGCGGCCTGCGTGTTGGTCGCGGTCCAGTTGATGACGCCCCGCTTGGACCGTTCGTTGCCGAGAAAGATGTTCTCGGCGATCGAGAGGTACGGGCTGAGCGCCAGCTCCTGGTGAATGATCACGATGCCGCGCTCCTCGGAGTCGCGGATGCTCCTGAACCGGCACGGGTCGCCCTCGAAGACGATGTCGCCGTCATAGCTGCCGTGCGGGTACACCCCGCTGAGCACCTTCATCAGGGTGGATTTGCCCGCGCCGTTCTCGCCGCAGACGGCGTGCACCTCGCCCCGCGCCACGGTCATCGTGACGTCCTGCAGGGCCTTGACGCCGGGGAAGGTCTTGGTGATGCCGCGCATCTCGAGGATGGGACCCGTGTCGGTCATGGAGGGGTCAGAGGCCGAGCTTGTCGGCGGTGAAGAACCCGGAGTCGACCAGCTTGGTCTTGACATCGTCCTTGGTCACGACGACGGGCGGGAGCAGGTACGCCGGGACGACCTTGACCTCGTTGTCGTAGGTCTTGGTGTCGTTGGTCTCGACGGTCTGTCCCTTGACGATCTGGTCCACCATCTTCGCGACCTGGTCGCCGAGGGTCCGGGTGTCCTTCCACACGGTCATCGACTGCTTGCCGGCCAGGATGTTCTTGGTGTTCGCCAGGTCGGCGTCCTGACCCGTGATGACCGGCCAGCCCGCGCCGGCCTTGTAACCCTTCGACTCGAGCGACTGCTCGATGCCCAGCGCCAGCGAGTCGTTGGGGGACAGCACGACGTCGACCTTCTTGCCGCCGGTGTAGAACGAGTTGATCCGGTTGTCCATCTCGGACTGGGCCTTCTGCGAGAGCCAGCCGTCGATGCTGACGTTCTTCCAGTCGGCGTCGCTCGCGAGCTTCTTCCCGGACGGGATGACGAGCTTGCCGCTGTCAACGTACGGCTTGAGCACGTCCCACGCGCCGGCGAAGAAGAACTTGGCGTTGTTGTCGTCAGACGACCCGGCGAACGGCTCGAGGTTGAACGGGCCCTTGCCGGCGTCGAGGCCGAGCTGCTTGACGATGAAATCGCCCTGGAGTTTGCCGACCTGATAATTGTCGAAGGTCGCGTAGTAGTCGACGTCCGGCGTCTTGTTGATCAGGCGGTCGTACGCGATGACTTTGATCTTCTGTGACGCGGCCTTGGCCAGCACCGGGCCGAGCGCCGTGCCGTCGATCGACGCCACGACCAGCACCTTCGGATTCTGGTTGATCATATTCTGGAGCTGCGTGATCTGCTGGTCGACTTTGTTGTCGGCATACTGCAGTGTGGTCGTGTAACCGGCCTTCTTCAGCAGGTCGTCGAGGTGAGCGCCGTCGTTGTTCCAGCGCTCGAGGCTGCGGGTCGGCATCGCGATGCCGATGAGGTTCGAGCTGGATCCTGAGTCGGACGTGTCGTCGCGCGTCTGGCTGCACGCCGTCGTCGCCGCCAGCGCTGCGACCGTGGTCAGCGCCGCGAGGACACGGAATTTTGTACCCACTCGGTGGCTCCTTCATCTCATCGGCCCACGGCATTGCGGGCCGTGTCTGAGTGGTGCCCTGGGACCTGATTTTTGTTGCTGTCTCAACCTAGCGTCGGGATTGATGTCGCCGACGCGGTGCCCTGTAACGAATGCTTAACGTCGACGAATTCCGTCCCGACATGTAGGCATATCAATTCAAGATCCATTAGCGTCAATTGATCAACAGTTGGCAAAGGTGATCTTCGAGTCAGTCTTGACCGGTACAGAAGCGGTCGCTACTGTACCGGTATAGAAGCTGAGCCGACGAAGGAGTGCGATCATGCTGATGCCGACGGCGTACATCGTGGCTGTCCGGGCCGTGGCCCGTGAGTTCGAGGACGCGCGGCTGGACGGGCCGGTTCGTGCGCAGGCCGAGGTGCCGCGCTTGCCGCGTACCCGTCAGCTTGTGTCCCGGGTCTTGTTCGCGACCGCGCGGTTCGTGGCGGTGGACGAGCCGCGGCCGGTGCTCGCCTCGTGCGCCGCGCGGTCGTAGCGGCGAGATATCGTCGGGGCTGACCAGAGGATGTGACGGCGGTTGGCCAGGGTGACGCTGCAGACGATCGCCGACCGGGTGGGCGTGAGCCGGATGACCGTGTCGAACGCGTTCTCCCGGCCGGATCAGCTCTCCCGCGTGTTGCGTGACCGGATTCTGGCCGCTGCTGACGAGCTCGGTTATGTCGGCCCGGATCCCGCCGCCCGCGCGCTGGCCCGGGGGACGACGGGCGCGGTCGGGATCCTGCTGACCGACTCGCTGAGCTACGCGTTCTCCGATTCCGTCGCCACGGCATTCCTCGGGGCGATCGCGGAGGAGCTGACGCCGACCGGGCTGGCGTTGACGTTGCTGACCGCGAGCTCCACCAGTGACGTGGTCCCGGCCCGCGACGTCGCCATGGACGGCGCGCTGGTCTACTCGTGCGACCCGGCATCCCCGGCGGTGGATCTGCTGACCCGCCGCGGTCTGCCGCTGGTCCACATCGACCAGGTCCCCCAGGACGGCCTGACCAGCGTGAACGTCGCCGACCGCGATGGCGCCCGGGCCGCCGCTGAGCACCTGGTGAGCCTGGGGCACCACCGGGTCGCGCTGCTGATGAGCGGTCTGCACGGCCCGCACGGCCTGATCGACCCGGTCGCCTCCGACCTCGACGGGTACGCCTCGAAGCAGCGCCTGGCCGGCTGGCTGGACGCCCTCGGTCCGGCGGGTGCGCTGATCACCGCGGCCCGGGTGCCCGAGGTGGCCTTCGACGACGTCCGGCAGGCGACGCGGTTGCTGCTCGACCGCCCCGACCGGCCGACCGCTGTGCTGTGCTTCTCCGACGTCATCGCGATCGCCGTGATCGACGCCGCGCGGGAGCTGGGCCTGAGCGTCCCCGGTGACGTCTCCGTGGTCGGCTTCGACGACAGTCCAGCTGCGCTGCGTTTCCGTCCGGCGCTGACGACCGTACGTCAGGACGTCGTGCACAAGGGCCGTGCCGCCGCGGCCGCCCTGATCGCCGCGATGCGGGGCGAGGCCAAACCCGAACAGCTCCTCCTCCCCACCGAGCTGATCATCCGCGACAGCACCGGCCCCGCCGCCCGACCCCCGGGCACCTCACCGATACTGCCGGACGGCGACGCCGGCGAGCATCGGCATGGTGGTGGGGTCGACCGGGCCGGGGTCGTGGCCGGGACGCCAGAGGGGGACCCAGACCAGGCCGGGCTCCAGTAGCTCGAAACCCGAGAACAGCGCGGCGATCTCGGCACGGCTGCGGGGCGTCGTGGTGGGGGCGTTCGTGGTGCGGTAGACGGTGTCGACCGTGTCGCGGGGGCCCTGGGTGAGGGCGTCGGTGGCGGGGTGGGTGAGGGCGAGGAAGCTGCCGGGTGGCAGGGCTTCACGCAGCTTGCGTACGGCCGGAAGTGCGGTCGTGTCCGGCAGGAACTGCAGCACCGACAGCATCAGCAGCGCAATCGGCCGGTCGAAGTCCAGCAGCCGCTCGACCTCGGGGTGCTCGAGGATGCTCGCCGGGTCACCCAGATCGGCCTGCACCGCCGCCGCGCCATGGTTGCCGTTGAGCAGCTCGTTGCTGTGCGCGACCGCTTCAGGGTCGATGTCGACGTAGACGACGTGGCTGTCCGGGGCGTGCTGCTGGGCGATCTCGTGGACGTTCCCGGCAGTGGGAATGCCGGAGCCGATGTCGAGGAACTGCCGGACGCCGGCCGCGGTCAGCTCGGTGACGGCGCGGCGCAGGAACGCGCGGTTCGCCCGGGCGATCTCCTTCAACGTGGGCACGGCGACGAGCACCCGCTCCGCCGCGGCGACGTCCGCCGGGGTGTGATGATTGCCGCCGAGATAGTAGTCGTACATGCGGGCCATGCTCGGCTTGTCCATCCCGGCAGCGTAGAAGCGCATCCACAGCCCGGTCCACCGTGGAATCCGGTCAGTCGTTCGGGTACGGCGAGGTGAGGGAGAACGGGGTGCGGGCCAGCTCCAGTGTTGCCTCGGGGAAGCGTGGGCCCTCGGTGTAGTAGCGGGCGCGGGTGCGGCCGACCGGTGCAAGGAGTCCGGCGCTCGCCAGATCCCGCAGATCGCGCTGGGCCTGCTGCAGGGTGAGCCCCTCGGCCTGTTCGTATCGTGCACGGCGGACCCGGCCGTCGATCGCGACGTCGTGCAACGCTGAGACGACACGCTCGTCCCACCCGGCGGCGCCGGCGAACGTCGCGAGCTGATCCCACACCGCCGCGGACTGGTTCATGCGATGCAGAACCGTCTGTGCCTGCTGGTGGTAGGCGGTCAGGTTGAACCTGATCCAGCCGGAAACCTCCCGGTCGGGCTGGTACGTAGCGCCGCGGCGCTGCAACTCGCGGTAGTACTCCCACGTGTTGCCCGGCATGCCGAGCCATGCCTCGATCGAGGAGAATTCCGGGGCGAGGACACCCTCGCGGGCGATCAGGAGTGTCTGCAGTGACCGGGACATGCGGCCGTTGCCGTCGGCCCACGGGTGGATGGACACCAGGTGCAGGTGGGCCATGGCCGCCCGGATCAGCGGGTGGGCTTCGTCGTCGGCGTTGAGCCAGGCGACCAGTTCGCCCATCAACTCGGGGACGTCACCGGCATCGGGCGCGGTGTAGGCCGCGACCCGGGGATTGCGAGGGTCGGTGACGTAGACCGGTCCGCGGCGCCATTGCCCGGCTGGTTTGCGCTGAGTGTGGTGATGACCTTGCAGCATCCAGTGCAGAGCGTTCAACAGGCCCTTGCTGTATTGGAAGTCGGGGGCATCGTGCAGGGACTGCACGTAGGTCATCATGCGCTGGTACGCCAGGGTCTCTTCGCGGTTCTCGTCGGACACATCGACGTCCCGCTCGCCATCCATCAGATCCTGGGCGTCCTGCGTGGAGACGCGGAATCCTTCGATGGAGTTCGATGCGGCGACAGCGTCCGCGGTCAGGAATCTGCTGAGCCCGGATGTCCAGTTGCCGGGTCGCCCTCGCAGCTGGTGGCGAACCTGCTCGCGCATCTGTTCGACGTGGGTCAGGACCGCTCGGTCAGCCGCGGTCAGTGGTGGGGTGGGGAACAGCACAAGCAGACTTTGGAACCACGCAGTCACGGGGTCAAGGGCGATGCGTCGCCAGGTCGTTCCCGAATTTTGGATCTATCCAAATGCATGGATCGGTGGTGATACTGGGGATCCGCCGGCCGGATGGCGTTCCCCCGATGTCCTGACGGGCATCGTCGCTCACGCGGCTTGACGGACCCCCGTAGCGCTCTGTCATCCCCGGAGGTCTGGACGCATGCCCTCGACATCGGTTTCACCCCGCAGGAGAGCGCTCTCTGTGCTCGCAGCCGTACTCCTGCCGACAGCCATAGCCACCGCCGTGCCGCAGGTGGCGCACGCGGCCGTTCCCGCCCCGCCGGCCGGTTTCACGCTGACGTGGAGCGACGACTTCAACGGTGCGGCCGGCACCGGCATCGATCAGAGCCTGTGGAAGTACGACACCGGGCCGGGCAGCAGCTTCGGGACCGGCGAGATCGAGACGATGACCAGCAGTACCTCGAACGTCTACTACGACGGCGGGGGACACCTGGTGCTGCAGGCGTTGCACTCCGGCTCCGACCCGAGGAGCGGATGGACCTCCGGGCGGGTGGAGACCCAGGCGGCGACGTTCGGTGCCGCAGCAGGCGGAGTCGTACGCATGGAGTCCGTCCTGCAGCAGCCCAACGTCACCACCGCGAACGGTGCGGGGTACTGGCCCGCGTTCTGGATGCTCGGCGCGCCGCTGCGGTCCGGGGTCACCTGGCCGAAGTCGGGCGAGGTGGACATCATGGAGGACATCAACGGCCGCAGCTCGGTCTTCAGCACCATCCACTGCGGCGTGAACCCCGGCGGGCCCTGCAACGAGTCGACCGGGATCGGCTCCGGGGAGCGGGCCTGTTCCGGCTGCCAGACCGGGTTCCATGACTATGCCGTGGAGATCGACCGCTCCACGTCGCCGGAGGAGATCCGGTTCTACCTCGACGGCGCGAACTTCTACACCGTCAAGGCGACCGCCGTCGACGCCACCACGTGGGCCGACGCGATCGATCACCCGTTCTTCATCATCTACGACCTGGCGATCGGCGGCGGCTTCCCCGACGCGTTCGGCGGCGGCCCGACCGCCGCCACGGTCTCCGGCGGCAAACTCATCATCGACTCGGTGGCCGTCTACAACAAAGGAGGTGGAGGCGGCGGCTCGGTGACCGGGCAGACCCTGACCGGCCCGGGCGGCAAGTGCGTGGACGTGGCCGGCGACGACACCGGCAGTGACGGCACCGCGGTCCAGCTCTGGGACTGCCAGTCCGGCGCGAAGGACCAGCACTGGACCTGGAACGGCCAGAGCCTGCAGACCCTCGGCAAGTGCCTGGACATCGCCGGCGGTGCCAGCGCGGCGGGCACCAAACTCCAGCTCGCGACGTGCAACAGCGGCGGCTACCAGAGTTGGGTCACCCAGCCCGACGGCTCCCTGAAGAACCCCGCCAGCGGCCGCTGCGCCGACTCCCCGAACGGTGCCACCGCGAACGGCACCCGGCTGCAGATCTGGGACTGCAACGGTGCCGCCGCGCAGAAGTTCGCCATCGGCACCCCGATCTACGGCCCCGGCGGCAAGTGTGTGGATGTCGCCGGCGACGACACGGGCGGCGACGGCACCGCGGTCCAGCTCTGGGACTGCCAGCAGGCCACGGCGGCAGATCAGAAATGGACCTTCAACGGCCAGACTCTGCGTACGCTCGGCAAGTGCCTCGACATCGCCGGCGGCACCAGCACCGCGGGCACCAAGCTCCAGCTCGCGACGTGCAACAGCGGCGGCTACCAGAACTGGGTGGTCAACGCCGACGGCTCCCTGTCCAACCCGGCCAGCGGCCGCTGCGTCGACTCCCCGAACGGTGCCACCGCGAACGGCACCCGGCTGCAGATCTGGGACTGCAACGGCGCCGCCGCGCAGAAGTTCTCCCTGGCCTGACCCGTTCGCCGCGCGCGGGCACCAGGGGCCGGAAGCGGATGGTGCCCGCGCATCGGGGTCCTGCGGCGGGGAATGTATGGCGGCTGTATCGCTGGTCTCTAGCCTCCTGAGGTCAAATTCGGTCCTAACGGGAGCCTTCGTGCGTAGACCACGTGCTGTACCCCTTCTCGCTGCCCTGACCCTGGTGCTGTCGTTTGCCGTCGCGGGTGGGGGATCGCCCGCCGAGGCGGCCGCCGCGACGCCCGTGGCCGGGCAGTACGTGCCGCTCACCCCGGCGCGCATCGTCAACCTCCAGCCCGTGGCCGGGGCGGCGACGTACACGTTCTCGCCTCTCGGTAAGGGCGGGGTCCCGGCCAGCGGTGTTTCGGCCATCGCCTACCAGTTGCACGCGCTGAGCGCCACTGGCAACGGCACGGTGACCGCGTTTCCCGCGGTTGCCGGTAGCAGTCCGCCCGGCACGTCCAACCTGAATTTCGTCAAGGACGTGTGGGCTGACAACGCTGTCGTGACCAAGCTCGGCACCGGCGGCCAGATCTCGCTCTACAACGGTTCCACCACGGCGGCGGAGGCCGACGTGAACGTCGACGTCGTCGGCTACTACACGGCTGCCGGTTCCACCACGGTCGGCTCGACCTATGTGCCGCTCAAGCCGGTCCGGATCGTCAGCGAAAAGCCCAACGCGGCCGCCGCCTACTACGATGTGACGCCGCTCGGTCAGGGCGGAGTGCCGCACAGTGGGGTCACCGCCGTCGTGGCGCACGTGACGACGACGGCCAGCACGGCGGGGGCGCTGCTCGCCTTCCCGCTGGGTGCGACCCACCCGACCGCCTCGGACAACCACTACGCCACCGGCGGGCGCTTCACGGCCCAGACCACGGTCAAGCTCGGCACCAACGGGACGTTCCGGATCTACACGACCACGGCGGTGACGCTGTGGGTGGAGATCGTCGGCTACTTCCAGGATGCCACCGGCTCGGCCACCGGGTCCGTGTTCACCGCGGTCACGCCCGCCCGGGTCCTCGGCCGGCCGGTCATCACGGCGGACACCACCAGCACGTTCGCGCTTGCCGGGCTCGGTGGGGTGCCCGCGACCGGGTCGTCCGCCGTCGCGTTCAACCTGACCGCCTACTCGGAGAGCGGCACCCTGGCGGGTGGGCTCAGCGTCTACGCGGCCGACGAGGCGCAGCCGGTCGCGCGGCAGCTGTCCTATCAGGCCAGTACCCGACGCTGGCCGACCCAGCAGGTGTCGCACCTGAGCCAGGACGGCAAGGTCGCGATCCACAACACCGCCGCGGGCAGCGTCGTGCTGCTCATCGACGTGCTCGGTTACTACACCCCGACCGGGCTACGGGCGAGCGGCCTGCCGTGGAGCTCCGGCGTCAACCCGCAGAGTCAGACCACCGAGCGGGCCGACGACTTCGCCGACTTCCGCGGCGCGAAGGTCGACAACGTCACCCTCTTCCCGCGGCGTGACAACTGGGACACCGTCGACGACGCCCAGTGGATCGAGGACGGTCTGCCGTCCGGGTTCACCCCCGCCCGTGACGACCTGATCATGACTATCCCGCTGTGGCCCGGCGGCGGCGTCAACAACGTCTCCTTCACCGGTACGCAGACCCAGTGGCAGGACCTGGCCAGGACGATCGCTGATGCCGACCCGGACGCGTATGTGCGGCTCGGCTGGGAGATGAACCTGCCGAACTGGTACTGGAAGCTCACCGACGCCAACCAGGCTGCCTGGCAGGCCTCCTTCATCCAGGCCGTGCAGTGGATGAAGGCCGCCGCCCCGGGGCTGCGGATCGTCTACAACCCCAACAAGGGCGCCGACCAGACCTGCGACAACGAGTGCAGCGTGCAGGTCTTCGAGGCAGTGCGGGACTACGTCGACGTGTACGCGATCGACTCGTACGACTCCTGGAACCCGGACACCGGAACCGCCGGCACCGACGAGCACTTCAACGGCTATCGCCGGCTCAACGAGTCGCTCGCCCTCGCCACGGCCAACGGCACGAAGTTCGCGGTCGCGGAGTGGGGCGTCGCCTGCAACATCTACAACGCCGACCCCGACCTCAACTGCCAGTGGTACGGCCACGCCGGTGGCGACAACCCGCAGTACATCCACGACTACATGGGCTGGTTCGCCGACAATGCCGGTGACCTCGCCTACGAGTCCTACTTCGACGAGCCCGGCGCGTACATCCGCTCCTCGCTGAGCGACACCCCGATCGGGCCGCTCGCACCCGCGGCCTACAAGGCGGAGGTCGCGGCCAACAAGATGTGACGCCGGCTCAGCGCAAAGCCTGCAAGAGCAGTGAATGTGTCTGCTCGGCGGGCCGGACGAGCCCCATCTCGCGGAAGCCGGCCTCGGCGGCGGTCAGCAACTCGGCCGCCGCCGCGGGCCGGCCTTCGAGCAACTCGATCCGTCCGGCGGCCCGGCGGGCGGACGCGATGCCCCAGCGGTGCCCGATCCGGGTGGCGCGGGCGAAACACTGCCCGGCGAGGACCCGGGCCTGGTCGATCGAGCCCAGCTCCAGGTAGGCGTCGGTGAGGACGATCTCGGCGACGGTCAGCTGCATCTGGTCGCGCAGATCGGTGTACGCGAGCACGGCCTCCCGCGCATGCCGGGCGGCGACCGCGGGCTGGTTGCGGCGCCGATGGCCCGCGGCGAGGAACGTGTGTGCCTCGGCGGCGCCCCAGACGTCGCCGGCGGCCTCGAAGATCGTCAGAGCCCGGCCGAGTGCGGCGTTCTCCTCCTCGGGGGAGGAACTGAACGGCTGCCGGAAGGTGAGCTGGATGTAGCCGGCCGCGGGAGTCCCGTCCAGCACGGGAAGCAACGCCACGGCCCGCTCGAAGGCGGCGACGGCCTCCCCGACGTGGCCCAGCTGCTGCTCGGCCACGGCCCAGCCGAGCGCGGCCCCCGCCATCCCCGCGGCATCATCCAGCCCGCGATACAGCTCGTACGACCGGCGTAGATGCGGCAACGCCCCCTGGTTGTCGTCGCGGAACCGGAAGAGGCTTCCCACACTCAGCGCCAGCAACGCGGCGGTGGCAGGCGGCAACGGCGTCCCGGCGGGGATCACGTCGTGCGTCGCGGCCCAGTCGTCGATCCGTCCGCGTAGGACACAGAAGTTGACGGTGGCGGTCGCGAGCCGCGCGGCGAGCTCGACCTGCCCGGTCCCGGCCAGCGACGGCACGAGCGCGCGCAGGCCGTCCAGCTCGGCCTCGAACCACTCCACCGGTGCGGCGCCGGCCTCCGGCACGGGCGCCGACGGCGCGGGCAGTGCCATCGGCCGGCCCGGTAGCCGCCGGTTCGCCGTCAGCGCGGCGGCCAGGTACGCCCGTCCCGCGGCGGCGATCAGCTCCCCGGCCGGTGGCCCCGGCTGCTCACTCGCCGAGAGGCGGACCAGATCGTGCAGCCCGTACCGCTCGCCACCGGCCCGGGTGAGCACCTGCGCGTCGCACAGCTCCTCGGCCAGCGAATACGCCTCCGGCTCGCGAACGTCGAGCAGCGCCGCAGGCAGCCAGGCCGCGAACGTACGCATCGGCAGGATACTGACCAGCCGCAGCAGGTCGAGGGCACGCGGCGAGAGTCTGCGGTAGCTGAGCGCGAGGCTGGCCCGGATGTCGATGTCGCCGACGGTCAGCCGGTCGAGCCGCTGATGCTCGTCGGAGAGCCGCGCGACGATGCGCCCGAGCGCCGGGCCCGGCAGCGACGCCGACCGCATGCCGGCCGCGCGGATCCCCAGCGGCAGGCCGCCGCACAGGTCGGCGAGCGCGGCGGCGGCATCGGGCTCGGCGGTGACAGCGGCCCGCCCCGCGATCCGGGCCAGCAGCGCGACCCCGGCCCCGGTGCTCAGTGGGCGCAGCTCGAGGATGTGCGCACCCGGCACGGTCAGCAGCGAACGGCTCGTCACCAGCAGCGCCCCGCCCGGCCCCGGCATGAGCCGGCGCACCTGGGCAGCCTCGGTCGCGTTGTCGGCGACGATCAGGACCCGGCGACCGGCCAGCAGTGACCGGAGTTGATCGGCGCGCTCCTGCGGGTCGTCGGGCAGCGTCTCGCCGGGTACGCCCAGCGCCCGCAGGAACCGTCCGAGAACCCGCGCCAACGGGACCGCGCTGCCATCGGTCTGCTGCAGATCGGCGTAGAGGCACCCGTCCGGGAACAGGTCCGCCACCTCGTGCGCGACGCGGACCGCCAGGGTGCTCTTGCCGATGCCCGCCATGCCGCCGATCAGGGCCGTGACCCCCGCACCGGGTACGGGGTCCGACTTGCGCAGCAGCTCCGTCAGCCGGGTGATCTCGTCCTCGCGTCCCACGAAGTCGGCCACCGCGGGCGGCAGCTGGAACGGCGTCGCGAGCCGGTCGGCGCTGTCGTCGGCGGCGGGCAGCAGGCGGGGGTCCCGGCGCAGCACCGCCTGGTGGATCGCCGTCAGCTCGGGGCCGGGGTCGATGCCGAGGCTCGCCGCCAGCACCGACCGGGCGTCCTGGAACGCCAGCAGCGCCCCGGCCGGATCCCCGCCCTGGTAGTGCGCGAGGACGAGCAGGCTGCGCAGATGTTCGCGCAGGGGATGCTCGCTCACCGTGGCGCGCAGCAGTGCCTGGGCCGCTGCCGGCTCACCGCCGCGCAGCAGCAACTCGCTGTACAACTCGACTGCGGCGAGATAGTCATCCTGCGCGGCGGCCGCCCGCGCCCGCAGCACCGGTCCGACCGGCTCACCCGCGAACGGCTGCCCGCGCCACAGCTCCAGCGCCGCCCGCAGGCCGGCCCGCGCAGCCTCCGGCCGATCGACGGCGGCCTTGCGCCCGGCGGTGAGCAGCGCGCCGAACTCGGCGAGGTCCAGCTCACCCTCGGCCACCTCGAACCGGTAACCACCGCTGTCGGAGCTGATCCTGCCGGGGAACAGCTTGCGCAGCTGGGAGAGGTAGGTGCGGAGGTTGGCCACCGCGGAGGCGGGCGGACGCTGCGGCCAGACCTCGTCGACCAGGAAGTCGAGCGACACCGGTCGTCGTCCCGCGGTCAGCAGCAGCAGGGCGACGAGCCGGGGTTTGGCAGCGAGGGTCTGTCCCGGGAGCTCGGTCGGTCCCAGCACCCGGTACAGCACAGCCCATGCTAACCCCGGCCGTCGTCCATGATCACTTCCGCGGGGCGAGGTTCAGCTCACACGCCGCATCCACACTCCCGGCTGGTCCTCGCGCAGCACAGCCACCACCCGGCCGTCACCGCTCATCGCACCCCACTGCGCCGGGACTCCGATGTCGACGGTCTGTTCGGCACTGACCACGGTGAACCCGTCCTTGCTGCCGGCCGGGGCAGACTCGTGGTAGGCGAACGCCACGGAGCCGTCGTCGCTGAGTTGCGGCACCGTCCAGGTCACGGGTTGCCCGCCCGGGACCAGGAGCACGATGTCGGCCGCCGTCGGGGTACCCGCCCGGCCGGTCCGCACGTACGGACCCATGGTGTAGGTACCCGTGGTGGTGTTGTAGCTGCCGTAGAAGCCGGCTGTCCGCGAGGCGTCGGCGGAGATCGCGCTCACCTCGTACGCGAGGCCGTCCGTGGTCTGCGGGGTCATCTCCTTCCACGCGCCGGTGGTGGCGTCGTAGAGGTAGTTCGTCAGGCCGCCGTTCTCGGCCTGCTCGGCGTAGACGATGTAGCGACCGGTGCCGGAGACGGCGAAACGCTTGCCGTCGGCGACGTACGGGCCGGAGGTGCAGGTGTATTCGACCCAGCAGCGGCTCACCTGGGTCGCCGTGCCGGAACCGATCACCGAGCGCCACACCGAGCCGCGCAGGGTGGAGGTCGCCTGAGCCCAGACGAGCAGCGTGGTGCCGTCCGCGCTGAGTTCCTGATGCTGGGGAATCGCGGGCATGTTGCCCGGCCTGGCATCGGTGACCGTGCCGCGGGCGAGGTCGTGGACCAGGATCCGGCGGGTGCTGCCGGCGCCCACGAGGTAGGAGACGAGGTTGCCGGAGCCGTCGATCGCCGGGTCGCCCGCCGTGACCGGGGTGACGCCGTCCGGGCCACGGCTGACCAGCACGATATCGCCGGTGACGAGGTCATGGCGTACGAGGTAGCCGCCGGCACTCGCGCCGGCCAGGTCGGCCGGGGCGAGCGGGCTGTCCGGGCTCAGCGAGTAGACGACGTAGCGCCCGGTGCGCGAGAGCACGGGATCACCCCAGTGCAGGGTGCTCATGGCCGGGTCGGCTGCCGTGATGTTGACCGGTTGCGTTCCGATCGGCAGGAAGCTGTCGTCGGCCGGCGAGATCGACTGTGTGGAGGAGCCGGCCGGTCCGGTGCCCTTCGCGTTCGTCGCCCATACGTAGACCAGGTAGCTGGTACCGGGATTCAGGTATTTGAGCTGCGCGGTGGTCGCCCCTGCCGGGGCGATCACCGATACGGTCGCCGGCAGCGTGGTCAGTGTGTAACCGGTGATCGGGGAACCGTTGTCCGCGGGTGCCTTCCAGGTGACCTTCGCGGTGAAGGATCCCGCGACCGCCTTGACGTCCTGTGGGGCGTCCGGAGCCCGGGCGCCGATGCGGACCGCGGTGGTGGCCTGCATCGGCGGCCGCAGGTTGGCGGGGTCGCCCGGGCTGGTGGCGGTGATCTCGGCGGTGCCCTCCTGCGGCGAGGTGAACAACCCCTTCTGGTCGATGCGCCCGGGACCGTCGGTCACGGCCCACTCGATCGGGATGTCGTCGGGCCAGCCGACCACGGTGACGCCGAAGTCGACGGTCGTGTTCACCGACGTCGACGGCGCCCTCGGGGTGATCGCGATACCGGTGTAGGCACCGGCGGCCTGCGCCACAGTGAGGAACAGGTTGACGATGTTCGGGCTCGAGAACTCCAGCGTGACGCCGAGGATCTTCCGGGATTTGAGCTCCGCGTTGACGCGCAGCCCCACCCGCGCCTCCCACCACGGGTTCTGCGTCGTGTCGGCGAAGAACCGTACGTAGGGCGTGAAGAGCACGCTCGGCCCCGCAGCACCGTAGAAGAACAATGTCATCGAGACCGGCGTGTCCAGTTCGGCGTTGGCGTCGCCGAACGCGTTGATGGTCGCCGACGGCGAGCCGTCCGACCAGTTCGACGCGGTCGGGGTCACCTTGGTGCCGTCGATCGCCATGCCGACGGAGAAGGACCGGTCGAACGAGAAGGAGAAGCTGTACCCGCCGCCCGCGGTGATGGTGGCGGCGACGTCGACCCCGAACTCGGGGCACATCACCACGGGGACGATACCGATCGGGACGGTGACGCAGGAGCCCCGGACCGTTCCCAGCCGGCGGTGCCAGTCGAGCAGGTCCATCGAGACGCCGACCTTGGCCTGGACCTGGCTCTCGGTCTTCGCTCCAAGCGTGAACTGGCCCTTGACCCCGATCGGGAACGCGTAGTCCAGCCGGCCGCCGTACGTCGGAGTGATCTTGGTCTGCATCTCGGTCCGGGCGCCGTGCCCGGCCGAGTCCTGCTGCGGAGCGAAGGCGTACTCCATCACGAGTGCGCCGTCGCGGATGCCGATGTCCGGCGTCCCGATAGCCACCTTCGGGGCGCCCTCGGCGAGGGTGCGGCCCTTGATAGTGGGCTCGGCGAGGCGGACGCCGGGCACCAGCGGCGTGAACGACGCGACGTCCTGAGTGGTGAGCCTGCCGTCCACCGACAGGCCACCCGCGGTGAACACCTCGTCCAGGCCGGCCTCGGCCGTGGCGACCACGAACAGCCCGGAGCGGGTCACCGCACCGGTGACGCGGCCGTAGAAGCCTCGCGGCGTGACCGCATTGGGTGTCAGGACGAGCAGGGCACCGGTCTTCAGCGCCGCGACCTGCGCCGTGGGCTGCTCGAAGGTGAGCGTGCCGTCCTGCTGGGCGGTGCGCAGCGTGGCCATCGACGCGCTGGTCAGGACGGTGGGTGGCGTCTTCATCGCCACCTTCGGCGTGACGGGCTCGGAGGCCGGGCTCGCCGCGCCGGTTCCGGCCGCGTTCGTGGCCTTCACCGTCACGGTGTACGCCGTCGCCTGGTTCAACCCGCTCAGGACCGCGGTCGTGGTGGCGGCGCCGACCGTGACCGTGGCTCCGCCCGGTGACGCGGTCACGGTGTAGCCCGTCACGGCGCTCGTGCCGACGTCGGTGGGCGCGCTCCAGGCGGTGGTGAGCTGGCCGGCGCCGGTCGCCGAGACGCGTAGCTCGGTGGGGGCGGCGGGTGCGCGGGTCGCGGCCGGGGTCGCGGTCACCTCCGTGGCGGGCCCCGCGCCGGCGGAGTTCTTCGCGGTGACGGCGAGGATGACGGGCGTACCGTTGGCCAGGCCGGTGACCGATGCGACCGTCGTGCCGGCCGGTACCTCGACCACCTTGGCGCCGGGGCTGGTCGTGACCGCGTAACCCGTGATCGTCCCGCCGCCGTCCGGAGGCGCGACCCACTGCAGGTCGACCCGCTGGTTCAGGGCGACGACCGAGGTGACGGCGGGCCGTAGCGGCGGCTGGGCCGGTCCGGGCGTGACCGTGGCGGAGGGCGCCGAGGACGTACCGGCGCCGTTGCCGTTAGTGGCGGTGACCGTGATGCGGTAGGCCGTACCGTTGGTGAGACCCGGCAGGATCGCCTCGGTGAGGTCGCCCGCTGCCTCGGCGGACACCCCGCCCGGTGTGGCCACGAGCCGGTAGGTGGTGACCGTCGCGGCGCCTGCGGGCGGCGGGCTCCAGGTCACTGCCACCGCGCCGTCGCGGGCCAGCACATCGGTCACGAACGGCTGTCCCGGCGCCACGGGTGCCTCCGGTGTTACGGCGCCCGAGCGCGCGGACGCCGTCGAGGTCCCGGCCGCGTTGGTGGCGGTCACCGAGAACGTGTACGCCACCCCGTTGCTCAACCCCGGCACCTGCACGCTCGTACCGTCGTCCGCAGTGGAGGCCGTGGCACCACCGGGGGAGGCGGTCACGGTGTACCGGGTGATCGCGGCGCCCCCGTCGGTGGCCGGCGGATCCCACGAGACCGTCGCCGTGCCACTGCCGGCTGCCGTCGCGCGCACCGCGCCCGGCACGCCGGGCGCGGTCGCCGCACGGTAGTAGCCGACGATGTCACCCAGGATCCGGACGGCGTCGCCCGCGTTGTAGAGGGAGATCTTTCCGCCGGTGCCGACCTTGCTGATCTGCAGCGTGGGCCAGCTTCCGCCAACGCGATAGGTGAGCTGCCGCGCTACCGGTTTGTCCGTCCCGGTAGCCCACGTGCTGAGCGCACCCGCCTTCGTGGCCTTGTTCGCGGTCAGGTTGAACACCACCGCCGCGACACCGCTGGTGGGTACGCCACCGACCCCGGCGACGGGGTAGTCCACCTGGGTGCTGGCAGCCACCGTCTCCCCGGCGATGAAACGGGTGGGGGTGAGGGCGACATAGCTCGATCCGGACGCGGTGCCGGCGGGCTTCTGGTAGTAGCCGACGACGTCGACGGTCAGCTTGGCGAGCTGGGTGCTGTAGACGAGGAACCTGCCGTCGCTGCCGAGCGGCGCGTGGACCAGGTTGGTGTAGTTCGGGTCGCTGCCGTAGGTCACGTCCACGGTGGCCGGCTGTTTCGCGTCGCTCGCGTAGACCGTGACCTGCCCGGCGACCGTCGAGCTGAGCGTGAGGTGCGCGACGATCCCGGTGACGTTTGTGGCAGGGATGCCGCCCAGGCCGAGCGGCGCGACGGGCAGCGCCGTTTTGGCCTTGATCTCCAGCGCACTCGCGATCCGGGCCGGAGCCACGGGTACGAACGTCGACCCCGCGCTCTGCCCCGTGCCGGAGGTGAAGTAGCCGATGACGTCGACGGAGATCGCGGCCTCCGCGGCGCCGCCGTTGTAGATCTTCGCCTTGCCGTCCGCGCCGAGCCCGGTGACGACCTGGTTGGTGGCGGTAACCCCGGCCTGGTAGTTCAGGTTCGAGGCGCCCGGCCGGGCCACATCACTCGCATGCACGACGAGCCAGCCGTCATCCGTGCTCAGCGCCGAGAACTGGAAGGCCACGGCCGAGACGCCGCCGGCGGGGATCCCGCCCTGCCCCAGCGGGCCGAGGGAGTAGCTCTCCGCGGGCGCGACCTTGCCCCCGCTGACGATCCGCACCGGCGTGACCGGCACGAACTGCCCCGCTGCCGGGCGGACGTCCGCCCGCGCCGGAGCGGCGGACGGGAGCACGGCCAGCGAGACGCAAGCAACACTGGCGATGAGTATGGACATGAACGCGGAACACCATCTGCGGATCACGGCGCGACGCTAGAGAGATGGCGTACATTCCCGGCACATTCCGGCTCAGGCGGTGCTGAGCAGGGCGAGGAGGGCGTCGGTTTCCGCACCGGCGTGGGTCGGGAAGTCGAGGGCCGCGTCGGCGCTGCAGATGGTGACGATGTCGACCTGCGGGTGGGTGTCGTGGGGCCGCACCCGGAACCCGGCGATGCCGGCGCGGGGAACGACGGTGCGGGCGATGGAGTGCGGCTTGTCGCGGCCCTGGACGAGGCGGTCGCGGCGGTGCAGCAGTTGGATCTCCCGGTCGTCGGCCAGCAGGATCGAGGCGTGCAGCGTCACCGGGCGCAGCAGGCGGGACACGCGGTTTCCCCGGCCGACGGCCGCACGCCGGGCGGCGCTGATCAGGCGCATGCCGGGTTCGGTGGCCAGGACCTGCCGGTACGCCGTGACCAGCCCCATGTCGCCACCGCCGAGGTCGGGCGGCGGGGATGCCACCGGGGGCGCGGGAATTCCCGCGCGCCACGGCAGGTACAGCTTGCGCAGCAACCGCGTCAACATGGTGATCGGGGCCGGGTCGAGGGCGTTGTAGGAGATGAGGGTGGCCGCGCCGTCGGCGGTGTGCACCGTCAGCCGGCCGTCGAGCAGGCTGACGCTGTCCTCGATGGCGGTGATCTGCGCGAACGGGAGACGTGCCCGCTCGTACCAGTCGTCGCGGCGGCGCAGGACGGTGAGCTGCGAGGTGCCGACCGCGATCAGGAAGTCGTACAGGTGCATATCGGGGTTGGCATCCCGCCGTTCGATCGCGCGGGGGACCTTGAGCACCAGCCGCGACGCCGCGGGGTCGATGCCGGCGTCGCGGTAGAGCCGGGGCAGCTCGGCCGTGGTGTGAACCTCGTCGATCCAGGGTCCGAAGGCGTCAAACTCCGCGGTACGTCGCACTGCCGCACTCCCCAAGCTCGGAAGAATGCCAACACTACGCGTCCCGTCAGCCCGGCCCTGCCGGTCAGCCGGCGCTGCAGGAGACCGCCGGCCAGGTGGTGCTGCCGTTCTTCATGATGGTCACGCCGAACGTGTTGCCGTTGCCGTTGGGTTTGGCGGTCATGACCTGGCCGCTGGAGTCCCAGGTGGCGGTGGTGTTCCAGGTCGAGCTGATCTTCTCGGGGGCCGGGACGTTCATCGTGACGGTCCAGGCGCTGGAGCCGGTGACCGCGACGTTCAGGTTGTACCGGTCGCTCCAGCTCTCCCCGGCCGACAGCGTCGCGGTGCAGCCGCCGCCGGGGTTGCCGGCTGTCGGGCTGGTCGTGGGGGTGCCGCCGGAACCCTCGCTGACGTTCATCGTGGAGGTGGCGTTGCTCTGGTAGCCCTCGGTGGCCAGGATCTGGTAGTCGTGGGTGCCGAGGGTCAGGCCGAGCCGGGACCAGGCGTTGAAGTGGTTGGCGGTGGTGATGGTCCCGCTGGTGCGATGCTGCTGGCGGACGCTCCAGTACTGGTAGAACGTCGCGTTGCCGATGATCGAGGGCTGGTTGACCCGCTGGGTGCGGTAGATGTCGTAGGTGCTGCCGTCGGTGGTGACCGAGCCCAGCCGCGTGGTGCCGGTGCTGGGGTTGTAGCTGCCGAAGTCCTCGACGATGTAGTACTCGATGAGCGGGTTGGTGGTCCAGCCGTACAGCGCGAGGTAGCCGTTGCCGTTCGGGTTGAAACTGCCCGAGTAGTTGACGGTGTGGCTGGAGCCGGGCTTCCAGCCCTTCCCGACGACGGAGTTGTTGATGCCGCTCATCTGGACGCGGTAGCTGCCGCCGGAGCCCAGTGTCATGGAGACGTTGCCGGAGTCCTTCCAGTACGAGAAGAAGTAGCCGTTGTGGTAGCCGGTGAGGTTCGACGTGATGGTCCGGTCGGCCTCCGCATGGGCGACACCTGCCACGGCGAGTGAGACGGCCGCCAGCACCGCGGCGCAGACGGCGCTGATGAGCAGCCGCAGACGGCCACGTCCGCTGAGCTTCGGACGGGCTTCAATTCGATGCATCGCTGTCCTCCTTGCGGGACCGGACCCCGGACCCACGGGTTGATGTGCGTCGATGTAACGCAGTATTAAAACCGGCCGGTCGAGTTGTCAATGATTTCCGGAAACTTCCGGAAGTTGTGATCGGGCTTGATAACTGTTCAAAGTGCGTAATCGTCGTGCCTAGCGGAGTTGATTTGATCGAACTGACCCCATCTGAAACCCGAAACTTCCGGAAACCTGATCTCGGGTACGCCGCAAGGCCGCACCGCGTAGCGTCGGCAGGGTGACCGGTCTTCGGGCAGCGGGGTCGGCGTTACGTGCCGCCGCGAGCCTCCGCCGCCGGTCGCTGGTGCTGGTGCTGGTCGTGGTGACACTGGGGCTGCTGGGCACGGGCCTAGCTGTGGCTGCGTTACGCCGCGCCGACGAGAACAGGGCAGTGCAGGCGCTCGAGGAACAGACGCACGTCGTCGCGAAGACGGTGTCGGCGGAGATCCGCAGGTACGCCAGCACGCTC
This sequence comes from Winogradskya humida, assembly GCF_016862215.1. Lineage (GTDB taxonomy): Bacteria > Actinomycetota > Actinomycetes > Mycobacteriales > Micromonosporaceae > Actinoplanes > Actinoplanes humidus. The sequence continues at coordinate 188,656 of NZ_BOMN01000087.1, forward strand.
GACGACCTGGCCGCCGCGGCCGGTGCGCAGGCCCGGCTCGAGGCGTCGGAGTTCGCGGCGATCACGGCGGAGGTCGACCGGGAACGGTTCCCCGGGGCGACCGGTGTCTCGCTGATCATCCCGGCGACCACCGCGCAGATCCCGCAACTGCAGGCGTACTGGCGGGCGCGAGGTGCTTCCGGTCTCGTCCTGAACCCGGTCCCCGGTGCCGACTCGCACCTGTTCGTCGTTCTGCTCCGGTCGCTGGACGGTGCGACCGTGTCGATCGGCCGTGATCTCGCCCCGGCCGGCGCCGCCGTCGACGCGCTCAACCTGTCGAGACGCACCGGCAGGACCACGGTGAGCCGGGCCTATGTCTTTCTGCGCGACGAGGACCTGCCCCCGGAGCAGCGGCAGCTGTCGATCATCGCCGCCACCCCCGTCTACTCGTCCTCGTCGGCGGCTGCGGACCGTGACCTGTTCCGGGGCTGGATGGTGCTCGGGGTGCGCGGCGGGGACTTCCTGCGGGAGAGCATCGGGGTGGTCGCCAGGAACGCCGTCGCCGTCACGCTGCACGACACGTCCCGGGCCGGGGAGCAGACGGTCCTGGCGAGGTGGGAACCCCCGGACGCGGTCGTCGGTGACATCGGTCCGCGTACCGTGGCAATCGACGCCCCGCAGCGGGTCTGGCAGCTCAGTGTGTCCGCGACGAACCATCTGCTCCCGGGACCCCCGCTGCACCTGGAAGCCCTCACCTGGCTTGCCGGCGGCATCATCACCGTGCTGCTCGCCGTGCTGACCGCCGCCGTGACGTCGTCGCGCGACCGGGCGCTGCTGCGCGTCGACGAGGCGACAGCCGCCCTGCGCGACGACATCACCCGCCGTGAACAGGTCGAGGAGCAGTTACGCCGGCGGGAGGAGGAGCTCGTCGGCTTCGCCGGGGTGATCGCCCACGACCTGCGCGGCCCGCTCGCCCGGATCAGCGCCTACACCGATTTCCTGCGCGAGGAGGCCGCGCCGGGCCTGGACTCCGAGCACCGCGAGTTTCTCGAACGCGTGCGGGGCGGCACGACGCGGATGCAACTCCTGCTCGACGACCTGCTCGACTATGCGACCGCCGACAACGGGTCGCTGCGGATCTCCCGGGTCGACCTCGGCGCCGTCGTGGCCGACATCATCGCCGAGCGTACGGGCGCTCCCGCGGAACAGGTCCCGCACATCGCCGTCGGGCCGCTGCCCGTCGTCGACGGCGACCCGACTCTGCTGAGGCAGGTCCTCGACAACATGATCGGCAACGCGCTGAAGTACACCGGGCCCGGGCAGATCCCCCACCTCGAGATCACCGCCCAGGAGCGGGGGGAGAGCTGGCGGGTGGAGGTCTCCGACCGGGGCATCGGCATCCCCGCCGGGGAGCGCGACAAGATTTTCGCTGCCTTCACCCGGGCGGGGACCAGCCTGGGTTACGAGGGCACGGGTCTCGGCCTCGCGATCGTGCAGCGCATCGTCGAGCGCCACGGCGGGCACGTCGGGGTGGACGGCAACGACCACGGTGGCAGTGTTTTCTGGGTCACCCTGCCGGCGGTCGGCTCGGCCCCTGGTGCCCTCAGTCCGGCGGCCTTGGCCGTTTGAGGGCCGGGGCATCGCAAGAGGGCTACGTTCTGAGGGTGCCTGTCATGGGATCGGTCCGGCCTCCGCCGGGCATCGAGGAACTTCAGGCCTGGACCTTGCAGGACGCCGCGCAGTTACGGGTGATGCGCGGGTCGCTGTTCGCGACGGTGACCGGTCAGGACCTGGTGGCTCAGTTCACCCTCGGCGGGGTCGCGGACCGGATGGTGCTGGTCGCCACGGAACTGGCCACCAACGCGCTGGTGACCGGTCTCCCGCCCACCACGGTGCGGCTGTGCCGCTGCGGCGCCGATTTCGTCCTGGATGTGGTCGACGGGGACGTCCGGGCGCTGCCCGGGTCCGCCGCGGTGGAGGAATCCGGTAACACCCCGTTGTGGTTGCGGATGGCGCAGCGGTTCTCGTCGGAGGTCGGCTGGTACGCGACCGGCTCCGGCAGGCACGTCTGGGCGCGGTTCCACGACGACGAACATCAGGACGACCGTTGAGTCCTGCCGGTGCCGATCGCGCCGACGGCTTCCTGGACGCGCTCCTGGACAGCCTCGCCGTCGGCGTCATCGCGTGCGACGCCGAGGGCCGGATCGTGCTGATGAACCGGGCGTTACGGGAGGTGCACGAGATCCCCGAGGGCGCTCAGCCGGCCGACTACGTGCGGGGCCTCGCCGACGTGGTGCTCGACCTGCACGGGCGGCCACTCGTCCCGGCCGAGATGCCCCTGAACCGGGCCCGGTCGGGGGAGTACGTCGACGACACCGAGATCGTCATCGCCGTTCCCGGCCGGCGCAGGCGGACCTTCGCGGCCACGGCCCGTCCCATCACCGGCGCCGACGGCCACCAGCGGGGTGCAGTGGCGGTGACGCACGAGGTGACCGCGCTGCGCAGAGCCGAGCAGTTCCGCGAATGCCATCGCCGGGTGGGGCGGGCGCTCCGGACGGCCGACACGCTGCCGGCGGCCGCGCCGCCGGCGCTGGAAGCGGTCGGTACGACGCTGGGCTGGCCCGCCGCGGAGCTGTTCCTGGTCGACGCCACCACCGGTGAGCTGCGAGCGGTGGGGCACTGGAGCGAATGGCGCGACGAGCCGGTGGACTTCTTCGACCACGTGCCGGTCAAGGGCCTCGGCGTCACCGGCCGGGTGTGGCAGGAAGGATCGCCGGTGTGGATCCCGCAGCTGGCGGAGATCGCGGAGCACGGGACGACGTTCGAGCGGGCCCGGGCGACCGTCTGCGTGAGCCACGGGATCAACACCGTCCTGGCGGTCCCCGTGCAGGACGGCAACGAGGTGCTCGGGGTGCTGACCTGTTACGCCGGTGCGGCCGAGCAGGACGAGGACCTGCTGACGGTGCTGCTCGAAGGGATCGCCGCCCAGATCGGCGCCTTCGTCGCCCTGCGCCGGGCCGAGAGTCTCACCCGGGAGCTGGCCCGGATGCAGGACGACTTCGTCTCCCTGGTCGGCCACGAACTGCGCACCCCGCTGGCCTCCATCTCGGCCCACATCGGCATGCTCGGCGAGGACAGCGACCTGTACGACGCCGACAGCCGAACGATGATCGAGTCCATGACCCGCAACGTCACCGAGTTGCACGGCATCGTCGGTAGCCTGCTCGACCTCGCGGGCCTCGAATCGGGGCACCTGCCGCTGTCCGTGCACGACGTCGACCTCACCGCCCTGGTCACCGATTCCGCCGCGGCCGCCCGTGCCGAGGCGGTGCGGCGCGGTCTCGCGCTGGACGTCGGGGCGGCCGGGGAGATCGTGGTCGCCGGCGACCAGCGCCGGCTGCGCCAGGTCACCGACCATCTGCTCGCCAACGCCATCAAGTACAGCGAGCCCGGCGGCGTCGTCCGGGTGGTGCTGACCTGCGCCGGGGACGTGGTGGAACTGCGGGTCAGCGATGCCGGCATCGGCCTGCCCGACGGGGAGCACGAGCGGGTGTTCGACCGGTTCTTCCGGGGCAGCAACGTACGCCACCACGGCGTACCCGGCTCCGGGCTCGGGCTCAGCGTCGTGCGAACCATCGTGCGTCTCCACGGCGGCAGCATCGACCTGAGCCGTAACCGGCCCCGGGGTACCACGGTGGTGGTCCGGATCCCGCGCGGGTGACCTCGGCTCATGTCCAGACGTCGTCCAGTTCGCCCTTCCACCCGGCGAGTACCCGGTCCGGTTCTCCGTCCAGCACGGTGCGCAGCAGGCTCGCGTACACGTCCCGGAAGTCGGTGGTGTATTTGAGGTCGCCGTTGTCGAGGTCGGTCAGGCTCGGGGGCTCGCCGTAGAGGCCGCCCCTGATCCGATCGCCGATCAGGAAGACCGATGACGCCGTGCCGTGGTCCGTGCCGTCGGAGGCGTTGGCCGCCACCCGGCGCCCGAACTCGGAGTAGATCGCCACCACCACGTCCTTGCCCTTCTCCGACCTGGTCATCCGGTCCATGAACGCGGCGAGCGGTTTGTCGAGACGTTCGAGCTGTCCCTGCTGGGCGCCTTTCTCGTCGGCGTGCAGGTCGAACCCGCCGAGCGACACCGAGTAGACGCGGGTCACCGCGCCCGCCTCCACACATCGGGCGACCTGCTCGAGCTGCTGCTCCAGCGGCCCGGCGGCCCCGCCCGTCGCCGTGGCGCCGGGCTCCTCGGCGCTGTCGTCGGGTGTCTCGTCCGGCGCCGACTCGGCGACATCGTCCATCAGGTCCTGGACGCGGCTCAGGTCGGTGAAGCAGCCCGCTGCCCGCGCCAGTGCCGCGGTGTCCTGCGCCGACGCGGTGCCGAAGCCCTTCAGCAGCTGGGGGGTCACGGATTTCGGCAGCTTCAGGGCCCCGCCGGGCACGGTTGCCCCGGCGCTGGTCGCGCCGGCGAGCAGCGGCGGCAGGACCGGTTCGAACGAGATCGCCAGGCGCGGATCGCCGCCGGCCGTGTCGAGCCAGCGCCCGATCCAGCCGGTCGGCTGGGGCCGGACCGGGTCCGCGGTCTGCCAGATGTCCATCGATCGGAAGTGGCTGTGGTCGGGCGTGGGGTAGCCGACGCCGCGGACCACCGCCACCCTGTCCGCGCCGTAGAGCTTGTGCAGCCCGGCCAGGCCGGGGTTGAGCCCGAATCCGTCGTCGAGCTTCAGCACCTGGTCGGGCGGGTAGGCCAGGGTGGGGCGGGCCTTGGCGTACGCGTCGTCGCCGTACGGGATGACGGTGTTGAGGCCGTCGTTGCCGCCGTAGAGGGTGATCAGGACCAGGGTTCCGGCCCCTTCCGGGCGGTCGTCGCCGGAGCCGAGGATGTCGGCCAGGCCGTACGCGGTGCCACCGGCGACGAGGGCCGCGGCCCCGGTCACGCCGCTGGCGAGCAGGAACTTACGGCGGGTCAGCAGGTCCATGGTTGTTCCTCTCTCAGTGCACGGCATATTCGGGGGTGGCCAGCCCGAGCGTGAGCAGTTTCTTCGGATCCTGCGCCGCGGGGGCGAGCACGGCGGCGGTGCGGTCGGTCCATCGGTCGATCACGAGCAGCCGGGCCAGGGCGTCCAGACGATCCGGCCGGGCAGCCTCTTCCAGCGTCGCGACAGCGGCCGGGGCCAGCGTGACCAGGTTCGGTGCGCTGCGAAGCCGGACCTGGGCCGATGCGGTGGTCAGCCACGCGGTACCGGCGGGCCAGCCCCCGACGGACGGCGGCCGGAACGGCACCTGACCGAGCGCCCGCATCATGGCCGACAGCTGCTTGAGCTGCTTGTCGTCGAGCTTGCCGGCATCGATGCCGAGCTGGCGGACCGCGCCGACGACCCATTCGACGGGTTGCTTGACGAGCTGCCCGTTGGTCGCCGGGAACTCCGGGTCGAGAACCAGTGCGCGCAGCATCGCCGTAACATCGCGTCCCGGCCCGAACGCGGTGACCAGCCGCTCGGTCGCCGCCGCCGACGGCGCCGCACCGGAGCCGTAGCGCAACCAGAAACGTGCCGCGAGGAACGGGGCGTGCGCCCGGTGCCGGGCCAGCAGGTCGGCGTAACCGTCGATGTCGGTGACGCCGGTCGTGCCGAGCAGCGTCACCGGGCTCTGAGCGTGTCTTTTCGGTATCAGCTTCGAGGTGCCCGCGGCGCGGTCCACCGTCCAGCCTGTCAGCATCTGGGCGCCGGCTCTGACATCGTCCTCGGTGTAGTTCCCGACGCCGAGGGTGAACAGTTCCATCAGTTCGCGCGCGAGGTTCTCGTTGGGTGCCTTGGCGGTGTTCTGCTGCCCGTCGAGCCAGAGGATCAACGCCGGGTCGCGCAGCATGGCCCGGATGAAAGGCCCGGTGTCGCCGGTGCCGTAGCGCCGGAACGTCTGCTGCTGCCGGTACATCAGCGCCGCCGACTTGACCTTCTGGATGCTGGTCGCCCAGTGTCCGTGCCAGAAGAAGGTCAGTTTCTCGCCGGCGGTGCTGTCCGCCGCCATCTGCCGCAGCCACCAGCGATCGAGTTCGGCGTTCTGCCGGGCGCGCGCCTTGCGCCGGGCATCGCGGTCCGCGTCCTGAGCGGGCGGTGGGCCGGTGCTCAGGCCGGGGCCCGGTGGCGCGGTCCGGTGGGCGAGCGCGGTCGAGATCGTGGCGGCGGCGCCGGCTTCCTCGGCCTTGTCGACCTCGGTCGCGGTAGGCCCGAACGTGAGGCGGCGCAGCACGTGGGAGACGGTCTGGCGGTCGGTCATGCCCCGAACGTAGGGCGGCAATGTACGAGGACGGTAAGGGTGATGTCAGCATGCGGCCCGGGTTCGGGGACCATTTTCCGAATCCGGCGTGGCAAACGTGTCGTGGAGCACTCTTTTGGCGGCGTCCATCCGCATCCACAGACGGCTACGGCGCCGAAAGGTGAGTATGGCGTCAACTGTTGGTTCCGTTCTGCACGAGGTAGGCCGTGCCGCGTCCGTGCTCGATGTGCTCCGTGACGACCGGGGCACCGCCTTGTGGCCGTACCCGGCGATGAGGCAGTTGGCGGCGGCGGTCGACGGGGCCGACGAGCTGGCGGCTGTGGCAGCGGTGCACGGGATCGGTGCGGTCGATGACGACGAGGCGGACGCCGTGCTCTCGCGGCTCCTGTCACATCCGCGGACCTTTCTGCGCGAGCACGCGGCCTGGGTCCTGCGGTCCAGGCTGCCGCGGCTCGACGCGATCGACCGTCTCGCCGGCGTCACCGCCGGGGGTGGCTTCGCCGGCATGCTCGCCCAGCGGACCCTGGAGAGCTGGGGCGGCCCGGCGGGTGACCACATCGCCGCCGCACTCCTGCGGCTGCTGGCCGGGGCTCGCGACCCGCAGGCCCGCGCGCGCCTGGTCGAGACCCTCGGCCTGGTCTCCGGTGACAGGGCAGGGGAGAGCGTCCGCTGGATCGCGCTCGACCCGGACGAGAGCCCGGCGGCCCGGGCCAGGGCCGTTGCCGCGCTGGGTGACCGGTACGGCGACCCGGCCGCGATGACGGCGATCGGCTCCCTCCTGGCGGCGGACGGTGAGCCCGGGGCAGCGGCCCGGCTGGCCGCCGTCGACCTCGGCATGGTGGCCGGTGCCGCCCCGGACGGTGACGAACCGGGCTTTCGGGTCGCTCAGCTGTTCCTGCACGCGGACATCGACCGGGAGCTGAGCCGCGCCGGTGCGGGCGACAACGGCGGCGTCGCCACCCTGCTGGTCCGGCTCGGGGACGCGCTTGCCGCCCGGCCCGGCGTGGGGCGGGTGCTGACCATCTCGCGGGGCACCGCGGAGCATGCGCTGACCACCCTCGGCAGCGGTGAGAAACACGTGCTCGCGGCCGTGCCCATGCCGGGACCGGCGGTGAACGCGGTGAACGCCTGGCCGGCCCGGGTCGCCGTGCGGCGCGGCATCCGCCGCCTGCTGCGGGCCTACCGGGTGGACGCGATCCACCTGCGGATGGCGGAGGTGGGCAGCCTGGCGGCGGCCGAGGTGGCAGCGGAGCTGAACCTCCCCGTCGTGTTCACCCTGGCGCCCGACCCGCACACGACCATCGACGCTCTGGAACGCACGGGCGGCCTGCGCCGCGACAATTTCGGCGTGATCGACGAACGCGAGCACTACTGGTTCCGGGCGCGGCTGGTGCAACGGCTCGCGACCGCGGCTGATCACGTCGTCCTCTTCCCCCGCCCAGAGGTGGCCAGGGACATCAAGGCGCTCACCGGCATCGACGTCGACGGCGAGGCAGGCCGGTTCAGCGTCGTCGCGGAGGGCATCGACCTGCAGGTCAGCCTCGCGGCGTCCGCCGGCTCGCCCGATCCGGGTGAGCTCGAGGCTCTCGTGGCGGCACTGCCGCAGCACCGGCACGGCCTGCCGCTGGCCGTGAGCGTCGGCCGGCTGCACCGCGTCAAAGGTATGGCCACCCTGGTACAGGCCTGGGCCCGGGAGCCGGCGCTGCGCGAGCGGTGCAACCTGCTGATCGTCGGCGGGGACCTGACGGATCCGTCGCCGGACGAGCGCGAGCAGCTCGAGCTCATCGCCGGGGTTCTGCGGGAGCACCCGGAGGCCGCCGACGGGCTGATCATGCCCGGTCACCGCCCCCACGGCGTGGTGGCCCGCTGGCTCGCCGCCGCCTGTGCCGGCCGTGGATCGCTGATCGGTTCCGGCAGCGTCTACGTGTGTGGCAGCCTGAAGGAGGAGTTCGGTCTCGCCCTGCTGGAAGCGCTCGCGGCCGGTCTGGTCGTGGTCGGCCCGGACGCCGGTGGACCGGCAACCTACATCGAGCACGGTGTCACCGGCGTGCTCGTCCGGGCCGGCGACCCGGCCGAGCTGGCTACCGCCTTCAGCGCCGCCCTGGAACTGGCAACCCTGCCCGCGGGTCCCCGAATCGAGCGGGCGCGCGAGCGGATCAGCGACGGATTGACCGTAGAGTCCATGGCAGCTGCCCTGACCGGCATCTATGCCTCGGTGACCGCTCAGGAGCCCCACTCATGACCTTGCTGGTGATCAGCCCGGACTACGCCTCGCACCTGCTGCCGCTGGCGGCCCTGGCCACCGCGTGGCAGCGGGCCGGTGAACGGGTCGTGGTGGCGACCGGTCCGGCAACCGCGGCGCTGGCCGGTTCGTTCGGTTTCGAGCACACCGAGCTCTCGCTCGGCCGTGGCTCCAACCCGGGCGTGATCCGGGCCGAGCAGCAGCCGGCGGGTGAGGACGACGCGCTGCGCGGGTTCTTCGCGGCGACCTACCGCGGGATGGTCGAGACGTTGCGCTTCCAGGCCGAGGCACGCCGTAACGACCTGCTCTGGGAGCCGGTCGACCGGGCGCACGCGGTGCTGAAGGTGATCGAGCAGGTCCGGCCGGACCGGATCGTCGTCGATCATCTCGCCTTCAGCGCCCGGCTCGCCCTCGAGTCGGCTGCCATCCCGTACGTCGACGTCGTGCTCGGTCATCCGTCGGCGCTGCCCGTCGGCGCCGAGGTCTACGGCTATCCGACGGCCTGGCCGGCCGCCTTCCACCCCGCTGAGGCCGAGCTCGCCGAGCTGCACCGGGTGTGCCGCACCGTGCGTGACGAGTTCACCGGTGAGTGGAACGCCGCACTGCACACCCTCGCGCCCGGTGCCACACCCGTGGTGGACGCGTTCACCGGACATGGCGACCTGGTGCTCTACAACTACCCGGCGGCGCTGCACGACTCGGCCCGTAGACAGCTGCCGGTGCCGCACGCCTTTCTCGGATCCGCGAGCCGCACGGAAACGCCCGCGGCGGACGTGCGTTCCTGGATGGACGCCGGCGACCGGCCGTACGTCTATGTCAGTTTCGGCAGTTTCCTGTCGGCCCGGGCAGACGTGCTGAGCACTGTCATCACCGCGCTGGGCCGCACCGGCCTCCGGGTGGCCCTGGCGACCGGGTCGGCCCAGGGCCTGCCGCCCACCCCGGCCGACTGGCTCGTGGCCACCTACCTGCCGCAGACCGCGCTGCTGGACGGGGCGGCGCTGGCCGTCACCCATGCGGGCAACAACAGCGTCACCGAGGCCCTCACCGCGGGAGTGCCCATGCTCGCGCTCCCGTTCTCCACCGATCAGTTCGCGGGCGCGGCAGCGATCGAGACCGCCGGGGTCGGCGTCGCCCTGGACCCGAACGCCGCGACGGCGCACGACATCGCCGCCGCGGTGGAGCAGGCACTCGGCTGTGCACCGGCAGCCCGCGCGATCGGCGGGCAGCTGCGGGATGACCCCGGGCCCGGCCTGGCGTACACACTGGCTCATGACCACCCGCCGCGGTGAGGAACCACGGAGGATTCAGGTGCGGAAGGGAGGTCGATGAACTCCGACGACGAACTCGCCGGGCAACTGCGGGGCGGAGACGAGAAGGCACTGCGTGCGGCGTACGACCTGTACGGCGCCGCCGTGCTCTATCTGGCTCAGCGTCTGCTGGGCAACCGGGCCGACGCCGAGGACGTCACGCAGCTGACGTTCGTCGCGGCCTGGACCGGGCGGGACACGTTCGACCCCGCGCGTGGCAGCCTGCTCGGCTGGTTGCTCGGGATCGCCCGGCGCAAGGCCGTCGACCGGCTGCGCTCGGCCGCACGCAGTGACCGGATCGCGGAGACGATACTCGCCCAGCTGCCCCTGGCGGAGCCGCCCGAGACGCCCGACCGTATCGTCGACCGGCTGATCGTGGCGGACGAACTGGGCCGGCTGCCGGAGGACCAGCGCCGCACCCTGGAACTGGCGTTCTTCGACGATCTGACCCACCCCCAGATAGCCGCTGTCACGGGGTTGCCCCTCGGGACGGTGAAGAGCCATATCCGGCGCGGAATGGCCAACCTGCGACGACGGTGGGAGGTGGACGGTGGAACATCTGGATCCCGATCGGCTGGTCCTACTCGCGCTCTCTGAGGACCGGGGCGAGCCGGGCGAATCGATGCATCTCGCCGTGTGCGCCGGCTGCCGCAGCGACCTCGAGAGCCTGCACCATGTCGCCACTCTCGCCGCCGAGGGCAAGTCGCTGGGCGAGCAGCCCGCCCCGCCGGACCGGGTGTGGCAGGCGATCGAGGCCCAGATCGCGCAGCCGGACCGGCCGGTACGGATACCCGATCAGCCCGGCGGCAACCTCGGATACCAGCGGGCGGTCCGACGCCGGCCGCGCCGGCTGCTCGCGCCGGTGCTCGCGGCTGCCGCGGCGGCAGTGCTGGCGGTGGCGGGCACGCTGACGGTGACACGGACGGCGGATCGGCAACCGGCCGAGCACGTCGCCGCCCATGCCACGCTGAGCCCGCTGCCGGAGGTGCCACCCGCCGCGCACGGCACCGCTACCGTGCTGGCCGACGGCACGATCGAGATCGACACCCGCGATCTGCCGCTGACCACCGGCTTCCACGAGGTGTGGCTGATCGACCCGGCCGACACCACCAGGATGGTGGCGCTCGGCAACCTCTCCCAGGACCAGGACGCGCTCCTGCCGGTGCCGCCCGGTGTGGATCTGAACCGCTACCGGCTGGTCGACGTCTCCGACGAACCGCACGACGGCGACGCGGCCCACTCCGGGCACAGCCTGCTGCGCGGAACTCTGACGTCCTGAGTGCATCCGCACGGCCGGTCCCCGGCGAAGTACGGGGTGGTGGGGCTCCCTCCACCCCGTACCGAGAGGAACGTCCTATGAGGTTCACCCGCGCGGCCGCTGTTGTGGCCGCCGCCGTTGTCGCTGTGCCCCTGGTCGCGGGCCCGGCCGCCGCGACCGGCAAGTCCAAGCCGCTCGGCACCAGGTCACTGGCCGCGGTGCTGACCGCCGACAAGAGCGGATTCGACCGCAACGGCCGGGACTACGACATCCTGACAGCGGCGGTGCTCGCCGTGCTCAAGGCCAAACCGGGTAGTCCCGTCGGCGTCCTGACCGACGGCACGACCGCGCTGACAGCCTTCCTTCCCAGCGACACGGCGTTCGAGAAGCTCGTCGCCGACATCCAGCACAGCAAGCGCCTGCCGAGCGAGAAGGCGGCGTTCACCGCGGTGGCCGGACTCGGCATCGACACCGTCGAGTCGGTGCTGCTCTACCACGTCGTCCCGGGCGCCACCATCACCCGCACGGCAGCGCTCAAGTCCGACGGCGCCCGCCTGACGACCGCCGCCGGTTCCACCGTCAAGGTGGACGTCTACGGATATTGCTGGAAGAGCGTCAAACTGATCGACGCCGACCGCAGCGATCGTGATCCCCGCATCAACAAGTTCGACCTCAACAAGGGCAACCGGCAGATCGCGCACGGCATCGACGGGGTGCTGCGCCCGATCGACCTGCCCTGATGTAGCGGGCACCGGTGCGATGTGGTGGCCGGGACCACCGCCACATCGCACCGGCCGGGATCGATGGTGACGGCGGCGGGAATGACCTGTACTCTTCGCCGGGCTCCCGGACCGGAAGGTTTCTCACGTCGTGCGCGCGTTGTTCGTGATCGCTGTCGCTGTGCTGGCAGGTTTTGTCCTCAGTCCTCTGATGCGAGCCGACGCGGGCTGTACACCCGCACCCGCGGCGTCCGCCCCGTCGTCCGCTCTGGACGGATGGAGCAAGGAGCAGATCGCCAACGCGCGGCTCATCGTCACCATCGGTGATGAGCGTGGCATCCCCGTCGAGGGGCAGGTCATCGCGGTCGCCACCGCTCTGCAGGAGTCGAGCCTGCGCAATCTGCGCGGCGGTGACCGGGACTCCGTGGGGCTGTTCCAGCAGCGGACCAGCCAGGGCTGGGGGACACCCCGGCAGCTCGCCGACCCGGCGTACCAGACCCGGAAGTTCTACACCAAACTGCTCACTGTCGACGGATGGCAGGACATGCGGCTCACCGACGCCGCTCAGGCGGTGCAGATCTCAGGGCGCCCCGAGGCGTACGCGAAGCATGCCCCCGCTGCCACCCGCCTGGTCGGCGCGCTGAGCGCCCGGGCCTCCTGCGCGCACTGATTACTTGATCTCGTTGTTCCACATGCGCAGGACCGCGCACCTGCCGTCGTCGTCGAGGGTGACGACCCACAGGTTGTCGAAGTTGCCGAGCTCGCGATAGGCGCCGACGCCCTTGACGGCGAACGTGTCGCCGTTGATGGTGAGCAGTTCCCAGTCGAAGGTCCAGCCGCCCTGCTGCCAGTCCTCGCGGGCCTGCCAGCCGCGGACGATCGCTTCCAGACCGATCCAGGCTGTCTCGTACGGCCACTCGTGCGACTCGCCGTCCTCGGCGAAGATGGCGGCGATGTCCTCCGGGTCGGTGCTCTTCCAGGCCTTGACGTATCCGGCGACCCAGTTCGCTGCCTGCTTCTCGGTGATCTTCATGCGATGAGCCTCGCGCTGATGCGGTGAACGGAGAAGGTTGCCTCTTCCTGGGTGTGGGACACCCAGGAAGAGGTCGGCCGAGGGGTTATGCGACGGGCACGACCGGGTTGACGAACCGGCTCGCGTCGCCGCCCAGGAGGTGCTCGTGCAGCATGGTGTTGATGCCGTGCGGGACGCCCGCCTCGACCGCGCTGACCTCGTCGAGCCGGGTGTACTGCCCGTCGGTGAGGGTCACCTCGAGCGCGCCGAGGTATTCGTCGAGCTGATGGAGCGTCCGCGGGCCGACGACCGGCACGATGGTCGCGGCTGACCGGGTGCCGCGTTCGCGCAGCCAGGCCATGGACACCTGGGCCGCGCTAGCGCCGGTCTCCTGCGCGATCGCCAGGACCGCGTCGATGACGGCCGTCCGCTGGTCCGTGGACTCCGGCGTCACGAAGCGGCTGGGGTCGGTCGCCCGGCCCTCGCCGCCGGTGCGGTATTTGCCCGTCAGCAGGCCCCCGGCGAGCGGGGACCACAGGTTCACACCAAGCCCGAGCGCCTCGGCCATCGGCAGCAGCTCGCGGTCGGCGGAGCGTTCGATCAGGCTGTATTCCGTCTGGATGCCGACGATCGGTGCCCAGCCACGCAGGTCCGCCAGCATCGTCGCCGCGGACACCTGCCACGCGGGGAAGTTCGACAGCGCGACGTGGTGGATCTTTCCGGAGCGCACCAGGTCGTCCATGCCGCGGACGATCTCGTCGATCGGCGTTACGCCGTCGGCGAAGTGGACGAACAGCAGATCCAGGTGTTCGGTACGCAGCCGCTTCAGGCTCGCCTCGACCGACGCGACGAGGTTCTTGCGCCCACCGCCGGTCAGGGAGACGTGCGGTTGCGCACCATCGCTCGCGGCGTACTTGGTGGAGACGACGAAGTGATCGCGATCCGTGCTGATCAGGTCGCCGAGGATCGATTCTGACTCGCCCGCCTGGTACATGCCCGCGGTGTCCAGCAGTGTGCCGCCGGCCTCGGCGAACCGGTCGAAGATCTTGCGGGCGTCGTCGGGGCCCGTGCCGCTGGCCCAGGCCGTTCCGAAGTTCCCGGTGCCCAGTGCGTATTCGGAGACCCGCAGGCCTGTCCGTCGTCCGAAGGTGGTGTAGCGCACGACCCGCTCCTAAAAGTAAGACGATCGACTTGGTTTGGAGGCTAGCACCACAAGTAAGTCGATCGGTACCCTGGTGGCATGACCACTGCACCGAGGGCGCGGCACGCCCAGGGCGGACGCGGAGCGCGGGAGCGGATCCTCGAGGCCGCAGCCGACCTCTTCTACGGCAACGGCGTCAACGCGACCGGGCTCGCCGAGCTCGCCGAGGCGGCCCACGTCTCCAAGCGCACGCTCTACCAGCACTTCCGCACCAAGGACGAGCTGGTCGAGGCCTGCCTGCGGCGTTTTCAGGACGACCAGGTCCTCGGCAACGAGCTGGCCCTCGAGCGCACCGACCTGCCCCCGGTGGAACGGCTGCTGGCGCTGTTCGTGCCGCCGAACGGCGATCTCCCGCTGCGCGGCTGCCTGTTCAGCAACACCGCCGTCGAGATCGCGGACACCGAGCACCCGGTCCGGGTCTTCGTCGCGGACCACAAACGGGACTTCGCGGCCCGCGCCGCTGCGATCGCAGGCGAGGCCGGCGCCGCCGACCCCAAGGCCCTGGCCGATCAGTTGGCCATCCTGTTCGACGGCGCGAGCGCCCGGGCGGCCGCTCTCAACGACATCGCACCGTACGCCCAGGCGCGCACCGCCGCGGCCACACTGATCACCCACGCGATCCCCAAGCCGTAGCCAGCCGTACGCGTTCCGCCCGTGAGACCGAGACGGGCCGGCCCGCGCTGACACCACCGTCGACAGCGAGGTTGACGCCGTTGACGATGCCCGCCGCGTCCCCGGCCAGCCACAACGCGGCCTGCGCGACGTCCTCGGTGCTGACCGGGCGCCGAACGGCCTGGTAGTCGCCCATCATCAGCGGAAACGCTCCGGCGAGCCCATCGGCGGTCCGGTCGGCGACGGCGGGGTCGAGCCCGGCACCCTTACCGAAGATCCCGGTCAGTACGACGCTCGGCGCGATGCTGTTCACGCGTACGCCACTCTCGCCCAGCTCGATCGCGGCGCACCGGGTCAGATGGATGATCGCCGCCTTGGCCGCCGAGTAGTCGAGCCCCGACCAGCCCGCCTCGGTGCCACTGACACTGGCCATGTTGATGATGCTGCCCGAGCCCTGCGGAACCATGACCCGGGCGGCGTACTTCATGCCCAGCAGCACCCCGTACAGATGAACGTCCATCACCTCCCGGAAGGCCGCGAGGTCCACGTCGGCGACGTCGACCCAGTGCCCCGGGCCGCCGGCATTGCTGACCATGACATCGAGCCTGCCGTGCCGCTCGGCGGCGTACTCCACGAGGGCCCGGACGTCCTCCTCGGCAGAGACATCGGCCCGCCGGAACGTGGCGGCATCGCCGAGCTCGGCCGCAACCTGCGCACCCTCGGCCTCCCGCCGCCCGGCGAGCACCACCTGCGCACCCTCGCCGACGAACAGACGGGCGATGCGCGTCCCGATACCGCTGGTGGCACCGGTGACGACAGCCACCTTGCCGGCCAATGAACCCACAGTGCTCCTCACGATCGTCAGTGATCCGCACCGACGACTCTCGTTGCGGGCGGGAAGGCGAACAAGGGTGTGTGGTCCTGGGTGTGGCGCACCCAGGACCAATCGGGATCGGGGACCTACCAGGGGATGTCTCCCGTACGTCCGGAGAACGTCCCGGTCGGCGCGCCGGCACCCAGGGCGGCCAGTCGTACGATCGGCTCGGCGCCCTCCTGGACCGTCTGGGCGGCCTGGTTGTTCGTCAGGTCGGTCGCCGTGGGGCCGGGGTCGGCGGCGTTGACGCGGATGCCGGGCAGGCCCTTCGCGTACTGCACGGTCAGCATGGCGACCGCGGCCTTGGACGAGGCGTAGACGGGTACGGCCCACCGGTGCTCGAAGCGTTCCGGGTCGGTGACGATGCCGAACGAGCCGAGCCCGCTGCTGACGTTCACGATCGCGGCGCCGTCCGAGGCCCGCAGCAGAGGCAGGAACGCACTGGTCACGCGGACGATGCCGAAGACGTTGACGTCGTACACCCGCCGCATGTCCTCACCGGTCGCGTCCTGGGCGCCGACCCATCCGTCGGTGACGCCGGCGTTGTTGATCAGAACGTCGAGCCGGTCCTCGTGCTTGGCGAGCAGGGCGGCGGCGTCGGCGACGGAGGCGTCGTCGGTGACGTCCATGACGAGCAGGTGTGCGCCTTCGCCGAGCCGGTCGGCGGCCGCACGGCCCAGCTTCTCGTCGCGGGCGGTGATGTAGACCTTGTGACCCAGCTCGACGAGCTGGCGTGCCGTTTCGTAGCCGAGGCCTTTGTTGCCGCCGGTGATCACAGTGACTGTCATGGGACTGACTCTCGGGGCGCGCCGCTGACGGAAGGTAAGCCCTGCTCATCCTGGGTGCGCCAGGGACAGCCTCAGCGACGGGGACGCCTCTACGCTGGGTGGATGGAGACATCCAACGCGCTCGGGGAGTTTCTGCGGGCCCGCCGGGCCGCGGTCACGCCCGAGGACGTGGGACTGGCACCCGGCATCCGGCGCAGAGTCCCGGGCCTGCGCCGCGAGGAACTGGCGCTGCTGGCCGGCATCAGCCCGGACTACTACCTGCGCCTCGAGCAGGGGCGGGACCGGCATCCGTCGCATCAGGTCGTGGCGGCGCTGGCCGTGGCGCTGCGGCTCGACGAGATCGCGACGGCGCACATCCACGGGCTCTCGTCACCGGCTCCGCGTCGTTCCGTGCGCCGCCGTGCGGAGAAGGTCCCGGCGGGGACCAGCCGGTTGGTTACCGAATTGCCGCTGCCGGCGTACGTGGTGGGTAGATATTTTGATGTTCTGGCGGCGAACCCGATCGCGGGAGTGCTGTCGCCCAGCTTCATGGTGGGCCGCAACATCGCGCGTCAGCTCTTCCTGGACCCGGCCGACCGCGCGCTCTACGTCGACTGGGAGCGCATCACCGCGGGAATGGTGGGCGGGCTGCGCTCCAGGACCGCCATGGATTCCGGCGATCCCCGCCTCGCCGAGCTGGTCGGTGAACTGTCGATCCGCAGCGAACGGTTCCGGTCGCTCTGGGCCCGCGCCGAGGTCTCCGACGGCCGTAACGGCGTCAGCCACCTCGACCATCCCCAGGTCGGCGAGCTGCACCTGCTGCACGAGAAGCTCGACGTCGACACGAGCGGCAGCATGCAACTCGTCATCCACCACGCCGCGCCGGACACCGGTTCCGCCGAGGCGCTGGCCCTGCTCGGCACCCTCGCCGCCACCGCCGAGTCACCCGCGGCAGGATCGACCCGGGTACGCCGGGGTGCCGAGGGTCGCCAGTAGCGCCAGCGCGTCGGCGCTCGGTGAGCCGGGCTCGGCGGTGACGACGGTGAGTTGCTGGCCGGGGGCGCTGCGAACGTCGAGGGTCTGATAGTTGAGGTGCAGGACGCCCACCTCGGGATGCCGGATCGTCTTGCGGGTCAGGGTCAGGCCCGAGACGCTCTGGTCGTCCCACAGCCGGCGGAAGTCGGCGCTGTCGCGGTGGAGCTGCGTAACCAGGGCGGCGACGTCGGGGTGCGGGGGTGTGAAGCCGGTCGCCAGCCGTAGCGCGCCGACCGAGGCGCGCGCGACCTCGTCCCAGTTCGTGTAGTAGTCGCGGGCGATGTCGCCGAGAAAAATGGTGCTGAGGATGCCTTCGGGCCGTTGGAGGGGCGCGATCAGCGCGGCTGCGGCCGCGTTGGTGGCGAGCACCCGGAAAGCGGGATTGGTCACGTACGCCGCGGCGTGCGGGAAGGCGTCCATCATCTGCCGCAGCTCGGGGCTGACCTGGTCGACCGTCTCCGGCGCGGTGGGTGACAGCTTGGCGAGGCGGAAGGCGTGCAGGCGGGCGTCCGGACCCAGCCGCAGCGCGGTGCACAGGGCGTCGACGACCTGCGCGGAGGGCGTACGTTCGCGGCCCTGCTCGAGGCGGGTGTAGTAGTCGGCGCTGACGCCGGCGAGCACGGCGACCTCTTCGCGCCGCAGTCCCTCGACCCGGCGGTCGCCGCCGGTATGCAGCCCGGCCTCCTGCGGCGTGACGCGGGCACGGTAGGCCCGCAGAAAGGCTCCCAGATCCTGATTCACGCTTCGGGGGGCAGGGTGCTCGCGGCCGGGCCGCGGAGGCCGTCGAGGGCGATCGCGATCGTGCGGCGCCACTGGCCCTCGCCCGTGGTCGCTCCGAGGCATTCGGTGCCGCCGATCGGAGCGATGGAGATCAGGACCAGGTCACGCCAGGTCACGTCGGCTCGGAGGACGCCGTGGTCCTGCGCGCGGCGGACGAGGCGGTCGATGACCTCCGCGAGCGTCGCGCCGCGGGCCACCACTTCCGGCGGGAGCTCGTGCGCCTTGCCGCTGGTGAATTCCGCGAGACCCAGGTTGGCCAGCTGCGCCTCGGTGAAGGCGACGAGGAAGCCGGACAGGGCGGCCCACGGGTCGGGGTCGTCGAGGGCGGCTTCGGCCCACGACTGGATCTCCGCCAGACCGTCGACCAGCACGTCGGTGATCAGGGCTTCCTTCGATCCGAAGCGCCGGTAGAGCGTCCCGACGCCCACCTCGGCGCGTTCCGTGATGTCGGTCGTCGATGCCTGGAGGCCGTGCTCGGCGATCGCCGCGCGGGCGGCCTCGATCAGCCGCAGGCGCTTACGCCGCGAGTCCGCCCGTTCCTTGGGCGCCACATCGGCCGCCGTGTCCACCATCCGCCAACCATACAAGCCACTCCGAATGGAGCCGGTCACTCCGAACGGAGAGATGCTCTCCGTTCCTGCTACGGTCGGAGCATGGAGACGATCACCCCACCCGCTCTGCTCATCTATGGCGCCACCGGATACACCGGACGCCTCATCGCCGGGGAGGCCGCCCGCCTCGGCCTGGACTTCGCCGTCGCGGGCCGCGACAACGGCAAGGTCCAGGCGCTCGCCGACCGGCTCGGCGTCCCCGGCCGGACCTTCACGCTCGACGACTCCACGGTCCTGCGGCACGAGCTGCGGGGCGTCCGGGTCCTGCTGAACGTCGCGGGCCCGTTCAGCCTGACCGCCGAACCGCTCATCGACGCGTGCATCGCCGAGGGCGTCCACTACCTCGACACGACCGCCGAGCTCGCGACCTTCGTGCTGGCCGAGGAGCGATCCGCCGCCGCGGTAGCGGCCGGAGTCATGCTCGTGCCGGGCGTCGGGGCGGGAGTGGCCGGCGACGGGATCGCCGTGCACACCGCGGGCAGGACAAAGCAGCCGGCCGGGTTGCGCGTGGCGCAGAAGGTCACCGGTGGGTTCTCTCGCGGCTCGGTCTCGAGTGCTGCCGGGATGGGCGACCTGATGGGCATGGTGCGTGCCGGCGGTCAGCTCGTACGCATCGATCCGGCGCCCGCGACCTTTGACGTCGGGTCGGGTCCCGAGGAATTCATCCCTGTGCCGATGGGCGACCTCATCACCGCGTGGCACTCGCTCGGGCTCGGGAACATCGAGGTATTCATGCGATCCGACCAGGCGATCCCCGCGCCCGGCACGGAACTGCCCGAGGGGCCGACGGCCGCCGAACGCGAGGAGGGCCGGTACTGGTGGCTCGCCGAGGTCACCGACGCGGACGGCAGCGTCGTCCGTTCGATCCTCGAGACGCCGACCGGCTACACGTTCACGCAGCGCTCGGCAGTGGAGTCCGCCCGCCGCGTACTCGCCGGGCAGCACCCTGCCGGCTTCCAGACACCCACCTCGGCATTCGGCCCGGACCTCGTTACGAGCATCGCCGGCACCCGCATCACCGATCTCTGACCCGACCCGCCCTGACGGAGAATCATGAACATGACCACTCAGAACATCACCCTCGGAGCGATCAACCTGGAAGCCAGGAACCCCATCGAACTCGCCGCGTTCTGGGGGCCGTCACCGGCGCCGTTCCCTCACCCGGCGGCGGCACGGTCTACCTGCCGCCGGCGGGGCCGGGAGGGTTCGCGATGTTCTTCCGGCTGATGGCAGGTCCCCGCCTCGAACGCCAGGCAGCGCACCTGGACCTGACGGTCCCCTGGGGTTCGCGGCAGGCCGAGGTCGACCGGCTCCTCGGCCTCGGCGCCACCTACAAGTGGGACGTGCTCGACGAGGTGCCGCACGTGCAGTGGACGACCCTGGCCGATCCGGAGGGCAACCTGTTCTGCGTCGCCGAGCACCCTCCGGCGTCCTGAGTGGATTCGTCCGGCCGCAGATCGCATGAGTGTGCGGCCTGGACGGCTCAGGTGCTCATTCGGTGCGGGGTGGCACGCCGGGCAGGGCGTAGAGGTCGGCGATGCTGCCCGAGAGGGCGGCTTTGACGGCGACGGCACGGTCGTCGGCGAGGACCTCGTGCTCGTCGTTCTCGAGGCCGTCGTAGCCGGCGCGGACGATGTCGGCGGGGTCGTTCTTGTCGTCGTCGACCATGGCGATCATCGGGGTGTCGGTGTAGCCGAGGTGCAGGCCGACGACCTGGGTGTGCTGGCCGGCGAGCTCGACGCGGAACGAGTTGGTGGCCGACCAGAATGCCGCCTTTGCCGCGCTGTAGGCACCGGCAACCCCGAGCCAGCTGAGTACGGAGTGCACGTCGAGGAGCGCGCCACCGCCGTTCGCGCCGAGGATCGGGGCGAAGGCGCGGTTGACGAGCACCGCGCCGAAGAAGTTGGTCTCGAAGATCTCGCGGATGTGGGCGAACGACGTGCCGGTGATGGTGTCGCCGTGGGTGTAGATCCCGGCGTTGTTCACCACGATGGTGGTGTCACCGGCTGCGGCGGCCGCGGCGGTGACGGAGGCCTCGTCGGTGACGTCGAGCCGCAGGGCGACCACGCGCTCGTCGTGCCAGTCGCGCGGGGTGCGGGCGGTGGCGTACACCTTGGCCGCGCCGCGCTCCAGGGCCTGCTTGACGAACTCCTGCCCGAGGCCGCCGTTGGCTCCGGTCACGAGGACCACCGCGTTCTTGATGCTGGTCATGAGCTGTCTTCCTTCTGGATTGGAAATACCAACCTAGCAGTGCGGGGGCGTGCCGGGCCATCTGGAGTGGAAAAACCACTCAGGATTCGCGGAGGGCGGCGTGCACCGAGCTGACCGCGCTCGCGCCCTCGCCGACCGCGGCGGCGACGCGTTTCATCGAGCCGGACCGGACGTCGCCGGCGGCGAAGATGCGCGGGCGGCTGGTCTCGAACGGCAGGGGACGCCGGCCCAGCTCGGTCCACTGCTCGCCGAGGTCGCCGTTGTCGAGCTGTGCATCCGTACGCAGAAAGCCGTGCTCGTCCCCGGCGATCCCGTCGAGCCAGGCCGTGGCGGGGGTGGCGCCGATGAAGCAGAACAGTCCCACGCATTCCTGCGCCGGTGACCCGGTGAGTGTGATCTGCTCCAGCGAGGTGTTGCCGTGCAGCGCGGTGACGTGGGTGCCGGTCCGCACGGTGATGTGCGGGTCGGCGTCGATCCGGTCGGCGAGGTACGACGACATGCCCGCGCGCAGGTCGGCGCCGCGCACGACGAGCGTGACCTGACTTCCCCTGGCGGCCAGGTAGAGCGCCGCCTGCCCGGCCGAGTTCGCGCCGCCGACGACCGCGACCGGTTTCGCCCCGCACGCGCGGGCCTCGATCTCGGTCGCCGCGTAGTAGATCCCGGCGCCTTCGAACTCCGCCCACCGCTCCAGGGGGAGTGCGCGGTACCTCGCCCCGGTGGCGATCACTGCGGCCCCGGCTCCGATCGTGGTGCCGTCGCTCAGCACGACGCGTACCCGGTGGGGCTCGGAGTGCAGCTCCGCGACCTCGCACGGGCTGGCGATCCGCGCACCGAACTTCTGTGCCTGCACCGCCGCGGCTGCGGTCAGCTCGGTACCGCTGATGCCGGAGGTGAACCCGAGGTAGTTCTCGATACGCGAGCTGGCCGCCGCCTGCCCACCCGCTGCCACCGAGTCCAGCACCAGCGTTCGCAGGCCCTCCGACGCGCCGTACACCCCGGCGGCGAGTCCGGCCGGACCGGCGCCGATGACCACGAGGTCCACCTGTTCGCCGGGGGCGGGCGTGTAGGAGAGCCCGAGGTGCCCGGCGAGCAGGCTGGTGGTCGCGCGGCGCAGCACCGCCCCGGAAGTGATCACAACGGGCAGGTCGCCGGCGGTCGCGGAGACCGCGCGGGCCAGCGCCGCCCCGGCCGGGGAGCCGATCTCGTTCCAGGTGTGGGGGAGTTGCAGGCGGGCGGCGTACGTCCGGAGTGCCAGTGCCGCCGCGGAGGCCTCCGTGCCGACGATCTCCAGGCTGCGCGCTGCCTGCCCGTCGCGCAGATCGCGGCGCCGGGCGATCAGCGCGCGCAGCACTATGTCGGAAAGCTCCGGGTCGCTGTCCATCAGCGTACGGAACGCCTCCGGCCCGATCCGGCGGATCTCCGACGCCTCGGCGGCGCACGCGCTGAGATATGCCGACTGCCGGGTGAGCAGGTTGAGCTCCCCGCTGAATTCGCAGGCGCCGTAACTGGCCACGGTGACCTCGTCATCGTCGCTCGTGGACGGGCGCACGATGTCCACCCGGCCGGACTCGACCAGGATCATGTCGCTGACCTCGTCACCGGCCTGGAAGATCCAGGCGCCGGCCGGCAGCTGGGAGGGCGTGCCGTAGGCGCGAAGGCGCGCCCACTGCTCGCCGGTGAGAACGGGGCGTGCTTCGGAAGCGGGTCGGTTGTCCATGGGGCCACCGTACCGGCTGAATTGGAAATTACAATCTAGATGGCTCAGCTAGGTTGTTTTTTACAACCCAAGTACGTTACGGTCCTGACGAACGCAGCGGCGCCGGATTGTTCGCCGGAAACCGCCGAGGTGTGAGGGAGCTGCTGTGACCATCGCCAAGCTCGCCAGGACCAGTTGTTCGGTGTCGCGCAGTCTGTCCGTCCTCGGGGAACGTTGGACGCTGCTGATCGTTCGCGACGCGTTGAGCGGGATGACGAAGTTCGAGGCCTTCCGGGAGTCCCTGGGTCTCGGCGCGGACGTGCTCGCCGATCGGCTGGCGACACTCGTCGATTTCGGCATCCTGGAGAAGCGCAGTTACCAGGAGCCCGGGGCGCGGTCCCGGTGCGAATATCACCTGACCGATGCCGGCCGGCAGCTGCACGTCGTCATCGGGGGTCTGCAGATGTGGGGCGACGCGAACCTGCCGTGGCCGTCCGGGCCGTCGACGGAGCGGCTCGATCGGCGCACCGGGAAGCCGGTCCGGGTCGCGTTCGTCGACGAGGGCGGGCGGCAGCTACCGGAGGAGAAAATCGACGTGGTCCACCACAGTGGTTACCCGAACCGTACGTAAGGACTAGCGCGGATAGGCGGCGGTGCGCACCGCGTCGACGTCGTCGAGGGGAACCTCGCAACCGCTGTCGTCGATGAAGGCGACCCGGACCCGGGCGGCCGTCTCGTGGGCCTGGCGGATCACCGTCGGGCCTTCTTTCCAGGGGAGGTGGTCGTCGGCCCACTGCTGCAGGCCGGCGACGACGACGTGCAGCTCCCTGCCGGCCGGCGTCAGGTGGTATTCGTAGCGCGCGCGGCTGCCGGGCTCCTGGTAGGCCTGCTTGGTCATCACGCCGTTCTCGACGAGGGTGTTGAGCCGGTCGCTGAGCACGTCGGCCGCCATGCCGAGGTTGGTGCGGAACCCCTCGAAGCGGGTCTCGCCCTCGAACGCGAGCCGCAGGACGAGCAGCGTCCAGCGCTCGCCCAGGACCGACAGGCTGCGGGAGACCGAGCAGGGGCTGTCTTGCAGCTTGGTGATGGGCATGGGGTTTCGCCTCCGAGGGTGCCGGGTCCAGCTCCCTCCAGCGTACAACTTTTCCAATCCAGCTGTGACAAGGTACACATCTAAGTTGTTTTTTCCAAGTCAGCGAGTCATGCTCGAACTCCGCAGAAGCAAGGAGTCCCCATGTCCACCCCTGTCGTCTTCATCCACGGCCTCTGGATCCACAGCGCCGCCTGGCAACCCTGGCAGGACCTGTTCGCCGAGGCCGGCTACGAGACCCACGCCCCGGGCTGGACCGGTGACAGCGCCACGCCGGCCGCCACCCGCAGCCGGCCCGAGGCCATGGCCGGTCTCGGTGTCGCCGAGCTCACCGAGGGTTACGCCCGCTACCTCGCGAAGCTCCCGGTCCGGCCGATCGTCGTCGGGCACTCCTTCGGCGGCCTGATCGCGCAGAAGCTGCTGGCCACCGGTGCCGCGGAGGCCGCCGTCGCGATCAGTCCGGCGCCGATCAAGGGCGCCACCAAGCTGCCGCTCGCCCAGATCCGCTCCGCTCTGCCGGTGCTGAGCAACCCCAGGAACAAGACCCGGGCGGTCGCCCTCAGCGAACGTCAGTTCCGCTACGGGTTCGGCAACGCCATCAGCAAGGAGGAGTCGCGGCGGCTGTTCGACGCGTACGCCATCCCGGGCCCCGGCCGCCCCATCTTCGAACTCACCGCGGCGAAGAAAGACCCGAGCTCGCCCACTGAGGTCGATGTGACCGCCGCCCGGGGACCGCTGCTGATCACCGGCGCCGCCGACGACCACACCGTGCCGGAGGTCGTGAGCCGCCAGGCGTACGGCCTGTACGCGAACTCACCGTCCGTCACCGAATACCACGCGTTCGCCGGCCGCGGCCACTCCCTGGTCTTCGACAGCGGCTGGCGCGACGTGGCCCAGTACGCCCTCGGCTGGATCGCCAGCCTCTCCCAGAAGGAGCTCTCCGGCCGATGACATTCCTCGACGACTTCAAGCCCACCCACCTGACCGTCACCGCCGAGTCGCCGGCGTTCTGGCGCGTGACCTTCGACAACCCGCCGGTCAACGTCATCGGCCCGGCGATGATGAGCGACCTCAAGACGCTGCTGACCGAGCTGGAGAGCAACACCACCGTCAACGTCGTGCTCTTCGACAGCGCCGACCCGGACTTCTTCCTCGCGCACTACGACCTGGCGGCAGACCCCGCACTGGCCGAGGCGCTGCCGAGCGCTACCGGGTACGCGGCCTGGGTTGACATCACCGTACGCATCAGCAAGCTCGCCGCCGTCACCATCAGCGCGATCCGCGGCATCGCCCGCGGCGCCGGCAGCGAGTTCGCGCTCGCCACCGACATGCGCTTCGCGAGCCTGGAGAAGGCGGTCCTCGGCCAGATGGAGGTCGGCTTCGCCGCGGTCGCCGGTGGCGGTGCCGGTGGCCGGCTGCCCGCGCTGGTCGGCCGGGGCCGCGCGTTCGAGATCCTGCTCGGCGGCAACGACTACGACGGCGCCCTGGCCGAGAAGTACGGCTACGTCAACCGCGCCATCCCCGACGAGCAGTTCGAAGCGTTCGTCACCGACTACGCCCGGCGCGTGTCCGGCTGGAACCACCAGGCGCTCGGCGAGATCAAGTCCTTCATCAACAAGTACACCCGGCTCCCCGACACCGAGTTCCCGCTGCACTCCGACGCGTTCTGGGGTGCCGCCGGACGCCCCGAGTTCCGGACCACCGCGTCGCGGCTGTTCGACAAGGGATTGCAGGAGCGCGGACCGCTCGAATACCACCTCGGCGACGACATCGCCGCCATCGCCCAGGCCTGAGGAGCGCACCCCATGACCGCCACCGTCCTGCTCGTCCACGGCGCCTTCGCCGACGGCTCGTCCTGGAACAACGTCATCACCCGGCTGCGGCAGCAGGGCATCACGGCGCGGGCCGTGGCCAATCCGCTGCGCGGGCTCACCGCCGACGGCGACTACGTCGCGAGCGTCGTCGCGCAAACCGAAGGCGACGTCGTTCTGGTCGGCCACAGCTATGGCGGGGCCGTCATAACGTACGCGGGAAGCACCGCCAAAGCCCTCGTCTTCGTCGGCGCTTTCGGGCTCGACCAGGGTGAGGCGGCGCAGACCGCCACTGCCGGCTACCCGGAACCGGACCTCATCGCGGCCCTGCGCCCCCGGACCTACCCCGGCAGCGACCTGCCCGAGCTCAGCATCGACGCCGACCAGTACCACCGCGTCTTCGCCGCCGATCTGTCCACCGAGGACGCCGCCCTGGGCGCCGCGACCCAGCGTCCCATCGCCGCAGCCGGCCTCGGCGAACCCCTCGGCGTCGAACCGGCCTGGCGCCGCGTACCCAGCTGGTGGGTCTTCGGCACCGCCGACAACGCCATCAACCCCGGCTACCAGCGCGACACCGCCAAGAAGATCGGCGCCACGACAACAGAACTGGACGGCGGCTCGCACAGCATCGCCATCTCCCGCCCCGACGAGGTCGCCACCGTCATCGCAAACGCCGTCCGTGCCGTCTCCTGACACGCTGACCCGTCGCCACGTGAGTCCCGGCCCACGTGGCGACGCCCGCGGATTCTGGCCGTTCGCGGGTCTGCTGGCGCTGTTCTACGTCGCGGCCAGCGCCCCGAGCCCGCTCTACGGCGACTACGCCGTCCGCTGGCACTTCACCGACAGCACCCTGACCGTTGTTTTCGCCGTGTACGCCGTACCCCTGCTGATCTCTCTGCTCGTCTTCGGTGGCATCTCCGACGAGATCGGCCGCAAGCCGGTCGCCCTCACCGCGAGTTTCCTGCTCGCGGTCAGCCTGGTCCTGTTCGTGGTCGCGGACGGCCTTACCCTCCTGATCGCCGCCCGGGCACTGCAGGGCTTCGCCACCGGGCTGCTCACCGCGGTCGCCTCAGCCGCGCTGCTGGACCTCCAGCCACGCCACCGCCCCGGCCTCGCGTCACTGCTCGGCGCGAGCCTCTCGACGGGCGGCCTGGCTGCGGGTGCGTTGCTGTCCGGCCTGCTCGTTCAGTACGCGTGGAGCCCCGCGCGCCTTACCTACGTCGTCATCCTCGTGGCGCTGATCGTGCTCGCGCTGACGGTCACGGTCCGAGCCGGCGAAACGGTCACCGGCACAGCCACGCCCCGCATCCGGATCCGGATGCGGGTTGCCGTACCGGCCGAGGCCCGCACCGCCTTCGCCGCGGCCATCCCGTCATTGCTGGCGACCTGGGCGCTGAACAGCTTCTACCTCTCCCTCGGCCCGTCGCTCGCGAAGACCCTCAGCCACAGCACCAGCCACCTGCCCGGCGCGATCCCGGTCGTGCTGCTCACCGGCTGCGCGTGCCTGAGCACCATCACCACCCGCACCTGGGCGTCCCGGACCTGCATGCTGAGCGGCTGCGCGGTCCTCGCCGCAGGATCGGGCCTGACCGTCGTCGCGACGGCCCTCACGAGCGCAAACCTCTTCTACGTCAGCGCCGTCATCTCCGGCATCGGCTTCGGTATGGCCTTCTCCGGCACCTTCCGCAGCCTGGTCGCGCTCGCCCGGCCGGCGGAGCGCGGCGCGCTCATCGCCGCCACCTACGTCATCGGGTACGCGACCTTCGCCGTACCGGCCATCATCGCCGGGATCGTCAGCACCCATTTCGGCCTGACCCACACCGCCCTCGGCTACAGCGCCGTGGTCGCCGCCCTGGCGCTCATCGCCGTCGCCACCACGTCCCGCACCCTGGAGAAGCCTTGAAATACACGACCTTCGGCCGCCGTACGGGACTGCGGGTGTCCGAGATCGCCCTCGGCACGTCGAACTTCGGCACCAGCTGGCCGACCGGCGCCGACGAGGCGATGTCGGCGCGCATCTTCACGACGTTCGCCGAGGCCGGTGGGACGTTCATCGACACCGCGGACACCTACCAGCAGGGTGACTCCGAGACGTACCTCGCGACGTTGCTCGCCTCCGACCGTGAACACTTCACGCTCGCCAGCAAGTTCACGTTCGGGACCGCCGGGCAGACCGGGGTCGGCAAGACCGGTAACAGCCGCAAGGCGATGCGGCACGCGCTCGAGTCCAGCCTGAAGCGGCTGGACACCGACTACCTCGACCTCTACTGGGTCCACGCGCCGGACACGGTGACGCCGCTCGACGAGGTGGTCGGCGCGCTCGACGACCTCGTCCGGGCGGGGAAGATCCTGCACGGCGGGCTGTCGAACTTCCCCGCCTGGCAGGTCTCCGCGGCCGTCGCCGGGCAGCACCGTACGCCGATCATCGCGACCCAGTTCGAATACAGCCTGGCCGCGCGGGACGGCGAACGCGAGCTGCTGCCCATGGCGGACAACCTCGGTCTCGGCGCCGCCGTCTACTCGCCGCTCGGGGGTGGGCTGCTCACCGGCAAGTACCGTACGAGCGCCGAGGGCCGGCTCAGCACCATGAACTCGATCATCCAGCGTGAGGACAACGCCCAGAAGACCGCCACGGTCGACGAACTCCTCGCGATCAGCGACGAGACCGGCACCGAACCCGCCGTGCTCGCGATCGCCTGGCTGCTCGAACGCGCCCGCAGGTCAACCACCGCGATCATTCCGATCATCGGCCCGCGTACCCCGGCTCAGCTCGACGCGTACCTGAAGGCTCTCGATGTGACCCTGGCTGCCACGCACTACGCGCGACTGGACACGGTCAGCGCTCCCACCCTCGGCATTCCCCACGAGGGGCTGCCCGCCATCCTCGACACCGTCCTCGGCGGGCAGCGGGACAACTTCCGCATCTTCCGAGGGCGGTAAGGCGCCTGCCCGGTGACGGGGGATCAGTCCTGCGCCGTCATGAGCCGTTCGACGCGTGCTGCGAGATCGGCGGACGTGTAGTCGTGTCCGTTGCGCATGACGAGGGAGATGGAGCTCAGGTTCTCGATCGAGGCCAGTGGGTCAGCGTCGAGAAGGAGCAGGTCGGCGTCCATCCCCGCCGCGATCCGGCCCATCCGGTCGGTGCGGCCGAGGTAGCTTGCCGGTTGGCTGGTCGTGGCCCGCAGCACCTGCAGCGGGGTGAGACCTGCGCGTCCCAGTTCGCGGAACTCGATCGCGAAGCTGTTGCCGACCCCGCGACCGTTGCCGTCGGTTCCCGTCATGATCGGCGCTCCTTCCCTCGCCCAGATGCCCACGGTCTGCAGGGTGCGTTCGTAGTACTCGTGGAAGATGTCGAGGTCGGCCGGCGGGATGGAGCGGAACGATGCGACGGTGGCGAGGTGTTCCTCCTGGTCCTTGGCGGGGAGCCGCTGGAGCCAGGGGTCGTCACGGAACTCCGCATCGTCGAGAACGTACTTGCTCCTGATGTTCGCCATGGTCGGGATGTTCCAGGTCCGCTTCTCGATGAAGGATCCGGCGAGCTGGGCCGCGCGGTCCTCCGAGTAGGTGGCGAAGGCCTGTTTCAGGAGGGCGAGCTGGGCGGCGTCGGTGGTGCTGGTGGCCGGGCCCAGGAAGTTCTTCTTCAGGAACTTGTCGAAGGCCCAGCCGGCGAAGGGGATCCTCGCCGCCCACGTGGGGAACGGCAGCGTGGACGGGGTCTGTGCCCAGAGCTCGTCGGCCCGCGTGGAGAGCGTGAGGAAGACGCTCGAACCGGTCCCGAGATGCTCGATGGAGTCGAAGCCCTTCTCGGCCGCGGCGTCGATGTGCACCGGCGGAGGCAGGTGACCCGCGATGCGCAGGCCCTTCTCGTGCGCGGCTTCAATAGCGGCGAAAAAGACGTCCTGGTCGGTGAGGACCATTTTGATGAAGTCGGCACCCTGATCCCACTGGCGGGCGATCTCGGTTCGCGCGTCGTCGGCGGTGTTCGCGTTGAACGGCAGGAGCAGTGCGCCCGGCAGATGCAGGAGCCGAGGGGCTGTCTCGTTCAGCCCGAGCCGGTTCTCGGCGCGCCGGATCAGCAGCTCCTCGGAACCCTCCATCTGGCGGATCCCGGTGATGCCCTGGGCCAGCATCAGCGCGAAGCCGAGCTCGGTGTCGGGTGACTGAAGCACGTGGGTGTGCATGTCGTTGTAGCCCGGAACGGCGAAGCGCCCCGCGCCGTCGATGACCCGCAGAGACGACTCGACCGGCGCCGACGCGGTCGCCATGACGTCGGCGATGCGCCCGTCGCGTACGAAGATCGTGTGACGGGCGCGTCTGCTGCCGTCGGCCGGGTCTATGACGGTCACGTCGTCGATCCGCACGCCGTCCGCAGCGGTGACGGTGGTTCGTGGCGGCACCGCCGGCGCTGTCGCGCTCCCGATCGCCTCGTCGGCGGCCACCCCGAGCCCCACAAGGGCGGTACCCAGTCCCGCACGCTTCAGGAAGGTCCGCCGAGAGCTCCCACGTTCTCCCTGCTCAGTGTCCGGCCCGTCGTTGTTCTCAGGCATCTCGTCATCCTTCGCTCGATCGCCTAGTTGTCTCAGGCCTGGGTGCAGGAACCGCCGCTGTCAGGGGCATGGGCAAAAGTTTGATGAGATCATCAAACTTTGTCAAGGCGGTCGCCACGTGCGGGATCGCGCCTGCCCGTCGGGTAGGGTCGCGGCTTGTGGCAGAGCAGACCGGGGCGCCCGTCAACGGGCACGCGCGGCGCAGATCCCGGACCCGGGCCGCCCTGATCCAGGCCGCGCAGGAGATCCTGGCCGGGGGCGGCGACACCGGCGTGAGCATCCAGGCGATCGCGGACCGCGCCGGCGTCGGCTTCGGGTCGTTCTCCAACCACTTCGCGAGCAAGGAAGCGCTCTTCGACGCGGCGTTCCAGGATGCCTTCGACCGGTACGCCGCCTGGCGTGACGCTCAGCTGCCCGAGGGTGTCGACCCGGTGCGCAGATTCGTGATGAACGTCCGGCTCACCGGCAGGCTCTCCACCCTGCAGCCGGGCCTGTCCAGGATCCTGACGCACCGCCTCGCGGAGTCCGCGACCCACAGCCCGGCTGCGGCCCCCGGCCTGGCACACGACATAGCAGCCGCGGTACGCGAACTGCGCCCGGCTCCTTCCACGCCCGGCGCCGACCCGGAGGTCACGGTGATCGCCGCAGCCGGTGCCATCGCGGCGATCCGCCGGGCCATGGCTGAGCGTGACCCGGCGGAGCAGGCCCGCATGGCGGACGCCCTGGCCGCCGATCTACTACGGATGTTCGGCGCGGGGGAATCCCTCATCGCCGAACTGGTTTAGCGCGGCGTCGCCGCCCCGGTGGGATGCCGGGGCGGCTCAGCGTTATGAGCAGGTGGCGCTGCCCAGCTTCACCGTGGCCGGGGCCGTGGCCGGTCCGTTGGCGGTGAATCCAATGGTGACCGCGGAGCTGGGTGCCAGTGATGGACCGGTCGCGGTGACCGTGGTGCCGGACTGGGTGACGGTGGCGTTCCAGCCGCTGCCCAGGGTCACTCCGGCAGGCCAGCTCCAGGTGACCGTTGACGGGTTGACGGTGGCGCTGCCCGTGTTGCGTACGGTCAAAGTGGCCTGGAAGCCGCCCTGCCAGACGCTGTCCTGGTGGTAGGTCGCGGTGCAGCCGGCGGTGGGTGTGGGGGTGCCGGGGTCGGTGGTGGCGACCGGGGCGATCAGGTATGGCTGGATGATCGCCTGCTTGACCGTGTTGATCGTGGTCCAGTCGTCGTTCGCGATGCCGCCCGTGTCCCCGGAGTTGGGGTTCCACGACCAGTACGTGAACGACATGCCGGTCGAGCCGGTGCCGGTGTAGGCGAGCAGGCTCTGCAGCCACACCTTGTCGATGTCGCTCTGCAGGGTGGTGCCGAACTCACCCATCATGATCGGGGCGATGTTCTGCTTGTAGAGGTAACCCCAGTAGTGGTCCCAGATGGCCGGCATGTTCGCGGGGTAGCTCGGGTCGTCGAACCACGCCTGGTGGTAGACCGAGGTGGCGTACTCGTGGGGGGAGTAGACGAGCCGGTTCGCCACGTTCAGGCGTACCGGGAACTGGCCTGCTTTGGAAAGATTGCCACCCCACCACCCGCAGTCCTCATCGTTGCTGGGATCGTTGTCCCAGACGTTGGAAAGACCGCCACTCGGGCAGCTCACGCCCTCCACAAAGATCAACCAATTGGGTTGTACGCCCAGAATGGCGTTACCAGCGCGTTCGGCGGCCAATCGCCAGTCACGAGCCGTGTCCCCGCAGCCCCAGCAGGAGCCCGTCGCGGCGGGGTTCGTGCCTTCCGCGTGCGGCTCGTTGTGCAGGTCGGCGCCGATCACCGTGGTGTTGCCGGCGTAGCGCCGGGCGAGGGCCTGCCAGTTCGCGATCCAGGTCGATTCGGGTACGCCCGCCGTGTACCAGAGCGCGGTCTGCCCCGCGGCCGTCGGGCGGTGGCGGTCGAGGATGATCCGCATGCCTTTGCTGCCCGCGTACGCGATGACCTTGTCCAGGATCTGCAACGGCGACTGTCCCAGCAGATCGGGATTGACGTAGTCGTTGATCCCGGTGGCGACCGCACCGGAGGCGAGCGCGTCGTCGGAGAACGGCACCCGCAGCGTGTTGTACCCGAGCCGGGCCATCGTGTCGAGCTGGGACCGCCACGGATTGCTGGACCAGAGTCCGTGGAAGGTCTTGTTGTCGGTCTCCATGCCGAACCAGTTGATCCCGGTCAGCCGGACGGTGGCGCCCGTGCTGTCGAGGATCTGGTTGCCGGAGGTGTGCAGGTACCCGGTCCCGGTGCCGGCGGCTGCCGCGGCGGAGGCCGGGGCGGCGGTGCTGATGAGCAGGGAGGCTGCAGCCGTGAGGACGGCGGCTGCCGCAGCGAGGACGGATCGTGGTCGTAGTCGTGCTGAGGACATGGCCCGACTCCATTCGGTGGCGAAGCGGATCGGCCGTATTGAAGCTCATCGTTACATGGGAGCGCTTCCACGGCAATCGCCCCGGCGGGGATGGAGTGGCCCGTCGGTTATGGGTGCTGTGCGATCTTGTCGACCGTGCTCCAGAACGCGGCGGCGTCCTCGGGTGGCACGAGTTGCAGCAGTGTGCGGCGTACCGCGGCGGCGTGGGCCGGGCGGGCTGCGGCGATGTGGTCGCGGCCCGTGTCGGTGGCGGTGATCATGCGGGCTGGGCCGTCGCTGGCCGCGTCGACCAGCCCTCGGGTCTGCATGCGGGAGATCTGCCGCGACAGCCTGCTGCGTTCCCAGCCGAGCAGCTTGGCGAGCTCCTGCTGCCGGAGGCTTCCGTCGCCGAGCTCCACGAGCCGGATGAGGACCGCGAAGTCGGCCGCGGAGAGTCCGGTGGCGGCGGTGATCTCTCGCTCGACGGCCCGCATCACCACGTCGCCGGCCCGCTTCCAGGCCGTCCACCCGGCCATCTCCACCGGGTCGAGGCTGTGCACCATGCGCTCAGCCTAGCCGGTGTTTACATGTCAATACGATCCGGTTAGTGTTGACATGTAAACACGTCGAGACCGTGGAGAATTCTGTGCAGAATGTCCTGATCACCGGGGGTAGCGACGGCATCGGTCTGGGTCTGGCCGCACGGTTTCAGGCCGGTGGCAGCACCGTCCTGATCGCCGGCCGGTCCCTTGCGAAACTCGAAACGGCCGCCGAGGCTTACCCCGGGTTGACGACTTTCGCCGGCGACGTCGGTCGGCCGGAAAGCCGCGAAGAGCTGGCTGCGCACGTACGCGCCACCATGCCCGGGCTCGACCTGCTCATCAACAACGCGGGTGTCCAGCGACGCACCGCCCTGGCGGCGGACGACGCACCGTGGAAGCAGCGGCAGGCCGAGATCGACATCCTGCTCGCCGGCCCCGGCGCGAGCCATGGGGTTCCTGTCGACGATTTCTGCAACACGGTTGTCCGAGTCCTCGCCACCGGCGCGGCCGAGGAGATCGGCTATGGACCCACCGGCACCCCCGAGTTCCATGCGCGGCTGATGGCCGGGGCGACGGCGTTCCGGGAGTCCGCCACCCGCTTCCCGGTCGCGGTGTACGGCTGAAGGATCCACCGGTCGTCTCGCGGATTCATGCCACGGTCGGTGTGATGAGGGCTCTCGATGTGTGGTGGCCGTTAGAAATAGGCCATCGGAGTCACCGCACGGTTGAGGAGATCGACATGAGCGCAGTCATCACCGACTACGACCGCAACAACTACGACTACCGTTCCTACTGGGACGGCCGGGACTACGAGGCGTGGGCTGAGGATCGGGCGCTGGAGCACATGGTGCCTTTGCTGGGCCGTCCGGACTGGATGGTGGACTTCGGCGGCGGCTTCGGGCGTAACGCGAAGCACTACCGGGACCGGGCCCGCCGTTATGTGCTCGTCGACTACTCGGCCACCAACCTGCGTAACGCCGCGCGGGAGCTTGCCGGGGACGTCGGCACCGGGCGGGCGTTCCTGATCCGGGCTGATCTGAACCGGTTGCCGTTCGTCGATGCCGCTTTCGACTCCGCCATGGTCGTCCGGGTGCTGCACCACCTGCCCGAGATGGCGGCGGCGCTGGTCGAGATGGGCCGGACGGTCCGGGACCGGTGGCTGCTGGACATCCCGATCAAGCATCACGCGCTCGGGCTGGCCCGTGCGGCGGTCCGTGGGGAGTTGCCCGCGGTGCGTGGCCCGCAGCCGTTGCGGACCGGGCACTCCGAGACGCCGTTCTGGAACTTCAAGCTGTCCACCGTGCGCGAGCAGCTCTACGCCGCGGGCTGGGACACCCGGCTGACGGGCAGCGTCAACAACCTGCGCCGCTGGGACCGCGCGTTGCCGTCGGCGGTGGTGCGAACGCTGCGCCCGGTCGCGCAGGCCGTGGAGACCGCTGCCCGGCACGGCGGTCGCGGCTGGTGGGGCCCGAGTCAGTTTGTGTACGCCCAGCGCGGCAGCATCCTGCCCCAGCTCGCGGACGCCGAGTCGATGCCGGCCCGGATGCGCTGCCCGGCGTGCCGGGGTTCACTGTTCTGGACCTCGGACACCGCGACCTGCCACGGCTGCGCGAACGCCTACCACCACGTCGACGGCTACTGGGACTTCACCGTGCCGTCCGCGGCTTGAGCGGGAGGCAGTGGCCACCGGGAGCTCAGTGGGCGGCCCTGCGGCGGTGCAGCGTGAACGTCATGACCGTGACGATCAGCGCGCCGATGATCAGGCCGAGGACGGCGCTGGCCGCCGTGTTGACCAGCCAGCCGATGAGGCCACCGAGCGCACCCGTGGCGTCGTGGGCGGCTTCCTCCCAGTGGTGGACCGTTTCGTAGAGGGCGTGCAGGCCCAGCTCGTCGGTGCCGACGAGCAGGATGTGCCCGCCGACCCAGAGCATCGCGGCCGTGCCGACCACCGTCAGCACGGTGAGCACGACGGGCATCGCCTTGACCAGGCCGCGGCCGAAGCCGGCGATGGCGCCGGGCAGCTGGGACAGGCGCAGACCGGCGTCGTCCATCTTCACGATGAGGGCGACGGCGCCGTACACCAGGACCGTCATGACGACCGCGACGACGGCCAGGATCGCCAGGCGGGACCAGAACGGCTCGTCGATCACCTCGTTCAGGGTGATGACCATGATCTCCGCCGAGAGGATCAGGTCGGTCCGCACCGCCCCGGACACCAGCGACTTCTCGTCCTTCACCGCGTCGTCAGCACCGTGCGACTCATGGTGGGCGACCTTGGCCCACACCTTCTCCGCGCCCTCGTAACACAGATAGGCGCCACCGAGCATGAGGATCGGGGTGAGCAGCCAGGGCACGAACTGGCTCAGCAGCAGCACCACCGGCAGAATGATCAGGAACTTGTTGCGCAGCGAGCCCAGCGCGATGCGCCTGATGATCGGCAGCTCCCGCTCGGCGGCCAGGCCCCGCACGTACTGCGGGGTGACGGCGGCATCATCGACGACGACGCCCGCGGCCTTCACGCCGGCCTTGGCGGCAGCGGCGCCGACATCGTCGAGGGACGCGGCGGCGGCCCGGGCCAGCACCGCGACGTCATCCAGCAGGGCTACGAGTCCGCCGGCCAAGGGGAGTCCTTCCAAGGTCGAGTAACGCGGGCCTGTTCATTTTCGCCGAGCTTGCTGAAAGGTCACTGAGAGCCGGTCGGGGGTCAGGAGCAGGATCGACAGCAGCAGCGGAACGCCGAGCGCTACCAGGATGCCGATCGCGTGCGAGGTGGAGAACACGCTCAGGTGCAGGGCGTGCCAGAGGAAATGCTCGGCGTTGAAGATGAGCCAGGCGCCGCCGGTGACGCGGAGCAGGGCGAATGTCGGCCGGCGCCAGGTCCAGACGCTGAGGACGGCGAGGGCCAGGTAGAGGCCGCCGACGTCGCGGACCAGGTGCTCGTTGTACGGGCCCAGCGCGGACACCCAGCCCCAGCCGGGCGACGGGAAGTCACGGTAGAACGACGCCGGGAACGCCGCCGCCCAGGTGCCGACCACGGTGGCCAGCACGGCCAGCAGAAGCACGCACACGCGTTTGCTGCGGAGAGTCATACGCCCAGGACGATCACACCCTGCCGGACGTGACAAGCCCCACTTGCTTTGAATTCGAAGCATGCTACTGTTCAGAAGTGCTTCGAGTTCGAAGCAAAGTGAAAAGGGAGCTTGTCATGAAGGCAGTTCGATTCCACGAGTACGGCGGCCCGGACGTCCTGCGTTACGAGGACGTCGAGGTGCCCGTGCCGGGTGCCGGGCAGGTGCTGCTGCGGGTGGCCGGGACCTCGTTCAACGGCGTCGACGCGAACATCCGCGGCGGTTTCATGCAGGGCCCGATCCCCGTTGAGCTGCCGCACACCCCGGGCATCGACGTGGCCGGGACCGTCGAGGCGCTCGGCGACGGCGTTGACAACGTCGCCGTCGGTGACCGGGTCATCGGGTTCCTGCCCATGACGGGAGCCGGCGCTTCCGCCGAGTACGTGATCGCACCCGCCGAGGTCCTGACCGCGGCGCCCACCACCATTCCGCTCGCCGACGCCGCCGCGCTTCCGACGGTCGGGCTCACCGCCTGGCAGGCGCTGTTCGAGCACGCCAAGCTGACCGCCGGGCAGCGCATCCTGATCAACGGGGCCGGTGGGGCTGTCGGTGGGTACGCCGTCCAGCTGGCCGGGAACGCCGGAGCGCAGGTCATCGCCAAGGGCAGCCCGCGGAGCTCCGCCGCCACCGAAGAGACGATCGAGCCGGTCGATGTCGTGCTCAACCTCGCCCCCGTCGAGCCCGAGCAGCTCGGCGCGCTCGTCACCCTCATCCGCGACGGCGGCACCCTCGTGAACACGACCGTGTGGATGCCCGCGCCCTCCGACGACAAGCGCGGCGTCACGGGAATCAACATGTTCGTCCGCAGCGACGCCCAGGAACTCGCCCAGCTGGTCACCCAGGTCGACGCAGGTCAGCTGCGCGTCGACATCGCCGAGCGGGTGCCGCTGGCCGAGCTCCCCGCATTGCACGCCCGGGCCGCCGCCGGCGAACTGCCCAGCGGAAAAATCACCGTCACTCTCTGAGCAAGGAGAAAACCATGATTCCCGACGACAATCCCGAACGTACGCTCACCGTGGCCAACCCCGCCGATCCCGCGACGACGTTCGTGTCCCTGGTGGGCGACACGTACGCCATGCTCGTCACCGGCGAGCAGACCAACGGCCAGTACTGCCTCATCGAGATGCGCGTCCCCGACGGAGGCGGCCCGCCGCCGCACCGCCACGACTTCGAGGAGATGTTCACCATCCTCGAAGGAGAGATCGAGTTCACGTTCCGCGGCGAGAAGCACGTCGTGCCTGCCGGGTCCACGGTCAACATCCCGGCCAACGCGCCGCACAACTTCCGTAACGTCTCCGGCGCACCGGCTCGCATGCTCTGCATGTGCACCCCCGCCGGCCAGGACGAGTATTTCCTGCGCATCGGCGACGTCGTCGACGGCTGGGACGCCCCGGCGCCGCAGAAGTCGGCCGAGGAGCAGGCCGACCAGCGCCGCCGGGCCGCGGAACTCGCCGCGACGTATCGCAGCGAGTTCCTCTGAGCCGGTTGTGGCCCGTGATGCTGAGCCGGTTATCGCAGGCCGAAGGCCCGGGTGATGCGCTGATCCACGCTGTTGCCGGCGGTGTCGCGGGCCGTGGTGCGCAGGGTGACGAACCGGGCGGCGCGAGGTGCGGAGATCCGGGTGCTCCAGCCGCCCGCACGGGTGTTCAGCGTCGCCCGGTGCCAGGAGGCGCCGTCGTCGTACGAGACGTCGACCGTCACCGCCTTGATCTTCCCGGGCCCGGTTGCGGACTGCAGGGTGGAGGCGCCGACTCCCAGCTCGAAGGTGCGCTGCACCTTGCCGTCGCGGTCGGTGTCGACGGCATAGTCGAGCTGGATCAACGGCGGCGAGACGACCGTTCCCGAGGCCACGTCGCCGGAGGTGAACGCCCACTCGGTGCGGGTGCTCGTGGAGTACGGCCCGGCCCACGAGCCCCGGTCGTTCTCCGACACCAGCCGGTACGGAAGCCGCTCGGCGGCCAGCGGGCCCGCCACCAGCAGCGGGCTGTACCGGTCCGCCGAGCTGACCAGCTTGTCCCCTTGATAGAGCGCCATCCGATTGTCCACAGCGGGGTTGTCGTTGGTGCGTCCCGCGTGCGCGGTGCCGGAGTCGCCCCAGCCGGAGATGTTCGCGAACAGCCAGCCGCCCTCCTGCCGGAACACGCTGAGCCCGGTCGGCTCGTCGACCAGCCGCGGCCGCTGCACCGGCCCGAACCAGCGCTCCGGGTGAGCCGACCCGGCCTGGTACGCGACCGGCGCGGAGTGCTGTGACTGCTCACCCGGGATCAGCACGTCCGCCACCCACTTCTCGCCCGCGGTGACCCAGTCGGTGCGGTCGCCGCGCGCCGGGGCCTCGGCGTATTCCAGGGAGGCGGTAGACCCGAGCGGGTCGGTGTCGGAGCGCTGCTCGAGAGCCCGACCCGGCTGCCAGTTGCGGAACGACACGTCGGCGCGCGCCAGGTTGCGAGACGTCGCCCGGTAGGTGAGGTCCGCGGGAATCGTGCCGTCGTAGTCGGTGACGAGGTCGTACGCGTACTCGGTGGCCGGGTGTGAGGTGACGTCAAGCCGTACGTTCCGGCGGGTCATCAGTTTGCCGCCCTCGTCCCTGGTGAGCGTGGCGACGGTGAGCGGTGGCGGGTCGGCCGGCGCCCACACCGATCCCGGCCAGGGCGCGAGCCGTCCCGTGCCGTTGTTGACGACGAGCAGGAGCCGGGCTCCGGCGGCCGAAGCAGCAGCAGCCTGGTCCTGGATCGTGACGGTATCGCTGTTCCGGACGATCAGCGCCTTACCGCGTACGTTGCCGCCGGTGACGACCTCGAGGCTGTGCACGCTCGCCGGTAGCGGTGTCGCGCCGCGCTGGACCCGCAGGTCGTCGTACCCGGCGACGGTCAGCGCCGGCTGGGTGAGGCGCCAGCGCGCGGCCAGCGTGAACCGGCCCTGCGCGGCCTTGCCGGTCGGGAGCACCCAGACGCTGTCGTACTCCTGGCCCGGGTACCACGCGTCGAGCCACGGGCTCCCGCCGACATCGCGGATCAGCTCGAACCGCGAGGCGGCCACGGTGGACTGCCGGGGTGTGGTCGCGGTGGATCGGCGGGCCCTGGTCGCGTCGAACACGACCGTGCGGTCCTGGTTCAGGGCGATGTTCGTGACGGGGAGCACGGCGAGACCCTTCGAGCCCGGCCCGTGGGTGCCCTCGACGTCGGTGCTCAACCACGCCGTGTACGTGTCCTCGGGCAGGCGCAGGTCGAGCGTACCCGTGGCATCGATCTGCCGGGTTGTCGTGCTGTCCTTGCCCAGCAACACAAGCTGACCGGCGACGGGCTTTCCCGCACGGTCAAGTGCCTTCAGAACCAGATGATGGCGTACGCCCTCCTGGCCCACAGCCACCGAAGTACGCAGCCCGCCCGCGGAAACGAAGCCGGAGAACGCCTGATCGGCGGGCACCTTGTCGAACGACGTCGTCGCGGTCACCGAGGCCGTGCCGTGCGCCGGAACGGTGATCTGCCCGGCCGACAACGTGATCAGGTCCAATGAGGACGACAGCGCGAGCGTCACCGGCACCGCGCCGACGTTCGTGTACGTGATCGTCCGGTTGACCGGTCCGGTGGGAGCCGTCGGGTAGTCCGGATAGCCGAAGTTCACCGACCCGGTGGCGAACACCGGCGCGCTCGTCGCGACGGCCGCGTCCAACCGCCCGGAACCGCCCTGGTACGCCGTGACGTCCGGCGTCGCCTTCGTCGTGCTGACCAGCGCGTCCTTGACCTGCTGCCCGGTGAGGCCGGGATGCTCGGCGAGCAGCAGTGCCGCGGCGCCGGTGACGTGCGGGGCGGCCATCGACGTGCCGCTCATCGACAGGTACGAGCCCTCGCCCTCCTCGATGTAGTGCGAGCGGGCCGCCAGGATATTGGCCCCGGGCGCGGTGAGATCGGGCTTGAGCGCCCGGTCGCCGAGCCGCGGCCCCTGGCTGGAGAAGAACGTGACCAGATCCTGGTTGTCGACCGCGCCGACGGTCAGCGCCGCGTCGGCCGCGCCGGGCGTCCCCACCGTGTACGCACCCGGCCCGCTGTTGCCCGCGGAGATCACGAACAGCGCACCGGTCTCCGCGCTGAGCTCGTTCACGGCGACGCTCATCGGGTCGGTGCCGTCGGTCGGATCGGCGCCGAGACTCAGGTTGACGACGCGGGCGTGCTGCTCGCGCACCGCCCACTCCATGCCGCTGATGATCCACGAGTCCTGCCCGAACCCGTCGTTGCCGAGCACCTTGCCGATGTGCAGCCGGGCCCCGGGCGCGACGCCCTGCTCCTTGCCCGCGGAGGCGGCACCGGTGCCGGCGATCGTGGACGCCACGTGCGTACCGTGCCCCTTGCCGTCCTCGATCGACTCGCCGGGCACGAAGGACGCGGTGGCTGCCACCTGGCCCGCCAGATCCGGGTGTGCGGTGTCGATGCCGGTGTCCAGCACGGCCACGTCGACGCCGGTGCCGACGTTGCCCTTCTGCCACACCTCGGGGGCGCCGATCTGCGCGGTGCTCTCGGCCAGGGCGGCCTCGGCTCTGCCGTCGAGCCAGACCTTCTTGACGGTGCCGCTCTGCAGGCTCGCCTTCGCCTTCGTCCCGCCGGCGATCGAGGAGAAGAACGCTCCGGATCGGTCCGCGGTCAGTGCCGCACCACCGATACTTTCGAGCGGGCGTACGCCGCTCGTCCCGCTCGGCGCTGCCCGGGACTTCGCCGCCGTACCGTTGTAGGTGACGATCAGCGGGATCCCGGCGCTGTGCGCGTCGTCGTAGCCGTCCGCCACCAGCTCGGTGATATTGAACAGGTGCTCGTCGAGCAGCCCGGAGGCCAGGTAGGGCAGGGCGTCGTGCGGGTAGACGTACGTGTCACCGCCCTGATGCCCGGTGAGGAATCCGGCCGGCCGCCCCTGTGGATCTCGCACCTGGACCCCGCCGTCGGTGGCCGTGGTGACCTCGTCACCCGTGATCAGGGTGACGGTGCTCGCCGGCTTGCTCAGCGGCGGTGGCGTGGCGGGCGCCCCGGCAGCGGACGCGGCGGCCGGGGCGATGGTGAGCGGCGTGGTGACGAGAACGGCCAGCCCGATCCCACGCAGGCGTGACAGTGACAACGGAACCTCACGATGATCGATGGGGTGTCACCGCACACTATGGGGACCGTTTATTTCGGACTGATCTCGTAACTTTCGTCAGCGGTGGGACTTGAGCCAGCCCCGGATCTCGGTGATGACCTGCTGGTCAGGACCGGCGAACTCCGGCGTGAATTTCGGGGTGATGTTCATGGTGTGCGCCATGCCCGGGTAGATGACGATCCTGTGGTCCTTGTTGCCGGCCGCGGCGACCGCGGCGTCGGCGACGAGCGCGGCGCGGGCCGGGGTCTGGATGTCGTTCTCGCCATTGAGGAGCAGCGTCGGGCCGGAGAACTTCGGCAGCGCCTGCGACACCGTCGGGAAGCGGGCGATGTCCTTCGCGTAGCTGATCGTGTAGGCGTCCAGGTCAGGCAGGTTCGGGTAGAGACCGATGTGGGTGATCTCGCGCAGCACGACGCCCGCCTCGGCGTCGATCGCGATCCGGCCGTCGTGGTTGCTGTCCGTCGCGGCGGCGACCTTCCGGCCGTCGAGCAGGACCGGGCGGAACTGGTCGGCGACCTGCGCCGGCTGCCCGATCAGGCCGTCGGCCGCCTCGGCCGCGGTCAGCTGACCGTCGCCGTCGACGTCGAACTCGTCGTGCAGCTGGGCCAGCAGCCGGCCGTAGATCTGGAACGTCAGCAGCTGTTTGATCGGCAGGCCGACGACGCCCATCTCGACCACCCCGGCAGGCTTCGGGATCCCGAACCTCGCGGGCTCGGCGGCGAGATTGGCGGCCACGTTCGTGCCCTCGCTGTGGCCGAGGAGGAAGATCTTCGACGGGTCGACCCGCGGCGACCGGGCGGCGAACCGCACCACCGCTGCGGCGTCCTTCTGGATCTGCTCGTACGGGTTCTTCGGCTGCAACTGGGCCGGATCGGTGCTCTCGACGGGGCCGATATCGGTCACCCCGCGCTTGTTGAACCGCAGGGTCGCGTACCCCTCCCGGCTCGCGGCCTGCGCGAGCGGCACGAAGGTCGAGCCCTTGCCGTCGGGCAGCGTCTGGTTCATGTCGTTGTGCCCGCTGCCGTGCAGGAGAACGACCACCGGCAGCCGGCCCTTGGCATTACTCGGATAGGTGAGCTCGGCCTTGGTGACCCAGCCCTTGCCGAAGTCGATGCTCACCTGCTCGCGGGTGATGCCCTCCCACCCGGACTGCCCGGCTGCCGCGGGGGCCTGGGTGCCGCCGCTGGTCGTGCCGGTGATGGAGTCGGCGTGGGCGACTCCGACACCCGCGAAGAGGATGGCGGCGGTCGTCACGCCGATCGCCGCGTTGCGGTATTTCTTCGTCGTGGTCATGCCGGAAACGCTATTCACGACAGCGGCGCTGATCGATCCCGGTAACGGGCCTCCTGAGGTACAGCTAGCTGTACCAGGCTCCTGGTGGGTGATCGCGGAGAACGGTGGAGCCGAGGCCGCGGTGGATCTCCAGGGCGGTGGTCGTGCGGTTGAGGGTGATGTAGTGCAGGCCGGGTGCGTCCTCGTCGAGCAGGCGCTGGGCGAGGGCTGTGGCGTGGTCGACGCCGATGCGGTGGGCCGTCGCGGGGTCGTGGCGGGCGTTCTCCAGGGCCGTTGCCAGGTCCCGCGGGACGGTGGCGTTGCTGAGCCGGGCGAACCGGCTGATCTGGTCGAAGCTGGTGGCGGGCATGATCTCCGGGATGATCGGGATGTCGCAGCCGGCGCGGGACAACCGGTCGCGCAGGTCCAGGTACTCCTCGGGGCGGAAGAACATCTGAGTGATGGCGTAGTCGGCGCCCGCGCGGCATTTGGCGATGAAGTGCCGGATGTCGCCGTCCCGGTCGGGGGAGCGGGGGTGACCCTGGGGGAACGCGGCCACGCCCACGCTGAAGTCGCCGCAGGACCGCACCAGCTCGACCAGGTCCGCGGCGTACCGCAGGCCGCCCGGGACGTCCTGCCACGGCCCGAGCGGGTCGCCGGGCGGGTCGCCGCGCAGCGCCAGGATGTCCCGGACGCCGGCGTCGGCGTATCCCCCGATGATCTGGCGGAGCTCGGTGACCGAGTGACCGACCGCCGTCAGGTGCGCGACCGGATGCAGGGTGGTCTGCTCGGCGATGCGCCGGGTCAGCGCCGCCGTGCGCTCGCGGGAGGAGCCGCCCGCGCCGTACGTCACGGACACGAACGACGGCGCGACGGCCTCCGCCTGACGCAGGGCCTGCCACAGCGCCTGCTCCGCGGCCGGGGTGCCGGCCCGGGGCGGGAAGAACTCGAACGAGAAGGACCGAACGCCTGCCCGGAGCACGGCAGCGGGCCCGGACCGGCGGGTGTGGACGGCCGCGGTCATGCGGGGCCGTAGGCGCGCCGGATCAGCTCGCTGACCTGATCGGGCGTCACGTCGTAGGTCTGGGTTCCCACGCGTGCCAGGGCCAGGGCGGCCACCACCGAGCCGGTCTGCGCGCGCCGGACCGGGCCGTGTCCCGCGCCCAGTGCCGCGAGGTATCCGGCGCGGTAGGCGTCGCCGACACCGGTGGGATCGGCGGGGGCGGCCGTCGCGACGGCGGGCACCTCCACGGCGGGCTCGCCGGCCCGTTCGACGCGACTGCCCTTCTCGCCGAGGGTGGTGATCCAGGTGCCGACCCGGTTCAGGGTCTCCTCGGCACTCCAGCCGGTCTTGCCCAGCAGCAGTGCGCGCTCGTACTCGTTGGTGAACAGGTGGTCGGCGCCGTCGACGAGCTCGCGGATCCGGTCGCCGTCGAGGGTGGCCAGCTGCTGGGACGGGTCGGCGGCGAACGGTACGCCCAGCTCCCGGCACGCCCGGGTGTGGCGCGCCATGGCGGCGGGGTCGTCGGCGCCGATGAGGGCCAGGTCAGCGCCGCCCGCCGCACGCAGCACCGCCGCCAGGTCGATCCCGGCCGCCTCGGTCATCGCCCCGGCGTAGAACGACGCGATCTGGTTGCCGGACGGATCGGTGGTACAGAGGAAGCGGGCGGTGTGCCGCTCCTTCGACACGTGTACGCCCGACACGTCCACCCCGTGCGCGGCGAGCCGTTGCCCGTAGCCCGCGAAGTCCGCGCCGACGGCGGCGACCAGCAGTGGGCGGTGACCGAGGCGGGCCAGCCCGTAGGCGATGTTGGCGGCCACCCCGCCGTCGCGGACCTCGAGATCGTCGACGAGGAACGACAGCGAGACATGGTCCAGGGAACCGGCCACGAACTGGTCGCTGATGCTGCCGGGGAACGTCATGAGGTGATCGGTGGCGACCGATCCCGTAATCGCGACGCGCACGGTCACCGCCCCGCCGTCTCGCGCAGCGCCGCGGCCCGGTCGGTGCGCTCCCAGGTGAAGTCGGGCAGTTCCCGGCCGAAGTGACCGTAC
Organism: Winogradskya humida; assembly: GCF_016862215.1. Classification (GTDB taxonomy): domain Bacteria; phylum Actinomycetota; class Actinomycetes; order Mycobacteriales; family Micromonosporaceae; genus Actinoplanes; species Actinoplanes humidus. The sequence goes on from NZ_BOMN01000087.1 coordinate 233,171, forward strand.
GCGGCGGTCTGCGCGTAGATCGGGCGCAACAGGTCGAGGTCCCGGATGATCGCGGCGGGCCTCAGGTCGAACACCTCGGTGACGGCCTTCTCGATCGACGCCGGCGGCACGGTCTCGGTGCCGAAGGTCTCGACGAACAGGCCCACCGGCTCGGCGCGGCCGATCGCATAGGCGACCTGGACCTCGCACCGGCGGGCGAGGCCGGCGGCGACGACGTTCTTGGCGACCCAGCGCATGGCGTACGCGGCGGAGCGGTCCACCTTCGACGGGTCCTTGCCGGAGAACGCGCCGCCACCGTGGCGGGCCATGCCGCCGTACGTGTCAACGATGATCTTGCGTCCGGTCAGCCCCGCGTCGCCCATGGGCCCGCCGATCTCGAACCGGCCGGTGGGGTTGACCAGCAGCCGGTAGCCGTCGGTCTCGAGGTCGAAACCGTGCTCCCGGAACGCGCCGAGCACCGGGTCGACGACCTGCGTGCGGATGTCGGGAGCGAGCATGCCCTCGAGGTTGATGTGCGCCGCGTGCTGGGACGAGACGACGACGGTGTCCAGGCGGGCGGCGCGGGGACCGAGATACTCCAGCGTGACCTGGGTCTTGCCGTCCGGGCGCAGGTAGGGCACGGAGCCGTCGCGGCGCACGGCGGCGAGCTGCTGGGCGAGCCGGTGCGCCAGCTGGATCGGCAGCGGCATCAGCTCGGGTGTCTCGTCGCAGGCGTACCCGAACATCAGGCCCTGGTCACCGGCGCCCTGCGTCGCGACCTCGTCACCGTCGGCGTCGACGCCGAGCGCGATGTCGGGGGACTGGGCGCCGAGCGAGACCGAGACGCCGCAGGAGGCGCCGTCGAAGCCCTTCGTGGACGAGTCGTAGCCGATGTCGAGGACGGCGTCGCGCACCAGCCGGGCGATGTCGGCGTACGCGGTGGTCGTCACCTCCCCGGCGATGTGGACCTGCCCGGTGGTGATGAGGCACTCCACGGCGACCCGGGCGCGTGGGTCCTCGGTGAGCAGCGCGTCCAGGACGGTGTCGCTGATCCGGTCGGCGATCTTGTCGGGGTGACCCTCGGTCACGGACTCCGAGGTGAACAGGCGTCGAGGCACGGCACTCCCTGGCTGGAACGGCGGATGGCAGGGGGCGGGCCGGGGGCAGCCGGCCCGCCCGAGGGGGAGAGCGGTCAGCTCTCCGGGTGGTGCACGGAGAAGACGGTGTACGCGTGCGGGTCCGGCTTGGCGAGCTTGGCGGCCTTGTCCCGGCCGACCTGGACGTCGGGGTCCGACATGGTCGCCTTGATGTCCGACTTGCGCTGCCACTGCGCGAAGTACGTGACCCGGGTGCCGTCGAGGCTGGTCAGGATGTTGACGCTGATGCAGCCGGGGCGGTGCCGGATGAACTTGTCGGCGCTCTCGGTCAGCACCTCGGCCAGCTCCTGCTGCTTGTCGGGCTCGACCTCGAAGACGTTCACCATCGCGAAGGTGCCGTCACCGGTACGGATGACTGTCTCGCTCATGAGCGGGTTTCCTTTCTCGTGATCGGCGTGGACGGGTTCGCCCACGCCCGGGCCACCTCGACGGCCTGGGCCGGGTTGAGGCGGGGGTCGCAGTAGGACGTCGGCACGGCGGTGGGATCAAGCTCCGCCGGGTCCTGCCAGACGCATTCGGCGACGTCGAACGGGGTCGTCTCGAGGTGCAGCCCGGCGGCCACCCCGCCGGCCTCGGTGACGGCCTGCTGGAAGGCGCGCACCTCCGCGACGACGGTGTGCACCGAGCGGACCTTCACCCCGGACGGCGACTTCACGGTGTTGCCGTGCATCGGGTCGGACAGCCAGGACACGGGGTGCCCGGCCCGGCGTACGGCCGCGACGAGCGGTGGCAGCGCGGTGGCCGCGACCGCCGCGCCCATCCGGGCGATCAGGGTGAGCCGCCCGGGTTCGCGCCCCGGGTCCAGGCGGGCGCAGAGGGCGAGCAGGTCCTCCGGGCGCGTCGTCGGCCCGACCTTGCACGCGACCGGGTTGGCGACGTGGGCCAGCATCATCGCGTGCGGGCCGTCCGGCTGCCGGGTGCGCTCGCCGATCCAGGGCAGGTGGGTCGAGGCGAGGATGGTCCCGGGCGACGTGCGCCGCAGCAGGGGCAGCTCGTAGTCGAAGACCAGCGCCTCGTGGCTCGTCCACACCGGGGCGCCGGCGGCCGGGGTCCAGGCGCTGCTGCGCTGGCGCAGGAAGGCGACGGCGGAGAACGCGGCGTAGTAGCAGTCCAGCATGCGCTCGGGGTCGGCGCGCCGGGCCCGGGCGGTCGGCTCCGGCCCGTTGACCAGGTGCCCGCGGTAGACCGGCAGCTCCACGCCGGAGACGACCTCGACGCTCTCGCTGCGCGGCTTGGCGAACTGGCCGGCGATCCGCCCGATCCGCAGCACCGGTTTGCCGGTCCCGGCCGCCATCATCCCGGCCAGCGCGTCGAGCAGGCCGGCCTTGCGTGCCAGCGTGCCCGGCGTGCACTCGGCCGGGTCCTCGGCACAGTCGCCGGCCTGGATGACCAGGTGGTCACCGGCGGCGGCCTCGGCCAGCAGGTTGCGCAGCTGGCGTACCTCGTCCCAGTTGACGAGCCCGGGCAGCCGGGCCAACTCGGCGCGGACCGCGGCGGCCTGGACCGGATCCGCCCAGTCGGGTTGCTGTCGCGCCGCGCTGAGGTCCCACGGGATCTCCTCCTCGAGATCCAGCAGGGGAGCAGCCGGCAGCGGGTAGCGCCCCATCAGGCGGGAACCTCGTCGAACGGGAGCCGGCGGGCCAGCGTCAGTCCGTCCGCGATCGGCAGCATGACCAGTTCGACCCGGTCGTCCTGACGGGCGTGCTCGTTGAACCGGCGTACGGCGGCTGCCTTCTCGCCGGGCTGCTCGTCGATCACCTCGCCGCTGAACAGCGTGTTGTCGACCATCAGCAGCGCGCCGGGCAGCATCCGCGGCACCAGTTCCTCCCAGTACCCGACGTAGCCGGGCTTGTCGGCGTCGATGAACGCCAGGTCGAGGTGGGGTTCGGCGGGCAGGGCGCGCAGCGTGTCGAGCGCCGGGCCGAGGCGCAGCTCGATGCGGTCGGCGACGCCGCCGCGGGTCCAGAACTCCCGGGCGAGTGTGGTCCACTCCGGGGACACGTCACAGGTGATCAGTGCTCCGCCGGGGGACAGGCCGCGGGCCAGGCACAGCGAGGAGAAGCCGGTGAAGGTGCCCACCTCGACGATGCGTTTCGCGCCCAGTAGCCGGACCAGGAAGGTCAGCAGGGCACCCTCCTCGGGGGCGACGCTCATGTGCGCCTGGTCGGGGATCGCTTCGCGGGTCCGGTCGAGGAGTTCGGCCAGCAGCGGGTCGGGGACCATCCGGCCCTGGTGGAGCAGGTAGTCGTAGAGCCCGGTGGTGAGGGGCAGATTTCGCTGGGTCAGGGAGTCGTTGCGCAGCAAGGGTTCCTCCGGTCGATCGGTGGTGACTTACGCGGTCACACCGCGGTGGTGCGAGCGGCGGGTCGCCAGTCGCGATAGGCGCGGGCGACCGCCCCGGACTCGACGGCGAGCCCGTCGAGGACGGCCCGGAAGTCGCCGGTGCAGTGCAGTTCGAAGCGCCGCCGCTCGCCCGGATGGGCCGGTTCCCGGACGAAGTAGAAGACCGTGGATCCCTCGTACGGGTTGTGGCCGCCGCCTTCCGCCAGCAGGCCGGCATCCGTGCGCCAGGTCGTGATCAGCCGGGTCAGCAGCGTGGCGTCGGGGCGGGTCACCACGAACGCGGTGTGCTGTTCGAAGCCCTGTGCGGCCTCGGCGTCCTCGATCCGCCGCTCGTAGCCGGCGCTGTCGCGGGGCAGCAGGAAGACCTCGACCGCCGCATGGCGCCGGCCGTCCGGCAGGTCCAGGCGCAACCGCGTGATGGCGACGTCGCAGGCGTCCGGATCGACGTCGTAGCGCGAGGCCAGCCGTCGCCGGACGACGGTGCTGGGGGTGATCGGCTGCGGCTCCAGCCCGAGCCGGTCCAGCTCGCTCAGGCCGGCGTCGAGGCTCCGGGGGAAGAGCAGCACGCCGCAGTGGTCGAACACGCAGGACCGGGCGGTCAGGGCGGCGCTCGCACCGCCGGGAACGGCCGGGGCCAGCAGGGCCGTCGCGGAGGCGGTCGACGTGTTTCGCGCGGTGCTGATCGTGTCAGCGAGCCGATCGCGGTCCGTGTCGGAGAACGAGTCACCGGAAACGTCCCGCAACGTCGTTCCGATGGGGTGGGAAACGGGCATCGATACCTCCTGGTGGGGGGTTCGACGAAAGTGTGCCGTTACTTTTTCCGGCGCCGCAAGAACCTTTTCCGCAGTTAGCCCCGCGTCAGGCTTTTGACCGGCGCAAACACCCGGCATTCGGTGATTCCGATAACTTCTATCGGGCCCGCCGAAGTAAAAGAATGTGTTGTCGGTGGCGTCGTGGGAGCGCTGTCCATATTGATATTCCATTCGTCACCGCAGGCCCGTCGCCGATGACCACGACGCGGTTTGTGCAGGTCGTCGCTGCATTGGTGCGCCACGCACGGCGTACGCCATAAATTATCCTTTTGGGCCGCGGTCGGCCCGGCCATAAGGTTCGTCAATAGGCCGGTCTGGACGATTCGCCGCGCTTACGGCCAGAATCCGTTGCAGCAATGGGGCGATGCAGCAAGCAGACGGAGGTTCGCCGTGGAATTTCCCGCGTTACAACCGACGGGTCCTTTGACATTCACCGCATACCTCGAGCGGGCCGCCGCCGGGCATCCGGGCGCCGCGGTACACGACGGTTCCCGGTGGCGGACCTGGCAGGAATGCCTGACACAGTCCGAGCGCACCGCGGGTGTCCTGCACCGCCGGGGACTGCGGGCCGGCGACGTGCTGGCGGCCCAGCTGCCGAACGGCTGGGAATGGCTGGTGCTGCACGCGGCGACCGCGCGGCTCGGCGTTCTGCTGCTGCCGTTGCACACCGCCTACCGGGCGCACGAGCTGGCGTCGTTGCTGACGCAGGCCGGCGCCGTCGCCCTCGTGGCCCGTGACTCGTACCGGGGCCGCTACCGCGTCGACGAGATTCTCGGCGTACAGCAGAGGTGCCCGTCGCTGCGTGAGGTCTGGATCTCGCCCAGTGGTGACCTTCCCGGGGCCGTCGCCGGTCTGCGCAGCTCCACGGAGCTGCTCACCGCCGAGCCGGCGGGTGAGCTGCCCGATGCCCCGCGCGACTCGCAGGCGCCCCTGCTGCTCCTCGCCTCCTCCGGCACGACCTCGCAGCGGCCGAAACTCTGTGTCCACCGCCACGCCGGCCTGCTCGGTAACGCCGAGGCCGTGGCGCAGGACGGGGGTCTCGGCCCCGGCGACACGATCGTCTCGGCCAGCCCGCTCAGCCACGCGTTCGGTCTGCTCTCGGTGCACCTCGCCCTGGTCACCGGTGGTGCCGTCGGGCTGTTCGAGGGCTGGAACGCCCGTAACTTCCTCGACCTGCTGCACGCCGCGTCGGCGACCGCGGCCTTCGCCGTGCCGGCGCAACTGCGTGACCTGGTGGCGCTGCTCGAGCAGTCGCCGCAGGAGACGCTGCCCGCGCTGCGGGAGGTGCGGACCGGGGGCGCGCCGGTGCCACGGGAGCTGGTCGACGGGCTACGGCGTACGGTCGGCGCCCGGGTCATCGTCCAATGGGGAATGACCGAGGTCGGCGCGGGGACCTACACCCGCCCCGGCGACCCGGCCGAGCTCACCGGCACCGTCGGCCGGCCCGGGTCCGGGGCGCAGGTCAGGGTCGTCGACGAGAGCGGGGCACCGGCCGGGCCCGGGGTCACGGGCGAGCTGCAATATCGCAGCCCCACCATGTTCAGCGAATACTTCCGGGCGCCGGCGCTGACCCGCGCGGCGCTGACGCCGGACGGCTGGCTGCGCTGCGGTGATCGGGCCGCTCTCAACGCCGACGGGTCGGTGAGCTACCGCGGCCGGGCCGACGAGCTCATCAACCGCGGCGGGCTGAAGTTCAACGCCCTCGAGGTGGAGGAGCTGCTCAACGATCTGCCACAGCTCGTCCAGCACGCGGTCGTGGCGACCCCGGACCCCCGGCTCGGTCAGCGTTCGTGCCTGATCGTCGCGCTGGCCGAGGGCGCCGATCTCACCCTGGACGAGGTGACCGGTCACCTGTCCCGCAAGGGGCTGGCGACCTACAAACTGCCGGAGCGGCTCGTCGTGGTCGACCGGTTGCCGACCACGGTCACCGGGAAGATCGCCCGGGCCCGCCTCCAAGCCGTCGTGCCCCCGGCGGCGGTGGCCCGATGACCACGCCGATTCAGCTGCCCAGGTGCTCGCGCAGCATGTCCTGGAAGCCGGCCAGGGCGGGATTGGCGGTGTTGCGGTCCAGCCAGGTCATCGTCACGTTGGTACGCAGGTCGGTGTCCTCGCTGTGCACCACCGCCACCTCGCCCCGGGCGACCTGGTGGCGCACCGACAGCAGGGGCAGCAACGCGAGCCCCATGCCGGCCGCCACGCACGCGCCGAGCGTGCCGATGCTGGACACCTCCGCGACGGGCTCCTTGGCGCCCGGCCCGAAGACCTCGTCGAACATCTCCCGGAAGCCGCAGCCCTGCTCGGTGGCCAGGAACGGCTCCGCGCTGAGCTCGGCCAGCCCGGCCCGGCCCCGCTCGGCCAGCGGATGCTTCGGCGGCACGATGACCACGAGCGGCTCCTCGACCAGCGTCTCCGAACGCAGCGACGGGTCCGGCGGCGGAGTGCCGAAGGTCAGGCAGAGGTCCAGATCACCGCGGCGCACGGCTCTGTACAGCTCACCTCGGTTGTGGTGGCCCAGCCGCACCCGCATGTCGGGATGGCGCTCGCGGTACTCGGAGAGCACGGGTGGCAGCAGATGCACGCTGACCGTCTCCAGGGCGCCGACCGCGAGCTCCGTGCCCGGCCGGGAGACCGCGAAACGCGCCTCCTCGAGGAGCTTGAGGATGCGGCCGGTGTATTCCGAGAGCACCGCTCCCTGCGGGGTCAGCCGCAGCCTGCGCTGGGAACGGTCGAGCAGATCCACGCCGAGCTCGCGTTCCAGGACCTGGATCTGATCGCTGATGCTCGATTGCGCGTAATGCAGTTCCTTGGCCGCCTGCGTGACGCTCAGCGTCCGGGCGACGGTCTCGAACGCTCGAAGATTCCTCAGCTCCACGCGCCTGGCTCCTTCGTCAGCATTGTCAGCCGTCCGCATCCATCGGCTCAGCCGATGATACCCAGCGGTCCTTCCGGGAACCAGCGCCGACAAATCGGGCGCCCGTTCCGGTTGAATCAGGAAGACCTGTCCTGCGACAGGTGCGCTGAACCAATGCGATTTCTATTTGAGGAGAAACACATGGCAACGCAGGCGGGGCCGCAGCCCGTGGTGGCAGCGGAACGGTCGCAAAAGCCGTCGGGTACGCTGCTGATCGGTCTTTCCCTCGGCTACTTCATGGTGTTGCTGGACCTGACGATCGTCGCGGTGGCGTTGCCCGCGATCTCCCAGAGCCTCAACGTCGGGCTGAGCGCCCTGGAATGGGTCACCAACGGTTACACCGTCACGTTCGCGGCCCTGCTGCTCACCGCGGGATGGCTGTCGGACCGGTTCGGTGGCAAACGGATCTTCCTCATCGGACTGGTCGCGTTCGGGGTGCTGTCCGGCGCCTCCGCCGCGGTGAACAGTCTCGGTGCCCTGGTGGGGCTGCGCCTGGCCCTCGGCGTCGCCGGTGCGCTGCTGCTGCCGGCCTCGCTGGCGATCATCACCAACGCGTACACCGTCCCGGCGGAACGGGCTCGCGCGGTCGGCTCGTGGGCGGCCATCACAGGTGCGGCGCTCGCTGCCGGTCCTGTCGTCGGTGGCCTGCTGACGGAGTCGGTCGGCTGGCGCGCGATCTTCCTGGTCAACGTGCCGCTCGCGCTGATCAGCCTGGTGATCACCGTGCGGCTGGCCTCGGAGACCGCCCGCAAGCCGCGCAGCGGACTCGACCTGACCGGGCAGCTCAGTGCGGTCGTCGCGCTGGCCGCGCTGGTCTACGCCCTGATCGAGGGCCCGGCCAAGGGCTGGACGGACACCGCCGTGGTGGTGGCCTTCGCCATCGCGGTCCTCGCGGCGGCGATCTTCGTCGGCGCCGAGATCCGGGCCGGGGACACGGCGATGCTGCCGCCGCGGATGTTCCAGCGGGGTGGCTTCACGGCCGCGCTGGTGGCGGGGCTGCTCGCCAACTTCGGGCTGTCCGGGCTGCTGTTCGTGCTGTCGCTGTTCTTCCAGGACAGCCGCGGATACTCCGCGTCGGTCGCCGGTCTGGCGTTCCTGCCGCTGACCATCCCGACCGCCATCAACCCGATCTTCACCGGCCGGCTGGTCGGCCGGATCGGCCCGCGCGTCCCGGCCACGATCGGTTTTGTCCTCATGGGAGTCGGCGCGCTGATCCAGGCGCCGTTCACCGGTGATTCCGGGCTCGCCCTGGCGGCCACGGTGGTGGGTCTGCTGGTGTTCGGGTTCGGCATCTCCTTCGCGCTGCCCGCCCTGGTCGCGGGTGTGGCCAGCACCGTTCCGACCGAGTTCGCCGGCATCGGCGCCGGCACGCTCAACTCGGCCCGCCAGGTCGGCGCCTCCCTCGGGGTGGCCGTCCTCGGTGTGGTCCTCAGCCAGGCCTCGTCCAACGCCTCCGGCACCCGCCTCGCGCTGATCGTCGGCGGCGTGGTGCTGCTGGCCGGTGCCTTGATCGCGGGCACCGGGCTGCGCGGGCGCACCCCCGCGTAGCGGCGGCGTAGTCGCGCGCAGCGGCGTGCGGCGGGCGGACCTGTCGTCACTGTAGGTCGTCATTCAAGGAGGAAAAGTGGCATCACCGACGTTGAGCACCCCGTCCGGGGCGCCCCGGCTGCAGCTGGACGGAGTCGATCATCTCGCCTTCGTCACCTGGAAGCCCCGCGCGACCCTGGAGTTCTACACCGAGGTGCTGGGCATGCCCCTCGTGCACGCGATCACGGCCAACGGCTGGGTCACCGAGGACTACCCGGATTTCGTGCACTTCTTCTTCGACATGGGCCGTGGCAACCGGATCGCCTTCTTCTACTACTTCGACCTGCCCGAGGAGGGCCCGCCGAGCGATCTCATGCACCGGTCCCGGCACCTCGCCTTCCACGTCGACACCGACCAGGAGCTGCTCACCTGGCGGGCCCGGCTCAAGGCGCACGGGGTGCGGGTCACCACGCCGCTGGCACACGAGCTGATCGAGTCGATCTACTTCGACGACCCGAACGGCATCCAGCTGGAGATCACCCGGCCGATGCGGGAGATGTCGGAGATCGACGCGCGCGACGCCGACCTGACCCTGCGCGCGCTGGTCGACGTCGCCGATTCGCCACGCCCGTCGGCGGAGGCGCTCTGGCAGCGCAAGGCCGAACTGATCCGCAAGGACGAGGAGGTAGAGAACTCATGACGCTCGCCGTTTATGTGCTCGACGTGCCGGAGTTCGAGCCGCTCGTGCAGACCGCCCAGGACGCCGGCATGCAGCTGCGCCGCACCGGCGACTACGTGGAGCTCAGCAGCAGCCGGCCGGAGATCACCCTGAACCGGGAAGGGACCGGCATCCGCACCGCTCTGTGGCATGCCGCGCTGACCGGCGGCCTGGACGGGCGCATCGTCGCCTTCACGTCCGAGACGATCCACCTGCAGGAGGCTGCGCGTTGAGCAGCACCGAACCGGCGCCGGCGACCCACCACCGGGTGCTGGTCGCCGGCGCCGGGCCGGCCGGACTGAGCGCCGCCCTCGCGTTACGGGCAGCGGGTATTCCCGCCACGGTGCTCGACCGGCGTGGCCCGGACACGGTCCGGCCCGGCAGCCGCGCGGCGTATCTGCACGGGGCCTCGCTGGTGGCCCTGGAGAAGCTCGCCCCGGGACTCGGCCACGAGATCGCCGGTCAGGGTCTGATGTGGTCCACGAAACGGTCGTTCTGGGCGGGTAAGGAGATCTACAGCAAGACGTACCCGCCGCTGCTGCGTGGGGGGCTGCCACCGTTCACCAGCCTTCCGCAGGTGCGCACCGAGGACCTCATGGCCGCTGCCTGCCGGGAGCGGGGCGTACGGTTCGAATGGGAAGTGGAGGTCGCCACCGCGCGGACCTCCCCGGACGGCGTCACGCTCGTGGACACCACGGGCCGGGAATGGGCGGCCGACTATGTGATCGCCGCGGACGGCTCGCGGTCGGCGCTGCGGTCCGCCGCCGGGATCGCCCTGGAGGGGCCGCGCTCCGAGCACACGTTCGTCGTGGTGGACCTGGACGACGATCCGGCGCACCCGATGCCGATCGAGCGGGTCTTCCACTACAACCATCCGCGGGCCGGCGGACGCAACGTGCTCATCGTCCCGTTCGCCGGCGGGTGGCGGGTGGACCTCAACCTGCTGCCGGGCGACGTACCCGACGATTTCACCTCGCCCGAGGGGCTGCGCCGATGGCTGGGCCGGGTGCTTCCCGGGTCCTACGGCGAGCGGGTGCGCTGGGTGTCGACCTACCGGTTCGCCCAGCAGGTGGCCGCGCGCTTCACCGACCGGCATCATCGGGTGCTGCTGACCGGCGAGGCCTCCCACCTGTTCGCGCCGTTCGGCGCCCGCGGGATGAACTCCAGCATCCCGGACGCGATCCGGGCGGTCGAGGCGGTCGACGAGGCCCTGTCGGCTCGGGGCGCCGCATCGGCCGAAGCCGCCATCAGGCGGTTCGCGGACGAGCGTAAGGCGGCCGCGGAGTACAACCGGGCCTGTGCCAGCTCGGCTCTGCACCACATGCTCGCGGACCGGCCGTCGGTGTGGTTGCGGCGCCGGACCGCGGCGGCGGTGGCAGCGGCTGGGCGCAAGGCGGGCGAGTGGCTGGACTCGGCGCCGTACGGGCCGAAGCTGACGGCGCGCCGGGCGGCCCGGACTTCCTACTGAACACTCCACTTCCCCGGGGTACCCCCGTTCCCCGGGGGAGTGGAGCCCGCCTCACGGTGCGGCGATGGGCATCTCGCCGAGGGCGGCCCGCGCGGCCGTACGAGCGGCGTCGACCATCGGCTCGCACACCGAGGGCGAGAAGGCCAGATAGACCGGGAGCGGATCCGGCGCGACCCCGAGGACACCCTCGGCCGTGGCGGGCAGCGCCGGGTGGTGCAGCTGGGCGTTGGCCGGCAGCGCCGTATAGGCGAGCCCGGCCTGCACCGATGCCCGCACCATGAGGGGATCGGTGGAGAACGGTGCCGCCTGCCAGCGGATCCTGTTCCTGGCAAGCGTTTCCAGCATCCGCAGGGTGAGCGCCGAGTGCCCGCCGACCATCGCGACCGGATACCCGGCGCCGGTCACGGCGGGTGCGTTGCCGAACCACGCGAGACGCAGCCGCCCGAGCATCTCGCACCGCGCCGTCGTGGTCCCGAGCAGGATGGCGGCGTCGAGTTCCTCCCGCTCCAGCCGATCGGCGAGCGTCGTGCTGAGCCCGGTGACGATCTCCAGCCGCATCGCCGGTCGCTCGATCGCGAACTCGGCGAGCATGGACTGCAGCCCGTCGACGAAATGCATCGAACACCCCAGCCGGAACGACTCCTCACCGCGAAGGGCCGAGAGGATGCCGAGGACCTCACTGTTCAGCAGCAGCACCCGGCGGGCGTGGGCCACCACCTCACGGCCCGCACTGGTCAGCTTCACCGGCCTGATCGTGCGTTCGAGCAGCGGCGCCTGAACAACGGACTCCAGACGCTGGATCTGCTGACTGACGGTCGGCTGCGTCACGTGCAGGGCCTGCGCGGCGCGGGAGAAACCACCTTCGTCCACCACTGCGACCAGGGCGCGCAGAAGTTTTACCTCGATATCACGTTGCATTTTTCTTGACACCTTGCCCTTGCTGAGACCCGGTCTCGTTCACGGACACGGATCTGCGGTGGCTACAAAGCGTGAACACGCGCGATTCAGGGACTCGCACCCTGGGCCCCGCACCCGGGAAAGGCCGGTGCCCTCATTGGCAACCGCTTCCCCGCCGGGACTTCTGATGGCGTCAGACCACGCCCTGATCCGGCCGTCCGACCTGCGAACTGCCTCGCGCAAACAGTCGCACCGTGCCCCCTTCGACTCGCCCCCGTGTGCGTTCCCCTGCCCATGCTGCACTATCTCCGCAGGTGAGGGAAGATCTTTGGGGTACGGGCGAATTTCCACTATGGATAATGTTTCCCCATCGGGCATACCGAGTGGTGGGTGGTATCCCGGATGTGCCGGATGGAAAGCGCTTGCCGTACGTTCCGGGCAGCGCGATTTTCTTGATCCATATTGACAATGGCGATTAACTAAAATGTAACAAAGGCATTCGTGGTGCGTTGTGGGAGCGGCCGGAGATCGACATACTGCCTCGCATGGCAGATGTGGTGGTGCTCGGGGCAGGGGCCGCGGGCCTGGCAGTGGCGGCTCAGCTCAAGGCGCGTGGGGTGGACGCCGTGGTGCTCGAGCGGGGGCCGGGCGTGGCCACCAGCTGGCGAGGACGCTACGACCGGCTGAAGCTGCACACCGTACGGCGGCTGTCCGGTCTTCCCGGTTCTGCCATTCCGCGGGGGTACGGGCGATGGGTGCGCCGTGACGACCTCGTGCGTTACCTGGAGGCGTACGCGCAGCGGTTCGGGCTCGACGTGCGGACCGGAACGGCCGTGGAGCGGATCAAGCCCGGTGCTGACGGGTGGTCGCTGCGGCTCGCGGACGGATCCGAGGAGCCGGCGCAGACCGTGATCGTCGCGACGGGTTATCTGCACACGCCGGAAGTGCCGCCGTGGCCCGGGCTGGAGACGTGGCCGGGCGAGCTGATCCACTCGGCGGCGTACCGCAACGCCGAGCCGTTCCGCGGTAAGGACGTGCTGGTCGTCGGGCCGGGCAACAGCGGCGCCGAGATCGCCACGGACCTGGCCGAGGGCGGTGCCGCCGCGGTGCGGCTCGCGATCCGCACGCCGCCGCACATCGTGCGCCGGACGACCGCGGGCTGGCCGGCGCAGCTGAACGGCGTGCTGCTGGGCTGGCTGCCCGAACGGGTCTTCAACGCGGTGGCCGCCGCGACCGCGCGGATGGAGATCCCGGACCTGCGGAAGTACGGCATCGGGCGCCCGGCCGCGGGCCTCAAGACCCGGCTGCGCACCGGGCGATACGTGCCGCTGCAGGACGTCGGCATCGTCCGTGACGTCGTGGCGGGCCGCGTGCTGCCGGTCGCCGCCGTGCAGGGCTTCGACAGGATCTCGGTGCTGCTGGCGGACGGCACGAGTGTGCAGCCGGACGTGGTCGTCGCCGCCACCGGCTACGGCACCGGGCTTCGCGAGCTGTTCGAGGACCCGTCGCTGGTCGACGAGACCGGCGTGCCGCTCGTGCACGGTGGCGCGCCCGCACGGCCGGGGCTGTATTTCATCGGGTACGACGTGACGCTCGGCGGGATGCTCCGCCAGGCGGCGATCGAGTCCCGCCGCGTCGCCCGTACCGTGAGCCGGCTGCGGAAGTAGCGGACCGTTGCATCGACTCGTGTCAGGGCCGGAGCCCGGGTGACAGCATCGGCGGCCATCGTCCCGGCCGGGGCTGGTGGCGCCACATACTTCGGTCATGAAGATCGTGGCAGCGGGTGTGGTGGCGGTCCTGGTCGTGGGGGTCGCCGGATGCGCGAACGGCAGCCCGGCAGCCCCTGATCCGGCTGTGGCCGCCGCCCCCGGATTTCCGGCGCAGGCCGCACTCGCGGTGCTCGCCGCCTTCGATCAGGCGGACTCGGTGGCGTCGGCGGCGGCTGATCCGGCCGGGTTGAAGGCGCAGGAGGTCCCGCCCTCGCTGGACGTCAGTCTTGCCGCTGCTCACCGGGCCACCCTCGCGAAGCGAACTCCACCCTCCTTCGTGCACACCCAGCCCGGGTTCGCCGTACCGGCGGGAGACGCGTCCTGTTTCCTGGTCGTGGCGTCGCTGAAGGTGACCGGCACCGAACTGCCGCTCTCCGATGTCACCCAGTTCGTCCGGCAGGAGGGCGGCGGCTGGAAGGCGAGCCACAACGTGGGCGTCGGGCAGAGCGGGGTCGCCCAGGCCCGGACGCTCGCCGGGAGCACGGCGTTGCCGAGCACCACCGCCCTCGACGACGTGCGGCGCAAGGATCTCGAGGCGGAGGTCTTCGCCCGGACCACCGCAGCGGGCAGCCCGAACCTCTCGGTACTGGCGACCAGCAACCTGCTCGACCGCCAGTTCGCCGCGGGGTGGGAGGTCTACCAGCAGCAGCTCGGCGGTGCCGGGATGACCGCCGCGCGGGAGTTGCGCGAGGCGCAGTGGTCGCAGTGCGCCGCGCGTACCGATGCGGGGGTCTTCGCGTTTCTCACTCTCCGCGCCGCGGACACCGTCTCCGGGAGCAAGGGCAAGCCGGCCGTGCTGGCGCCGCAGAGTCCCGACCTTGCCGGGCTGGGCCGGACCGGGCCGGTCAGCGCTTCCCGCATCGTCATCTCGCGGGTGCAGGTGTTCCTGCTCTTCGTGCCCGCCGCCGCTGGGCAGCCGGCCACGTTGCTGGGCCTGACCGACGCGCCCACCGCCCTCAGCACGAGTTGACGGACGCTCCGCCGCGGGGCCGAGGACGGCTGAATGTCATGCCATTCGCGGATCGCGGCCCGAGGTCTGTCCACAATGAACGCCCCGGGGAGAGGAAGAGAGCCGATGCGGCTTCCAAGGGTCCGAGCGGATCATCTGCCGGTCCGGCTGGCCGGCCCGGCGGGTGACTACCTCGTCGTGGTGGGCGAGACGCGGCATCTGCTGGTGGAGGACCCGATCGCGGCCGAACTGGCCGGCCTGCTCGACGGTGCGACGGAGACCACGCAGCTCGTCGAGGCACTGGCCGGCCGATATCCGCGACGTGACGTGGCGGCGGCGCTGCGCAGGCTGATCCGGCTCGGGCTGGTTGCCGACGGCGCCACCACCGCACCGGTCGAGGTCGCCGCCGCGTGGGATGCCCGGGGTGTCGACCCGGACGCGGCCCAGCAGTCCTGGGACGTCTCCCTCGTGGATGCCGGAGCCCCTGATTTCGCGCTGGTCGAGAGCAACCTGCTGGGACTCGGCGTGAAGGTCACGCAGGCCGCCGGGCCGATCGTGGTCGTCGCCGCCGGTCTCACCGATGGGCGCCTCGACGCCTTCAACCGGGCCCGGCTCGCCGACGGGCAGGGCTGGACGCTGATGCGTCCGCACGGGTCCACCCTGCTGCTCGGCCCGCACTTCCTTCCCGGGGAGACGGGCTGCTGGGACTGCCTGCGGGTGCGGTGGACGGAGAACACGCCGGTCATCGCGTACCTGGACAGCCTGCGCCCGCTGGAGCCCCCGGCCGACCCGGCCAGGGCGAGCATCCCGGCGACCGTGGCGATCGCGGCCGGGATGCTCGCCGCCGAGCTGCCGGTCCTGGCGATGACCGGGCGGTCGCCGCGGCTGACCGGGCGGCTCGTCACCTTCGACACCGTCACGCTCACCGGGGAGGGCCATGATCTGGTCCGGCAGCCGCACTGCCCGTCCTGCGGCAGCCCGCCGGAGCCGGGTGGCCGGATCGTCCTGGAACCCACCCCGGTGGTGGTGTCGGCGGACGGCGGCTCCCGGTCGACCGGCGCCGAGGAGATGTATCGGCGCCTTGCCCACCATGTGGACCGCTGTCTGGGGGTGGTGACCCGGCTCGAACCGATGGAGGACTACCGCAACGGGCTCACCTACAGCTTCGGGGCCGGGCACAACTTCGCGCTGGCCCGGGGGCCGGCGATGCTGCGGACCAACCTGCGCGGACTCTCCGGGGGCAAGGGGCGCACCGAGGTGCAGGCGAAGGTGTCCGCCATCGGGGAAGCGGTCGAGCGCTACTGCGGGGTCTGGCGCGGTGATCGTACGACGGAGAACGCCGCCTGGCCGGACCTGCCCGGTGCCGTGCCCCCGCGCGACCTGCTGCTCTTCTCCGATGCCCAGTACGCCGCCCGCGAACAGCGGGGCCATTTCCATCGAGTGCCCCGGCAGCTCGCCGACGACCAGCCGATCGAGTGGACTCTTGCCTGGTCGCTCACCCACGACGAACCGCGGCACCTGCCCGCCGCCTACTGCTGGTACGGCCACCCGGACCTGACCCGCCTCGACGTCTGCGGCGCCGACTCCAACGGTTGCGCGGCCGGTGCGACGCTGCCCGAGGCGATCTCGCAGGGCTTCTGCGAGCTCGTCGAGCGCGACAGCGTGGCACTGTGGTGGTATCACCGGTCACGGATGCCCGGGGTGGATCTCGCCTCGTTCGAGGATCCGTGGATCGACGGGCTCACCGGGTTCTACCGGCGCGAGCTGGGGCGGGCGCTGTGGGCGCTCGACCTGACCGCGGATCTGGGCATCCCGGCCTTCGCCGCGATCTCCCCGCGGCTGGACCGGGCGGTGGAGGACGTCCTGGTCGGGTTCGGGGCTCACCCGGACCCCGCCGTCGCGCTCGGCCGGGCGCTCGCCGAGGTCAACCAGTTCCTGCCGATGGTGGCCCGCTCGTCCGGCGGGCGGACCCGGTACGCCGTCCAGGACCGGGAGACCCTCGACTGGTTCACCACCGTACGCGTCGCCGACCAGCCCTGGCTGCGGCCGTCGGACGCCCCGATGACCACCGCCACGACCCATGCCGACCTGTCCAGCGGTGACGCCGCCGCGGACGTGAAGCGCTTCGTCGATCTCGCCGCAGGTGCCGGGCTCGACGTCATCGTGCTCGACCAGTCCCGGCCCGACCTGGAACTCAGCGTGGCCCGCGTGGTCGTGCCCGGGTTGCGGCACTTCTGGCGGCGGCTGGGGCCGGGGCGGCTGTGGGACGTCCCCGTCCGGCTCGGGCGTACGGGGCCGGCCGGCGACGAGACGGCGATGAATCCGCTCAGCGTGTTCTTCTGAAAGGAACGGCGATGGTCCTTGCCCAGGTACCCGTGAACCGCCAGACAACCGTGGTCGAGGCACTTCGCCTGCGCAGGGATGCGACCCTGGCCGCCTCCGACGGGGGCGTGCTGACATTGCGGCAGAGCCGGTTCGAGCTGGTGATGACCCGGCCGGGCGTCGGGCGCAGGGCTCTGCTGCTGCGCCTCGCCGACCACTGGGTCAGCCACCTCGACGCCACCCGGCTGGTGGCGGAGATCGAGGGCGAGGCCCAGATCATGCCGGCCCAGGTGCTGCTGCGCCGCCTCGTGCTGAACTGCTGGCTCGACCGCCGCCTGCTGTTGCCGGACCGGCCGTTGCTGGAGGTCATGCCGAAGGGGCTCGGCCGGTGGGGAGCGGAGACGCAGCGCCGCCATCAGCCCGGGGAGGCGTACAAGGTGTCGCGGTTCGTGTCGTTGCGCGGCGAGGACGGGAGGATGGTCGCGCAGTCACCGCTGTCCACCATCGCGATCGGGCTGCCCGACCGGCGGGTGCTCGGCGCGTTGAACGACGCGGTGGGACAGGACGGCTGTGACAGCGCCACGTTCGGCGCCGCGGCGGGTCTCGACGAGACCACCGCGGGCCGGCTGCTCGACGAGCTGCTCACCGCCGGGGTGATCGTCGCCATCGCCGATCAGCGGGCCGAGAGCACGCAGCCACCGCAGGCACTCTGGTCGGCTGAGGACCTCGGCCTGCACGGCCGGTCCCGGCCCGGGCGGCATGCCCTGCCCATCGGCGGGACGTACCGCTTCGCCGGCAGCTTCCCGGCCGAGCCGTTACGCGCCACATTCCCCGGACGGCCGGTGGTGCCGCTCCCGGTGCCCGATCCGATCCGGATCTCCGGCTCGGATCCGTCGTTCTCGGCGGTGCTCGACGCGCGCCGCACGATCCGCGATCACGACACGGAGCACCCGATCACCCTGGACCAGCTCGCCGAGTTCCTGTTCCGGGTGCAGCACACCACCGACATCCGGGAGCTGGACGGGTACGAGGTGGGCCGGCGCCCGTACCCCACCGGCGGCGGCATGTGCGAGCTGGAGCTGTACCCGATGGTCACCCGGTGCGAGGGCCTGGCGGGCGGGCTCTACCACTACGACAGTGTCGAGCATCGCCTCGAACTGGTCGCCGAGCACGACGCGAATGCCGACCGCCTGCTGGACTACGCCAGCGCCGCCGCCGCCATCCGGCAGCCGCCGCAGGTGCAGCTGGTGGTCACCGCCCGGATCCGTCGTCTCATGTGGAAGTACGAGGGACTCGGGTACGCGCTGATCCTCAAGAACGCCGGCCTGCTCACCGAGCTGATGTACCTGGTCGCCGCGGCGATGGGCCTCGCACCCTGCGCTCTGGGCGCGGGTGACTCGGCTGCGTTCGCCGCACTCGCCGGCCTGGACCCGCTGGTCGAGCCGAGCGTCGCCGACTTCCTGCTGGGCTCGAGGGCCGCCGCATGATGTTCCGGCGGCAGGCGCTGCGCCGGCTGGAGGCGCCGGAGGAGCTCGACGAGGTGGTCCGGCTGGCCACCGTGCCGGGGTGGCTGCTCACCATCGCGCTGCTGGTCACCACGGGTACGGCCGGCGCGTGGGCGGTTCTCGGCACCGTCGAGCGTACGGTCCGGGCCGTCGGGGTGCTGGTGCACTCCAACGGCGTCTCAGGGCTCGACGCCACGTCCAGCGGGCAGATCGTCAAGGTGTGGACCGCGGCCAACGTACGGATCACGAAGGGCACACCCATCTACAGCGCCCAGCGCTCCGACGGGACCGTGCAGACCGTCGCGGCGCCGTGGGACGCGTACGTGGTCAGCCTCGCCATCAACGAGGGGCAGCTCGTGCAGCCCGGCACCCGGGTCGCCGAGATGGAACGGCTCGACACCCCCGGCGACGCGTTGCAGGCGGTGGTCTTCGTCCCGGCCCGCTCGGCGCCGTTGCTGCGGATCGGGAACACGGTCGCCGTCGCCGCGGCCGCCGCACCGTCGCCGGTCTTCGGCACGATGGTCGGCGTCGTCACGTCGGTCGGTGCGTTCCCGGAGACCCCGGAGTCGCTGCGGGCCTTCCTCGGCGGCGGACCCGACGTGCAGTCCCTGCTCGGTGGCGGCAGCGTGGTGCGGGTCGTGGTCCCGCTCACCACCGATACCGCGTCGCCGAGCGGGCTGGCGTGGACGAAGGCGTCACCACCCTTCCAGCTCAACTCGACCAGCGAGATCTCAGCCGTGTTCACCATCGCCCGGGAGCACCCGATCTCCTGGCTGCTCGGATGAGCGCCCCGGCGGCTGCGGCGCGCCCGTCCACCCGGCGCGTCCGCACACCCACGGTGATCCAGATGGAGGCCGTCGAGTGCGGGGCGGCGTCGCTCGGCATCGTGCTCGCCCACTTCGGACGGCACGTCCCGCTCGAGGAGTTGCGCCAGACCTGCGGGGTCAGCCGGGACGGGTCGACGGCGGTGAGCGTGCTCAAGGCCGCACGGACGTACGGGCTGGAAGCCAAGGGTTTCCAGATGGACGTCGGCGCGCTGGCCAGGACCGACCTGCCCGTGATCCTGTTCTGGCGGTTCGCCCACTTCCTGGTGCTGGAGGGGTTCGGGCGCCGGGTGCACCTCAACGACCCGGCCACCGGGCCACGCACCACCAGCTGGGAGGACTTCGACGGCTCGTACACCGGGGTGGCCCTGACCCTGCGCCCGGGGCCGGACTTCCGGCGTGGCGGCTCCCGGTACAGCGTCTTCCGGGCGCTCGGCGCGCGGTGGCGCAACCTCGGCTCGATCCTGCCGCAGGCTCTGCTGCTCGGCATCGTGATCGCGCTCGTCGGCCTCACCATGCCCGCGATGACCACGGTTTTCGTCGACCGGGTGCTGCTCGGGGACGGTCACGGAGCCCTGACCGGTCTGGTCCTGGCCATGGCCGTCGCGGTCGTGCTGACCCTGCTCGCCGGGCTGCTGCAACAGCGGCTACTGGTACGGGCGGAGGCCGCCGTCGCGCTGGGCAGCGCGGCCCGCTTCATGCGCCATCTGCTCAGGATGCCGCTGTCGTTCTTCGATCAGCGCCAAGCGGCCGATCTGACCAACCGGGTCCGCAGCAACGACACCGTCGCCGCGCTTTTCACCCGCCGGGTCGCGGTCACCGTCGTGGATCTGCTGCTGATCATCACGTACGGGCTCCTGCTCTGCCGCTACGACGTCGTGCTCGGGCTCTGCGCGGTCGCGTTCTCGGGCGTCAACGTGGCGGTGCTGCGCTACGTGTCGGCACAGCGCACCAGCGCCGTCGCCGGGATGGCCGCCGACCGGGGCAAACTGTTCGGCACCGTCTACACGACCATTCAGATGATCGAGTCGATCAAGGCGGCGGGGGAGGAGCAGAAGGGGTTCCAGCGCTTCGCCTCCCGGGGCGCGGCCGTCATCGCCGGTCAGCAGAAGCTCGGCGTGCCGACCGCCGCTCTTGCCGTCGTCCCGGCGGTGATCGCGTCGCTCAACACCGCGGTGCTGCTCAGCGTCGGTAGTTACCGCGTGCTGGCCGGCAGCCTCTCCGTCGGGATCCTGCTCGCCATGCAGGGGCTCACCGCGATGATGAACCGGCCGGTTGCGGGTCTCACCGCGCTGGGTTCGCAGCTGCAGGACATGAGCGCCGATCTGAGCCGGCTGCGGGACGTGGAGAACTACCCCCTGCCCGCACCGGTCGCGCCGCGCGGCGAGTTCGCGCCGATGGAGGGTCACCTGCGCCTGCGCGGGGTGACGTTCGGGTACAACCCGCTGGCCGCACCGCTCGTGGAACGTTTCGATCTGGACGTGGCGCCCGGTGCCCGGGTCGCGCTCGTCGGTGGCTCGGGCAGCGGCAAGTCGACGGTGGGGCGGCTCGTGGCCGGGCTGTACGAGCCGTGGTCCGGTGAGATCACGGTCGACGGCCGGCGGCGCGACGACATCGACCCGGACCTGTGGGCGGCCACCGTCGCGCTGGTCGACCAGGATCAGTTGCTGTTCGAGGGCACGGTCCGGGACAACATCACGCTGTGGGACCCGACCGTCCCCGACGAGGTGGTCATCGAGGCGCTCACCGACGCCGGTCTGTACGCCGAGGTGGCCTGCCGTCCGGGCGGCCTGGCCAGCCGGGTGACGGAAGGTGCCAAGAACTTCTCCGGCGGTCAGCGCCAGCGTCTGGAGATCGCGCGGGCCCTGGTACGCCAGCCGAGCGTCCTCATCCTGGACGAGGCGACCAGCGCGCTGGACGCGGAGACCGAACGGCTGATCGACCACAACCTGCGCCGGCGCGGAGCCACCTGCCTCGTGGTGGCGCACCGGCTCTCGACCATCCGCGACGCCGATCTGATCGTGGTGCTCGACCGCGGCGGCGAGGCCGAGCGTGGCAGCCACGAGGAACTGATGGCAGCCGACGGGATCTACGCGGGTCTGGTCCGCGACCAGTAGGGGGTTCGCCATGTTGGAGCGTGACTGGGACCGGCTGTTCGGCCACGGCGAAGCGGAGCAGGGCCGCTCGGTGGCGCTGGGCGGCGTGCATCCCGCTTTTCTGGTCGACGGTCCCGCCGACCTCTTCGCCGTCCGGGAGAGCGTGGCGGGTGCACCGTCGCGCCGCCACTTCGTCGCCCGGCTACCCCGTTACAGTCTGGTGCCGAGCGGCGAGCCGGCCGGTCCGTGGCGGCTGATCCTGGTTCCGCTGCCGGGAACCTCCGTGCGCCACCTCACCCGGGAACGGCTCGAACTGGCCGAACGCTCGGCCGCCGCCCCGGAGACGGTGACGGCCGCCCGTGCGCTGGCGGCGGCCGTCGATCTGATGCTGCTCACCGTCGCCGACGCCGTCCGTGACGGCAGCAACCCCCGAGGTGCGAAGACCCTCGTCCCGGGCGGCTCGGTCACGCTTGCCGCCGGTGAGGCCCTGACGACGAACAACGAGATCCGATGGGTACGCCCGGACGGCGGCCGGCTGGTCCACAACGGCGGGACCGCGGGCACGATCGGCGACGGTGAACTGGTCCCGCTCGCCGGACGGGACTGGGTCGTCGCGCAGAGCCCGTGCACGGTCCTGGACCGCTCGACGTGGCAACTGCTCGTCGCGGGGGATCTGCTCCCCGCCCTCGACGCCCACGTGCGCCGGCTGCTCGGCGTCGTCGAGGACCGGGTGGAGCGGCTGGCGATCCGCTTCGTCGGCGGCATCGGTGAACGTAAGCGGGAGAACGCCGCCTCGCTGCGGGGCGCCGCCCGTACGGCTCTGCGGGTCGTCGGTGGAGGCGCGGACGTGCCCGACGACGACCATGAGTACCGCTTCGCGCGTTACCGCAGGGTCGCCGACATCCTGGAGATCGTGACCGGTGCCGACGACCCCGACGACGACAGCGCGGTCACCGTGGTCGAGCCGGCCGACCGGCGGCACCCGCCCACCGACGACCGGCAGGCGCTCGAAGCGGTCGCACGCAGCTCCGCGCTGCACGTACGCCCCGTGAAACTGCCGGGTCAATGGTGGCGGCACGACCTCGGGCCCCTCGTCGGCTGGCGCGACGGAACAGCGGTCGCGCTCCGGTTCCGCAGCGGTCGCTACCACGAGATCGACTCCCGGATGAGGACCGCGGCCCCGATCACCGCGGCGGCCGCCGCGGCGTTCGAGCCGTCGGCCGGACAGGTCCAGGCGCCACTGCCGAGACGGGCCTCCATGCGTGACGCACTACGCCTCGGGCTGGGCGGCGGTGCCCGCGACCTGCGGGCGCTGCTCGCCGTCGGGCTGGTCGCGGCCACACTCGGCCTGGCCACCCCGATCGTGGTCGGGCGGGTGCTGGCGTCGGTGAGCGAGGCGGGCACGGGTACGGGCTTTCTCGGCCTGGCCGCCCTGCTGGTCTCCGCGGCGGTGGTGGCCGGGCTCGTCGGGATCACCCAGGGGTTGCGGCTGCTGCGCCTGGAGGGCCGCGCCGAGATCGGCACCCAGCTCGTGCTCTGGGACCGGCTGATGCGGCTCCCGGTGCGGTTCTTCCGCTCGACCAGCAGCGGCGAGCTCGCCAACGCGGTGCTCGGCATCTCGTTCGTCCGGCAGTCGCTGTCCGGTCTGCTCGCCCAGGCTGTCACCGCCTCGCTGACCGTGGTCGCCGAGCTGTCGTACATCTTCTGGGTCAGTGCCCCGCTCGGCCTAGGCTGCCTCACCGTCCTGGTCGTGGCGGTGCTGCTGGTGTGGGTGTTCGGCGGGCTCGTCGTGCGCCGGCAGCGCCGTGCCCTGCCCGCGGAGCACCGCTCGGCGGCGCTGACCAACCAGCTGCTCGCCGGGATCACGAAGATCAAGCTGGCCCGTGCCGAGGACCGGGCGTTCAGCCGATGGGCGCAGAGCCACGCCCTGGCTCGCGCCGATCTCAATCGCGTCCGCAATGTGCAGAGCATTCTGATAGCGGTGGCGACGGTACTCCCGCTCGCCGGTCAGCTCGCTTTGTTCGCCATGCTCGAAGGCCCACTAGCCGGTCAGATCACGCCGGAACGGTTCTACTCGGTCAATGTGGCCTACACGCTGCTGCTCGGTGCGGTCCTCGTCGTCGTCGCCGGCAGCGTCGAGGTGCTCGCCGCCGTGCCGCGCCTGGAGGTGCTCGCGCCCGTGCTGGAGGCCGACCCGGAGCGGTTGCCGGACCGGGTCGACCCGGGCGACCTGCGCGGGGAGATCCACATCAACGACGTCACCTTCTCCTACCAGCCGGACGACCCGCCTGTGCTCAACGGTGTCTCGCTGCTGGTACGCCCCGGCGAGTTCGTCGCCGTGGTGGGGCCCAGCGGCTGCGGCAAGTCCACGATGCTGCGTCTGCTGCTGGGCTTCGAACAGCCGACCAGCGGTGCCGTGCTCTACGACGGTCAGGACCTCGCGGAGCTCGACGTGCAGGCCGTGCGGCGCCAGTGCGGGGTGGTGCTGCAGGACGGCATGCTCTTCGCCGGCAGCCTGCGGGAGAACATCGCGGGTGCGGGCAACTACCCGCTGGAACGGCTCTGGGAAGCGGCCCGGATGGCCGGGCTCGACGGTGACATCGCCGGCTTCCCGATGGGTATGGGCACCAACGTGCCGTTCGGCGGCGGGACACTGTCGGTGGGCCAGCGGCAGCGGGTGCTCATCGCGCGGGCGCTGGTCGACCGGCCCCGGATGTTGTTCTTCGACGAGGCCACCAGCGCCCTCGACAACCGTACGCAGGAGATAGTCACCAGGAGCACCCGGGCGCTGGCGGCCTCCCGCATCGTCATCGCGCACCGCCTCTCGACGGTGATGAACGCGGACCGCATCGTCGTGATGGACCGGGGCGTCGTGGTGCAGGACGGCACCTACCCGGAGCTGATGGCCGACCGGGACGGGCTGTTCCACCGCCTCGCCCGGCGGCAGCTCCTGGTCGCCCCGGAGCACACGCCGGACGGTGCGGAGCTGCCGCGCCCCGCCGAGCACGGCGTCTGAGCGTTCAGCCGATGTCGATCGTGGGGCTGCCGTGGGGGTGCAGCGGGCTCTCACCGCCCCACTCCGCGAGCAGGTCCGGCATCGCGGTCGGGCCGAAATTCTCCAGGGCCACCCGGAAGGCCTCGGTGAGCAGCCCGATCATGCTGTTGGTCAGCAGGTCGGTCCTGGTGTCCAGCTCGTCCCAGGTGGACATGGCGCCGGCGCGCAGGGTGGGCGTGGCGCTGACGATCCGCTGACCGGTGGAGCGGACCAGGTCCTCGGCGATCAGCCGCAGCCGGTCGAGGACCTCGGAGAGCATCTGCAACGATGGCACGGTGTGCACGCCGGCCCGGTTGAGGCCGACCACCGAGCGCATGAGCCGGCTCCGGACCATCTCCACGCTGCCGTTCTCGCCCCTGACGAGCACACCGTGCCGGGCCAGGGCGTGCACCAGGCCGGGCTGCTCGCGGCCGAGCCGCTGCAGCAGCAGTTCCAGCGCCTCACCGGCCGGCTCCGGGCTGCGTACGCCGAGGATCGCCTCGATCGCGACCAGGTTGTATCCCTGCCGTTGCAGCGACTTGATGGCTTCGAGCCGCCGGACGTGGCTCTCCTCGTAGTACGCGGTCCGGCCCCGGCGGATCGGCGCGCTGAGCAGCGACCGGGTCTGATGGGCGCGGATGTTGCGTGGCGACATGCCGACCTTCGAGGCCAGCTCCTCCACGGTGTAACGGGAACCTTCGGCCGCCATGGACCCTCCGAATCGTGTTCGCTTGCTTGCGCAGCGTAAGTTCCGGCGTGGGGGAGGGGCATCCCTCAAATCGTCCACTAAAAGTCTGACAGGGTCGGCTATGGCGAAACCCATTCGCCTTCGCTAATGTCATCGGCTTCAATGTGTGCCGCGGCCGGCAACCATTGCACCGATCCGCCCGTAACGGTTCGCGCGGCCTGCGCAGCTCCATAGAACCCGGCTTTGCGCGCCGTCGCGCGGCGCACGATATGGCTTCCGTCATCCCTTGAGGAGGAAGCCATGGATCCAGGAGACCGTGCGGTGTTCATCGCCGCGTACGGGCGGCTCGTGGTCGAGGTGTGGTCCGACCCGGCCCGCGAGGCGCTGCTCGAACGCGACCCCCGGCAGTTGCTCACCGAGTACGGCATCGCCGTGCCCGACGGCGTTCCCGTCACCGTGCGCCGCGACGCAGGCGACGCCGAACCCGATCTGGAAACCCAGGTGGAGGCGTGGAAACACGCGTCCGACCTCGGGGAACTCGTGCTGTTCGTGCCCGCCCTGGAGTCCGGCGGCGAGGTCGAGATCGACGAACGCGAGCTGGAGAACGTCGTCGCCGGCCTCGAGCCCGGCACCGCCTGCTGCTGCCCCTGCTGTTGCACCTGAACGTGTAATCCGCGGGGCGCCGCACACCGATGACGGCCGCGCCTTCTGCCGTTCCGGTTCGACACCCGCCAATTCTCGTAACGTCTGCAACCACCAAGCCACCGCATTCGAAAGAGGGTTCCGATGTCTGACGCCGAGCACACCGAGTTCACCCGCAAATACGTCGACCTGCTGGTGAAGGTCTGGCGCGACGACGCCGAGCAGGCGCAGCTTCTCGCCGATCCGACCGCCTACGCCATCGCCGCCGGCCTGCCCGTCGCCCCGGGGGACACGGTCGCGCTGGACCGCTCCGAGCTCGAGCACCTGCCGACCCGTGCCGACGTTCTGAGCCAGTGGAACGAGAGCGCCTCCACGCACATCCTGATCGTCCCGGCGACGCCGCTCATCGACACCGCCGAGCTCAGCGAGGCCGAGCTCGACCTGGCGGCGGCGGTGGCGGACAACAACGTCAACGTCTCGCTCTGCATCTTCGCCGAGACCGCCTGACATTCGCACGCGGCGGGCCGCCCCCGGGCGGCCCGCCGAGCACCCCGGAAGGAGGACCGGCGCCATGACCATCGTCCGTGGCATCAACACCTACCGCAGCACCACCGCCGAGCAGACCTGGGAACGGATCCGGCCCCTGCTGCCCGCGATCGGCATCACCCGCGTCGCGGACCTCACCGGGCTCGACGACATCGGCCTGCCGTCGCACGCCGCATACCGGCCCGTCAGCCGCACGCTGACGGTCAGCCTCGGCATCGGGCTGACGGCGACACCCTCGAAGGTCAGCGCCGCGATGGAGGGCGCGGAGGCATGGCACGCGGAGAACCCCGTGCTGCCGATCGTCGCACGATGCCCGGCCGACGAGCTCGAGCTGCCCTATCGCGTACGCGACCTGCAACTGGCCCTGCGGTCCCCGCTCACCGGCGGCACCGTGCTGGACTGGGTGGCCGGCCGGGGGCTGCTCACCGGCCGGACGGTCCCGGTGCCGCTGGAGACCGTGCGGCTCGACTTCACCGCCCGCCGTGACTGGGCCCGCGTGCTGTTCCGCCCGACCAGCAACGGTCTCGCCGCCGGCAACACCCTCGCCGAGGCGACCCTGCACGGCCTGCAGGAGCTCATCGAACGCGAATGCGTCACCGAGTACACCGAGGCCCCGGTCGCCCAGCGGCGATACGTGGACCCGGACGAGGTCACCATGCCCGGCACCCGGGCCATCGTGGCGGCCCTGCGCGCGGCGGACTGCTGGACCGAGGTCTGCGACATCACCGACGACCTCGGTGTCGCCTGCTACGGCGCCACGATCTGGTCGCCGAGCCTGCCGCTGGTCTTCGGCGGCTTCGGCTGCCACGTCGAGCCGGGCATCGCCGTCGGCCGTGCCCTCGCCGAGGCCGTCCAGTCCCGGATGGCCGCGGTCTCCGGCGTCCGTGACGACATCCACCCCCGCGTGTACGAGCTGGCCGATCCCCTCGCCCGCCCGCCCGTCGACCTCGACCGCACGATCCGCCCGCTGCGCCCGTCCCCCGAGCTGCCGGACAGCATCGACGAGGTCATCACCGACTACGCCACCCGGGTGTACGCCCGCACCGGCGTCGAGCCCTTCGTCGTCGACCTCACCCATGAGGAGCTCGGGTTGCCGGTCTGCAAGGTGTACGCCCCGGGGCTGCGGATGTTCCAGGACTCCAAGGTGAGCAGGCCGGGCCGATGACCGACTACGTCTTCGTCGGGCCCTCGCTCGACCGCGGCTCCGTGACCGAGCTCCTGCCCGGTGCGGTGGTCCGCCCACCCGTCGCACACGGCGACCTGCAGGCACTCCCGCTGGCCGCCGGCGACCGGGTCCTGCTCATCGACGGCCTGTTCATGCAGACCGCCCCGGTCCGGCACCGCGAGATCCTGGCGCTGCTCGAACGCGGCATCACCGTCGCCGGCAGCAGCAGCATGGGTGCCCTGCGCGCCGCCGAACTGTGGCGCTTCGGGATGCGCGGCGTCGGTGAGATCTTCCGCCTGTACGCGGAGGGCGTCATCGACGGCGACGACGAGGTGGCGATGGCCTACGCCCCCGCGGACGAGGGATACCGGGCGCTGAGCCAGCCGCTCGTGACCATCCGGCTGGCCCTGCGCGACGCCTGCTCGGCCGGTGTGATCACCCCTGACGAGGAAGCCGCGCTGCTGGAACGTGCCCGCGCCGTGCCGTTCCGGGCGCGGGGATACCGGGTCTTCCGTCCCGGCCGCTCCTCCGGGGAGCAGCGTTTCCTCGGCTGGCTCGCGGACAACCCGCGCGACGCCAAGGCCGCCGATGCCCGGCTCCTGCTGCGCAGCGCCGCCCTGCTGACCCCGCCCGGCCCGGCCGACGCACCCGTCGCCCACGTCGACTCGAGCTTCTACAAGGCCTGGCAGGTCCGCAACACCAGCCGCAGCTACGACGGCACCACCGTCACCGACCACGACCTCATCATCGCGATCATGCTGCTGCATCCCGAATACCCGGCGCTGCACCGGCGGGACACCCTCGCGAACCTCGCCGGCGTGACCCCGGAGAACCCGGACGTCGAGCGCCTCGCCCTTGCCGCGGCCCGGCAACGGGGCGGCCTCGGCCACGACTGGGCACCCGAACCCGGCCTCGACGACGCCGAACGGACCCTGCGAACGCTCGCCCGCGGCTTCGGAACCTTCGGCGACCAGGCCATCGCCGCGCAGATGCTGCCCGCCGTCCTCGGCGACGAGCGCACCCTGCGGGCCGCCGCCGCGTTCGTCGCCGAAGCCGAGCTGGTCAACGCCGGGCTGCCGCGGCCCGACCCGCACCTGCCGGAACGCAACCGGTTCAGCGACCGGCGCATCGACGAGACGTACGCCCGGATCTGGGGCGTCGCCCCCGCCGATCTGGAAATGGTCGTCTGGGACCGGGGGCTGCGCAGCCTCGAAGAATTCCGCACCGTCGCCGAACCGCTCGTCGCGGGCCTGCGGCTGTTCGGTGCACCCCGCTTCCCGAGGACGGAGTCCTGATGGCCAAGGTCGCCCTGCTCTACCCGCCGATCACCGATCCCACATCCGGCTACCACAGCCTGAGTTACATCGACTCGTACGCCCGGGCGCAGGGCCATCCGGCCGCGGACCTCATCGACGTCAACATCGAGGCGTTCCACCACTCGTACTCCCCGGCCGGGCTCGCCTGGCTGGACCAGGAGCTCGCCGGGCCGCACGAATACCTGGACCACGGCGGGTACCGGCTCGACAAGGACCTCGTCTCCGCGCACCTGCTGCGCATCGGCGAGCCCGATCCGGAACGGGTCCGCGCCGCGGTCGCCACGTTGCAGGACCCGGTCCGCTTCTACGACTACAACCAGTACCAGGACGCGGTCGAGGGCATCGTCGGGTGGATGAACACGCTGTCCACCACCGGTTTCCCCGGCCAGTTCCGGGAAGGCTTCCACCTGGAGGCGCCGCCGCCGATCGGGATCGGCTCGGTACGCGCGCTCACCAGCCACACTCTGCTCGAGCGGCTCAGCCGGCCGTACCAGTCGTACTACGAGAACGTTCTTCTGCCACGCCTGACGCGCGGCGGGTACGACATCATCGGCATCAACATCACGTACCAGTGGCAACTGCCGTTCGCGTTGTGGCTCGCGCATCTCGTGCGTACGGCCATGCCCGATGTCTTTGTCGTCGCCGGTGGGACCGAGGTCTCCGACGTCTGGAAGAACGCCGCCGAACGGGACATGGTCTTCCGGGTCTTCAACGACATCGACGCGATCGTGGTCGGCGAGGGCGAGACCGCCTATGTGGAACTGCTCGAAGCGCTCGACGCGGGCCGGCTGCCGGTGACCCACCCCAACATCCGGCTGCACCCGAAATACGGTGCGATCCGCCCGCTGCCGATGCTGCACTACGAAAAGCTCGCGACCGTCCCCACCCCCGACTTCAGCCGGCTCCCGTGGGACCAGTATCTGAGCCCGGAACGGTTCGTCTACTACTCGCCGAGCCGCGGCTGCTACTGGAACAAGTGCACGTTCTGCGACTACGGGCTCAACACCGACGGCCCGACCAGCCCGTGGCGCCAGGACACCGTCGACACGATGATCAGGGACGTCACCGAACTGTCGAAGTTCGCCAAGTTCATCTACTTCTCCGTCGACGTGCTCGCTCCCGCCACCATCCTGCGCTTCGCCGAACAGGTCGTCGACCGTGGCATCGACCTGCGCTGGGGAGCCGAGATCAGGCTCGAGAAATACTGGTCCGCCGAACGCTGCGCACTGCTCAAACGCAGCGGGTGCACGGCGATCTCGGTCGGCTTCGAATCGGCCAACCAGCGCATCCTCGACCTCATCGACAAGGGCACCAAGCCGGCACAGGTCAAACAGACGATCGCCGCGATGACCGGGGCCGGCATCGGCGTCCAGATGATGGGCTTCACCGGGTTCCCCACGGAGACCCGCGAGGAAGCCCTCGACAGCATCAACTTCCTGGTCGACAACCGCGACCTGTGGACCTTCGGCGGCCTCGGCGACTTCGTGCTCACCCCCGGAGCCATCGTCGCCAAACAGCCGGACCGCTTCGGCATCAGCAACCTGCGCCGCCCCACCGGCGGGGACGTGGCCCCGGTGCTGCTCTACGACGAGCCCATCACCGAAGCGGTGCACGACGAGATCATCGAGGCCAAGAAGCAACTGAACCAGGGCCACTACGACCGGCCCTGGCTCGGCTCGGTCGACACGCCGCACTCGTTCTTCTACCACGACCGCTTCGGCACCGGGGTACGCCGGCACCTCGACGAGGAGAGCGCCCTGAAGCCGGCTGACGAGGACCGTGCTTTCGTCCTCAACGGCGAGTTCATCCCCGAACCCGACCCGGCTGTGCTCGGCAGGTACTGCGAGCTGTACGGCGTACCCCGCCAGGCCCTTCCCGCGGGCCGCCTCACCTTCCGCCGTACGGACGGGCGCATCTTCCTGCTCCCGCCCGCCACCCGGCTGTTCCTGAAGCTCTTCGCCGAGCCGTCGACGCTGGCGGACGCCCGAGCGCGGGCCTGGATCCTGGCCTCCTCGGACACCGGCAAGACGTGGCAGACGCTCGTGAACCTCCGCCTGATCCGCCGGGACGCGGACCCGGCGTCAGAGGAGGGACGTCACCGCCGCGAACTGCGAGTCGTGCCAGACGAGGGGCCTGCGGCTGGGGTCGGCGTCCATCGAGACCACCTTGAGCAGGACGATCAGGTGGTCGCCGCCGGGTGAGACGCTTTCCGTCTCGCATTCGAAGCGGGCTGCCGCGTCGGTGAGGAGCAGCGCGCCCCGGGCCGTCTCGTCGAATTTGGCGTCGGCGAAGCGGTCGCGGGTGCGGCTGGCCAGTTGGCGGCCGAGCCAGGCGTGCTCCTCGGTGAGGACGCTGACGCCGATCGTGCCGGCGGTGCTCAGCACGGGCCAGGTGCGGGACCCGGCGTCGATGCAGAGCGCGAGCAGCGGCGGGTCGAGCGACACCGACACGAACGCGCTGACGGCGAGGCCGACCGGTGCGCCGTCGATCTGTGCGGCCACCGCCATCACGCCCCGGGGGTACAGGGTGAAGGCCTTGCGGAGCTCGTCAGTCACGGGGACCCGCCACCCATTGCCCGTTGGCGGTGATCGTCACGTCGACGTTGCCGCGCAGGGCGTTGGAGTACGGGCAGACCCGGTCGGCCTCGGTGGCCAGCTCGACGGCCTGCGCGGGGTCGGTGACGCCGGGGATGGTCACGGCCAGCGTCGCGCCGATGCGGAAGCTGCCGTCGTCGACGGACGAGAGCGAGACCTCGGAGTCGACGCTGGTCGCGCCGAGGTCGACGCGGGCCCGGCGGGCGACGGTGGCCAGGGCGCCCTCGAAACAGGCGGCGTAGGCCACGGCGAACAGCTGCTCGGGGTTGGTGCCCGGGCCGTTGGTCGCCGGGCGGGACAGGTCGACGTCGAGATGGCCGTCGTCGCTGCGGCCGTGGCCGTTGCGCCCTCCCTCGACGTGGGCCTTCGCGGTGTAGATGTGCGGCATGGTCTCTCCTGGAACGATGGGGATCAGAACGGGTAGCGGGCGATCTCGGGCTGGCTGGTGAGCCATTGCTGCTCGGTGAAGGCGTCGGCGTTGTAGCGGCTGGAGCCCACGCGGCTGCCGTTGCCGG
Source organism: Winogradskya humida (assembly GCF_016862215.1). GTDB lineage: Bacteria > Actinomycetota > Actinomycetes > Mycobacteriales > Micromonosporaceae > Actinoplanes > Actinoplanes humidus. The sequence continues at coordinate 264,948 of NZ_BOMN01000087.1, forward strand.
AGGCGCGGACGCCGCCGAACGGCTGCAGGACGTCGTCGACCAGGGTCTGGTCGTTGACGTGGACGTTGCCGCTGACGATGCGGTCGGCGAACGCCAGCCCGCGGCCGACGTCGCCGGTCAGGACGCCCGCCGACAGGCCGTACTCGGTGCCGTTGGTGAGCTCGACCGCCTCGTCGACGTCGGCGAACGTCGTGACCGGGGCGACCGGTCCGAAGATCTCCAGGTCGTAGGCGCTCATGCCGGGCCGGACCCCGGAGAGCACGGTGGGGGAGTAGAACAGGCCGTCGTAGGTGCCGCCGGTGACGACGGTCGCGCCCGCTGCCTGCGTGTCGGTGACGATCCTGTGTACGGAGTCACGTTGCCGCACGTCGATGATGGGTCCGATCGCGACGGACGGGTCCAGCGCGGCGTTGCCGATCCGCAGGGCGCTCGCGCGGGCGGCGAGGCGGGCGACGTACTCGTCGGCGATGGATTCGTGAACGAGGTGCCGGCTGGACGACATGCAGATCTGTCCCGCGTGCATGAACGATCCCCACGCCCCGGCACCGGCCGCGGCGTCGAGGTCGGCATCGTCGAGGACGACGAGCGCGGAGTTCCCGCCGAGTTCGAGATGGACCCGCTTGAGGTGCTTCGCGGCCTGGACGGCGATCGAGCGCCCGGCGGCGGTCGAGCCGGTGAAAGCGATGATGGGTACGTCCGGATGGTCGACGATGGCGGCACCGAGCGCGCCGTCGCCGGGGAGCACGGCGAGCGCGTCCTGCGGTAGTCCCGCCTGGAACAGGGCCTCGGCGATGATCGTGCCGCCGCTGACCGCCGTGCGGGGATCGGGCTTGACCACGACGCTGTTGCCGACGGCGAGGGCCGGGGCGATGCTGCGCAGGGCGAGGTACAGCGGCGAGTTGAACGGCGCGATCACGCCGACGACGCCGGCCGGGATGCGCCGGGAGATGCTGAGCCGGCCCCGCGGCGACGGGTACGTCTCGCCGGTCGGTTCCAGCGCCAGCCCGGCGGCGGCGTGCAGGGCCTGCGCGCTGATCGTCAGCTCGAACATCGCCTTGCCGACGGTGGCGCCACCCTCGCGGACGAGCCAGCCGGCCAGCTCCGGCAGGTTGGTCTCGATGAGGCGGCCGGCCTCGTGCAGGACGGCCGCGCGGTCGAAGGCGGGGCGGGCGGCCCACGCGCGCTGACCGGGGATGAGCCGGGCCACCGCCGCGGACAGGTCGCCGGCGGAGGCGGTGGCGATCCGGCCGAGGACGGCGCCGGTGGCGGGCTCGGTGATGTCGGCGGTGGACGTGGCCGGTTGCGCGGCGCCGGCGTACAGCACCTGGGGCATCCGGCCCGGGTCGAGAAGCGGCATCGCTGTCCTCTATTCGCTGAGGTGGTCGGCGACCAGCGCGGCGCCGCGCAGGCCGATCATCATCGAGGTGAGCATCGTGTTGGCCCGGGGGCTGGCCGGCATGATCGAGGCGTCGGCGATCGACACCCCGGTGACTCCGGCGACGGTGAGGGTGGGGTCGACGACCGCGCCGGGGTCGGTGCCCATGCGGCAGGTGCCGACGAGGTGCCCGTACGACTCGAGGTGGTCCGGCAGTTGGTTTCTGTCCTGCCACCACGGGTTGTCCGGCGGGACCAGGACATCGCCGAGTGCGTCGAGGGCTGCCTGCGCGTCGTCGAGCAGCAGGTCGAAGGCCTTGGCGTCCTGCGGGTCGCCGAGGTGGTTCAGATGCACCTCGGTCGTGCCGTCCGGGGCGAGCCGGACCGAGCCGCGGCTGATCGCCCGCATCAGGCCGAGGCCGAGGAAGACGTCGGCGGCGTCGGCGTCCGGCAGGTACGGCTGGGCCTGGTGCGGATAGAGGTGCACCTCCACCCGGTCGTCGCCGAGGATCTCGTAGCGCAGGAGCACGCCGTTGACCGGGCGCAGCGCGGGTGCGGCCGGGTCGGTGGCGCGGATCTGCAGCACGGTCCACGGGTGGTCCTGCAGGTTGGCGCCGACCTCGGGGGCGTCGTGCACGAGCGGGATGCCCGCCTCGGCGAGGTCGGCTGCCGGGCCGATGCCGGAGCGCAGCAGCAGCGCCGGGGACTCGACCGAACCCGCGCACACGATCACGTGGTCGGCGCTGATCGTTCCCGTGTCGGTCTCCACGCCGACGCAGCGGGTGCCGTCGAACAGGAGCCGTTTCGCGGTCGTGTTCGCGCGCAGGTGCGGGCGGAGCCGGGGGAGCAGGGCCTCGTGGACGCCGTACCGCACAGCGCCGGGTCTGGTGTTGGTCGGCCAGTGCCCGACACCGAGCATGCCGGGTGCGTTCTGGTCCTCGACCCACTCATGCCCCCGCTCGCCGGCCCACTGCGCGAACGCGGTGTCGACCGGGCCGAAACTGAGCCGGGTGATCGGGATCGGTCCGGTACTGCCGTGCCCGGGCCGGTCGCCGAACTGCAGATCGGTCTCCAGCGCGGCGAAGGCCGGGGCGACATCGTCCCAGCGCCAGCCGTCGATGTCCCATTCGTCGAAGCACCAGGGCTGACCGCGCAGCGCCGCCGCGGAGTTCGTCGACGTGCAGCCGCCGGTGATCCGCCCGCGCAGCAGCGGCCGGCCGGTGTCGGCGTCGACGAGTCCCCAGTCGGCATCGTCCGGGGTGGCGAGGTCGCGGCGCAGCCAGTCCGGTGGGGGAGTGCCGGCGTCGGCGCCCGCTTCGAGCAGGATGACGTCGACGTCGCCACGCGTGACGAGACCGTCCGCGCAGAACAGGCCGGCCGCTCCGCTGCCGATGATCACGACGGTCCTACGCAAGGCTCTCACCACCATCGAGGACGAGGATCTGACCGGTGGTCGACGCGGCTGCGGATGAGGCCAGGTACGCCACAGCCGCGGCGACGTGTTCGGTGGCGATCGGTGCGCCGAGCGGGATCGCGGCCATCTTCCGGCTGACGTAGGCGGGGTCGGCGAGGACGTCCTCGGTCATCGCGCTGGGCACCACGGTCGGGGCGACAGCGTTGACGCGGATGCCGTCCGCGGCCCATTCCAGGGCGAGCAGCCGGGTCAGGTGGCTGAGCCCGGCCTTGCTGACGCCGTACGCGAGGGAGTTCTTCGCGGCGAGGAAGGCGTGGGTCGACGAGATCGACACGATGGAACCCCGGGCGTCGGCGAGCGGGGCGTGGGCGGCCTTCGCCATCCGGTACGCGCCGGTGAGGTTGACGTCGAGCACGTGCTGGAATGTCGCGACGTCGGTCTCCAGGGCGGTGCGGCGGACCATGATCCCGGCGGCGTTGACGAGCAGCGACAGCTCGCCGTGCGCTTGTGCGGCAGCCGAGACGACCTCGTTGCAGGAGTCGTCGTCGGTGACGTCGAGCCGGTGCGTGGTGATGCCTTCGCCGGCGTCGAGCCCTGCCAGGGAGCTGTCTGCCAGGGCCAGGCGCATCCCGGCGGCGCCGAGCGCGGCGGCGATCGCCTGCCCGATGGCCCCGGCGGCGCCGGTGATGAGTGCGGTCGTCATGCGGTGACCAGGTCGTAGGGAGGGCGCATGGAGAGTCCTTCGGTGCTTGCGGGGGAGCCGATCGCCAGTCCGGCGGCCCGCCCCTCGTAGACGGCTTCCTGCACGGTGCGCGGGGCGAACGCGTCGCCGACCAGGTGCACCTGACCGGTCCAGCCGGCCGCCGCGAGGTCGTCCAGCAGGGCGGCGCGGGCGCGGGCGGGCCGGACGTGGACGATCGTGTCGACCCCGGTCAGGGTCTGCTCCGACCCGTCGACGGTGTGGGTGAGGGTCACGGTGGTGCCGTCCGCGTGGGCCGCCCGGTGCATCGTGAAGATGCGTACGCCGCCCGCCCGGAGCCGTTCGGCGAGCCCGAGCCGGGAGTAGACGGTGATCCGCGGGGCCATGCTGCCCAGCGGGGTCACCAGCCGGACGGCGGTGCCGCGGGCGGCGAGCTGCTCGGCGAGCGCGAAGGCCTCCCACGATCCCAGTTCGTCGAGGACGAGCGTGGTCGCGCCCGCGGATTCCGGCCGGCGGACGACGTCGGTGAGTTCCAGGACCGGCGGGCCGCCGGGCAGCGTCAGCGCGTCGCCGGGACGGGTGGCCGATCCGGTGGCGAGGACGACGACGTCGGGCGCGAGTTCGGCGACGGTGGCGGCGGTGACCTCGGTGCCGAAACGTCGCACCACCGTGCCGGCGTCGAGCTCGGTCAGCAGGTCGCTCAGCAGCAGGCCGAATCCACTGCGGATCAGGGTGACGTCGGGCAGCGCGCCACCGGGCTCGGCGCGGGAGTCGGCGAGGACGACGCGGTGCCCGCGGCGGGCGGCGGTGGTCGCCGCTTCCAGCCCGGCGGGTCCGGCGCCGACGACGAGCACGGAACGCGGCTCGGGCCGCTCGGCCTCGGCCGCCAGCCAGGTGCGCTCCTGGCCGACGGCGGGGTTGACCGTGCAGGTGATCGGCGTGATCGCTTCCAGGTTGGCGTTGCACCCCTGGTTACACGCGATGCAGTGCCGCGGGGACGTGCTCAGGGTCAGTGCCGGTTCGGCGATGTGCGCCCGGGCGTACCCGACGAGGTCCGCCTCTCCCGCCTCGATCATGGACGCGCCCGTTTCGAGATTGTCGATCCGGCAGATCGCGAGCACGGGAACGTCCGGGAACTCCCGCTTGAAGCGGGCGGGCAGATGCCGGAACGGGGCGCGGCCGTAGCTCATGTCGGCCATCTGCGTGCTCAGCGACGCCGCCCCGATGTACGCGGAATGGCTGACATGCAGGAAGTTGATGGGGGCGGCGTCGCGCAGGTGCTCGACGATCCGGACGACGTCGTCGGGGCCGAGCCCGCCGGGCTGGAACTCGTCGGCGGACAGCCGCAACCCGACCGCCGCACGCCCGGCCACGGCGTCGACGACGGCGATCAGTGCCTCGCGGGCGAGCCGGGCACGGCGCTCGAACGACCCGCCGTACCCGTCGGAGCGGTCGTTGGTGAGCGGCGACAGGAACTGCTGGAGCAGGTGCCCGTGCCCGATGTGCAGCTCGAGCCCGTCGAAGCCGGCCTCGACGACGCGCGCCGCGGCCGCCGCGAACCCGGCGATCACGGTGTCGAGGTCGAACGCGTTCATGACGTGCGGCGAGTGCGCACCGGTGCTCCAGGGCGCCGGGCCGGCACCCCAGCTGCCGGCGTGGTCGTCGCCGGAGTGCCGCCCGGTGTGCAGGATCTGCGCGAACAGGGCGGTGTCCTCGGCGTGCACGACGTCGGCGAGCGCGGACAGCCCGGCGAGCGCCTCGTCGTCGTACGCGTGGATGCCCAGCCGCCGCAGGCTGGTCGGATGCACCCGGATGCCCTCGGTGATGATCAGCCCGGCGCCACCGCGCGCCCGTTCCCGGTGATAGTCGAGGTGGCGCCGGGTCACCAGATTGCGCCCGGCGTCGCCGAAGTTGGTCGTGTGCGGCGCGACGAAGACGCGGTTCTTTATCCGGGCCGGGCCGAGGCTGATGGACGACCGCAGCGCCGTCAGGTCGGTGCTCAGCCCACCCACCTCGCCGACACCGACTTGATGTCGGTGAAGAAGTCGACGGCGGTGCGGCCCTGGGAGTGGATCGTGCCGAGGAACGAGCGGCGGCGCCCGCCAAAGCCCACCTGCGCGGTCGGGGCGGCGACGCCCACGTTGACGCCGATGTTGCCGACGTCGGCGCGGCTGGTGAAACTGCGGGCGGCAGCGCCGTCGGCGGTGTAGATGGAGGCCGCGTTGCCGAACGGGCCGGCGTTGACGAACGCGATCGCCGCGTCGAGCGTCGGGACGCTCACGAGGAACAGGACGGGGCCGAAGATCTCGTCGGTCAGCAGCGGGCTGTCGACGGTGGCGCGTACGACCGACGGGCCGACGAGATAGCCCTTGCCGGGCGTGAGGGCGTCGCGGCCGTCGACGAGGATGTCGTCGCCGGCGCGGGTCAGCACGTCGACGACGGCGTCGACCGCGGCGCGGGAGATCATCGGCGGCAGGCCGGTCGTGTCGCGGGCGACCTGGACGACGGCGTCGACCAGCTCGGGCTGTTCGCCCACGGTGACGAGGATGCTGCTGGACAGGCAGCGCTGACCGGACATGCCGAACGCGGAGGTGGTGACCGCCGCGGCGACGACGGCCGGGTCGGCGTCACCGACGGCGACCAGCGGGTTCCGGGCACCGCCGGCGGCCTGGGCGCGTTTGCCGGCCGCGGAGGCCCGGGCGTACACCGCTGCGGCGGTCGCCGAGGAGCCGACCAGCGACACGCTCGCGACGTCCGGGTGGTCGCAGAGCGCCTCGACGACGGCCCGGCCGCCCTGGACGACGTTCACGACGCCGTCCGGGAAACCCGCCTCGGCGAACAGTTCCGCGAGCGCGGATCCGCCGTACGGCGCTTGCTCCGAGGGTTTGATCACCACGGTGTTGCCGCAGGCCAGGGCCCAGGACCAGTAGATCAGGCCCGTCATGATCGGGAAGTTGAACGGCGCCACGATCGCGGCCACGCCGATCGGCTCGCGGACCAGCGTGGCGTCGATGCCGGAGACCACGTCGACCACGTGCTCCCCGGCGAGCAGGGCCGGGGCGGTGGCGGCGGCTTCGAGGTGCTCGCGGGCCCGGTCCAGCTCGCCGCGGGCGTCGGCCAGGGTCTTGCCGTTGTCCCGGGAGATGGTCGCGGCCAGGTCCTCGGCGTTCGCTTCGATCAGACCCGCGAGGCGTACGAGCACCCGCGCCCGCCGCGTCGACGGTGTCGCGGCCCACCCGGGCAGGGCAGCGCGCGCGGCGGCCACCGCCCGGTCGACGATCGCGGCGTCCCCGGCGCCGACCGACCCGATCGGCTCCCCGGTCCACGGCGAGGTCACCGGGATCTCCTCGCCGCCCGAGGGTTCGAGGACTCCGCCGATCAGGTTCGGGGCGCTCACGGGCGTACCTTCTTGACGGCGATCACGTCGATCTCCACGCGGCACTCACTTCCGATTCCGACATAGACGGTGGCGCGGGTCGGGAAGTCGCCCGGCGCCCAGTACGTGCGGTAGATGCTGTTCATCTCGTCGTAGAACGAGCGCTCGGACAGGTAGACCGTCGTCTTCACGACGTCCTCCAGCGAGGCACCGGCGTCGGCGAGGATGGCCGTCAGCGCGTCGAGCACGATGCGTGTCTCGTCGGCGATCGTCACGGCCGCCGCCATGCGGGTGCGGGTGTCGTTGTCGAACGCCATACCGTTCGCGAACACCATCGTCTCGGTCTCGACACCTTGCGAGAGCGGGTACGAGTCGTCGTACTGGGGTCCCTGGGGCACCCGGATGATCCGGCGCACGGCGGCCTCAGTCCCCGGTCAGCGGGCCGAAACCGGCCGGCATCTCGGGCCGGACGGGCTCGGGGGCCGCCTCCGGGAAGTGCGGCATGACCTCGTCGACGAAGAGCCGGTTGGAGCGCATGACCTGGTCCTGGTCGAGGCCGGGGATCCAGGACCAGAGCACGACGCGCTGGACGCCGTACTCGTCCTGCAGGTTCTTGAGCTGGGCGCGTACGGTCTCGGGCGAACCGATGAACAGGTGCTCGCGGGAGTAGAGGAACGGCCACCACTCGCCGGTCTGCTCCTCGTCGGTGAGCTCCTCGCCCGGGTTGGCGAACATGCCCCTGGGCCGGACGCCGCCGACGTACGAGTACAGCGAGTTGATCAGTTCCCGGGTGTCGGCCTCGGCCTGCGCGTCGGTCTCGGCGACGTAGACCATGCGCATCAGCGAGACACCCTCGCCGCGCTCGGCGGGCCGGCCCAGCGTCTCGGACAGGGCGTCCTGGTACGTGGTCATGACCTCACGCAGCCCCTCGCGGGACCGCAGCCAGGTGATGACGTTCATCCGCTCACGGGCGGAAGTGACGAACCCGGGCGTTTTGTCCAGCAGGTTCCACAACGAGGGGTAAGGCTTCTGGTACGGCTTCGGGATGATCGACATCGCGATGTACTCGCCGTCCTCGGCCCGCCAGAGTGGGTTGCGCGGGTACCAGGTCGCGGAGTCCGGGATCCCCGGGTGCGGGAACGTCCAGAACTCGCCCTTGTGCGAGAAGGCCTCCTGGGTCCATGCCTTCTTCAGGATCTCCATCTGCTCCAGGAAGAAGCGCCAGTTGCGCTGCTCGTCCGCGCCGCGGTCGCCGGCCAGATGGAAGTTCGTGGCCTCGCGCCGCTGGATGCCGCGGGCGACGCCGACGTCCAGCCGGCCCTTGCTCAGCTGATCGAGCAGGGCGAGGTCCTCGGCCAGGCGCAGCGGGTGCCAGAACGGCGGCGTGACGGCGCCGGTGCCGATCCGAAGTCGCGACGTAATACCGGCGACATAAGCCCCGGCGAGGATCGGGTTCGGATTGATCTCGAAGCCCTCGCCGCCGAAGTGGTGCTCTCCCTGCCACAACGTGCCGAAACCGGACTCGTCGAGATGCACGATCTGTTCGGTCGCCATGTCGAGGAGCTCGCCGTACGACCGCGCGTTACCGGGGTTGTCCATCGTGAACAAGTAATCGAACTGCATAGCGTTCTCCCACCAGCTGTGAACCTATGCCGGACAGAGTTACATCCCGGCGGGACGGCTGTCCAGTACTGATTTATTAATTCCGGTATTGGTTGACAGGCTCCCAGCAGGCAACTTAGCTTTGGCGCCATGTCCAGTTCCTGGTGGCCGACCGCGATCGCAGCGGCGGACGAAACGCTTTATGCCCGGGCGGGCTTCGGCCGGGCGTCCGGTCTGGGTGTACGCCCGGCCGTGCTGGTGATCGACGTGCAGTACCGCACCCTCGGCCACGAGCGGGTGCCGATCACCGAGGCCATGGACGAGTTCCCGACCGCCACGGGCACCCGCGGCTGGGACGCCGTCGGCAACATCGCGCGGGTTCTCTCGTCGGCGCGTAAAGCCGGAGTGCCGGTCTTCCACCCGCACGTCGCCCCGAAGACGAAACTCACCGCCGGGGGCTACGCCGGCAAGACACCGACGCTGGCCTCGACCGGTGCCGGCGCGTACGACTTCGTCGCCGAGGCGGCCCCGCGCGACGACGAGCCGTTGATCGCCAAGGACCACCCGAGCGCGTTCTTCGCGACCGGCCTGCTCACGCATCTCGTGCAGCGCGGCGTCGACACCGTGCTGCTGACCGGCGCGACGACCAGCGGCTGCGTCCGCGCCAGCGCCGTCGACGCGTTCTCCTACGGCTTCCGCGTCGGGATCGTCGGCGACGCCGTCTTCGACCGCCTCGACGTGGTGCACGAGGTCGCGCTCTTCGACCTGGCGTCCAAGTACGCCGACATCCTCACGGCGGACGCCACCGAGGCTTTTTTGAAGGGCCTCGCATGAGGGTCGACTGGCACAGCCACACCTGGCTGCCCGAGCACCTCGGCCCGCACTGGGGCCCGGAGCTGGACGCGAATGTGTCCGCCCACCCCAGCGCGGACGGCGACTGGGACGCCCATCAGGCGGCGATGACCGAGGCCGGCATCGACGCCGCGGTCATCCTCGGCCTGGTCGCGTGCGAGATCGACCTCGACATCCCGAACGAGTACATCGCCGGGCTCGTGGAGCGCGCACCCGACCGGCTCGTGGGCTTCGGCAGCGTCGACCCGTCCGACAAGCACGCCGTGGACAAGGTCCGCTACGCGGCGACCGACCTCGGGCTCAAGGGGCTCAAGCTGTCCCCGCCGTACCAGGGCTTCCACCCGCACAGCGACGAGGCGTTCGCGGTCTACACCGCCGCCGCGGACCACGGCCTCGCGCTCACGTTCCATCAGGGCGGGGTGTTCCTGCGCAGCGGCGCCCTCGAGTACGCCCAGCCGATGCTGCTCGACAGGGTGGCGCGTACGTTCCGCGACACCCCGATCATCATCGCGCACGCCGGACAGCCGTGGGCGAACGAGACCACCGCCGTGATGTTCAAGAACCCGAACGTCTACACCGACCTCTCCGCCCGCTACGGTCGCCCGTCGCAGCTCGCCCAGATCCTGCGCGGCCTGCTCGACTACGGCGTCCAGGACCGCGTGCTGTTCGGCTCGGACTTCCCCATCTACCGGCCGGCGGACTGCCTGGAGCAGTTCCGGTCCCTGGTCACCGATCCGGTGCCCGGATTCCCGCCGTTCGCCCCGGACCTCATCGAGTCGATCATCGACGACCGCCCGCTCAGCCTGCTCGGCCTCTAGGAGAATCCCCATGACAACCGATCCCCCGTTCGACCTCGTGCTCACCGGCGGCACGGTCGTCCGCCCCCGCGACGTACCCCGGCTCGCCGATGTCGGCGTTCGCGACGGCAAGATCGCGGCGGTCCTGTCGCCCGGCACGGCCGTCGACGCCACCGAGAGCGTCGACGTCACCGGTCTGCACCTGTTCCCCGGCGGTGTCGACCCGCACAACCACATCGCGCTGTCGACCTCGGGTCTCGAGGAGTACCGCACCGACACCGCCGCCGCGGCCAAGGGCGGCGTGACCACGATGATGTACATGCTCTCCAACGGCGGGTCGTACCTGCCGATGCTGGAGGAGCACACGACGACGGCGGCCGCGAAGGCGTACATCGACTTCGGGTACCACTGCACGCTGATGACCGACGAGCACGTTGCCGAGATCGACCAGATCCGCAGCCGGTACGGCCTGCGCTCGTTCAAGTACTTCATGCACTTCCGTGGCGACGAGGGCCAGTACCTCAACGTCGAGGGCACGCACGACGGCCGCTTCTTCGGCATCGCCAAGGCCGTCGCCGAGCGCGGCGACCTGCTGCTCGTGCACGCGGAGAACCCCGAGGTGGTCTGGGTGCTGCGCGACGAGCTGATCGCCGCCGGCCGCGACGACCTGGCCGCGTGGGACGAGTCGCGCCCGCCGTTCGTCGAGGCCGAGGCGATCCGCAAGGCGACGTTCTTCGCCCAGCGCACCGGCTGCCGGATGTACTTCGTGCACGTCAGCACCGCCGACTCGCTCGACCAGCTGCGCAAGGCCCGGGTCGAGTTCGCCAGCGACGCGCTGTCCGCCGAGACGTGCCCGCACTACCTGACCCACACCTCGGACTGGGCGGGCGGCGTCGTGGGCAAGGTCAACCCGCCGTTGCGTACGGCCGGGCACCCCGAGGCGCTCTGGGCCGCGCTCGCCGACGGCACCGTGGACACCCTCGGCTCCGACCACGTCGGCCGGCAGCGGGTGGCCAAGGAAGGCGGCATCTGGAAGGCCAGCGCCGGCTTCCCGGGCGCGCCGACGACGCTGCCGGTGCTGCTCTCCGAGGGCTACCACCGCCGGGGCCTGCCGCTGCAGCGCATCGCCGAGCTCACCGCCAAGCGCCCCGCGGAGCTCATCAAGGCCGATCACCGCAAGGGTGACATCGCGGTGGGCCTTGACGCGGACCTCGCGATCGTCGACCTGGACAGGACCCGCACCCCCGACCCGCAGTGGCTGGGTACGTTCTCCGACTACTCGCTCTACGAGGACATGCCGCTGCGCGGATGGCCCCGGCACACCCTGGTCCGCGGCCGGTTCGTGGTTCGCGACGAGGAGCTCGTCGGGGAGTCCGGTCACGGCTCCTACATCCGCTCCTCGACCGGTGCGGAGGCCAAGTGAGCGCGGCGAACCTGAGCGTCCTGCGGGGATACTTCGACGCCATGGCCGCCGGTGGCCCGCCCGCCGCGATGCCGTTCTACGCCGACGACGTCGTGCTGGAGGTGCCCGGCTCGCACCCCGCGTCGGGGACCTACCACGGGCACGCCGGTGTGGGGGAGTTCGGCGCGACGATGGCCCGGCTGTCCGGTGGCACGTTCCGGCTCGTGCCGGACGAGCTGCTGGCGGGCGACGACCACGTCGTCACGGTCGCCACGGCCTCGGCGAACGGCGCGAGCTGGCGGCGGCTGATCCTGTCGACCGTACGCGACGGCAAACTCGCGACCGTCCGCTTCTTCGAGGGTGACCAGGGGCTCGTCGACAAGGCCCTGACGCCGTGACCCGGCTGATCACCGCACCCCTCGGCTTCGTCGGGGACGAGTGGGCCGCCGACGTCGCGATCGCGGTCGACGGTGACGTCATCGTGGCGGCCGGGCCCGCCGCCGCGGTCGCCGCCGACCATCCGGGCGCCGAGGTCGAGCACTGGGCCGACCGGGCGATCGTGCCCGGCGGCGTGAACGGGCACGGGCACACGTTCCAGGCGCTGATCCGTGGCTTCGGCGACGACCTGCGGTTCGGCGACTGGATGGGCAGGCTCGTGCACCCGACCGCGGCCGGGCTCGACCGGGACGCGATCAAGCTGGCGGCCCGCTACGACTTCGCCGAGATGCTGCGGATGGGCATCACGACCGCCGTCGAGTTCTTCTACCTGCACGACGGCGGCAACGACAACGCCCAGGCGATCATCGAGGCGGCGCGGGAGGTCGGGCTGCGGGCCGTCCTCGCGCGGTGCATGTTCGACGCCGATCCGGGGCCGGTGCGCTACCGCGAGTCCCCGGCGCTGTTCGAGAAGAACTTCCGGGAGCTGCGGACGGCCGTCGCCGGCGACCCGCTGATCGACGTCCACCCGGCGCCGCACTCGGTGCTCGGTGCCGGGCCCGGGATGCTGGAACTCGGCGCGGCCCTCGGCGCGGAGTTCGACGTACCCGTGCACGTCCACCTGGCCGACAGCCAGGGCGAGGTGGACGTCTCCCGGACCCGGTTCGGCGTGAGCCCGATCGGCTGGATGGCCGCGCTGGGCGTGCTCGACGAGCGCACGCTCGCGGTGCACGCCGTACGGGTCGACGACGCGGACCTCGATCTGCTGGCCGCGCACGGCAGCACGGTCGTGCACAACCCGTCGGCCAACGCGTTCCTCGGCGGCGGCATCGCGCCGGTGCGCCGCATGCTCGACCGCGGCATCCCGGTCTGCCTCGGCACCGACGCCGGGGGAGCGAACAGCCGGCAGTCGCTGTTCGAGGAGATGCGGATGGCCGCGCTGCTGGCCAAGGCACTCGACCGCGACGGGACGGCGCTGACCGCGACCGACGCGCTGCGGATGGGCACGTCCGCGGGCGGGCGCGCACTGCGCCTGCCGGTCGGCCTTATCGCCCCCGGCTACCGCGCGGACCTGGTCGGTCTCGACCTGACCGCATCCTCGCTGCGGCCCCGGCGGACCGCGACGCAGAACGTCATCTACTCGATGCTGCCGGAGGCCGTGGAGCGGGTCGTCGTCGGCGGCCGGACCGTCGTCCGGGACGGCCGGGTCCTCACCGTCGATCTGGGCGAGATCGGCGCCGCGGTGGATGCCCTGACCGCGGGGTGGACACCGCTGACCGGCACCCACCCGGCCGATAGTGTGCTCACGTGACGACGCCCGAGAACCTGACCACGGATACCGCCGGCTTCGAGCGCAAGCTCGGCACGTACATCCGGGAACTGCGTCTCGAGCGCAAGGTGTCGCTGCGGTCGCTGGCGGCCGAGTCGGGCGTCTCGGTCAGCTTCCTGTCGCAGGTAGAGCGGGGCGAGGCCAGCCCGTCGATCGCCACGCTGATGAAGATCGCGAAGGCGCTCGGCCAGACCATCAGCAGCATGTTCGAGAGCCCCGCGGCCAACTCCCGGCTGGTGCGCTCCGGGCAGGGCCCACGGCTGGTCCATCCGCACGGGGACTGGGCCGAGGAGCTGCTGACGCCCCGGGCGTTCACGAAGCTCCAGGTGATCCGTTCGACGCTGGCGCCGCGCGGCACCACCGGCGAGGGGATGCTGTCCTACGGCACGTCCGAGACGGCGATCTTCGTCGAGAGCGGGCGGGTCGACTTCTGGCTCGGCGCCGAGCGGTTCGATCTGCGGCAGGGCGACTGCCTGTCGTACGACCCGAGCGCACCGCACCGCCTCGAGAACCCGACCGACGAGCCCGTCGTGCTGCTGTTCTCGAGCGCCCCGCCCTCGTACTAACAGCTCGTTTCTGCAGGTCGGGCCAGCTGTTACGGCCCGGAAACACTGGCGACCCGCGTGGTAACTTGCGGTCCCTAGTGTCTTGTATAGGTGAACAAAATTCCAATCCTACTGGAATTAAGCCCCCCTTTTGACTGAAGTCTAGGAGCCGCCGCTATGACGGTGCTGTCATTCTCAAAGTCTCGACGAAGCCACCTGGTCATCGGTGTCCTCACCGCCGCCGCTCTCGCGCTGTCCGCCTGCGGCGGCGGCGACTCCTCCGGGTCATCCGACGACGGCGACCACGGAGCACTCACCATCCAGCTGTCCTGGGTCAAGAACGTGGAGTTCGCCGGTGAGTACTTCGCCGACTCCAAGGGCTACTACAAGGAAGCCGGCTTCAGCTCGGTGAACCTCGTGGCCGGCCCGGGCGCCACCGAGACCCTGGTCGCCTCCGGCAAGTCCCTGGTCGGCGTCAGCGACCCGATCACGGTCGCCGACGCGATCAACAACCAGCAGGCCCCGCTGAAGATCATCGCCACCACCTACCAGAAGAACCCCTTCACCATCCTCTCTCTGGCGGACAAGGCGAACATCGCCACGCCGCAGGAGATGATCGGTAAGAAGATCGGCGTCCAGGCCGGCAACGAGTCCTTGTTCAAGGCCTTGCTGGCCGTGAACAACATCAAGGACTCGCAGGTGACGATCGTCCCCGTCCAGTACGACCCGTCGGTGCTCACCAACGGCGAGGTCGACGGCTACCTGGGCTACGTCACCGACGAGTCGCTCACCCTGCAGGCGCGCGGCTTCAAGGTGCAGAACCTCCCGTTCGCCGACAACGGGCTGACGTTCATGACCGACAGCTACGAGGTCAGCCAGGACTCGATCGACAACAACCGGGCGGCGCTGAAGGACTTCCTCTACGCGACGATCCGCGGCTGGAAGGACATGGCCGCCGACCCCGACGCCGGTGTCGCGCTCGCCGTCGACAACTACGGCAAGGCCCTGTCCCTGGACGCCGCCGCCCAGAAGCTGCAGGCGGCGCAGGCGCAGAAGCTGATCGAGAGCGACGAGACCGCGGCCAACGGCCTGCTCACGATCTCCGACCAGGCGGTCACCGAGAACCTAGCCACGCTCAAGACGGCCGGCATCGACATCACCGCCGACAAGCTGTTCGACACCTCGATCATCGCCGAGGTCTACAACGACCACCCGGACCTGCTCAAGTGACAAGCGTTCTTAGTTGCCGATCGGAGAACCCACGCCATGCCTGACACCGGCATCGCCATCCGCGGTCTGAGCAAGAGCTTCACCCTCCGCGGTTCGGTCGTCTCGGCGTTGCAGGACGTGTCCCTCTCGACCGAGCAGGGGGAGTTCCTCTCCCTGCTCGGCCCGAGCGGATGCGGCAAGTCGACGATCCTGCGGATCCTCGCCGGGCTCGAGACCGCATCGCAGGGGACCGTCACCGTCGACGGGAAGACCCCCCACGAGCTGCGCGACTCGCACGCCCTCGGCATCGCGTTCCAGGACGCGGCGCTGCTCAACTGGCGCTCGGTGGAGAACAACATCCGGCTGCCGCTCGAGGTGGCCGGTCTCAAGGCCGAGCCGGGCCTGATCGCCGGGCTGATCGAGCTCGTCGGTCTGCAGGGCTTCGAGAAGGCCAAGCCCGCCCAGCTCTCCGGCGGCATGCGCCAGCGCGTCGCCATCGCGCGGTCGCTGGTGCTGAAGCCCTCGGTGCTGCTGCTCGACGAGCCGTTCGGCGCGCTCGACGACATGACCCGCCAGCGGCTCAACAGCGAGCTGCTGAACATCCTCGCGGCCAAGCCGGCGACGACCGTGATGGTCACCCACGGCATCAGCGAGGCGATCTTCCTCTCCGACCGCGTCGCGGTGATGAGCGCGCGACCCGGGCGGGTCGTCGAGGTGATCGACGTCGACCTGCCCCGGCCGCGTACCACGGAGATGCTGCGCTCCCCGGAGTTCCACGCGTTGCAGGACCGCGCGTCGGCGCTGCTGTTCGAGGGTGCGACTCCCGCGGTGGGCACCGCGTGAACGTGTGGCAGCGGGCCGGCGCCGGCGGGCGGATCCTCGCCGGGGCGGCCGGCGTCCTGGCGATCTGGTGGCTGCTGGCCGACACCGTGCTGAAGAACGTCGGGGCGGCGTCGGCCGGTGGCGGCGGATCGATCCCCAGCCCGGGCCGGGTCGTCTCCACCGCGGTCCACGACGGCTTCTCGTTCTACGGCCCCAACGTCTCCCTGACGCTGCGTGAGGCGCTGATCGGCTATGTCGGCGGCAACCTCATCGCGATCGTCCTGGCCGCGCTCGTCATGGTCGTCCGGCAGCTCGAGGGGCTCGTCTCGCAGCTCGCGGTCATCTCGTACTGCATCCCCGTCGTGGCGATCGGCCCGATCCTGCGCATCATCATCGACCCGCCGCAGAGCGGTGAGGTCGCGGGTACCGCGGTGTTCCTCGCCGGGCTGCTGGTCTTCTTCACGACGGTCGTCGGCTCGCTGCTCGGGCTCAAGGCCGCCGACAAGGCCACGCTGGAGCTCGTCGCCGCCTACGGCGGATCCCGCTGGCAACAGCTGACGAAGGTACGCCTCATCGCGGCGATCCCCAGCCTCCTCACCGCCCTCAAGGTCGCGGCTCCCTCCGCGTTCCTCGGCGCGGTGCTCGGCGAGTACCTGGGCGGCGTCGACGTCGGCGTCGGCCCGGCCCTGATCAACGCGCAGCAGACCCTGCAGATCCCGCGTACGTGGGGCCTCGCCCTCGTCGCCGGGATCGTCTCACTCGCCGGCTACCTGATCGTGGCCCTGATCGGCCGGTTCGCCGCGCCGTGGGCGACCGGCACCAAGGAGGGCCGATGAGCGACATCACCGCACCGCGCGGCACCGGGCGGCGCGTCGCGGGTGCCGTCGGCCGGGGCCTCGGCCGGGCAGCCGTCTCGATCGTCGCGATCCTGGTGCTCTGGATCGCCGGCCTGCGCGCGTTCGACATCCCCGCGTTCGTCGGCAAGACCCCGCTGGACGTCGTCGACTATTTCTTCACCCTGCCGAAAGCGGCGGAGAACCGGTCGGAGGCGCTGCACCTGCTCGGTGCCACGCTCGCCGACTCGGTGATCGGGTTCGTCGCCGGTCTCGGCGTCGCGCTGCTCGTCGCGGCCCTGTTCCTGCTGTTCCGGCCGCTGGAGAGCACGCTGCTGCCGATCGTGCTGCTGCTGCAGTCGGTCCCGCTGATCGCGATCGCCCCGATCCTGGTGCTGATCTTCGGCCGGAGCACGGCGACCGTGGCCGTGATGGGCGGGCTCGTGGTGCTCTTCCCCGCGCTGGTGAACATCACGTTCGGGCTGCGCAGCGCTCCGCGTACGGCGATCGACCTGGTCACCGTGTACGGCGCCACCCGCTGGCAGAGCCTGCGCAAGGTCGCGCTCCCGTCCGCCCTGCCCGCTCTGTTCGCCGCGATCCGCATCTCCGCACCCGGCGCGATCACCGGCGCGCTGATCGCCGAGTGGCTGGCGACGGGCAAGGGCATCGGCTACGCCATCGTCGCCGCCGTGGGCTCGTCGCAGATCGCCGCCGTGTGGGCGCTCGCGGTGCTGATCACGCTCGCGACGCTGCTCATCTATCAGGTCCTCGGCATCGTCGAGTCCGCGGTGCTCGCCCGGATGGGGTTCAATCAAGCATGAGTCCGCAGGAAACCGCCCGGCGCTGCGCCGAGACCATGCTCGCCGCCGACCGCGCCGGCACGATGCTGGGCATCGAGCTCCGCAGCGTCGCACCCGGCGCCGGCGAGGTCACGATGACCGTCCGGCCCGACATGGTCAACGGCTGGGACATCTGCCACGGCGGGCTCATCGCGACCCTCGCCGACACCGCGTTCGCCGTCGCCTGCAACTCCTACGGCACCGTGGCCCTCGCCGCCGGGTTCGACATCACCTTCCTCGAGCCCGGCCACGTCGGCGACCGGCTGCTGGCCCGGGCGCAGGAACGCGCGCTGAAGGGCCGCACCGGCGTCTACGACGTCACCGTGTCCCGGCTGCTGCCCGACGGCACTCCCGGCGACCCGATAGCGGAGTTCCGCGGGCGCAGCCGGGACATCGGCCGGCCCATCCTGGAATAGAGCGTCGTTGTTCGCTGGGAGTGAACGCCGGAAGACATCGGGAACGGCCGAAGTTGAGCAGCATGTACTCAACTTTCGGAGGTACCCCGGTGACCAGCAAACGACTCCCCGTACTCTTCCTCGACGACATCGTCCTGCTCCCGGGCATGGTCGTGCAGGTCGAGATGGACGAGGCGGCGCAGGCAGCAGTCGACGCGGCCCGCACCTCGTCCGGTTCCGAGCTGCTGATCGCCCCGCGGCTCGAGGACCGTTACGCCTCCCACGGCGTCGTCGCCACCGTGCGGCAGGTGGGTAAGTCCCGTGGCGGGTCGCCCGCCGCGATGCTGCGGACGGGTGTCCGTGCCCGCATCGGCAGCGGCGTGACCGGCCCGGGCGCGGCGCTGTGGGTCGAGGCCGAACCCGTCGCGGCCGGTACGCCGAACGAGCACGCCCGTGAGCTCGCCGCCGAATACAAGCAGCTGGTGGTCTCCGTGCTGCAGCGCCGCGAGGCGTGGCAGGTCATCGACTCGGTCAGCGCCATCGACGACCCGGGTGACCTGGCGGACACCGCGGGCTGGGCGCCGTACCTGTCGAACGACCGTAAGCGTGAGTTGCTGGAGACGCCGGACGTCGAAGCCCGGCTGAAGCTGCTCATCACCTGGACCCGCGACTTCCTGGCCGAGTCCGAGGTCAGCGACAAGATCGACACCGACGTCCGCGAGTCGGTCGAGAAGCGCAACCGCGAATATCTGCTGCGTGAGCAGCTCAAGGCCATCCGCAAGGAGCTCGGCGAAGGCGGTGCCGAGGGCACCGACGACTACCGCACGCGCGTCGAGGCGGCAGATCTGCCCGACTCCGTACGCGAGGCAGCGCTGCGCGAGGTCGACAAGCTGGAGCGTGCCGGCGACCAGAACCCCGAGGCGGGCTACCTCCGCACCTGGCTGGACACCGTGCTCGCCCTGCCCTGGAGCGAACGCACCACCGACAACACGGACCTGGCCGCCGCCCGGGCGGTGCTCGACGCCGACCACCACGGCCTCGACGAGGTCAAGGACCGCATCGTCGAATACCTGGGTGTCCGTGCCCGCCGGGAGTCCCGGGGCCTGACCAGCGTCGGCGGCCGCGGTTCCGGCGCCGTGATCCTGCTCGCCGGCCCGCCCGGGGTCGGTAAGACCTCCCTCGGCGAGTCGGTCGCGCGCACGCTGGGCCGCAAGTTCGTCCGGGTCGCGCTCGGCGGCGTACGCGACGAGGCGGAGATCCGCGGCCACCGGCGTACCTATGTCGGTGCCCTCCCCGGCCGCATCGTGCGGGCCATCCGCGAAGCAGGCTCGATGAACCCGGTCGTCCTGCTCGACGAGGTCGACAAGGTCGGCAGCGACTACCGCGGTGACCCGGCCGCGGCGCTGCTGGAGGTGCTGGACCCGGCGCAGAACCACACGTTCCGCGACCACTACCTCGACCTGGACCTCGACCTGTCCGACGTGCTGTTCATCGCGACGGCGAACGTCCTGGACTCCATCCCGCAGGCACTGTTCGACCGGATGGAGCTCATCTCCATCGACGGCTACACCGAGAACGACAAGGTCGCCATCGCCCGCGACTTCCTGCTGCCCCGCCAGCTCGAACGGGCCGCCCTGTCCGCCGACGAGGTCACCGTCACCGACGACGCGCTGCGCGAGATCGCCGCTAACTACACCCGCGAGGCCGGCGTCCGGTCGTTCGAGCGGTTGCTGGCCAAGGCATTCCGCAAGGTCGCGCTGCGGGACCTGCCCGTCACGGTCGGGGCCGCTGACCTCAAGGACCTGATCGGCCGGCCCCGCTTCACCCCCGAGTCATCGGAGCGTACGGCCGTCCCCGGCGTGGCCACCGGCCTGGCCGTCACCGGCATGGGCGGCGACGTCCTCTACATCGAGGCATCGCTGCTGCCCGGCGACAAGGGCGGCCTGTCGGTCACCGGCCAGCTCGGCGACGTGATGAAAGAGTCAGCGCAGATCGCGCTCTCCTACGTCCGCGCCCACGCCGACGAGCTCGGCGTCTCGCCGGAACAGCTCGACCACCCGATCCACCTGCACGTCCCGGCGGGCGCGGTGCCCAAGGACGGCCCCTCAGCGGGCGTCACGATGACAACCGCCCTGGTCTCCCTCCTGCTCGGCCGCAACGTCCGCGCCGAGGTCGGCATGACCGGCGAGGTCTCCCTCACCGGCCGCGTCCTCCCGATCGGCGGCGTCAAGCAGAAGCTCCTCGCCGCCCAGCGAGCCGGCCTCACCGAGATCTACATCCCCCACCGCAACGCCCCCGACCTCGACGACGTCCCCGCGGACGTCCTCGCGGCCCTCACCGTCCACCCCGTCGCCGACGTCCGCGAAATCCTGGCCACCGCCCTGGAGCCGGTCTCGGCCGGCGTCGTCACCGCCGCCTGATCCTGCTGCAACGGCCGCCTGCCACCACCCGTGGCAGGCGGCCTGCGTAGCGGTGCTTCCGCTGCCTGCAGATGCGGAAGCTGCGGCCGGGAAATGCGGAAGTAAAACCCTGCAGATGCGGAATCTATCTCCCGTAATTGCAGGTCAGCGGGCAGATGTTACGACCGCGGGGAGCAGGCGCAGGACGGCCTCGGCGAGGATGGCGGGGCCGTGCTCGGTGAGGATCGATTCGGCGTGGAACTGCAGGGAAGAGAACGTGGCTCCGCGCAGGGCGTGCACCTCACCCGTCGCGCGGTCCCGGCTGACCTGGACAGGTCCGGCGAGCGGGTGGAGGAACTCGTCGGTGTCGCAGTGGGCGGCGTACGTGTTGTAGAAGCCGACCAGTTCGCTGTGGCCGAAGAGGGTGATCTCGCGTTGCACTCCCTGGTTGGGGCGGGGGCGGCGGAGCAGGGGCAGGTCGAGCAGCGTGCACAGGATCTGGTGGCTGAGGCAGACGGCGACGAAGGGGAGCCCGCGGTCGAGGCGGTCGGCGGCCAGTTCCCGCAGCCGGGCGATCTTGGGGTGGTGTCGTTGCCGGGGGTCGCCCGGGCCCGGGCCCAGCACCACGAGGTCGGGGGCGGGGCCGGGGTCGTCGTAGCGGCGGACCGTTACCGACATGCCCAGGGCCGACAGCTGCTGCGCGATCATCGCCGTGAACGTGTCCTCGGCGTCGATCACCAGGACCTGTCGGCCGGTCAGCGGTTCGACGGGGTCGACGGGGTCGGCGCGGTCGGTGGCCGGTTGTAGCCAGAAGCCGGAGAGCGTGCGGTTGCGTCGCGCGAGCCGTTCGCGTACCTGTGGATCGGAGCCCAGCCGGTCCGGTCCGGTGCCGAGCGCGCTGAGCAGGCCGGCCGCCTTGGCCGTGGTTTCGGCGGCTTCGGAGTGCGGGTCCGAGTGACGGACGACTGTGGAGCCGACGCCGATGCGGAGGCGGCCGGTGGCGTTGATGTCGGCGGTTCTGATCAGGATGGCCGAGTCGAGGCTCTGCCCGCCCTGCGCGTCGTGGCCGATGAGGGCCAGGACACCGCTGTAGTAGCCGCGGGGGTGGGGCTCGTGGCGGCGGATGACGTCGCAGGCGTTCTCGAGGGGGCTGCCGGTGACGGTCGGGGCGAACATCGTTTCGCGGAGGATGTCGCGTACGTCGCGGGTCGTCTTGCCCTTGATCAGGTATTCGGTGTGTGCCAGCCGGGCCATCTGTTTGAGGTACGGCCCGCTGACCCGGCCGCCGGTGGTGCAGATCCGGGCCATCATCTTGAGTTCCTCGTCGACGACCATGTAGAGCTCGTCGGTCTCCTTGGGGTCGTCGAGGAAACTCAGCAGGCCCGGCAGGTCGGCGCCGCCCGATGGGTAGCGGTAGGTGCCGCTGATCGGGTTCATGACGGCTGCGCCGCCGGAGACGCTGATGTGCCGCTCCGGGGTCGCGCCCACGAACGTACGGTCACCGGTGTGAATCAGGAACGTCCAGTAGGCGCCGGTCTCGCGGCGTAGTAGCCGGCGGAAGAACGACAGCGCGCTGAGCGGTGAGAACCCGGTGATGTCCGCGATCAGGGTGCGTTTGATGACGAAGCTGGCGCCGGCGCCCCGGCCGATCTCGTCGGTGACGACATTCGCGACGATCGTGGCGTACGCCGCGTCGTCCAGGTCGAAATGGGTGTCGCGCAGGACGACCGGCTCGTCCGGAAGCCGTCGGTCGACGGTCGTGAGGGGCAGATCCTGCCGTTCGTCGATGCTCAGCACGAGCAGCTTGTCGTCGTCGGCGTTGACGGCGTAGCCGCGCTCGGCGATCTGCGCGAACGGGATCAGCACCACGGCGTCCGGCCGGGCCTCGCCCGTGGGTCCGGGCAGGTGGATGGACGCCAGGTCCGGGACCCGCGTGACCGGCCCGGCCAGCACCTGCACGGAGTCGGGGGCCGTCTCGGGACGGTGCAGCAGCGCGTACGCGGGGATCTCGCCGGACAGGATGCGGGTCAGCAGGTCGTCGCTCACCCGGTCACCTCGAGGAGCAGGTCGTCGGTGGTCAGGACCCGCGCGCAGCGTTCGGCAGCCAGGTCCAGCGCGAGCCGGTGGTGCGCCTCGTCGAAGTCGGCCACCGCGTCGGCGGCGAGGAACACCTGGATATCGTGGGCGAACGCGTCCAGCGCCGTGGCGAGGATGCCGGTGCTGGCGTAGACGCCGGCGACGATGAGCTGGTCGCGTCCGGCCCGGCGCATCCGGTCCAGCAGATCCGAGCGGTGGAACGCGCTGTAGCGCCATTTGGTGAACGTCCAGTCGCCGGGTGCGGGCGCGAGTTCGCCGGCGACTTCCCGGTCGGCCGGGCCTGCGGTCATGCCCACGCCCCAGAAGTCCTTGAGCAGACCGCGGTCTTCGTCGTTCATGTCGCCGGGCTGGGCGGTGTAGGCCACCGGGATGCCGTGCGCGGCGCAGCGGTCGCGCAGGCTCACGCAGTTGCGCATCAGGGCGGCGCCGGGTGCGGCCGTTGGGGAGAAGGGCCTGAGAAAGTAATACTGCATGTCGTGCAGCAGGAGCACGGCGCGTTCCGGGCGGAGCCGCCACGGTACGCGGGCGGGCGGGAGGGTGTCGGGCATCGGGTAGGCCGTGGTGGAGGGAATGCCGGTCATCGTTGCCTCGCTTCCTGGCGACGATTTCAGGCTAGTGATCGAAAGAGGTCAGCACCCCTACTCACTCGGGTAGGCGGCTGCCCGCTCGAGTGGATCCGGTGGCCTCAGTCAATGGAGGCGGATTCTGGCGGTCATCGCAACACTTCAAAGTGAGCAACTACGAGTCTGAGCTCAGAGATGCGGCCGCGTCGCCTTCAGCGACAGACCGCCGCCGACTCTGCCAGAAGCGCGGATCGCGGCAGAAGAGGGCGCGCGAACGGCTGCCCGATCGCGGCGATGAGGTCGTGCCGCAGCCACCGTCGTCCTTGGTGCAAAGGTCAGCGTCCGCGCAAGTCGTAGCGCCATTCATTGCTGAGCATGATGTGCCCAGGTGGGTACTCAAAATCGGTTTGGCCTACGAGTTCGAAGCCAGCCTTGCTACAGACCGCGTTCGACCCCGCGTTCGCCACGCTTGGGAATGCATGGAGCCATCGGTGCTGGTTGTCTTCCTGGGCGGCTGCGAGGACGGCCCGCACGGCGGCGGTCGCGACACCTTGGCCCTGAAACTCGGGTAGCACGTTCTAGCCAGACTCGTACATAGCCATCCCGCGCCACATTCGGCTCCAGAATGCGACGCTGCCGGCCGGCTCACCGCTCGGCAGCTCAACTCGAAACATGCGCCCACCTTCCAACGCAAGGTACCGCTGGTGCCGCGCCACAACTTGCTCGTCGGTCTCCGGCCCGCCGACGTACTGGCGGATTTCTCGCGTGTTGATCCGGCGTAGAAGCGATAGATCCTCGGCGGACCACGGCACAAGCCGGACGGATAGTTCGCGCATCGACCGACTATCTGTAATGCGTGCGGGCGCGGCAACCCTATTCACAGCTATTCGCCTGCCCCCT
>NZ_BOMN01000088.1 GCF_016862215.1 Winogradskya humida
TCTGTCAAGAAAACGGTGTAACCCAGGTTGTTGAAAGTTAGCGGCGGGCTGCGGCGAGGCGGCCTTCGAAGGTCATCTCGAAGGCGTTGAGGGCTGGTTTCCAGCGCATGGTCCAGCGTTTACGGCCCTGGCCGGTCGGGTCGAGGCTCATCACGGCGAGGTAGACGCACTTCAACGCGGCGGCCTCGTTCGGGAAGTGGCCCCGGGCGCGGACGGCCCGCCGGATCCGGGCGTTCACGCTCTCGATCGCGTTGGTCGAACAGATCACGGTGCGGATCTCGGCGTCGAAGGCCAGAAACGGCACGAACTCCGCCCACGCGTTGCGCCAGAGCCGGATGATCGCTGGATACGTCGTGCCCCAGGCCTCGGCGAACTCATCGAAACGGGCCTGCGCCGCGGCCTCCGTGGGCGCGGTGTAGACGGGTTTGAGGGCCTTGGCGATCTCCGCCCAGTGCTGCCGGCCGGCGTAGCGGAACGAGGCCCTGAGCAGGTGAATCACACAGGTCTGGACCACGGCGAGGGGCCAGGTCGCCGCGATTGCGTCGGGCAGGCCCTTCAACCCGTCACACACGACCATGCAGGCGTCTTCAACGCCACGGTTCTTGAGCTCGGTCAGCACCTGCAGCCAGAACTTGGCGCCCTCACCGCCGTCGCCGGCCCATAACCCGAGGATGTCGCGGGTGCCGTCGACGGTCACGGCCAAAGCGACGTAGATGGGCCGGTTCGCGACCTTGCCGTCGCGGATCTTCACGTGAATAGCATCGAGGAAGACCACTGGATAAACGGCGTCGAGGGGCCGGTTCTGCCACTCGCTCATCCCCTCGATGACTTTGTCGGTGATCGTGGAGATCGTCTGCCGGGACACGTCCGCGCCATAGACCTCTGCCAGGTGCGCGGAGATTTCTCCGGTCGTCAATCCCTTGGCGGACAACGAGATCACCATGTCTTCGACCCCGGACAGCCGACGTTGCCGCTTCTTCACAATCTGAGGTTCGAAGCTGCCCTCACGGTCACGTGGCACGGTGATCTCCACCGGGCCGACCTCCGTCAGCACCGTCTTGGCCCGGGCACCGTTACGGGAGTTCAGACCATTGTTCCCGGCCGGGTCACCCCTGTCATAGCCGAGGTGGTCAGTGATCTCCCCGTCCAGGGCGGCCTCGATCACCCGCTTCGTCAACTGCTGCAGCAGACCACCATCACCGGTCAGCTGCAGGCCCGCCGCGCGGGCCTGCTCGACCAACTGGCCGACCAGCACCGCGTCCACACCCTCGGCCGGCGTCACCGCCGGCTTCTTCTTCGCCACCGCGGAAGTATCCACGGTCATCGTCATCTCAGTCATCAGGTGCTGCTCCTTGATCAGGAGTTACACCGTTCTTTTTACAGTCCCTCCGCTCGCCTCGAACCCGAGTGACCGGTACAGGTCATGTGCGCCGTCGATCGCATGCCTCTTGTGCGTCAGCAGTTGGACCTTGAAGCACGACTTGCGACGGGCAGTGTCAAGAACGCTTTCGAGCATGAGTCTTGCTACCCCTCGCCGGCGATGGTCATATCGAACAACGACGGCCTCGACGAAGGCCGTCGGACGACAGTTGTAGGTGATGGTCGGCAGGATTGACAGGCATGCCGTGCCGACCGGCCTTCCGTCGGACTCGGCGTGGTAGACCGTCACATCGGGGCTGTCGGCGATCCGGCGCCACATCGCGATTTGCCGATCTGAGGGAGCTGCCGCGGGGGCAGGTAGTTCCGGTGGCCGGCTGGATTGGTTTTCTGGCAGTATTTCCAGTACCGATGCAAGGTCGCCGTCCGTGGCAGGACGCACCGAGTACAAGTGAGCCATACATCGAGTATCCCGTCGGCCGACTCGCTTGTTCAGACGCCCGCATTGCCGCCTATCGGGCTCCGGCGGTGCGACCTGGCAAGAACATGGCCATGATCGAGTTGGCAGTCCACGATGTGATGAGCCGCCGGGAAGGCCTGGCCGGACACGTTCGGGATGCTCTTGCCGTCGCGGGGCTTCCCGGCGTCGCTGCGAACATGAGCCCTCGGCTGATCATCGGAGGTGCCCCGGTCCGGGTCGACAAACTCGCGGACTGCCATGCGCCGGATCTTCCGCGGACGAAGCCATGCGGTCAGCCCTTGGTGTCCAGCGCGCCTGACCGCAGCCGGTCCAGGTAGGCGTCGGCGCCGAGCAGGCGGTCCTGGGCGCCGGGGCGGTGCAGGTCGAGGCGGCCGTCGGCGTGCAACCGCAGCGTTGTGGTCGCTGTCCGCTCCCCCGGCGCGTCCGGACCGGAATCCAGCACCGGCACGTCGGCCGGGAACATCGCGCGGGCCGCGGCTGCCGTGGCGGCTGGTGGGCTGCCGGAGCGGTTGGCGCTGCTCACGTAGAGCAGCGGGTGACCGGCGACAAGCGGCGACTGCGCGCCGAACAGCAGTGTCCAGCCGTCTCGGGTGGCCGGGGCCAGGAAATCGGGGACAGAGCGCATCGGCAGCAGCAGCGTCACCAGCTCCTCCCGCAGCAACCGGCGGGCCAGCGCGGCGGAAGCAGAAGCGGGATCCAGGGCCGAAAAAGCCAGCACCGATGCGAGGGTCTCGTCGTCGTGGCACCAGAGGGCGACCGCCTGGTCGGCGGGGCGGCCTTTGGCGCGGTTGACCGCAGCAGGGACCCGCGCGGTGACGACGTAGGTCAGCGGGAACGGGTTGGGTAGGACAACCGCACCACCGGCCAGCAGCACCTCGTCAAGGTTCACCCCAGGAGTTTGGCAGAGAGCTCCCCCGCCTCGGGCGCGATGAGGGCACCCGCGGCCGTGACCGTGGTGTGTTCCGGGGTGCCTTCCCACGCGGCGGGGTTGGTGTTGTTGAGGTGGGTGTAGATGTACGTGGCGCCGCCGTCGAGCAGCGGCAACGAGTCGACCATCGGGAGGTGGCCCATGGCTCGGGCGCTGCGGCCGACCATTTCGTCCTCGCGGTAGAAGGTGCCGTCCAGGATGACCACGTCGGCGCCAAGGCCCGCCTCGGTGAACGCCTCGCTCCAGGACGGCAGGCAGGGCGCGTAGAGCAGGGTGCCGCCCGGGCCGGTGATCCGGTAGCCGACCACCCAGTCGGGGGAATCCGGGGCCGTCGCCGCGTAGCGGGGTTTCTTGGTGCCGAGGGACACGGCGGTGACGGTCAGGCCGCCGTCGAGGTCGAACGGCTTGCCCGGCACGACCACCTGGGTGGAGACAGTGGTGTACGCGCCGGCGAGCGCGATTGACGGCGTCACGTCCAGCACCGGCGACGTCGCGTGGACGGTGAGGGATTCCGCTTCGCGCAGTGCCGCGAGGCCCAGCGTGTGGTCCAGCTCCGCGCTGGTGAAGAGCACGCCGCGGACGGGGGTGCGGCGGGTGCCGGGTGGTGGGGTGAGTGCGGGGGTGCGCAGGAGCTGCGTACGGATATCGGGGGAGGCGTTGAGCAGCCACCAGGCGGAACCGTCGCCGGTGACCGCGAGCCCGTCCTGGGTCCGGGTGTGGCCCTCGTGGCGGGCGCGGACGCAGCTGGGGCAGCCGCAGTTCCATTGGGGCAGGCCACCACCGGCGGCGGTGCCGAGGAACAGAACTCTCAAGGGAACCGCCTCGGCTGCAGCGGGGGCACCGGACCCGTACCGGCAAGAATGTCGTCGATCGTGCCATGGTCGGGCGACAGGGAACAGACCGGGTCGGTCGCGGCCGGATCACCCGTCAGCTGGTACGCCTGGCAGCGGCAGCCGCCCAGGTCGATGTCCCGCAGAGCGCAGCTCTGGCACGGCTCCGGCATCCAGTGCGTGCCCCGGAACCGGTTGAACGACGCGGAGCGGTACCAGATGTCCGCCAGACTCCGCGTGCCGACGTTCTCGACGGTCATTCCGGGCAGCTGCGCCGCGGCGAGGCACGGCAGCACGTCACCGTTGGGGGCCACGACCAGCTGCCTGCTCCCCCACCCCTGCATACAGGGCTTGGGGGTACGCGTGTGCAGGTCCGGTTGCACGTAGACGATCTCCAGTGTGTCGCCGTACCGCCGCTGCACCTCCCCCGCTTGCGCAGCGGCCCGCGAGACCTGCGCGGCACTCGGCATGAGAGCGGCCCGGTTCCGCAGCCCCCAGCCGTAGAACTGCGTGTGCGCCAGTTCGAGTCGGGAGGCGCCGAGCGCGACGGCCTGCGCGGCGATGTCGAGGACCCGGTCGGCGTTGAGAGCGTGCAGCACGACATTGACGGTCAGCGGCAACCCGCACGCGCGCACCCTCGCCGCCGCCGCCCTCTTGCGCTCGATCGCGTCGAGGCCGGCGATGTGCCGGGCCGAGGCCGGGTCGCTGTCCTGCACGGAGAGCTGCACGTGGCTCAGCCCGGCCTCGGCGAGCGCCTCCATGCGGCCTTCCGCCAGGGGGATGCCGCTGGTGATCAGGTTGGTGTAGAGGCCGAGCGCACTGGCGTGGGCCACGAGGTCGACGAGGTCACGGCGCAGCAGCGGCTCCCCGCCGGACAGGTGCAGCTGCAGCACGCCGAGCGCGGCCGCCTGATCGAGCACGCCGAGCCACTGAGCGCGGGAAAGCTCGTCGCGGTAGCCGGCTGTCTGCACGGGGTTGGAGCAGTAGAAGCACTGCAGCGGGCACCGGTAGGTCAGCTCGGCCAGCATCCCCACCGGCACGGGATCCGGCGGCGCATCGGCGACCGGTCGCGCCGCCGGCCCGGCGAAGACCCCGCGACCACCGGCTGTGACCAGCCGCCGCCTTACAAGATCATCCAGAAGATCGACCACCGCGGACACCGGCACGTCGTCATAGTCACGGCCGAGGTCGGCTGCGATCTCCTGGACCGTACGCACACCGTCGCACAGCCGGACCACGTCGGCGGCCGTCTCGTTGAGCAGCAGCACGCCCTCGGGGAACAGCAGGGCGTCCCCGCCCCGCACCCGGTCGTGGGTGAACACCACCCCGGGCCGCAGCCCGGGCACCTCGGTGGCCCTCATCGCGGACCGTTAGGTTGTGTGCAATTAAATTGTGCACAATTTAATTGCACACAACTAAATTGTGCACAACTCGACGCGTAGTCGACGGCGTCGAGGATCGCGCCGAGCACGTCGCACTTGAACGCGAGCGCCGCGATCGAAGCCTCCTGCTGCTCCCGGGTCACCGAGTGCGTCAGCACCACGTCGAGTGTCCACGAGCTGTCCTGCTCCACGACCGGGATCCGGGAGTCGAAGTAGGCCATCCCCTCGGGGGCGATCCAGTCGTAGTGCTCCCGCCACGCCTGCACCCGCGCGGTCATGTGCTGCGGCGAGAACAGCTCGGTCAGTGCCGCGGCGGCGCCTTCCAGCCAGGGCCGGGTCCGGCAGAACGCGACGTACGCGTCCACCGCGAACCGGGTGCCGCGCAGCACGTGCCGCTCGTCGAGCAGCTCCTCGCGGGACAGCCCGACCGCCTCGCCGAGCACGATCCAGTCGTGCAGCCCGCCCTCGGCCGCCGTCTGCCCGTCCTGGTAGCTGATCCGGCCGAGCCAGCGGCGGCGGATCTCCGGCAGCGGGCAGTTCGCGACGATGGCGGCGTTCTTCTGCGACAGGTGCCGCTGGTAGTACCAGCGGTTCGCGACCCACGAGCGGATCTCCTGCGGGCCGCACCCGCCGGCGTGCAGGCGGACATGGAACGGATGCTTGTCCCAGTACCTGCGCGACAGCGCGTGCAGCTCCGCGGAGAGCTCCTCGCGGGTCAGCGGCCGGCGTTCAGCCACGGACCGGTGTCACCGGAGTAGGCGGACACCTCGGGACGGGCCTCGAGACACGTCACCACGGGCTTCTTCCAGACCTTTTTCGTCTTCGGAGCGGACTTCACAGACATTTCGACCTCCATTAGTAGACGACGATCTTGCCGGTATTCTGGGGGTAGACCGAGTCGTTGTAGAAGTACGTGCCCGGGGTCGCGAAAATGTGCGTGGCGGACTGGCCCGGCATGAGCACGCCGGTGTCGAACTCGTTGTCGAAGAACGATACCGCCGCGTGGGCGCCGGCGTTACCCACGGGATTGATAAACGTCACTTCGCTTCCCACGGGTACGCGGAGGTGCTGCGGCGCCATCGCGTTCTGTGCCACCAGATTCTCGGTGGGCCCGGGCTGCCCCGTGGTGGCGTTCCAGACGCGGCCGAGCACGACTGTGGACGTACCCGTGACGGCGGTTGTCCTGATGTCGTTGCGCTTCGCGGGTGGGACCGGGGTGGCCGCCGGCGCGACCGTGCCACCCAGTTTGAAGGCCCACAGGTGGTCGCCGCGCGGGATGTCGGGGTAGGGCAGGCCGTTGCCCCCGGCGAACACCGCGATGTACTGCTCGCCGTCGATCTCGTACGCGATCGGGCTCGTGTGCACGCCCGCGCCGGTCTGGAAGCTCCACAGCGTTTCGCCGGTCTCGTCGTTCATCGCGTGCAGCAGCCCGTCCGGGCCACCCTGGAACATCACCCGGCCCGCCGTGGTCAGGATGCCGTTGCCGTGCGCGAGGGACCACTCGCCGTCCTTCGTCCAGACGGGGGTGTTGGTACGCGGATCCACGGCCGCGATCCCGCCCGCGAAGAACTCCCCGAGCGGGCGCGACGTGTTGACCCGGCCCTCGCGGGCGTTGGAGAACCCGGAGTTGATCAGCCCGTACCCGACGTAGATCCAGCCGGTGAACGGGTTGAACGACAGGTGTGCCCAGTCCGCGCCGCCGCCCGCGCCCGGGAAGATGATGGTGGGCCGGTCCCAGTGCGGCGTGTAGAGCCCGCCGAATTCGTAGAACGGCACCGGCCGGGTGGCGTTGTCGAAGCGCGGCGCCTGCGGCGTGAAGGGTTCGCCGCCGGGGAACGGCTGGGTCGCGGCGGTCTTCTGGCGTACGTCCTGCTCGACCGGCCGTTCCTCCATCCCGTGCACGGCTTCCCCGGTGCGGCGGTCGAGGATGTAGTACATGCCGACCTTGCTGCCGTAGACCACGACCTTGCGCAGCCGGCCGCCGATCCGGATGTCGGCGAGCACCGGGGCCATGACGTTGTCCATGTCCCAGATGTCGTGGTGCACCGACTGGAAGTGCCAGCGTCGTTTGCCGGTCTTCGCGTCGATGGCGACGATCGAGTTGGCGAACAGGTTGTCCCCGGCCCGGGACGATCCGTCCGTACGCGGGTACGGCCCGGAGAACGTCCAGTAGACGAGCCCGAGCTCCGGGTCGATCGCCGGATGGATCCACGGGACGGCTCCGCCGGTCTTCCAGGAGTCGCCCTCCCACGAGTCGTTGCCGAACTGGCCCTCGCCCGGGGCGCCCCAGAAGATCCAGGCGATCTCCCCGGTGGCGGCGTGCAGGGCGTACGCGCGACCGCGGGCTCCGCCGGTGCTGCCCTGCATTCCCACGTAGATAAGGCCGTCGTGATAAACCACTGCGCCGGCGAGGGTGCCCGTGGCGCCGCCGCACTGACCGTTCTGCGGGTCGCAGCCGCTGTCCATGCCGCCCTCGGCATCGGTGATCAGCTGTTTCTGCCAGAGGATCGCGCCGGTGCGCTGGTCGAGGGCGTAGACGATGTTGGCGCCCGAGGTGGAGTAGACCCGGCCCTCGCCGAGCGCGACACCGCGCATGTTCGTGGTGCGCGTACCCACATTGGTCTTCCATCTGATCGCGCCTGTCCGGCCGTCGACGGCGAAGACGTTCTGCTGGGTGGTCTGCACGTAGAGCACACCGTTCTGCACGACGGCGGTGCTCTGCTGCGCCTGGGCGGTGCTGCCGCCCTCCAGGTTGGTGTGCCAGGCGCCGCCGAGCCGGTTGATCGTCCGCCGGGAGATCTGCTTGAGCGGCGAGTGGTTCTGGTTGCCGAGATCGCCGCAGACCTTGGGGAAGTCCCGGCCCGGCGCCGCAAATGGCTGCTTGGGGACGAACGCGGAGGCGGATTCGGGGGTGCCGACCGCGACGGCGGCGGCGCCCGCTCCGGTGGTGGCGAGGAACTTACGTCGGTCCATCAGGCGGACCTCCCATTCCACTAGACGGATGGACCGTAAACCGGCTGGTTACACGGACGCAATACTTTGCTAGCGTCAGTCCATTGATTGGTCCCTATGGTCCGCCTAGCGGACCTTTTATAAAGGAGACCCCCATGAAACGCTTCGCACCCCTCGCGGCGGCCCTGGCGATCGTCCTCGCCGTGCTGACCGGTTGGGCCCTGCGCGCCGGCACCCAGCAGGCGGCCGGGAAGCCGAGAGCCGACACCTTCGACCTGTGCCGGGGCACGGATCCGAGCTGCTATCACAACTGGGGCAACTTCGACCCCGCCGCCGGATACCGCGTGCTGCTCTACACCCGCACTGCGGGTCCCCGGCACGCCAACCTCGGCCCGGCACTCACCGCCGGCCTCAATCCCCCGCTGACGGCCGCGAACATCGTGCAGAACGGCGTCGTCGCGCTCGGGCAGGCGAACGGGTTCGCCGTCGACTGGACCGAGGACGTCACCCAGCTCGCCTCCCCCGGCACCCTGCTGCGCTACAACGCCGTCGTCTTCTTCAGCACGTCGCGCGACGCGCTCGACGACTCCGCGCAGACCTCGCTGCGGCAGTACATCCGCGGTGGGGGCGGGTTCGTGGGCGTGCACAACGCGTTCGGCACTGAGTACAACTGGCCGTGGTACGAGGGCCTGCTCGGCGGGACGAACTACTACGACCACGGGCCCGCGCAGACCGGTGTGGTCCGCACGGTGGACCGCCGGGACGCCTCCACCGCGCAGCTCCCGGCCCGCTGGACGTTCAAGGACGAGTGGTACAACCTCGTCCCCGCTCCCAGCGATGTCCGCGTGCTGGCCACCGTGGACGAGTCGACGCTGCCCAGCGGCGCCGCGGGCAGCATGGGTCATCCCGGGCACGGCGCCGAGCACCCGGTCGCGTGGTGCCAGTACTACGACGGCGGCCGGGCCTGGCTGACCACGCTCGGACATGACGCCGGGCTGTTCGCCGCGGACTCCACCGTCCCCGGCGCCGCGCAGTTCCGCAGCCTGCTGCTCGGCGGCATCACCTCGGCGATGGGTCAGAAACCGTTCTGCCGCTGAGCCGTTCACAGCCCCAGATAGATGCGGCGGACCCGGGGATCGTGGCGCAGACTGGCAACCGGGCCGGTCATCGCCACGATCCCGTTCTCCACGACCAGGCAGGTGCTGGTGGCCTCGAACGTGAGCTTCGCGTTCTGCTCCACCAGCAGCATGCTCAGCCCCTCGGCCCGCAGCCGCTGCAGCACCGTCAGGATCTCCGAGATGAGCTTCGGCGAGAGCCCCATGGACGGCTCGTCGAGCAGCAGCAGCCGGGGCCGCGACATCAGGGCCCGGCCGATCGCGAGCATCTGCTGCTGACCGCCCGACAACGCGCCGGCGAGCCGGCCGCGCATCTCCCCCAGGACAGGGAACAGCTCGTACATCTCGCCCAGGGTCTGGCGGGTGGCGGCTTTCCAAGGCTTCGCGTACGCCCCGAGCAGCAGATTCTTCTCCACGGACAACCCCGCGAACACATGCCGGCCCTCGGGGACGTAGCCCACGCCGTGCCGCACCATGTCCCGCGCCGCCACCTTGCTCAGGTCGAGGTCGCCGAAGCGCAGCGCCCCCGCCTGACGCGGCACGAGGCCCATGACGGCCTTCAGCGTCGACGTCTTGCCGGCACCGTTCGCGCCGATCACCCCGACGGCCTCGCCCGCGGGCACCTCGAAGCTGACGTCACGCACCGCGCACACCCCGCCGTAGTGCACGGTGAGCCCCTCAACCGAGAGCGTCTCTGCCTTCACCGTGGTCTGGGCCTTCATCGTGTCGCCTCCGTGGGGATCTCCATGACGTCACCCAGGTACGCCTCGATGACCGCGGGGGTGGCGGCGACGTGCGCGGGGGTGCCCTCGGCGATGACGCGGCCCCCGGCGAGCACGGTGACCCGCTCGCACAGCGCCATGACCAGGCCCATGTTGTGCTCGATCAGCACGACGGTGACGCCGCTGTCGCGGATGGAGCGGACCATCTCGCCGAGCTGGCGCACCTCCTCGCCGTTGAGCCCGGCGGCCGGCTCGTCGAGCAGCAGCAGGCGGGGGCGCGCGGCCACCGCCCGGGCGATCTCGACGCGGCGCTGGATGCCGTAGGGCAACGCCTTCGGGGCCTGACCGGCGAACTCCGCCAGCCCGAACCGCTCCAGCACGGCATCGGCCTCGGCGCGCAGGCGTCTGTCGCGGGCGCGGACCAGCCAGGGGGCGAGGACGTATTGCCAGCTGTCGAGGGTCCGGCTGCGGTCGAGGGCGACCAGGACGTTCTCGCGTACGGTCAGATCGCCGAACAGACGCAGGTTCTGGAACGTCCGGGAGAGTCCGGCCCGCGACAAGCGGTAGGGGGTCACGTTCGTCATGTCCCTGCCGCCGAACTCGACGCGCCCGGCGGTCGGCTTGTAGAGGCCGCTGATCACGTTGAACAGGGTCGTCTTGCCGGAACCGTTGGGCCCGACGATGCCCCGGATCTCCCCGGTGGCGACGCTCAGCGACACGTCGTCGAGCGCCTTGAGCCCCCGGAACTGCTTCTTGACGGCGTCGACGATCAAGATCACTTCGTCGGAGCCGGATGCACCCGCTTCGTAGGGCTGGAAAGGCTGCAGTCGAGCCGCTTCGCCGGTGCTGCGGCGCAGACCTCGCAGGCGCGGCGGGATGCCGGCCAGGCCCGTGGGGGCGAAGACGACGACCAGGACGACAACGGCGCCATAGCCGATCTGGGCGTACGTGGGGTGGTCGGAGAGCAGCTCGCGCACGAGATAGAGCGCGACCGCGCCGGTCACGCAGCCGATCAGGCTCTGCCGCCCGCCGATGATGACCATGCCGAGCAGCAGGAACATGTTGGCGATGCCGAACGACTCCGGGGCCACGAACCGGATCAGGCCCGCGTAGAGCACGCCGGCGACCCCGCCGTAGACGCTGGCGAGCAGGAACGCCGTCATCCGCAGCAGCGGCACCTCGGCGCCCAGCGCCCCGGCGGCGAGGGAGTCGTCGCGCATGGCCCGCATCCGCCGGCCGAGCCCGGTGCGGACCACGAACAGCCCGAACGCGAGGGCCAGGGCGAAGACAATCAGTTCCAGGTAGTAGAAGAGGTATTCACTGGAGAGGTCGATGCCGGGCAGCTCGGGGGCGGGGATGGCCGAGATGCCCTCCGCGCCACCGGCGATCTGCGAATTGGTGACCCAGTTGGTGAACGCGAGCGCCAGGCCCAGGGTCACGATGCCGAGGTAGTGCGACTGCACCCGGAGCGCGGGCGTGCCCACGAGCAGGCCGATCACCACCGTGATGACGATCGCGAGCACGGCGGCGAACCAGAAGCCGAGCCCGGCGCGGGTGGTCAGGATCGCGGTCGCGTAGGCGCCGACGCCGAAGAACGCGACCTGGGCGAGGTTGACCTGCCCGGCGACGCCCATCGCGAGACCCAGGCCGACGGCGAGCAGGGCGAAGATGATGATGACGTTGACGACGTGGATGGCGTACGAGTCGAGGGTGTAGGGCAGTAACCAGGCCAGGACGCCCAGGCCGGCCACGACGGCGATCTTGATTCTCATGCCCGGTTCACCGTCCGCTCGCCGAAGACGCCGGTCGGCCGGATCATGATGATCGCCGTGAAGACCAGGAACGTCACCAGCTCCGAGTAGCCCTGGAAGTGCCCGGCGGCGAAGGAGTCGAGCACGCCGATCGCGAGCCCGCCCACCACCGCCCCCGGGATGCTGCCGAACCCGCCGAGGATCGCGGCGGCGAAGCCCTTGATGCCCAGCGCGCCGCCGAGCGTCGGGCTCACGTAGAGCAGCGGGCCGACGAGCCCGCCGGCGAGCGCCGCCAGCCCCGCGCCGACCATGAACGCGATCGCGTTGCTGCGGCCCACGTGGATGCCGACGGCGGTGGCCGCCTCGTGGTCCATCGCGACCGCCTGCATGGCCGCCCCGCGCTTGGTGCGCGACAGGAACAGCACGAGCAGGACGGTCGCGAGGGCCGCGATGGCGAGGACCACCAGGTCGTACGTGCGGATCCGCAGGCCGAACAGTTCGATCGGCGCGCCCGCCACGGGCGACGGGACGGCGCGGCCGGTGGCGCCCCAGATCATGATGATCAGCGCGTCCAGGACGATGCCGAAGCCGATCGTGCCGATCAGCATCAGGTCGAAGTCCTTGTTCTCGAGGGGGCGCAGCACCCGCTCGATGACCAGGCCGATCACGCCGGTGACCGCGATCGCGACCATCATGGCCAGCGCGAACGGCAGCTTCGTCGAGAGGTAGAACGTGGACGCGAGGTACGCGCCGACGGTCACGACGTTGCCGTGCGCGAAGTTGACCAGGCCCATGGTGCGGTAGACGAGCGAGAAGCCGAGCGCCACCAGGGCGTATACGGCCCCGAGACTGATCCCGCCGATGATCGTCTGAAGAGTGACCTGCATGGTGAGCTCCCTGGGGACGGCGCGGTCAGCCGGCGGCGGCGGCGAGTTTGCCGCCGCGGATCACGCCGATGGACGTGGCGCGGATGCCGACACCGGTCTCGTCGTAGGCGAACGAGCCGAGCAGCCCCTCGTACTTCGTGCCCCGGATCGCCTCGGCCAGGTCCTTGCCGCTCGCGACGTTGCTGCTCTTGAGGGCGGTCAGCACGATCTGCGTACCGTCATAGGCTTTGGCGCCGTGCAGCTCGGCCTCCTCGTTGTAGGCAGCCTTGTACGCCGTGGCGAAGCTCTTCGACGCCTCGCTGATGTCGTTGCTCAGGTAGGGCGAGCTCACGATCGTGCCCTCGGCGTTCTTCGCCCCGGCGGTGTCGAGGAAGACCGGCGTGCCCTGCGGCGCGGCACCGGCGAACGGCGCGGTGATGCCGAGGTCGCGGGCCTGCTTGACGATCAGGCCCGACTCGACCTCCTCCGCACCTAGGAAGATCAGCTTCGGGTTCTTCTGCCGGATCGTGGTGAGCGCCGCGCTGAAGTCCTTCTGGTCGGTGGTGACGACCTGGTCGGCGACCGGCGTGACGCCCCGGGCCGTGAGGGCCTTCAGGAACGCGTCGTGCTCGCCCTTGCCGTACGACCCGTTGTTGGTGATCATGGCGATCTGCTTGATGCCCTGGCCGTCGACGACGTGCTTGGCGAGCGTCTCGTCGTACGTGGTGCTCGTCGGACCGTTCAGGAACAGGAACTCGCTCTTGACCGCGACGAGACCGGTGGACTGCCCCGAGGTGATGTTGGGGATGCCCTCCTGCTTGAGGATGGGCGCCATGGCGATGGTGACCGCGCTCTCCGCCGTACCGATCATCGCGAGGTAGCCCTCGCTGGCGATCTTGCGGGCCAGGTTGGTGCCGATCGTCGGGTCGCCCTGGGTGTCGAAGACGTCGAGGGTGATCTGGCGGCCGTTGATGCCGCCCTTCGCGTTCCACTCGCTGACCGCGAGCTTGGCGCCCTTGAGCTCCCACGCCCCGAGCGAGCTGAGCTGCCCGCTCTGCGCGTCGGCGAGAGCGAGTTTGATGGGACCGCTGTCGTCGGAGGACTTGTCGCCGGCACCGGGGGCGCTGCATCCGGTGGTACCGCCCGTGGCCAGGACGGCGGCCAGCACGGCCGCGACGGCTCGCTTGCCTCGTAAGAGCTTCATGTGCGTCTCACCTCGTATGAGTCAGTCGAAAACGCCTTGGTAGATGTCCTTGATGTTCCAGTGCCCGGGAGTGGGCACCGGCTCGTTGACCATGGGCACGTCGATCACCGCGGGACGGCGGTTCCCGATCGCTGTTCGCAGGGCCTCGATCAGATCGCCCGGCTCGGTGACGGCATAGCCGTCGGCGCCGCACGCCCGGCCGTACGCCGCGAAGTCCGGGCTGTAGGGCAGGCCGTCCGGGCCTACGAAGTCGCAGCCGTAGCTGCGGCCGTAGAAACTGGACTGCAGGTCGGAGATGGTGCCGTGGGCCCGGTTGTTCATCACCAGGAAGATCACCGGGAGACCCTGTTCCACCGCCATGGGTACGGCGGGCAGCTGAGCGCTCATGCCACCGTCACCGATCAGCGCGACGACGACACGCTCCGGGTCGGCCGCCTGCACCCCGACCGCCGCGGCGGGACCGAAGCCCATCGTCGACGCACCGCCCGGGGTGATGAACCGGCCCTGCGCGGGCAGCGGGTAGCACTGCGCGACGCCGTTCTTGTTCCAGCCGACATCGGTGACGAGGACGGCGTCCGGTGGCAGCGCTGCCCGGACGTCGGCGAGGATGCGTTCGGGGCGGAGCGGGAACTGGTCGCTGCGGCCTCGTTCCGCACTGGCCTCGAAGAGTTCGTCTCTTGCGGCCTTGATCCATTGCGTGCTGCTTACGCGGCCAGGTCCTTTTCGCGCGGCCTGAGCGATCTTCTCGATGGCCAGACCGGCGTCGGCCACCACGCCGATCTCGACCGGATAGTTGCGGCCGATCTCCGCGGGGTCGATGTCGATCTGGATCAGCTTCGAGGGCGGGAACTGCCACGTGTAGGCGGGGTTCCACGAGCTGGCGTCGGTCTCGGCGAACCGCGTGCCGACGGCGAGCACCACGTCGGCGTTGCGGGCGTAGTCGTTGGTGACCTTGAGACCCCAGAAACCGGTCATCCCCAGCAGCAGCGGGTGGTCGTCGGGCAGCGCACCCTTGGCCATCAGCGAGTGGGCGACCGGGATGTCCAGGTGCTCGGCCAGCTCCTGCAGTTTCTCCCGGTTGCGGAGCCCTCCACCGAGGTAGATCAGCGGTCGCTCGGCACCGGCCAGGAGCTCGGCGATCCGCTCGGCGTCGGCGTCCGGCAGTGCGGGCCGGGTGACCGCGACCGGCAGCGGGTACGACGTGCCGGCGGGCAGCGGCCGGGAGAAGATGTCCATCGGCACGTTGAGCAGCACCGCGCCGGGGCGTCCCGAGGTCGCCGTCCAGAACGCGCGCTCGGTGAAGCGGGGCAGGTCCTCGACCCGCTGCACGTGCCAGGCACGTTTGACGAAGGGCCGGTAGATCGCCGTCTGGTCGGCGTCGGCGTGCAGGTTGACCTCTTGGTGCGGGTGCCGGCCGTGCAGGTACGACGGGATGTCGCCGGCGATCGCGATCAGCGGCACGGAGTCCAGGGCGGCGGTCGCGACGCCGGTGACGGCGTTCATCATGCCGGGACCGACGTGCAGCAGCACCACGCCGGGTTTGCCGCTGACGCGGGCGTACCCGTCGGCGGCGTGCGCGGCGGTCTGCTCGTGCCGGGCGATGACGAAGTCGATCGGGCTGCGGCCGAGCGCGTCCAGCAGCGCGATGTTGGTGTGCCCGCAGGTGCCGAAGATCTTCTCGACACCGTACGCGACGAGCTGCTCCACGAGCGCCTCGGCGGCGGTGATCCCCATCAGTTCTCCCCCCAGATCGACATGCCGCGCAGCATCAGCGTCTTGACGACCGTGTAGTCGTCGACCATCGGGCCCGGCGACTCGCGCCCGAACCCGGAGTCCTTCACCCCGCCGAACGGCACGTGGTCGAGGCGGTAGTTGGAGGAGCCGTTGACGATCAGCGCGCCGACCTCGAGCTCGCGCCACGCGGTCAGGATCCGGCGCACGTCGTGGGTGAACACGCCGGCCTGCAGCCCGTACCTGCTGGTGTTGCAGGTGGTGAGCACCGCGTCGAAGTCGTCGTAGGCCACGACGGCCACCAGCGCGCCGAACACCTCGTGGGTGATGACCGTGGCGTCCTCGGGCGGCCCCGCGACCACGGTCGGGCGGACGGTGGCGCCGTCGCGCGTACCCCCCGTGGTGATCGTCGCCCCCGCCGCGGCGGCCTCGGCCGCCCAGAGAACGACCCGCTCGGC
The DNA here is from genome assembly GCF_016862215.1 of Winogradskya humida. GTDB lineage: Bacteria > Actinomycetota > Actinomycetes > Mycobacteriales > Micromonosporaceae > Actinoplanes > Actinoplanes humidus. The sequence goes on from NZ_BOMN01000088.1 coordinate 15,798, forward strand.
GGCCTGCTCGTCCACCATGGACCCGACGTCCGTCGCCGGGTCGAGCGGATCGCCGACCTTGAGCGCGGCGACCTCGGCGGTGAACGTCTCGACGAATTCCTCGAAGCGGCTGCGGTGCACGTAGACGCGCTGCACCGAGATGCAGCTCTGCCCGGAGTTCGAGTAACCGGTGCGGGCACAGTTCGTCGCGGCGGCGCTCACGTCGGCGTCCTCGCAGACGATCGTGGCCGCGTTGCCACCCAGTTCGAGGACGAGCCGCTTGGCACCGGCGGCCCGTGCGACGGCCGTACCCGTGGCGGCACTGCCGGTGAAGCTGATGACGCTCACCTCGGGTGCCGCGCACAACGCCGCGCCGACCTCGCCCCCGCCGTGCAGCAGCTGCACCGCCTCGACCGGCGCGCCCGCCTCCAGCAGCAGCGCGACCAGCGCGGCGGAGACGGCCGGTGCTTGCGGCGGCGACTTGACCAGGGTGGTGTTGCCCGCCGCGAACGACGCGCCGAGCTTGTGGGCGAGCAGGTTGGCGGGCGCGTTGAACGGCGTGATCGCGAGCGCCACCCCGGCCGGCGCGCGGTAGGTCAGTGCGGTGTTGCCGATGCCGCGTTCCCAGCCCGCCACCGGCAGGTTGTCGCCGCCGATGCGCCGGGCCTCGGCGGCGCAGACGCGGAACGTGTCGGCGACCCGGTCGAGCTCGCCCAGGCCGTCCTTGACCGGCTTGCCCAGCTCCAGGGCGATCAGCCGGGCGAAGTCCGCACGGCGGTCCGCGGCGAGCCGGGCGGCCGTCTCCAGGACACCGGCCCGCGTCGCGGGGGCGAGCCGGGCGACGACCTTGGCGGCACGGGCGGCGTACCCGGCGGCAGTGGTGACGTCGGTGGCGTCACAGACCCGGGCCCGGCTGACCACCGTGCGGGTGTAGGGGCCGATGCGGTCGGCGGCAGGGCCCTCGGTGACCCAGGCTCCGGCCAGCAGCGCGGGCGCCTGTGCCACTTTCAAGATCGAGTCGAGCATACGAGCCCTCCCACCCCAAAAGGTCCATCTAGTGGACCAGGAAGCGGCATTGTGGACCGCTGTGTGGACTGGGTGTAACGTACGGGCGACCGCGGGCCGCTGGCAAGAGCGCGAGTCGAGAAAGTTACGGATCGATGAACCGCGCCGCCGTGCGCAGAGGAATGAGGCACTGTGGAGGCTCTCGAAACCCAGGGTGTTCGCAGTGTGCAGCGGGCGCTGGACATCCTGTCGCTGCTCACCGAGGAACGCCCCTCGATCACCATCAAGGACGCCGTCGCGGCCACCGGGCTCGCCAAGACGACCGTCATCCGGCTCATCCAGACCCTTGAGCAGATGGGCCTGCTGTGGGCGACCAGCAACGGCTACATGGCCGGCCCCGGCCTCTGGCGCTGGGCACACCTGGCCCGCAGCAGCTGGGAGCTGCCCCCGGAGACCAAACGGCTCATGCGTGACCTGGCCGCCCGCGACCGCGAGACGGTCAACGTCTACGTGGCTCGTGACATCGTCCGGGTCTGCATCGCCCAGCAGGAGGGCCCGCAGCCGCTGCGCCACGTCGTGCACGTCGGCGACGAGCTGCCGATGTGGGCGGGCGCGTCGGCCAAGGTGCTGCTGCGCAACGCCCCCGCCGCGCTGCTGACCCGGATCGCGCGCTCCTCGCCCTACGGCGAGGACCACGTGCGGCAGCTGCAGGAGTGGATCGACGAGGCCACCGGGCGCGGCTGGGCGGTCAGCCACGGGGAACGCGAGGAGGGGATCACCGCGGTCGCCGTGCCGATCCTCGGCCGCTCCGGCACGGTCGTCGCCGCGCTCACGCTCAGCGGCCCCACGATGCGTTTCAGCGACGAGCGCGTCGAGACGTACGCCAAGGATCTGAAGGAGGTCGCGAACCACATGACCGAGCGCGGGTTCGACCACCCGCTCGGTGCGTCCTATTAGCCATCGCGCGCGCAAGGAGAACCAGGCATGCCCGACCGACCGCTCACCGGCATCCGCGTCCTCGACCTGACCAACGTTCTCGCCGGGCCGTACTGCACCTACCAGCTGATGCTGCTGGGCGCCGAGATCGTCAAGATCGAGGTGCCCGGCCACGGTGACCTCGCCCGGCGTCTCGGCCCCGACTCCTCGCTGAACGCCGCCGGGATCGGCGCGTCCTTCCTCGCCCAGAATTCCGGCAAGAAGTCGGTGGAGCTCAACCTCAAGGAGCCCGCCGGCCGGGCCCGCTTCGAGGACCTCGTCGGCGAGGCCGACGTACTCATGGAGAATTTCCGGGCCGGTGTGCTCGCCCGGATGGGCTACCCCTGGGAGCGGCTGCGCGAGCTCAACCCCGGCCTCGTCTACTGCGCGATCACCGGCTTCGGCCAGGACGGCCCGATGAGCCAGGCGCCTGCCTACGACCAGATCATCCAGGGTCTTTCCGGGATGATGAGCATCACGGGTACGCCCGACACGGCCCCGTTGCGCGTCGGCTTCCCCATCAGCGACACGGTCGGCGGCCTGACCGCGGCCCTCGCCGTCACCGCCGCCCTGACCGGCCGCCAGCGCGACGGCCGCGGCCGGTTCCTGGACGTGTCCATGCTGGAGGCCTCCGTCTCCGCGATGGGCTGGGCGGTCTCCAACTACCTGGTCAGCGGTGCCGCACCGGAACCGATGGGTGATCAAAACGCCACCGCCGCCCCGTCGGGCACGTTCGAGACCGCCGACGGCCCGCTCAACATCGCCGCGAACCGCCAGGAACAGTTCGCCACGCTGTGCCGCCTGCTGGAACGCCCCGAGCTGCTGACCGACCCCCGCTTCGCCGAGCGGGAGTCCCGCAAACAGCACCGGGCCGCCCTCAACCACGAGCTGAACACGTCCCTCGCCGCGCGCCCCGCCCACGAATGGGAGCTGCTGCTGTCGCGGGCGGGTGTCCCGGCCGCGCGCATCCTGACCGTGCCGCAGGCCGTCGCCTCGGACCAGCTCGCCGCCCGGGGCTTCTTCACCGACGTCCCGTTCCCCGAGGGCACCCGGCCCGGCACCGTACGCGTCAGCGGCAACGGCGTGCTCTTCGACGGCGAGCCGTACACCCCGGATTCCCCCGCCCCCGTCCTCGGCCAGCACAACGAGGATCTCCCCGCCCTGCTGTCACGCTGGCGAGGCGCCCGTGCCGCTTCTTCTCCGGCCGCCTCGGCTTCTGCCGCGCCTGGTCGGGCCGCGTCTGCTCCGGCCGCGTCTGCTTCGGCGGCGTCCGCTCCGGCCGCGTCTGCTCCGGCCGCGTCCGCTTCGGCGGGCGACCGATGAGCGACCAGGACGTCGCCGACTGGTGGGCGACGTCGGTGAGCCGCATCGAACCGGGCGTCATCGAACTGCGCGGCAAGCCGGTCCAGGACCTGATCGGCTCGACCGGCTTCGTCGCGACGATCTGGCTCATGCTGCGCGGCGAGCTGCCCCCGCCCGGCGCGGCCCCGCTGCTCGAAGCGGCCCTGGTGGCCTCGGTGGACCACGGCCCGCAGGCCCCCTCGATCGCCATCGCCCGGATGACCGCCACCTGCGGCGTAGGCCTCAACAACGCGATGGCCGGCGGCATCAACGCCCTGGGCGACGTCCACGGCGGCGCCGGCCAGCAATGCTTGTCCCTGCTCGACGAGATCGTGGCCGCCCCCGGGAGCACCGCCGAGGTGGTCGCCCGCTGGCAGTCCCGCTCGAAATACCTGCCCGGTTTCGGCCACCGCTTCCACCCCGTCGACCCCCGCCGCGAGCCCCTGCTCACCCTGGTCGACGACGCGGTCGAGGCCGGCGTCGTCGAGGGCCGCCACCTCGCCGCCGCCCGCTCCATCGAGGACCTGCTCAACGCGCGCCCCGGCCGCCACATCCCGATGAACATCGACGGCGCCACCGCCGTCATCTACGGGGAACTGGGCTTCCCCGCCCCGCTCGCCCGCGGCCTGTTCGTCCTCAGCCGCAGCGTCGGCATCCTCGCCCACGCCTGGGAGGAAACCCAGCAGGGCCGCCGCATCAAGGGCCCGATGCCCCCGTCCATCCTGCCCACCTACCGAGGCCCCGAGAGCTAGCGCGCATCGCATGGCGGCACCTCCCGGCAGCTAATGTACGAACCAGTACGTTAGTTATCTGCCGCCGGGCGCGCTAAGTCAAGCGTCGATATGACTGATGGACCTCTCCCCCACCGGGGCAATCGCCGGCTGACCCCACCCGGCAGTCGTCAGTTGACCGGCCCGGCGGCGGGGAGCGGTGCGGACCGGCGGCCGGTGCCCGCGATGAAGGCGACGCCGCCCAGCGCGGTCACCACGCCCCAGAGCAGAAGCGTCGCCCGATAGCCGAGGTGTTCGACGGACGCGCCGGTCAGAACGCCGGAGACCAGCAGACCGGCCGTGGTGGCGTTGGCGAACAGGGTGGTGGCGCGGCCGGTTGCCGGAGCGAGAAGGTCCTGGAAGTAGCGAATGCCGGCCCCGGCGACGACCGCGATCCCCACGGCACGGAACACCTGGGAGACGATGAGCATCGCCATGCCCGACGACACCGCCGTCATGGCGTTGTAGCAGACGAGGGAGCCGAAGCCGACCAGGATCACGGCCCGCTGGCTGACCCGGGCGGGAACGGCGACCAGGGCCAGCGTGGCCACCACCTCCACGGCGGCACAGACGCTGAACAGCACTCCGACCGACGCCGGCGACTGGTGCAGGGCCCGGGTGACGAACAAGGGCAGCGCCAGACCGCCCCCGAACATCGCGGCGAAGAACAGGGTGACACTGACGATGAGCAGCACCGGGGTGCCGCCCGGTGCCGAGTCGGTGACCGTGACGGGCCCGGGGCGCGGCACCAGGAAGACAGCGAGCGCGGACGCGAGGAACACCCCCGCGGCCGTCCACATCAGCCACGAGTAGCCGCCATGGGACAACACAAGAGCCCCCAGCAACGGCCCTACCGCCCAGGCCAGCGACCAGGCCGAACGCAGCAACGGCGCGGACCGCTGCCCGGCGGTCCCCTCACCGAGCACGGCACGCGCCAGCGAGAACAGCTGAGGAAAGGCGGCCCCCAGCGCCCCGAGCACCGTCGCCGCCATCAGCAGCAGCACCAGGAACCCCGACACCCGGGGCAGCAGCGCATAGCCCGCCGAGCCCAGCAGAATCACCACGACGGCGTACGCCCGGGCGGGCCGCCGGTCGAACAACCGCCCCAGCCACCAGCCGATCGTGATCCCGCTGACGGCGAACACCGACGACCACACCCCGATCTGCACCGGCGTCAGCCCGGCCACATCGGCGCCGAACAGCACGATGTACGAGTTGACCATCGAGTCCGCGATGCCGAGCAACAGGACCGCTACGAAGAGCGCAAGAAAGGGCACGCGCTCTTCGTAGCGGGTGAGGCGTCTCGGCGACACCGAATTAGGGCGCCTACAGACGGGTCGCGGTGCGGACGAGGGCCGCTACTGCCAGGGACCGGCTGTGCGGGGGCCAGGCGATCACCGTGGTCACCGGGTGGGCGTCCGGCACCGGGACCGCGACGACGTCGGGGGGAAGCTGGGTGCGGCTCGTCTCCGGGGCGACCATCATCGTGCGGCCGAGGGTGATGAGCTGGATCAGCTGCATGTGGTCGCGCACCTCCGGGCCCGGGCCGGGAGGGTACGTGCCGTCGCGTGCCGGCCAGCGCGGCATCGGCAGGCCGGGCAGCCCGGTGACCTCCGCCATGCTCAGCTGCGTGCGGGTCGTGAGGGAATGACCGGCGGGCAGGATCGCGATCTGGCCCTCGGTCATCAGCTCCTCGGTGTCGAATCCCGCGACGTTGTCGAACGGCCGGTGCAGCAGGGCCACGTCCGCACGGCCGTCACGCAGGATCCGCTCCTGCTCGCCGGGCCCGCACAGGAACACCTCGACCGGCACCGCGCCGGGCTCTGCGGCGTAGGCGTGCAGGAGTTTGGCGAGCAGCTCACTGGCGGCACCGGCCTTGACCGCGAGGACCACGCCGGCCCTGCCCGGCTCGGCGGAACCCGCCCGGCGGGTGCGGCGCTCGGCGGCCTCGACCGCCTCCAGCGCTGCCCGGCCCTCGGCGAGCAGGACCGTCCCGGCATCGGTCAGCGCGACCCGGTGGCTGTCGCGGTCGAACAACCTCGTCCCGAGGCGCCGTTCCAGCAGGCTGATCGCCCGGGACAGCGGGGGCTGAGCCATCCCGAGCCGCGACGCCGCCCGGCCGAAGTGCAACTCCTCCGCCACGGCGACGAAGAACCGCAGCTCCCGAGTCTCCACCCGCCGATCGTACGCCCGCCTACGCCACGGTGATACCCGCGCGGTATCGCACCGTACCGAGTTGGTGTTGCCCGGCATCACGCTGTGTAGCGACGATCGGGGCATGACTGAGACGACGATCGCGCTGATCACCGGCGCGAACAAGGGCATCGGGTACGAGATCGCAGCAGGACTCGGCGCACGGGGACTCACCGTCGGCGTCGGTGCCCGCGACGACCAGCGCCGGGATGCCGCGGTGGCAAAGTTGCGGGCTGCGGGCGTCGACGCTTTCGGCGTACCCCTGGATGTGACCGACGATGAAAGCGTGACCGCCGCTGCAAAGCTGGTCGAAGATCGGTTCGGGCGCCTGGATGTGCTGGTCAACAATGCCGGCATCACCGGCGGCATGCCGCAGGAACCCACCCGCGTCGACCCGGCGATCATCAGGACCGTCGTGGAGACCAACGTCATCGGCGTCATCCGCGTCACCAACGCGCTGCTGCCGCTGCTGCGCCGCTCATCCGCGCCACGGATCGTGAACATGTCGAGCAGCGTCGGCTCCCTCACCCGCCAGTCCGGCCCCGGCGGGGCAACCACCACGGGCCCGGTCGCGATGGCCTACCCGCCGTCGAAGACGTTCCTCAACGCCGTCACCCTGCAGTACGTCAAGGAACTGGCCGGCACGAACATCCTCATCAACATGGCCTGCCCGGGCTTCGTGGCGACGGACCTGAACGGCTTCCGCGGGGTACGCACCCCGGAGCAGGGCGCAGCGACCGCCATCCGCCTGGCCACCCTGCCGGACAACGGCCCCACCGGCGGCTTCTTCGAGGACGCGGGCGACGTTCCCTGGTGAAGACGATCAGCCTCTGTTTCCGTAGCGGGGACCGGCCGACGGGGCTCATGGTCCACCGGAAAGCTTGCGGGATCGCGCCCGCCCGCCCTCACGGGGTCAATCGTCGAGGTAGTCGTCCCAGTCGACGCGGTTGTGACGTGGATCGTCGGAGGGGTCATCGCTTGTCAGGCGGGCACGAAGATCGTCTGCCCAGGTCTGGGCCCAGCGGTGCAGGCCTGCGATGTCGTTCTCGGTCAGCCCGTACTCGCCGAAGGTGGTGTCATCGAGGTAAGCCAGTCCATCGAGCTTGAACAACAGGTCCCCCGACCTTGAGTCCGACGGCGTCGTCACGGTTCAGAACGGGCCCCGTGCTGAGGATGACCGGGGCACCAACGCCTTCCTTGAGCAGGTCGATCTCACACGTACGGATACCGTCGATCACCTCGAACCGCGATGCGGTCGGGGCCACCTCGATGACGTGCACGCGGACACCTGACGTGCGGTAGACAGCAGCGAGTCGCTCGGTGACGTCGGCCAGCGGCAGGGTCAGACCGTGGCCAGCTCGGGCAGCAGGCTTTCCCATGTCTGGATGAGCACACGGGCAGTCAGCATCCGGATCTTCGGCCAGTCCGCGATGAGGAGGTCACGGTTGATCCGCCTGGCCAGGTCGGCACGCTGACCATCGCCGATCAGCGTGGTGTAAAGCGTCAGACGGCGGGGCGGATTCTCCACGTCGAAGGCCGGGGCGCCAGACCAGTAGAGCCGGTTGGGCAGTTCAACGAAGCCGGTCTGCGGTCCGGCGAACTCGTTCCAGGCCGGAATACGTGCCGCTACGTCCCCGGTCCGGGCCAGCCTCTGGTTGATGCCCACCAGCCGATTCGCATCAAGTTCGCGACGAAGAGCGAGAGGGGCGGGAGGAATATCGCGGTTCCCCGACGGGGCTTGCCGACAGCGCAGCGCGAGGCGGTCCGCTGTTCGGCGGACCGCCTCGTTCAGGTGGCGGGCTCAGGTCAGCTCAGGCGGGCGTCGGCCATGCGCTGGACGGTGTCTCGGTCTTCGATCTCGCCGGCCGGGGTGAGGTCGGGGAGGGCGTCCTCGACGAAGCGCAACCGCCGGTTGAACCACCCTCGCACCGCCCACAGCGTCATCACGATGCCGCTGACGACGATGACCAGGGCGAGCCCGCGACCAGGGCCGACGCCCACGATCGGGCCGAGCGAACCCGCGAGGGGGCCGTCCGGTTCGAGGAGCGGCTTGAACCAGCGGTCAGCCGAAGGGCCGATGATGACGTAGCCGAGGGGCATGGTCAGCATCATGACCGTCATGAAGATGCTGAGGACGCGGCCCTGGAGGTCGAAGCCGACCTTGGCCTGGATCAGGGACATCCAGTGACCGTTGATCAGCGACTCGGTGGCGGACATCGTGAACATGCCCAGCACCAGGAGCCAGGGGTTGGTGAACAGGCCGACCGTCATCAGGCCGATGTTGTTGACGGCCATGAAGATGATCATTCCGTCGGTACGGCGGTGGGTGCCGCCCCAGATGCTCATGGCGAGCGCGCCGAACAGGGTGCCGAGGCCGCCGGCGCTCAGGACCAGGCTCAGGGTGGCCACGTCGTGTTCGATCAGGATCAGCGGGACGATCAGGGCGAAGCCCGCGGTGTAGAAGACGTGGTCGATGGTGAAGAACCAGAGCGCCGATACCAGTCCGGGGCGTTTGGTGATGAAGCGCCAGCCGTTGACGATCTGGGCGCGTACGGTCTCCTCGCGTTTTTTGAATGCCCGGTCCGGGAAGCGGACGAACTGCAGGGTGACCACCGCGACGAGGAATGTTGCCACGTCGACCAGGAGCACCGACTGCAGAGGGAGTACGGCCAGAAGTGGTGCGGCCAGCATCGGTGCGAACAGGGCGCCGGCGCCTACGCCCAGCTGGGCGATGCCGTTCGCTTGGCCGAGGAACGCCTTCGGGACGAGTTGGGAGATCGCTGCCGCGTATGCCGGTCGCTGGAAGGCGGACGCGAGGGAGGTGAGGGCGCAGAGGGCGTACACGTGTCCCATCTGGAGGTTTCCCGCGGACATCAGCGTGATGAGGACGATCGTGGCGGCGCCGGCTGCCGCGTCGGACCAGATCATGACCTTGCGGCGGTCGTAGCGGTCGGCGATGGCGCCGGCGAAGGGGCCGGCCAGGATGCCGGGAAGCAGGGCTACGGCGCTGACGAAGGCGAAGTCGGTGATCTTGCCGGTTTGCTGGAAGACCCAGAGGCTCATGATGAGCTGGCTGAGCGCGCTTCCTACCAGTGAGACGAACTGGCCGGCGGCGACCACTCCGAAGCGGCGCAGGCTTGGCTTCGGGCCGGGTTCTTCTTCCGGGGGCGCGACGGGCTCGGGCCAGTCGGCGGAGAGGATGCCGGCGAGGGGTACGGCCTGGTGCTTGAGGAAGCCGTGTCCCGCTTTCGGCAGCACGGCCAGGGACACCTCGCCGGAGTAGTGCTCCCATTCGCGGTAGCGCTCGGTGTAGAGCTCGGTGACCCGGTCCTTGTCGCCGACGACGCTGAGCAGCGGCGCCTTGAGTTTGCTGGGTTCCTCCTGCAGCGTACGGGCGTAGAAGTCCTCGGAGCCGCGCTCGTCGTGGCGTACCGCGCGCATGGCGAACGCTCGTTCGGCCGGGTCGTCGAACTCGTCGAAGCCGCCGCCGAGGGCGCGGATCTCGTCGAGGATCGCCCGGTCGGAGATCAGGCGGTCGGGGCGGAACTTGCGGTAGACCCAGTCGGCGAACTTTCCGGGAAGCCGGGCCATCGGGAACATCGCGCCGACCGACACGCCCTTGAGGGGCAGGCCGGCCGCTTCCATTCTGCGGCCGAGTTCCATCGTCATCGCCGAGCCGTGGCAGTGGCCGTAGAGCGTGATCGGGCCGGGGAGAGTGCGCACTTCGTCGAGGGCTGCCGTCATGAGCGCGTCGAAGTCCGGGGCCTGCTCGTCCGGGTTGCTCCAGTCGCGGCCGGGGACCTGCAGGGCGTAGACGACCCAGCCTTCCGGCATCGCTGCGGCGAGGGGCAGGAACGACAATGCGTGGCCGCCGGAGTAGGGCAGGCAGACCAGCGTGCCGAGGGTTGGATCTCCGTCACCGGGAGTGAGCCGCTGGAGCAACTCAAACGGTTCGGTTGTGTGCAATTTAGTTGTGCACAATTTAATTGTGCCCAACTTAGTTGCACCCAACGGAACGGTGAGTGGTGGCGCGGCCACAGAGGGCGAAGCGAAAGTCGGCGAAGCCTTAGACGGCGAAGCGGAGGCCGGCGAAGCCGTAGACGGCGAGGCCGGCGGGGTGAGGAGGGTGTCGAGGTGCGCGGCCAGATCGCGCAGGACCGGGTTGCGGTAGAGGTCGAGCAGCGCGATGCGCACGCCGTACTCGGCGTGGACCGCGCGGGCCATCCGCAACGCGGAGAACGAGTCGCCGCCGAGGGCGAAGAACGCGTCGTCCGGGCCCGGCGAACGGCCGAGCAGCTTTGCCCAGATCGCCGCCAGGCCGCGCTGGGTCTCGGTTTCCGGCTCCACCAAAACCGAAGCCCCGGGCCCCACCGGCGGGTCGGGCAGGGCTCGCCGGTCGATCTTGCCGTTGGGGGTCAGAGGCAGCGACGGTACGCCCACCAGCCAAGCAGGCACCGCATAGTGCGGCAACGAGGACTGCAGCCCATGCAGCAGCCCGGGTTCGGTGCCGGTGACGCCGACGAGGTAGCCGGCGATGCGACCGTCGCGCACGTCGGCGGCCGCCGCGGTGACACCGGGCAGCGCGGCGAGGGCGGCTTCGATCTCCCCGAGCTCGATCCGGTGGCCGCTGACCTTGACCTGGTCGTCGAGACGCCCCAGCAGGACCGTTGTTCCGTCGGCGAGGAGCCGCGCGGCGTCTCCGGTCAGATACCAGCCGTCCCGGAAACGGGACGCGGTGAGCGAGGGCAGGTTGTGGTAGCCGAGTGCCACGCCCGGCCCGCCGATCCACAGCTCCCCCGTTGTCCCGAACGGAACAGGCGAGCCCAAGGAGTCCCGCACACTGAGAACGTTGCCCGGGTAGGGCCGTCCGATCGGCAGCACCGCCTCGTCCGCAAGCCCGGAAACCGGCCCGTCGAAGTACGCGTTGTCGATGGTCGCCTCGGTGACGCCGTACGAGTTGATCACCCGCGCACCGGGGCCGGCGAGCGCAACCGCGCGCCGGTACTCGTGGACGTACCACTTCTCGGCGCCACCGGCGAGCACCCGCAGATCCGGCAGCCGGGGCAGGTCCAGCAGTCCACGCAGGACGGTCGGCACCAGCTCGGCGATCGCGACGCGCTGCGAGCGCAGCAGGTCGTGCAGCGCCGGAGCGTCGAGCAGTGTCTCCTTAGGGCAGATGACGAGATGGCCACCGGTTGCCAGGGCGCGCAGGCTCTCCCCCGCGAACACGTCGAACGAGAAGCTCGCGGCCTGCAGGTGGATCTCGCCGGGCCGCAGACCGTACGTGGCTGTCCAGCCGGCGATGGCGTGCCGCAGGTTCGCGTGCGACACCATGACGCCCTTGGGCTTACCGGTCGTCCCCGACGTGTAGAGCACGTACGCCGCGTCGGTTTTAGACGTCCCGGACAGCACCGAAACGCCGTCCACATCGACAACCGCCCGCACGTCACCATCGCTGAGCAGGTATTCCTGCCGCTCAGCCGGGTAGTCCGGATCGACCGGCACATAGGCGGCGCCGACCTTCCACACCCCCAGGATCGCGGCGTAGCTCCGCGGACTGCGCGGCAGCCTGATCGCCACCCGGTCCCCCGGCCCCACCCCGGCGGTGGTCAGGCTCTCCGCGAGCCGTTCCGCTTCACGACCGAGCTGACCGTACGTCCAGAGCTCGTCACCAAGACTGACAGCGACCGCGTCGGGCGTGGTACCGGCGTGAGCGAGGATCAGATCGTGCACACCCCCGCCAGAACCGTCGCCGGGCAGGGAGGGTGCCGACGGCGCTGACCCCGCGGCCAGGATCCGGTCCCGCTCGGCGGCGTCGAAGAGCGGCAGCCGCGCGACCCCGGCCGACGGTTCCCGGACACCGGCTTCGAGGACCGTCAGCAGCGACGCGGCGAGCCGGGAGACCATGGCCTCGTCGAACAGCTCCGACGCGTACTCGGCGTAGAGCACCGGTGCGCCGTCCGGGAAGTCGACGCTGAACGTCAGGTCGAGCTTGGTCATGCCCGGGTGGGTGCCGCCGAGGAACTCCACCCGGGTGTCGCCGGCGGTGGCGATCGCGGGCGGCGTGTTCTGCACGATGAGCATGACCTGCGTGAGCGGCCCCCGGTCGGGGCGAGCGGGCAGGCCCAGCGCGGCGGGCAGTTGCGCGGTCGGCGGGTCGTCATGGCTGAGCGCGCCGAGCACGGTGTCATGGGCGCGGGTGATCAGCGTCCGGAAGTCCGGGTCGCCGCCGACGTCGGTGCGCAGCGGCACGACGGTGATGAACGCGCCGATCGTACGTTCCCGCTCGGGGTCGGTACGGTGCGCGACGGGTGAGAGCACGGTGATGTCGCTGTGCCCGCTGACCCGGGCGAGGACCGTCTGCAGCGCGGCCAGAACCACGGTGGCGACGCTGGCCCCGGTCTCGCGCGCCAGCCCGGCGGCGGCGGTGAGAACGGCCGGGTCGATCGCCCGCTCGACCATGCCCCCACGGAACGACCGCACCTGCGGCCGCGGCCGATCGGCGGGCACGAGGACCTCGGTGTCGACGCCGCTGAGCCGCTCTACCCAGTACGCACGCTCGTCATCACGCGGCCGGGCAAGATAGCCGGCAAAATCCGCGGCCCGCTCCTGCACAACCCCGCCGGGCCCTGCGGCCGGTGATAGCTCAGCCCCGCCGGGCCCTGCGGCCGGTGATAGCTCATCCCCGCCGAGGGCTGCGGGCGGTGATAGCGCATCGCCGCCGAGGGCTGCGGCGAGGTCGTCGGCGAGCACGGTTGCGGACCAGCCGTCGAAGACGAGGTGGTGCACGGCGACGACGAGCTCGGCGTAGCCGCCCTCCCCCAGCAGCAGGGTCGCGGCGATCAGCCCACCGGCAGCAGGATCGAAAACGGTCTGTCCCCGGGAAGTGCGTAGCCGGTCGGCCTCAGCACCGGAGGCGTGGTGGACGTCGAGTGGTACCGGCCGGGCGGGGCCGCCGAAGACCATCACCGGCTCGTCGCCGTCCTGCCGGAACGTGGCCCGCAGCGCGTCGTGCCGCGCGACGACGGCGTCGAGGGCGGCCTGGATCCGGGCCGCGTCCGCGGTGCCGGTGATCCGGTAGCGCAGGCCGATGGTGTGCAGTGGCGTGCCCGGGTGGAACTGGTCGGCGAGCCACGTGTCGCGCTGGAACTCGGTGAGCGGCAGGACCGTGCCCTCCACGAGCGGCCCGTGCTCGACCCGGTCGCGGGCCTCGATCAGCGCGGCGATCCCCCGGGGTGTCGGGTGCGCGTGCAGGTCGGCGAGCGTCAGCCGGACGCCGTGGTCGCGGGCGACGCGGGTGGCGATCTGCACGAGGCTCAGCGAGTGGGCGCCCAGGTCGAGCACCGACTCGTCCGGACCGATCGACGCGACGCGCAGCACTCCGGCGATGAGACGCTCGAGCTCGTTGCCTCCGGCCGGCGGGGCGGGCGATGCCCGGTGCAGCGCTGCGAAGTCGACCTTGTCGCGGTCGTTGCGGGGGAACGCCGGGACCGGGATCAGCAGGGACGGGACACTGTGCGCCGGCAGCCGGTCACGGACAAAATCCCGGACCGGGCCGACATCAGAGCCTTCCATGATGAGGTACGCGACCAGCGCGCCCCGTGACTTGTCGAGGTCGACGGCGGCGTCGCGGACGGCGGGGTGTGCGAGCAGCGCGCGTTCGACCTCGGCGGGTTCGACGCGGAACCCGCGTACCTTGAGCTGGCGGTCCATCCGGCCCCGGAACGCGAGCCGCCCGTCGGGACGCTGCCGGACCCGGTCGCCGGTGCGGTAGTAGCGCTGACCGTCGGCGCCGGCGCTGAACCGTTCGGCGGTGCGCTCGGGCTGGCCGAGATAGCCCAGTGCCACGGTCGGGCCGCCGAGGAGCAGCTCCCCGTCCTCCCCGGACGGCACGTCATCGCCGTGCTCGTCGACGACGCGCACGAGGACACCCGGCAACGGCAGCCCGACAGTGGGCTCGTGGTCGTCGCCGGCCCGCGGTGAGAGAGCGCGGGGGCCGGCGAGCTCGTCGACGGTGGCCACGACCGTGGTCTCGGTCGGGCCGTACTCGTTGACCAGGCGTACCCCGTCGAGGGGCAGCGCGCGCCACGCGGCAACACGGTCGGCGCGGATCTCCTCGCCGCCGGCGGTGACCACCCGGACGGCCGGGGGCAGCCGCAGCCCGTCGCGGACCATCGCGTCGACCAGTTCGTGCCAGTACGCGGTGGGCAGGAACAGGACGCTGATCTCCCACGCCGCGCAGCGGTCCAGGAACCCGGCGATCGAGGAGATCATCTCGTCGTCGCGCAGCACGATCGTCGCGCCGGCCAGGAGCGGCGGGAACACCTCCTCGATGCACGCGTCGAACGACATCGAGACGAACTGCAGGATCCGGTCGCCGGGGCGCATCGCGTAGTGGTCGACGGCGATCCGGCTGAAGTGCTCCAGGGCGCGCCGCGGGATGCCGACGCCCTTGGCCCGGCCGGTAGTGCCGGAGGTGTGGATGACGTACGCGAGCGCGTCGGGATCCTCGTCCCACGCCAGGCCGTCCCGACCGCCGGTGTCCGACGGGCCGGCCGAAGCCCCGGCAGGAGCACTGGCCGCAGCGCCGGGAGAAGCGCTGGCCGAAGCATCGGCCGCAGCGCGGATCGGCACGCAGCGCAGGCCGGCGCCGGTGAACGCGGCCTCGTCGCGGGGACCGGTCACCACGACGTGCACCCCCGCGTCCCGGACGATCCCGGCGAGCCGGCCGGGTGGGTCGGCGGGGTCGAGGGGGACGAAGCCGGCGTCGGCGAGCAGGATGCCGAGCATCGCGATCACGGTGTCGGCGCCGCGCACCGAGGCGAGGCCGACCGGGTCACCCGCTCGGGCCCCGGCGGCGGCGACGCGGGCGGCGACTCCTTGCGCGGCTGCGTACAGCTCGGCGTACGTGTAGGTGCGGTCGCCCTCGATGAGCGCGAGGGCCGACGGGGCGGCCGCTACCCGTTCCCGGATCCCGGCGAGCAACCCCGGCCGTGCCTCGTCGGGACGGTCCGGTCCCGGCCGGTACGCGGTCTGCGTCGTCACGTGTTACTCCCCAGCACATCGGTCCAGGCGGCCGGGCCGGTGCCCGCAGCCACGTAAAGCACATCCATCAGCGCGATGTCGTCCGGCGCCCACGTCACGGCGGCACGGTGACCGGTGGCCTCCGCGAGCTCGTAGAACAACTCCGGCTCCACTCCCGCGGCACCGCCGAGCAAGGGCTCACCGCCGAGCAAGGGCTCACCGCGCACCGCACTGTCGAGCGGGGGCTCGCCGTGGAGGGCGCGGTCGTCGGCGGTCTCCGTGACGAGGCGGGCGTTAGGGACGCCGACCACGCGGAGCCTGGTCGTGCCCGGTTTGGCGAGGTGGCGGGCCAGGGCGTCCGGGTCGCCGTCCCACACGTGGTGCGGGGCGTTCGCGAGGGACAGCACGCGGCCGGGGCCGTTGGTCAGGACGACGTCGTAGCGGTGGCGGGTGAGTTCGTTGTGCGCGTACCCGCGGCGCAGCCGGACGTCGGCGGCGCCGAAGTGGGCGAACCAGGCCGGGTCGACGAGCAGTTCGCGGTCCTCGTCCAGGTGTTCGCGCACGTCGGCGGGGCCGAAGCCGGCCGGGGAGCGGTGCCGCAGCACGGCGGTGGCCAGGCAGCGGGCGGTCCGGGCGTTGCGTACGTCCCCGACGTACAGGCTGCCGCCGGGGGTGAGCCGGGCCAGCGCCGCGTCGAGCACGCCCTGCAGGTAGCCGAGGCTCGGGAAGTACTGCACCACGGAGTTGATGACGATCACGTCGAAGCGTTCGGCGCCGAGCGCGTCGGTCTCGTGTGCGGCGAAGGGGTGCAGTTCGACCTTCGCGTCCAGCGCGGGGTGACGCCTGAGCACGGCGCGGAACGAGTCGATGGCCACGGCGGAGAAGTCGGTGCCGACGTAGCGGTCGACCTCCGGGGCGACCTTGGCGAGGATGTGCCCGTCGCCGACGCCGATCTCCAGGACCGTACGGGGACGCAGCCCGAGCACCCGGTCCACGGTGGCCGTCCGCCACTCGCGCATCTCGTCGACCGGGATCGGTGCGCCGTCGTAGGCGCTGTCCCAGCCGGTGAAGTCCTCGCCGATCTCGGCACCCCACGAGTCCTCGTAGAGGAAGTCGTAGACGTCGCGCCACCCCTCGACCACCTGCAGGTCGTCGGGGTCGAAAGTCGCGCTCACAGCGCGTACCCGTGCTCTCGGAAAAGCTCTGAGATCCTGAGGTTGTCGGGGGTTTCGCCCGGGGCCAGGCGGCGCAGGACGAGCAGGCACGGGGTGCCGAAGACACCGCCCGGGAACTGCTGCTGGCGGTACGCGGTGACACACACCGACCACGGCGGCGCCTCCCCGCGCGGCAGGTCCTCGCCGGTGGTGGCATCGACGACCCGGGTCGTGCCGGTGAGCAGGGTGCCCGCGCCGAGGTTCGCACCCGTCCGCACCCGCGCGCCCTCCACGACGATGGACCGCGAGCCGACAAACGCGTCGTCCTCGACCACGACCGGGACGGCGCCCTCGGGTTCGAGGACCCCGCCGATGCCGACCCCGCCGGAGAGGTGCACCCGCGCGCCGATCTGCGCGCACGAGCCGACCGTGGCCCACGTGTCGACCATCGTCCCGGCACCGACGTACGCCCCGACGTTGACGAACGACGGCATCAGCACGGAACCGGGCGCGAGGTAAGCCCCGAACCGGGCGATCGCGCCGGGCACCAGCCGCACGCCGTCGAAGCGTTGCTTGAGCGGCAGCCGGTCCCGGAAGTGGAACGGCCCGGCGTGCGTCTCGGTCAGCGCGTACAGCCGGAACGCCAGCAGGATCGCCCGGCGGCTGCGCTCATCGACCACCACGGCGTCGGTGACCGGGTCGATGCCCGCCACCCGGTCCACGCCCCGGTCCAGGCGGTCCAGGGCCTCGGTCACCACCAGGGTGGCCTTCTCGTCGGCGGGCGACAGCCCGGCGCGCCGCTCCCACAGCTCGTCGATCACACCTTCTCCTTCAGTTTCAGCAGGGCGAGCCGGCAGGCGACCACGGCGGGGTCGTGCACGGCGGCGATCCGGACGAACGCTGTCCCGGCGGGCCCATAGGCAGCGCCGGGCATGACGACGACACCGGCCTGTGTGGCGAGTTCGCGGGCGAAGGCCGCACCGTTGGTCACGTCGAGCCACACGAACAGGCCGCCGTCGGGGGGTGAGCACGGGAAACCGTTGTCGCGCAACGCTTTCACGAGGCCGTCGACGCGGGCCTGGTTGCGGTCGCGTTGCCCGGCCGCGAGGTCGTCGTCGGCGAGCAGCTGCGCGGCGGCGTCCTGCGAGGCCGTGGACGCCATCAGTCCGGCGTCGCGGCGGCTGCGGACCAGGGCCCGGACCAGGCCCGGATCGCCGGCGTAGAACCCGGCGCGCAGGCCCGGGGCGTTGTTGCGCTTGGCGAGGCTGTGCACGGCGAGCACCCCGTGGCCGGCGCCGGTGAGGATCGTGCGGGGCGGGCCGGTCCAGGTCGTCTCGGCGTACGCCTCGTCGGAGGCCACCAGCACGTCGTGCGCGCGACCCCACGCGGCAAGAGCGGGCAGGTCCTCACACACGCCGGTCGGATTGCCCGGGCTGGTCACCCACACCATCAGGGCGCGGGCGGCGATGTCCGGCGCCAGCTCCGACGGCCGCATCCGCAGATCGGGACCCATAGGCATCCGGTACGCCCGGAGCCCGGCAAGTTCCGCGCCGAACGCATACGTCGGATAACAGAGCCCCGGGATCAGCACGATGTCCCGGTGATCGTCAGCGCGCAGCCGCCTGAGGTGCTGAGGCAGTCCGGCGACGAACTCCTTGGCCCCCGCGCAGGCGGCGATCGAGTCCGCTGCCGCGCGTACTCCAAATTGCCTCCACAGATAACCGGCGGCCGCGGCACGCAGCTCGGCAGTCCCCGCGCTGGGCGGATATCCCCCGGCGCGCGCCGGAGGTCCCGGCTGGACCCGCGGGGGTGGATCGGCCGGCACGCCGAGGGACAGGTCGAGCACCGGATACCCGGACCGTCCCGCGAGTGCCAGCAGCTCGTCGCGCGTCACCTCGCGGCGATCGCGGGCGAGGCAGCGACCAGGGTGTCGGCCTCGCAGTCGAGGGTGGCGAAGTAGTCCGCGATGGTCTCGGCGCGGCGGATCCGCTCGACCGTGCCGTCGGGGTGCAGGACGAGCTCCTGCGGGCGCAGCCGGCCGTTGTAGGTGAACGACATCGACAGCGCGTGCGCGCCGGTGTCGTGCACGAGCAGAAGATCGCCCTCCTGGGTACGCGGCAACGTGCGCTGGATCGCGAACTTGTCGTTGTTCTCGCACAGCGACCCGACCACGTCCACGGTCTCCGTCGGGCGGTCGTCGCCGCCGTGCACGGTGATGTGGTGATAGGCGTGCGGGTACATCGCCGGGCGGATCAGCGCGTTCATCCCCGAGTCGACGCCGACCAGCTCGCGCCACTTGCTCATCCGGTTGAGGACCCGGGTGACCAGGACGCCGTGCGGGGTGAGGATGTAACGGCCGCACTCGAAGAGGATCCGGGGGCTGCGGCCGGCGGCGTCGAGGCGTTCCCGGATCGCGCGGGCCAGCGCGGGCAGGTCGAACGCGGTCTCGTGCGGCCGGTACGGGATGCCGATCCCGCCGCCGAGGTTCAGGAAATCGACATCGAGCGGTTGTGCCAGCAGCAGGTCGAGGCTGAGCAGGAACGGTTCGGGGTTCAGGAACCCGGAGCCGAGCATCATGTGCAGGCCGAAGCTCTCCGGCTGCAGGGTGGCGGCCTTGGCGGCGACCACGGCGAGACGATCCATCCGTACGCCGAACTTCGCCGACTCCGCGTCACCCAGGTAGGACTCGCCGACCGCTCCGGCCGTACCCGGATGAACGCGCAGCGCGAGCGACCGCGGCCTGGCGCCCATCGCGATCAGCTTGTCCACCACTGTCTCGTCGTCGGCCGTGATGATCGCGCCGAGCCGCAGCGCCTCGGCCAGCTCGTCGTAGCTGGTGTTGTTGGACGTGAAGCAGATGTCCTCACCGGACGCCCCGGCCTCGGTCGCCGCCCACAGCTCCGCCGGGGAGCTGCAGTCGAACCCGAAGCCGTACTCCCGGACGCGGCGCAGCATCGCCGGGTTCGGCTGGCCCTTGACCGCGAAGTACTCGCGGACGTCCATCCCCGCGAACGCCGCCTTGAAGCCGGTCGCGGTCTCGTGCAGGCCCTGCAGGTCGTAGATGTGGAACGGGGTGCCGAAGTGCTCGGCCACCGCGGGCAGCACCGGCTCCAGCCGGCGTGCGAAACCGTCGCTGATGGGCATGACGCGGCCGCGATCAGGCGTGCGCGGTCAGGACGGCCCGCAGCCGCGGACCGGAGAGCGGGCGCTCGTAGCCGTACGACTCGACGACGGTCTCCCGGAACCCGGCCGCGCGGGCCTGCTCGGCGAGGTACGCGCCGGACAGCCACCGGAACCCGGGAACGCCGGGCGCCTCCTGGACCGGTTCGCCGTCACGGGGCGCGTCGTTGGAGACGATCAGCGTGCCGCCCGGGGCGAGCCAGGAGCGGATGCGCTCGAAGATCCCGGTGAGCTCGCCCTCGGCCGCGTACAGGTGGCCGAACAGCCCGTCGGAGTAGACCACGGGCCAGAGCTCGTCGGGCTGCCACCGCGTGATGTCCGCGCGGACCGCGTCCACACCCTTGGCGCGGGCCACGTCGACGGCCTCCTGCAGCGCGTCGACGGCGAGCACCCGGACGCCCGCGTCGGCCAGCTCCCGCTCCACGGCCGCGTTGCCGCAGCCCAGGCTCAGCACCCGCGTCCCGTTCGCGGCCAGCACCTTGTCGCGCATCCAGCCCCGGTAGGCCGGGGACGCCACCGACGGCGTGATCGAGTCGCCACGGGCACCGCCGTGCTCCCAGACGTCGAAGAGACTGCGCTCCCCCGCACAATAGAAATCGCGCAGCACATCAATTTCCGTCAGGGTCGACAGCGATTCGTCGCGGCCCATTCCACTCGCATCCTTAGGTAGCGATTCACCATTTCCCCGTGGTCGCGGCGAATGCTAAGGGTGCGAATTCGCGCCCGTCAACACGGTGGTTGCGGGGCATGTGTCGCTTTCGTCCTGCGGTGTTGTGCGATCGTGAATGCGTGATTGGGCCGACGTTCATGTTCCAGGAGCGACAATTTCACGATCGCGGGAAATGGCTGCCATAATCGGGCAGCGCGATCCGGTCGGCGGGCGGGGTGAACAGCTTGGCCGCCACCGAACCGGCCACGCGGGTCGACGCGAGCGCGGCGGCGGCGTGGAACACCTTCAGGCCCAGGCGGCTCTTCGGGTTGGCCAGCCGCGGGGCGCCCGGGGGCAGCTTCTGCGCCTGGTCGACGTAGGGCCGCATGATCCGCTCGTACGAGGCGAACGCCTCCTCGGGCGAATCGGCGCGGGTCAGCTCGCCGCCGAGGATGTACGCGCCGACCAGGGCCAGGCTGGTGCCCATGCCGCTGATCGGGGAGGCGCAGTAGGCCGCGTCGCCCAGCAGCGCCACGCGGCCGCGGTGCCAGCTCGGGGCGCGTACCTGGCCGATGCTCTCGAAGTAGATCGGCACGTCCTCCATCGCCGCCAGGACCCGCGGCGCCTGCCACCCGGCGTCCCGGAAGACCCGGCGCAGGACCTGCTTCTGCTCGTCGACGCCCAGGTCCTCGTAGCCTCGCGGGCCGGAGAGGAACGACAGCGTGGCCCGGATCGTCCCGGTGTTGTCCGGCCGCAGCCCCACGTTGCGCCCGCCCACCGCCCCGAACCACTGCCACCAGTCCACGTCGCCGGCCTCACGGGGAATCGTGAAATATGAGGTGTACATGCCGAGGAAGCGGATCTGCGGCTCATCCCCGAAGATCATTCCGCGGGTACGCGATCGCATGCCCTCGGCCAGCGCCACGACATCGAAGCGGCGCTCCGGCCCCTCGGCGAAGGTGACGAGCACGCCGTCGCCGTCCTCGCGGAGCGCGGTGATCGAGTCCCCGAAGACGTACTCGGTCTGCCCCTCGGTCAACCCGGCAACGATCCGGGACAGCTCGCCCCGCAGGATCTCGACCTCCGCGGTGGCGCCACCCGTCTCGTTACCGCTCGCCGGGAAAGCCGCCCTGACCCGCCCCTTCTCGTCGACGAAGCGGGTGCCCCGCTCGCCGGTGTTCGCGGCCAGCACCTCATCCTCGATGCCCATCCGCCGCAGCACCTCGCGGGCAGCGCCCCGGACGTCGATGTTCTGCCCCTCGGCCCGCAACCGCCCGGCCCGCTCGACAACGGTCGTGCGCCAGCCCGCGGCGTTGAGCCAGTAGGCCAGCGACGGCCCCGCGATGCTCGCACCGGAGATGAGAATGCTGCCTGCACGCATGAGATTCCTTCTTGTTCTGTTTTGGGACGGACCGCTTCGTTCTTGGGGCCGACCGCTTCGTTCTTGGGGCGGACCGGTGATGCGGGCGAGGGTGACGGGCTGCAATGATGTCGCCGACGATCGAGGGATCGAAGGAGCAGTCATGGACGCCGAGCAGTCACGAACCGCCATCGACTCGACGGTGGCGCACCCGGCCCGACGCTACAACTACTGGCTCGGCGGGAAGGACAACTTCGCCGCCGACCGGGCCTCCGGTGACGAACTCGAAGCCGCCTTCCCGAACGTCCGCAAGGGAGCGATCGCCAACCGGGCGATGCTGCGCCGCGCCACCCGCTACCTGGCCGCCGAGGCCGGCATCCGCCAGTTCCTCGACATCGGCACCGGCCTCCCGACCGCCGACAACACCCACGAGGTCGCCCAGTCGGTCGCCCCGGAGAGCCGCATCGTCTACGTCGACAACGACCCGCTGGTCATGGTCCACGCCCGCGCGCTGCTCACCACCAGCCCCGAGGGCCGCACCGCCTACATCGAGGCCGATCTCAAGGACCCCGACACGATCCTCGCCGACCCGACGCTGCGCGAGACCCTCGACCTCGGCCAGCCGGTCGGCCTGATGCTGATCGCGGTCCTGCACTTCATCCAGGGCCACGGCACGGCCAAACCCATCGTCCAGCGCCTGCTCGACGCCCTGCCCTCCGGCAGCTACCTGGTCGCGACCCACGCCACCTCCGACTTCGGCACCCCCGAACAGCAGGCCCTCTACCAGCAGATGATGGAACAGGGCCGCAGCGACGTCTGGACCCGCGGCCACGCCGAGGTCACCGACCTCTTCGACGGCCTCGACCTGATCGACCCCGGCGTCGTCCCCGCCAGCAAATGGCACCCCGCCCCCGGCGACCCTGCCTTCGCCGACAATGAGGTCAACGTCTGGGCCGGCGTAGCCCGCAAACCCTGACCTTCCCCCGGAGACCCCCTGTGACCGTGATCCCGATGACCGACACCCACGCCCCGGCGGTCCTCGCCATCTACGCAGCCGGCATAGCCACCGGCACGGCAACCTTCGAGACCACGGTCCCGCCCTGGGAACAGTTCCACCAGGGCAAGCTCCCAGGCCACAGCTACGTAGCCGTCGAGGACGACACCGTCCTCGGCTGGATCGCCTGCTCCCCGGTCTCCACCCGCCCCGCCTACGCCGGCGTCGTCGAACACTCCGTCTACGTAGACCCGGCAGCGAGCGGCCGCGGCGTCGGCCGTTCCCTGCTCGAACGCCTGATCACGTCAACGGAGGCCGCCGGCATCTGGACCATCCAATCCGGCATCTTCCCCGACAACACCGCCAGCCTCGCCCTCCACGAACGCTGCGGCTTCCGCACGATCGGCGTACGCGAAAAGGTCGCCCGCCAAGGCCCCACCTGGCAGGACGTCATCCTCCTCGAACGCCGCAGCCCCGTCGTCCTCTAGCGTCCTGAGTGAGTTCGGTCCGGGTGGATCACCCTTTCCCTGGCCGATGCCGGTGGCGTTCTGCCACCCACAGGTCGCGACCGAGTCACTGCCGTCCACGCCCATGTGTTTCAGGGCCAGACGTGGTTGGCCCACACTTGACACCTGAGGCCGCAGAAGGTTGCGGCCTAGCCGGTTTCGGCGCAACATCGTGCCCCGTGGCCAGATCCTGCCGCCCTCGCCACCTACTGCAACCGGATCAAAGACTCAGGACACTAGATTGACAGCCGTGCGCATCGGCGAAACTGCAACGGTGACGGTGACCGGCTTCGAACCCCGCAACGTCCTGGTACAACTCGACGGCCCCGGCCCCGCAGGCCGCATCCCGCACAGCGAAATGTTCGACGCGGCCGGAACAGCCACCATCGGCCAGACCTTCGAAGCCGAAATAATCAGCCTCGACCCGATCATGCTCTCGGCCCGGGCCTGCGCGAACCCCGCCACACGCGCCTTCCTCCTGAGCCTGCGCCGCGGCCAGATCATCAGCGGCACGGTGACCAGCGTCCGCACCTTCGGCGTCTTCGTCGCTCTGGACGGCGAGCCCACAGAAAGCGAGACCGGCTTCATCCAGGTCCCCGAACTCACCTGGTCCCACATCAGCAGCACCACCGAGGTCGTCGAGCCGGGCCAGCGCGTCACCGGCGAGATCCTCGACATCGACACCCGCCGCGCCCAGGTCTCCGTGTCCCTCAAGGCCCTGCAACCAGACCCCTTCATCCCGTACGCCACCCGCGTCGGCGAAACCCTCACCGGCCCGGTCACCAAGGTCGTCCCGTTCGGCTCCTTCATCCGCATAGGCCCGGGAATCGAGGCCATGCTGCGGGGAACCGAGCCCTACCCGATCGGCACCGAGCTCACGGTAACGATCGCCGAGGTCGACCTGCAACGGCACAGGATCACGGTTGACCTGCCCCTCGACAGTCACCCGGAGGCATGACGATCTTTACCGCAAGTAGTGGGCCGGGCTACGGTTCGCCGGGTGCGCACCCGGTCCCTGACCTATGCCGATGCCCTGCGGTTACTGGGTAAGGACGAGAACGAGGCGGTCGCCGCGCTGAGCCGGCTCACCGGGGTAACGGCCGGTGTCGTGACGGTGGCGAGTGCGGGGACCGTCGACTTCTTCGCTCTCCGTGGCGAACTCGTCAAGTGGGGCCATGACACGGTTCGGGGACTGCGCGACCGGGCGAGCGGGATCAGGCGCTTCGACCGCACCGAACTGCTTGTCGCCGCCCACGCCGTGGTGGTCATCACCGCGTTCTTCGAGGCCCTCGACGAGGCGTTCGCCGCCGCGCCCGGTCTGGACCTGACCGACGCGGAGCTGACCGCTCAGGAGCAGGTTGCCCTCTCCACCGGGACCGGGCTGACGGAGAGTTACGCCGCGATGGTCGGCGCGCTGATCGACCAGCCGCCGCCGATGCCCACTCCCCTTCATCCGTTCGAGGATCTTCTGGCCGGGCTGTCATCCTTCTACGGCGGTCTGAGCCGCCGGATCCTGACCTTCCTCGCCGAGCTCGCCGCCTTCGCGGACAAGCACAGCCGGCTGGAATCAGTGGTCTTCAGTGAGGCACTGACGACGGCTGCCGTATCCCGCTATCAACTGCTGTACCGGTCCTTGATCGCTGCCGCGCCCGAGTTCGGCATCTGGGTGAACACGATCGAATCGCAGGCCACCCGCCATGTCGTCCGGGTCGTCTCCGCGGATCTCGGCGCCGAGATCGCGCGGCTGCGAAGTGTGCTAACCGCGGTTCCCCTCCCGGTGGACGCTGTCCGGCAGGGGCTCGGCGTGCTGCATCGTCAAGCGATGGAGCGGCCGGTGCTGGCCGCTCAGTACGCACCGGATCACGTCATGTTGCCCAGCCTCGGCCAGGGATACCTCAACCCGTCCGGGCAGATGGGCGTGGCCGGGCGCAACTCCCGCCCCTCCACCGAGGATTGGTGGGCCGCAAGCCGGCCGGTCCCCGATGTCCAGGACTTCCTGCTGGCCTGTCTCACCAGCGTGCCGGCCACCTCGAGCCTGCTGGTCGTGCTCGGCCAGCCCGGCTCCGGAAAGTCGGCGCTGACCCGGGTGCTCGCCGCGCGCCTTCCGGAGAGTGACTTCCTCGTCGTCCGGGTGGAGCTTCGCACCGTCCCGGCCGATACCCAGGTGCAGAACCAGATCGAAGAAGCCCTCTATCAGGCCCTCGGCGAACGGGTCGTCTGGCCCGAGCTGGCCCGGCGGTCCGGATCGGCCCTGCCTGTGATCATCATGGACGGGTTCGACGAGCTGCTGCAGGCCAGCGGGCTCAACCGGGCTGACTACCTGGAACAGCTCCGCGCCTTCCAGGACCGCGAGCGGGACCTCGGCCGCCCGGTGGCGATCCTGGTGACCAGCCGCACCGTCGTGGCCGACCGGGCGCGCTTTCCCGCCGAGACGACGGTGGTCCGGCTTGCACCGTTCGATGACGACCAGGTAGGCCAATGGCTTGCCATCTGGAACACGGCCAACGCCGACGCTCTGGCAGAGCGTGGTCTGTACCCGCTGCCGGACGATGTCGCGCTCGCCCATCCCGAGCTCGCTCGTGAGCCGCTGTTGCTGCTCCTTCTCGCGCTGTACGACGCGAGCACCAACGCGCTACAGAATTCCGGCACCGGTCTGGGGCGGGTGGACCTCTACGAGCGGCTCTTCTCGGACTTCGTGCGCCGCGAGGTCGACAAAGGGCATCCCGGCGATCGACGCGATGACGAGATCGACGCCGAGTGGCGCCGGCTGGGCGTGGTCGCCCTGTCGATCCTCAACCGTGGCGGCGACGTCATTCTCGACACCGAGCTCGACCGCGACCTGCCGCACCTGCTCGGTCCCGCCTCGACCGCTCCGGACCCGGACGCGCTCTCGCCCAGCCAGGTGCTGGTCGGCCGGTTCTTCTTCATCCACGAGGCGTGCGCGACCCGCGACACCGGCGGACCGCGGCGCAGCTTCGAATTCCTGCACGCCACCTTCGGCGACTTCCTGGCGGCCCGGCTGATCGTCGGCGAGCTCGTGGACACCGCGCAGGAGCGGCTGCATCAGCGCCGGCGCCGGTCGCAGGCCGGCACGCTCGACGCGGGATTCCTCTACGCGGCGACATCGTTCGTCACCATCGCCCGCCGGGCACCGCTCTGGGATTTCTGCGCCGGAGTCATCGCCCGGCTCACCGCCGCGGATCGCGAACTGTGCCGCGAACTCGTCATCGAGTTGCTCCCGGAAGCGGGATACCCACACCCGACGTGGTCCCTCGCCGGGTACGAAGCCCGGCGCAAGCCCTCCGCAGCCCGGCATGCCGCGTTCTCCGCCAACCTGGTGTGCCTGGCAGTGCTGCTCTCCGACCGTCCGGTCGACATCGAGGAACTCGTCGGTCAGCCGGATGTCACCGCATGGCGTGACCAGGCACTGCTCTGGCACAGCATGCTGGACCCCGAGGACCGCCGGCGGTTGTGGCAACAGTTCCGGGTCAGCTGGCACCTCGACGAAAGGCCACCCCGCCTGCGGATCCGGCTGGAGGACAACGCCGCCGTCAGCGTGAAGGAGTCGCTGCCCTGGCCGCCGGCGGAGGTGCCGGACCCCGGGCTGCTGACGTTCGACGACATTGCCGCGCCGGCCACGAGCCGGACCGGTCGGCTGCTGCGGCGGTGCGCGTTCGTCCAGACCACCATCGACTCGCGCGAACTCATCTACGCGCTGACTCCCGCTCTGGCGCTCACCCCGGGACCGGAAGGTCCGGTCATGGACGACCGCCTGTTCCAAGGGACGGATGCGGGCGGAGCGAGGCGCAGTACGCTGCGGGAATGGGTGAGCAGGGTGGGCCGGTCGGGGTGGTGACCGGGCTGGTTCGGGCGACGTTTCTGGTCAATGCGGTGTATGAGAAGTCGGCGCGGGAGCATGGGATCACCTCGCAGCAGGGGCAGTTGCTCTGCGTGCTGATGGTGCAGCCGTACGGGATGGGTGAGCTGAGTGCGATGCTCGGGCTGGCCAAGTCGAGTCTTACCGGGCTTGTCGACCGCACCGAGCGGAACGGCCTGGTCGAGCGGCTGCCGAATCCGAAGGACACCCGGGGCGTCCATGTCGGCCTGACCGTCGCCGGGCGGGAGCTCGTTGACGTGTTCTATCCCGAGACCTGCCGGCGGATCGACGAGCTCGCCAACGGGCTGGGTGCCGGTGAGCGGGAGGCGCTGGGTGCGTTGCTCGGGCGGGTGGTGCGCGAGAACGAGGTGCCGATGGTTTTCCTTGAGCCGGGGGACTTTACGGTTCGCAGTACGAACTAATACAGTTCGTGGTGCGAACTATACGCCACGGAGGGCCACCATGAACGTTGTATTCGGGTTCGGGACGCAGCATGACCTCGCCGAGATCCCCGAGATTCTGCGCAGTGTCGAACGGGCGGACGCCGACGGGCTCGACCACTTCTCGATCTCCGATCACCCTTATCTGGGTGCGCGGCTGGACGCGTACGCGATGATCGGGTTTGTTCTGGGGCGGACCCGGCGGATCGCTGGTCTCGCCAATGTCACCAATGTGCCGTTGCGGCCGCCGGCGATGCTGGCCCGGACGATCACGTCGCTGTCCGCGCTGTCGGGCGGGCGGGTCATTCTCGGTGTCGGTGCGGGCGGGATCTGGGACCGGATCACCGCGATGGGGGTGCCGCGGCTCTCTCCCGGCGCAGCGGTGGAGGCCTTCGAAGAGGCAATCCTGTTGGTACGCGAACTGAGCGCGACCGGCCAGCCGGTAACCCACCACGGCGTGCACTACCGCGTCGACGAGATCGAGCCGGCGCCGGTGGCCGCTCCCCCGGTGTGGACGGGCTCGGTCGGCGCGAAATCGCTCGCGGTCACCGGGCGGGTAGCCGACGGCTGGATCCCGGGACACGGCGCGGACTGGCTCAGCGAGCGGTACCGCAGCTCGCGCCCGGTCATCGACGCCGCCGCGACCGCCGTGGGACGCGACCCGCGCGACATCCGCACGATCTACAACCTGCAGGGGCAGATCACCGACCTGCCGCAGGCCACCACCCGCGATCGGGACACCGGGAAGTGGATCGGGGGCTCGGTGCGGCAGTGGGTCGAGGAGCTGACCGGGGCGGTGCTGGAGCACGGCGCGGCGGGTTTCACGCTGTTCACGCTCGCTGGGGGCACTGCTGACCCGGTCACCCTGGGGCGGTGGGCGGGCGAGGTGGCTCCGGCCGTACGCGAAGCAGTGTCAAAAAGTCTTTGAAGTTTTTCGGGCCGGGATGTCGAGAACCCGTGTCGGGCTCCGTCCCCGGTGCGAACGCGGCCACAATGGGTCGCAGTCGCACCGAGGAGAACCACGATGGCCAAGTATCTGCTGCTCAAGCACTACCGCGGCGCGCCGGCCCCGGTCAACGACGTGTCCATGGACAAGTGGACGCCGGAGGAGGTCTCGGCGCACATGCAGTACATGCGGGACTTCTCGGCTCAGCTCGAGAAGACCGGCGAGTGGGTCGACGGGCAGGCTCTCGCGCCGACGGGCATGTGGGTGCGCTACGACGGTGAGGACCGGCCGCCGGTCACCGACGGGCCGTTCGCCGAGACGAAGGACCTGATCGCCGGCTGGATGATCATCGACGTCGACAGCGAGAACCGCGCCATCGAGCTCGCCGGGGAGCTGTCCGCCGCACCCGGGGCCGGTGGCCGGCCGATCCACGAGTGGCTCGAGGTGCGCCCGTTCCTGACCGGGCCTCCCACCATCACGGAGTGAACGACGTCCTGCTCCGGACGCTGACCCCGGAGGTTCTCGCCGTCCTCGTCCGCCGCGGAGCTGACTTCGCGGCGGCCGAGGACGCCGTGCAGGAGGCGCTGATCGAGGCGGTCCGTGTCTGGCCCGATGATCCACCGCGGGAGCCGAAGGGCTGGCTGGTCACCGTGGCCTGGCGCCGGTTCCTCGACATGGCCCGGGCGGACGCCGCCCGCCGCCGCCGCGAGGACGTCGCCGAGGAGGAGCCGCTGCCCGGGCCCGCCTCCGGGGTCGACGACACCCTCCAGCTCTACTTCCTGTGCGCCCACCCGTCGCTGACCCCGTCGTCCGCGGTCGCGCTCACCCTGCGCGCCGTCGGCGGGCTCACCACGCGGCAGATCGCCGAGGCGTACCTCGTGCCCGAGGCCACCATGGCGCAGCGCATCAGCCGGGCCAAGCGCACGGTGAGCGGCGTACGGTTCGACCAGCCCGGCGACGTCGCCACCGTCCTGCGGGTGCTCTACCTGGTGTTCAACGAGGGCTACTCCGGCGACGTCGACCTGGCCGCCGAGGCGGTCCGGCTCACCCGCCAGCTCGCGGCGGCGATCGACCACCCCGAGGTCGCGGGCCTGCTCGCCCTGATGCTGCTGCACCATGCCCGGCGCGCCGCCCGGACCGCCCCCGACGGCAGCCTGGTGCCGCTCGCCGAGCAGGACCGCAGCCGGTGGGACACCACGTCGATCGCCGAGGGCGTCGAGATCCTGCAGGCGGCCCTCGCCCGGGACCGGCTCGGCGAATTCCAGGCCCAGGCCGCCATCGCGGCCCTGCACGCCGACGCCCCCACCGCCGCCGAGACCGACTGGGTCCAGATCCTCGAGTGGTACGACGAACTCGCCCGGCTGACCGGCAACCCGATCGTGCGACTCAACCGCGCGGTCGCCGTCGGCGAGGCGGACGGCCCGCGCGCCGGGCTGGCGGCGCTCGCCGGGCTGGACGACTCCCTGCCCCGGCACACCGCCGTGGCCGCCTGGCTGCACGAACGCGACGGCGACCTGCCAACTGCCGCCCGCCTCTACGCCGACGCCGCCCGCAAAGCCCCCAACCTCGCCGAACGCGACCACCTCACCCGCCAGGCCGCCCGCCTCAACACCCACCTCCGCCCGGACGAGGCTTGACTCAACCCGACCAGCAGCCGCCGGTCGCTCTAGATTCGGCCGACCGGCGGATGCCCAGATGCCGGTGACCGGCCTGGACCGGGCAGCCACAATTGTCACAGTCAGTCACCTCAGCCAGAAGCCACGTGTTGTATGCCAAGGCATGATTGCCGTGCCCTTGACAATCGGCGCTCACATTTATTGCGCCATTCATCGTTCCGACGCAATGAAAGTGCACTTCTGCGCCCGTAGCGGACGATCTTCAGCTGGTTCCCGCGAACGCAACCACAGGGTGTGACCACACGCCGCGGTTGGTCATGCTGAATTCCACTGTGCTTCGAGAGCGCCGCCATTGGAAAGTGACTCGGCCTACCGGGTTTCAGCGCACTACGCAGCATGGTGACACCCCGTGTTGTCCGCCGCGCGAAATGATCATCGTCCCTTCGAGAAGGCGCAAAGTCGCCGAAAATTGCGCCAAAGGACCGCACTCCGCAACTTCCGGAGGCTCTGGCTGTCAAACGCACGGCACTCATGCCACAGCACCCTAAACATAGGTTCTGGCTGAGGTGACGGAATGCGACGACACCGATGGGGGCCGGCGAGCTTCAGACCATCGGCTCAAACTGCCGGGGCCCAGCGGCGGACCGCGACCGCCGCGCCGAGGGTGCCCGCGGTGAGCGCGCCCCACAACGCAGCCGGCCCGGCGGCGAGCAGCGCGGTGAGCACCGCCGGGGCCGCCGCGGACGCGAGCCCGGTCGACAACTGCCAGCGCGACAACGCCCGCCCCAGCAGATGCGCAGGCGCGGCGGCGGCGACCAGAGCTGTGCCGCTGCCCGCATACAGGATCTCGCCGATCGTGTACGGCACCGCGACCGCCGCCACCATCGCCGGCCCGAGCGTGCCGAGCTCCCCCGCGGCCCAGAATCCCAGGTAGGAGCACGCGAGCACCACTCCGGAAGCCGCCAGCACCCGCCGCCGCGGCTGCCCCGCGAGCCGTACCACCGCGAGCGTCTGGATCGCGACCACCAGCACCGTGTTGCCCGCGAACACCGCCGCGGACCACGCCGGCGCGGCGTGCATCCGCGTCACGAGCAGGGCGGGGAGGGCGACTTCGAGAACACCGAAGCACAACGCGTACGCAAGATTGGCGATCAACAGTGGTCCCAGGGCCGGCCCTTCGACCAGCTCGGGCCGAACGGGGCGGGGATCTCCGCGCTGCGGCAGCGAGAGCACCAGACCGGCGGCGACCAGATAGCCGGCAGCGTTGATCGCGGCGAGCAGCCGCAACGTGTCCGGGCCACCGGTGACCGCGACCGCCGCGATCAGCGCACCCACCCCCAAACCGGCGTTACGCACCGCGCGGGCACCGGCGAGCGCCCGGTCGGCTGGACCGTCCACGAGCGAGCTGACCAGCGCCGCGTGCGCCGCCGGGAAGACCTGGCTGCCCGCCCCGAGCAGCAGCGCGGCCAAGCCGAACGCGACCGGGCCGGACGCCTGGAGCAGCAGCCCGATCCCGGCCGCGCGGATCAGCATCGTGGCGGCGACCGGCCGTCCGCGGGCACCGGAGTCGATCCAGCGCCCGGTCAGCGGGACGGCGATCAGGCCGAGCAGCAGGCCCGCGGAGAGTGCCAGCCCGGTCCCGGCGACGCTGAGATGGACGACGGTGAGACCGTAGAGCAGCAGGAACGGCCGCAGCAGACCGGCGCCCAGGGCGTCGACGAGCAGCGCGGCCGAGTAACGGCGCAGTGACATGGCGGCAACCCTGAACCCCTGATCACGGGTACGCCGCGTCAGTTGCGGATCTTCGTCAACCGGCTCGCCCGCGCACAGCCGGGCGCGCGACAATGCGGCACATGGCGTTGACGATCGACATCACCGGGCTGGCACCGCAACGGCTCACGATCGCGCCTTCCCCGCTGGCTGAGCTGACCGCGATGCTGCACGTCCGCGCCCCGCAGACCCGGGTCAGCGCGTCGTTCGCCGACCGCCTGCTGGACGCCGAGTTCCTGTGGCGCTCGTCGCGGGCCGACTTCCTGCTCCCGGCCGACCCCCAGCCCACCCTCGAGGCGGAGCTCGACCGCATAGATCAACTACCCGATGGGGTGTACGTCGCGTCCGCGCTGGTCACGACGTGCGGCTCGTCCCGCCTGTCGTTCCGGGCTCCCGCACCCGACCGGCTCGTCGAGCTCATGGCGGCCCGGGGCCCGCGCCAGGCAGCGTTCGCCGCGCGCCTGCTCAGCGACCCGGCCGGCGCCCGCGCCCACGTCCGCCGCATCCTGGAGGACTGCGCCACCGAGTTCTTCGACGCGGCCTGGCAGGGCATCCGCACCACGCTGGCCGCCGACGCCCGCCACAAGTCCGACCTGCACGCCCGGCACGGCCTGCCCGCCGCCCTCGCCGCGATGTCCCCGGCCCTGGCCCTGCACGGCACCCGCATCACGCTGGACAAACTCCAGAACGACAGCACCACCGCGGCGCACGGCCTGACGTTCGTCCCGACCGTCTTCGGTCATCCTCACCTGCTCGCCGTGTACGCCCCCAGCTGGCAGCCCGTGGTCCAGTACCCGATCACCGCGACGCCCGTAGCCGCCCCGGGCGTGGTCCAGCGGCGGCTCGACGCGTTCGCGCATCCCGTACGCCTCCAGCTCTGCCGTAGCCTTGCCCGCGCACCCCGGACGACCACCGAACTCGCCGAGGCCCTGCGCCTCACCGCCCCCGAGGTGTCCCGCCACCTCGCCACCCTGCGCGGAGCGGGCCTGCTGCACAGCACCCGCACCGGCCGCTACACCAGCCACCGCCTCGACCTCACCGCGACGGCGGCCCTGGGCACGGACCTGATCGCCGTCCTGCTCCGCTGACCGGCAGCCGTTCGCGGCGCGGCGGCCATGACACGATGTCCGGTATGAGCGTCGACCCGACCCGGCTCCTCGTGCTGGGCGCCACCCGTCAGGAACAACCGGCGACGGGGTACGCCATCATGCGCGAGCTGACCAGCTGGGGCGTGCAGGAGTGGGCCAGCGTGAACCCCGGCTCGATCTACGGGGCGCTGCGCGCGCTGGTCAAGGACGGGTTCGTCACCGAGGTCACCGACACAGTCGCGAAAAGCGGGCGGGGCCACAAGGACAGCACCAGGTTCCGCCTCACCGACGAGGGCGAGTCGGCGTTCACGAGCCTGCTGCGCAGCGCTTTGTGGGAGGTCAGCCCGTACCGTACGGCGCCCTTCATGGCAGCGCTCTGTTTCCTGGTCTGCCTCACCCGCGACGAGGTGACCGCCGCCATCGAGGAGCGGGTCTCCCGGCTGGAGAGCCAGCTGCGGCAGTTCGAGTTCGACGAGAAGCAGACCGTCCTCGACAGCGTCACCAAGCCGCCGCACTCGGTCGAGTTCGTCAAGCTCGCCGCGGGTCGTCTCGAGGGCGAACTCACGTTCACCCGCGCCCTGCTGGAGCGCATCCGCGCCGGCAGTTACACCTTCACCGGCGAGTAGGCCCGCTCCCGTGATCGACGTCATTCCCTGTTGACGATTTTTATTCAAGGGTGAATATTCGGCTTTGAACAAAATTTCACCAGGAGGCACCGTGTCCGTCGACACCGCACGTCAGACCCACCCCCGAGCGTGGCTGATCCTCGCCCTGATCCTCTGCGCGGAGATCATGGACCTGCTCGACAGCACCATCGTCAACGTGGCCGCGCCGAGCATCGCCCGCGACCTGCACGCCGGCACCGCGGCCCTGCAATGGATCACCGGCGGCTACGCCCTCACCCTCGCCGCGTTCCTCATCGCCGGGGCCCGCCTCGGCGACCGTTTCGGCCGCCGCACCCTGTTCGCCGTCGGAGCCTGGGCGTTCGTCGCCTGCTCCACGCTGTGCGCACTCGCCCCCGACACCCCGACCCTGATCACCGGCCGGCTGCTGCAGGGCGTCGCCGCCGCACTCCTGATCCCTCAGGGCCTCGGCCTGCTCCAGGAGGCGTTCAGCCCCGGCGACCAGGGCAGGGCCTTCTCGATCTTCGGCCCCGTGGTCGGCCTCGCCGCCGTCCTCGGCCCGGTCCTCGGCGGCGTCCTCGTCGACGCCGACCTCCTCGGCACCGGCTGGCGGCTGATCTTCCTGATCAACCTGCCGATCGGCATCCTCGCCGCGGTCGGCGCCACCCGTATCTTCCCGCAGTCACGGGCCGAGTCCGCCCCACGCCTCGACATCACCGGGACCCTGCTGGTCGGCGCGGCGGCCCTGCTCATCACGTACCCCCTGATCCAGGGCCGGGAAGCGGGCTGGCCCGACTGGACCTACGCCATGATCGCGGGAGGCCTGCTCACCCTCGGCGCCCTCATCCTCTGGACCCGCCTGCGCCTGCGCACCGGCCGCGACCCCCTGGTCCAGCCGTCGGTCTTCTCCCACCGCGGGTTCTCGGGCGGCGTACTGATCACCCTGGCCTTCTTCGGTGGCACCTTCGGCGTAGGCCTGGCGCTGACCCTGTTCCTCCAGCTCGGCCGGGGCTTCTCCGCGATCCACGCCGGCCTCACCGCCACGCCGTTCGCCCTGGGCTCATCGGTGGGTGCCATCATCGGAGCAGCGGTCCTCGCCCCCAGGATCGGCCGCAACACCCTCCAGCTCGGCAACGCCCTGCAAGCCGCGGGCCTGATCCTGACGCTGATCGTCCTCGCCCGTACGCAGATGACCGTCACCAGCTGGGACCTCGCCCTGCCGCTCCTCGTGTGGGGCTTCGGCATCGGGCTCGTGATCGCCCCGCTGTTCGACTTCGTCCTGGCCGCCCTCACCGAGAACGAAGTGGGCTCAGGCTCCGGCGTCCTCAACACGCTGCAGCAACTGGGCTCAGCAACCGGCGTCGCCGCCATCGGCACGGTCTTCTTCGCCACGCCGGGCTACCTCGCCGGCTTCGAACGCAGCCTCCAGCTAGGACTCGGCATCACCGTCGCCCTGGCCGCACTGACCTTCCTGCTCCCCCGCCACGCCCGCGCGTGAGACAACTATCGGACGTAGTGGCGCAGCCGCACCGTTTCCCCACGCGGACCGCTCCAGCCGGCAGTCGACATGTGCGTGTACCGCCACCCCGTCGCCTCGTAGAACGCGACCGCGGACGAGTCCGGCCGGTCAACGACGTCGAGGATCAGCCGGCCACCGGCCCACACACTCACGTGATCCAGCAACGCGCTGGCAACCTTCATCCGCCGAGCCGCCGGCGCCACGAACAGCCGGGTAACCTCCCGGCCGTTCTGCACGGCGACATGCCCGTCGATCACCCCGGGTGAGCTGTAGGCGACCCAAGCCTGATCCAGCCGCGGATGGTCCAGCCACCCCACGGGATCCGACGGCCACTTCATCGGATAACCGCTCACGAGGCGAACCTCACGCAACACTTGCACACACAGCTCGAGGTCCTCGGACCGCCGGGCCCGGATGGTCAAAGGCCGGATAGTCAGGTTGCTCACCCCAACATCATGAAGCAACCCCCGGCCACCCCTCCCAACGGCCGACCCCACGAGACCACCCGCTCCCCGGACGCCCCACCACGCGGCAGGCGCCTGGTGACCCGCATCCGCTCGAAAGAAAATGGTCACTCCACATTGTCCGGCCGACGATGAGGTTTATCCACAAAGCGCTCCTATAGCCGATTTTTAGCCTTCGCAGATCAATGGTCATGCTGACATCCGACAAATATTCTTTCACGAAATCTTGCTAGGCTCAGGATCTTGCTGTCACGGCCCAGGAGGAGATCTCGTGACTTCTTCCCACGCTCTCAGAAAAAGTATTTTTTCTCGCCTGAGAGCGTTCCTGGAGAGTAAGTCGTGGGGCGGAATAAGCGCTATTACCGGGCTCGTCGCTCTCGGCCTCGCCGCCGTCACCACACTGGTCACCCTCTCCGTCAAAAATTCTGAATCAGTCCCTTACCGCGGAGAGAAATGCCGTGAGGGAACCGCGAGCCAAGACGTTCGCACTGACGCGGCAGCGCTCGAGACCTCCACCACGGCGCCCCTCAAGGTGCTCGACGTGGGCGTCAAGGACAAGGACCGGATCTATGGCTCACCACGATCGGGGCCAGTCGACGGAGAGACCTTTTACTGGGGTCGGGTCGCCTCGGATCGGGCGAATGGAGGAGTGCAGCTTCTCTGGCGTATCAATGATGGACCATGGCACGACTGCCGCAGCGATCTCAGTGCCGACAACCCCGATTACGTCTACACCCCGGCCGTGGCGAGCGAGATCGGCGAGAAGCAGGTCACCTTCAAGGTCTGCATCTGGCGCAACAACCCTCATCTTCAGAGCTGCTGGAACGACACCGACGACTGAGGCTGCTCAGGGGCTCCCGGGGATGCGGGCGGCGGCAGCGGCGACGGTTGCCAGGTCTTCTGCGGAGAAGCCGGTGCGGCTCAGCACCGCCAGGGACTTGTTTGTTGCCAGGGTGCACAGCGCGAGCTCTGCCGCCTGCTGCTCATCGGCACCCGCCGCCAGCAACGCCTGCTCCAGCATCGCCCGCAAGCCGTCGATCATGGCTCGGACCATGGCCTGACCTTCCGCGTCGAGGGCCGGGAACTGCGTTGCCGAGACCGTGAGCAGGCAGCCGTCCGGGACCGTGGGGTCGGCGATGCGGTTCAGGGTGACCTGGAGGTAGGCGAATATGACGGCGCTCGGGTCCGGGTGGGGGGCGGTGAGTGCCTGGTAGTACAGCGGGTGGTAGGTCTGGGCGTACCTTTCGAGGCTTTTACGGAAGAGGGTGCTCTTGTCGCCGAACGTGCCGTAGAGCGAGCCGCGGCCCAGGCCCGTGCCCTCGGTGAGGCGGTCGATCGAGGCTTCCGAGTAGCCCCAGCGCCAGAAGACGTGCATCGCGCGTCGTAGCGCCTCGTCCACGTCGAATTGCTTGCGGCCCGCCATGGTTCATCAGCCTACACATCTTGTACTGATCGTTCAAACATGGGTATGGTCGCCGCCATGACCTATCTGAGTTCGTTGCGGTTGCCCGAGGGGTTCACCGATGTGTTCACCAGTCGGATCGTGGAGGTGAACGGGCTGCGGCTGCACGCGGTCACCGGCGGGGAAGGCCCGCCGCTGCTGCTGATCGGTGGGTGGCCGCAGACCTGGTACGCCTGGCGCGAGGTGATGCCCGCGCTCGCCCGTGAGCACACCGTCGTCGCCGTCGACTCGCGGGGATCCGGGCTCTCCGACAAGCCCGACGACGGGTACGACGCCGGCACGCTGGCCGCCGATCTGGTCGCGCTGATGGCCGCGCTCGGGCACGACCGGTTCGACGTGGTCGGCCATGACATCGGCATGTGGACCGGCTACGCCCTCGCCGCCGATCATCCGGAGCGGGTGGGCCGGCTCGCCGTCGTCGACGCCATCATCCCCGGTGTCACGCCGACCCCGCCGTTCTTCAGCCCGGCCTCGGTCAGCCAGCGGTTCTGGCACTTCGGCTTCAACCGGCTCGCCGACCACCTCGGCGAGGAACTCGTCCGGGGGCGGGAGCGGCTGTTCTTCGGCTACCAGTTCACCCAGAAGGCCGCCACCCCGGAGACGATCCCCCCGTACGCCGTCGATGTCTACGTCGATGCGATCGTCGCGGATCCCCGCGGGCTGCGGGCGAGCTTCGCCTACTACCGGGCGCTGGACGAGACGACCGCACAGAACGAGCAGCGCATGAAGACCCGGCTGACGCTGCCGGTGCTCGCCGTCGGCGGCGCGCTCTACACCGGCGCGTCGGCCGCCGCGACGATGCGGCTCGCGGCCGACGATGTCACCGAGGTGGTCCTCGACGATTGCGGCCATTACGTGGCCGAGGAGCAGCCCGCGCAGTTCACCCGGATCCTGGAGGACTTCCTCGACGGCTGACCCGCCACCCGGTCATCCTCAGAGGGCGGTGACCGCCTCGATGATCGCGGCGGCGCCGGTGCGGGCGGACGGGTCGGCGCTGACGTCGGTGAAGCGGACCGTGGCCGTGCGGTCGACCACCACGACGGCCGGGTAGGGCAGGGTCGAGCGGCCGGTCGCGAGGGCCGGAGCCGATTCGGGGCTGCTGTAGCCGAGGTTGAACGCGTCGATCAGGGTGTGGCGCGGGTCCGCGGCGACCAGCAGGCCCGACAGGTCGAGGCGGTGCTTGAGCTCGGCGAGGCGTTCCGGGCGCTGCGGGCTGACGGCGACCAGGTGGGCGTCCAGGCCCCGCAGATCCTTCTCGTACGCAGCGAGCGCGTCGGCGCTGCCCGGGGAGCCGGCGTGACCGAAGAAGATCAGGACGACGGGGCCGGTGTCGAGCAGGCGGTGCAGGAAGATCGGGCCCAGGTCAGCCTCGAGGAGCGGCAGGTCCGGCACCCGGGTGCCCGGGGAGATCATGCGTTCCCAGACGGCGTCGCGTTCCAGCTGCTGGCGGAACGCTGCGTCGGTAGCCGGTTTGGGGTGGGCCGAGGTGACGGTCATGGATTCAGAGTACCCGGTCATTTCCTATTAGAATAGTAGGTTAACGGCTAGTGGACCGCGGGGGCGGCGAGACCCTGCTCGACCCAGCGGCGCAGCACGGCGGCCGGTGCTGCGCCGGCCTGGCGGGCGGCGACGTGGCCGTCCCTGATCAGCATCAGGGTCGGGACGGCCTGCACGGCGAAGCGCTGCGACAGCCGGGGTGCGTGGTCCACGTTGACCTTCACGAGCTTGACCTGGCCGGCGAGGTCCCGGGCCACCTGCTCGAGTGCCGGGCCGACCGCGCGGCACGGCCCGCACCACGGTGCCCAGAAGTCGACCAGGACGGGTGTCGAGGACTGCTCAGCCACCTCGGCGAACGTGTCGTCGCCCGCGTCGACGATCCACGGCAGTGCAGCACGGCACTTGCCGCAGACGGGTTTACCCGCGGCGGTAGCCCGCACGCGGTTGCGCTGCCCGCACGAGGCGCACGCGACGATGTCAGAGGTCACGTCACAAACAGACAACACAACACCACAGAAAATTCCTAACCCGGACCGTACGCCGTGAGCCCGTACCAGGCGACGTACTCCTCCGCACCGCCCTCGGCCAGCGCGGCGCGGGCCTGCCGGACGGCCTGCGGCATGGTGTCGCCGCGGGCGAGGCGCTGGTGGAGGACGGTCATGGCACCCGTGCTGGCGCCGTCGGGGATCGGTACGTCGGCGGCGGCGATGCCGGTGCTGCCGTGCGACATCATGGCGCTGGCGAAGCCGAGGACCTCGTTGCCGCCGTACGGCTGCTGCGCCCCGGAATGGCACGAGGCCAGCACCAGCCTGCGCGGGGCCATCCCGTGCGCGAGCATCTCGTAGAGCGTGAGCGGCCCGTCGGCGAGCTGCAGCGCGGAGAACAGCGGGCTGTCGGACCGGAACCGGCCGTGGCAGGCGAAGTGGGCCAGCTCCACGTCCTTGACCAGGGCGACCGTCGCGGCGGCCGTGCTCTGCGGCGGGAGCAGCGTGCGGGCCCGGTCATGCTCGGCGGCGACCGCCTTGACCTCGGCTCCCGCGCCGTCCAGGTCGGGGCCGCCGATGACGGCCACCCCGCGCGCTCCCCCGGCCGGTACGATCCGGCGAGCGTGTGCCCAGAGACCTGCGGAAGGCGACACCGACACGGGGGCAGGGTGCAGAGCCGACCACGGTACGCCGAGCAGGTGCGTCGACGGCACCACGACGAGCGGAACATCGGCGGGTACGCCGGCCGGGGCGACCAGCAGCCGGGCCAGCGCGTCGATCGCCTCCTGGGTCGCCGCACGGGCAGCGGCCCCGAACCGGGTGCCGCTGAGCAGCCGCCGCAACCCGAACTCCGCCGCGGCGACCTCCTGGTTCATCGGGGTCACCGGGCCGAGCTCGACCACGCGGGTCCGGCGGGGCTCGACCACCACGGCCAGCGCCCGGTCGCCGATCACGGCGTACTCGATGAGCCATTGACCGTCCAGTGCGCGCCGC
Organism: Winogradskya humida; assembly: GCF_016862215.1. Taxonomy (GTDB): domain Bacteria; phylum Actinomycetota; class Actinomycetes; order Mycobacteriales; family Micromonosporaceae; genus Actinoplanes; species Actinoplanes humidus. The sequence goes on from NZ_BOMN01000088.1 coordinate 55,708, forward strand.
AACCCGGCCAGGCTCGTCGGGGAAGCGGCCTCGCCGCCGACGCCCTCGTCCCCCGTCCAGGAACGACGCCGGATGCGGGCCTCCAGGGCGCTCTGCCGGGCCAGCAACGCGGCCGGTTCCTCGCCGCGGGCCAGCCGGGCGTCGCGGAGCTCCTGCTCGACGCTGCGCAGCGCGACGACGTCCTCGTCGACGCCGGTCGCCGGGGGGTGCACGCGCAGCAGGGCGGCGGCGCGGGTGCGTTCGAGCCACTCGAAGATCCGGCCGGCCGAGCCGTTCGGCAGCAGGGTGCGCAGGCCCAGCTCGCCCAGCTCGGCGCCGTGCCCGGAGGCGAGGACCCGCAGTTCCAGCGACGGCAGGGCGGCGCGGTGCCGGGCCAGTTCACGCAGGCCCCGTACGCAGTCCCGCAGCACGTCGCCGGAATCCTCGGCATCCGCGAGCAGTGCCCGGGCGAGGTGCCCGCGCAGGCGTACCAGCAGAGACTGGCCGTCCGCGAGCTCGCCGACCGCGGAGAGCTCGCGCCGCGCGAAGTCCGGGCGCTTGAGGGCGATGGCGGCGCGACCGGCGGCCAGGTGTGCATAGGCGGCCTCCTCGCGCAGGCCGAGCCGTTGCAGGGTGGCCGCAGCACGCCGCAGCCGGTGCAGCACCGGCGTCGAGTCGCCCTCCAGGGCGGCCTGCGCCTCCGCCTCCGCTACTCGCGCCCGGGCGGCCCAGGCGGGGCGGCGCTGACGGCGGAAGTCGCGGGCCGCGGCCTGCGCGTCGGCCAGGGCGGTCGCCGGGTCACCCAGCTCCAGCGCGAGCCGGGCGCAGCGCAGCCGGGCCTCGGCGGCCATCAGCCGGGCGCCGTGGCGTTCGAACTCGACACTCGCGGAGCGGGCCGCCGCCATCGCCTCGTCGAGCAGCCGCAGATCGCGCAGCACGTCGGCGTACTCGACGTGGTGCTCGCCCAGCGGCAGCCCCGCCGCCGCATGCAACCGGCCGGCCTCCTCGAACAGGCGCACACTCTCGGCGAGCCGGCCGGCGTGGTAGCTCGACCAGGCCCGCCCGTTCGCGATCACGGCCGGCAGCCGGGTGCCCAGGCCCGCGGCCAGCTCGGCGGCGCGTTCCAGGTAGCCGAGCGCCTCCTGCGGGCGGCCCAGCAGCGTCTGGATGTTGGCCAGGTTGTTGGCGGCCTTCACCCAGACGAACGGCGGGCACGCCGGATCCTGCAGCAGCTGCTCGTACGCGTCGGCGGCGGCCTGGATGCGCCCGCGGTTGTGATCGAGGACGGCGAGCTGGAACCGCAGGTCGGGCAGCGCCGCGTGATCCACGAGCGGTTCGGCGCGGTGCAGGTCACGGGCGGCCGCCTCGTAGCGGCCCAGCTCCTGCAGCGCCATCGAGCGGGTCATCAGCAGGTCGCCGAGGCGCCGGTCGAGGCCGCAGTGCGCCGCGAGGCGTACCCCTCGGCTCAGAAGTTTCCGGGCACCCTCGTTGTCGAGATCGACGTGCCGCACCCAGGCCAGGGCACGCAGGCTCACCACCAGAGCCTCGCTGTCGCCGGCCGCAGTGGCGGACGCCACGAGTTCTTCTGCCTCTCCGGCGTATCTGACCGGATCGAGCACGACTCTGTTGTAAGCGGCGTCAGCCTGCTCACTCAGATCCATTACAGAACTCAGATCCACTACCGACCGTCTTCCGTTCCGCCGGCCCCCATGGTCCACCGCCCCGGATGACGTGAGGGATAAAGCCGCCGTCAGACTACCGACGACAAGGGAGAAGAATCCATGACCGTTGCGTCCCGCTGGCCACTGCCGGACCGGCGAACCGCCGAACAGCTCGCGCACGACAAGGAAGCCGTCCGCAAGCAGGTGACCTCGCTGTCGACGCCCAACGCCGACGACGACGCCCGGGTCGCCCAGGAGGTCTTCGTCGAGCGGATCCAGCGGCGCCAGCTCGCCGCCCCGGCCGACCACGCCACGCCGTTCCTGCACTTCGTGCCACGCAGCGGCACCCGCGCGGTCCTCGCCGCGGCCAACGAGCTCATCGTCGACGCCGGGCCCGACGAGCTCGACGGACTGCTCCCCGGATACACGCCGGCCGACCGCGCCGATCGCAGCCCCCGCCGGCGCACCCGCGTCCTGCGCAGCGAGGGCCGCAAGAACGTCACCGAGCTGCGCGCCGACGCCAAGCGCCTGCGCGACGAGAAGAAAATCATGGCGAGCGTCAACTCGATCGTCCCGCTCGGCTACGTGATCAAGGGGAATTCGTACCCGGGCAGCACCGTCGCCCCGGCACCGTTCGCCGCCCAGGGCGCGGGGGCCCCGGTGCGGGTCGCGGTGATCGACACGGGCATCACCGCGGAGGCCCGCAGCGACGGCTGGGACACCGGCGTCGTCCGCGAGGGCACCGACCCGGTCAACGTCCTCGCCCCGCTCGACCGCATCGACTGGTTCGCCGGGCACGGCACGTTCGCGGCCGGCATCGTGCGCCAGATCGCCCCCGACTGCGAGGTCGTGGTCTACCGCTTCACCAGCACCGACGGCCTCGGCACCGACGAGGCCGCGGCCGACATGATGATCAAAGCGGCGGAGGACGCGAACGGCGAGCGCCTCATCATCAACGCCTCCTTCGGCGCCCCCGCCGTCGACGGCGTCCCGCCGCTGGCCATGCAGGAGGCGGTCGCCCACATCGCCGCGGAGCACCCGCAGGTCCTGATCGTGGCGAGCGCCGGCAACGACGGCAAGGACCTGCCGCTCTACCCGGCGGCGTTCCCGGGCGTCAAGGCCGTCGGGGCGCTCAACAGCGACCTCACCCCGGCCAACTTCTCCAACCACGGCTCCTGGGTCCACTGCTCCACCGTCGGCGTCGGCATCGTCTCCACCTTCGTCGAGGGCAAACTCCCGCCCGAGGACCACATCGGCGACGACGTCACGTTCGGCCAGGACCCGTGGGCGACCTGGAGCGGCACCTCGTTCACGGCCCCGCAGATCAGCGCGGCGGTCGCGGCCCTGTGCGGTGAGGACGCCGCCCTGACCCCGCGGGCCGCCTTCGACCAGCTCGTCGCCGGCCGCCCCGGCGTCCCCGAGCTGGGCACCGCGGTGCACCTGCTCCCCGGCACGCCGCTCTGACCCCTCTCCCCGCACGACAACACAGGCCCGGGACCTTTGTGGTCCCGGGCCTCGCCCTGTCCGGCGTCGCCTTTGGTCCGGTTTTGCGGTTAGCCGGCGTCGCGCAGGGATCGGATCATGCTTCGCAGGAGCCGGAACGCTTCTGACTGCTCGGTGCCGGTCATGCCGGTCAGCATTCTGACCTCGACGGACCGGACCGCCGCGGTGGCCTTCTCCAGGCTCCGCCGGCCGAGCGGCGTGAGACGCGTGGGCAGGACCTTCCCCACGGGCGCCTCGGCGGGCCGGGTGACGTAGCCCTCCCGTTCCAGGGCCTGGAGCAGCACGTTCATCGACTGCCGGGTGACGAACGCGCCCCGCGCGAGCTCGGAGTTCGACAAGCCCGGCCGTTGCGCCAGCAGCTCGAGGCAGGCGTAGCGCGTGACGTTCATCCCGAACGGGCGCAGCGCTTCCTCCATGGCCGCACGCAGGGCGCTCGACGCCTCTTTCAGCAGGTAGCCCAGTGACGTCTCCAGGTCGACGCCGGCGTTGTCTTGACTCATGTCAGCATTCTGACATAAGCTCCATGTCAGTTAACTGACACATACGAAGGAGCCTCACATGCCCGTCACCGGACCCGACTTCATCTCGCTGCAGGCGCGCGACCTCGCCACCTCTCAGGCGTTCTACGAGCAGTACCTCGGCCTCGTCCGCTCGCCGGCCGGCCCGCCGCACGCCGTGGTCTTCGAGACGAAGCCGATCGCGTTCGCACTCCGCGACATCGTTCCCGGCACCGACCTCGCCTCCGCCGCCCAGCCCGGCATCGGTGCGGCGATCTGGCTCCACGCCACCGACGTGCAGGACATTCACGACGCTCTCGCCGCCGACGGTCACACCATCGTCTCCGCGCCGATCGACGGCCCGTTCGGGCGCACGTTCACGTTCGCCGACCCCGACGGCTACCAGATCACCCTGCACGACCGCGCCTGAACCGAGCTCGACCTCTTCGCCGCAGGGACCTGCGTCCTCCACAGCGAAGAGGTGGATTGTCGGTGATCTGTCAGACGAGGGTCCACTGGGTGGCGACGGCGGGGGATCCGGCGCGGCGCAGGGTGAGGCTCATCGGGCCGGGCAGGACGTCGTCGATGATGAACAGGCCACGGCCGTCGGCGTCGACGCTGCGGGCCTGGGCGCTGGCGGTCTGGCGTACCTCGATGGTTGCCGGGCCCTGGGGGGCGAGATGGCCGGTGAGCCGGCGCCGGGCACCGACGGCCTCCACCTGCACCGCGATGACCACCTCGTCGTGGCCGCGCTCGTCGACGACCTGGAACGTGAGCTGGCGCGGCTGGGGTGCCGCACCCGGCCCGCGCACCGCCATCGCCCGGCTGCCCGCGGGCTCGGCCGACTCGCTCTCCGAATCCTCCACCAGCGCCGCGAGCTCCGCGTCGAGGGACCGCAGGATGAAACTCGCCTTCGCGAGCGCCACGGCCTCAGCCGGGGCCGGGTCCGCCTCGCTGAACATCGCCTCCAGCCGGGCCAGCAGCGGCCCGTCCTCCGGCGACAGCTCGTCGGGCTCGATGGGTTCGGTCACGGTGTCTCCTCGGGGCGGGGGGAAAACGCGTTGCGTGGCGCGCTCGTCACTGTCACGATTCCCGAGTTTCGCCGTCGATACCTTCTGTCAGGAATCGGCGCAACTGATTCAGGCACCGCTTGCGCGTCGGCCCGAGGCTTCCGATCGGCATGTCCAGCGCGGTGGCGGCCAGCTCGTACGACGGGCGGCGGTCCTCCGCGTCGACCACGAGCACCCGCAGCACCTGCTGGCAGCGCGTACCCAGTTGGGAGAAGGCCCCCCAGAGCTCCGAGTCCCGGGCCGCCATCAGCACCGGCCGTTCCGGGTCCCCGTCCGGCCCGGCCTCGCGGTCGAGCAGCCACGTGTCGTCCACCGGTTGCGTACGCCGGCCGCGCCGCAGCGTCGCCCGGGCCTCGTTCCGGCAGGTCGTGCCCAGCCAGGCACCGAACCGATCGGGGTCGCGCAGCGCGGCGAGATTCTCCAGCGCACGCAGCCACGTCTGCTGGAAGACGTCCGCCGCGTCGGCCTGGCCCAGGTTGTGGACCCGGCAGATGGCCCAGACCCGGCCGCTGTAGCGGTCCACGATCCGATTCCAGGCAGCATGATCACCGCCGAGGGCCTTGCCGACGAGCAGGGCCATGTCGTCGGCCGGCTCGCTGTCGCTCATCGTCTCCTCCGATGCCGCCGCCCCGCCACGCCCCGCACGGCAGCACCCCGTCCACAGGGTCCCCGCCCGGAACGCCCATCGGCGACCGTAGATATACCAAATTCACCTTAGACCAAACACATGTCCCGGTTACCGACACGACACGGTGGACCCTGACCCCGAAACCGGTGTCCCACCCCGCCCCATCAGCGGACCCAGGCTAGTGACCCACCGTCACGACCCCGCGAGCCCCCCACCCTCATCGCCGGAACAGCCGCAGCCGCTGCCCCGCAAACCCGCCCCGATATCCATCGGCACCGGGCCGCCCGGCCCGCTCCCAGTCCCGCAACCACCCTCGCAGGACGCTGAGTGACGGCGGACCCGGCCCGTCGGCGACGATCACCCCATCGGTCCCGGCCATCGCGGCCGACGTCGTCGTGGTGTGCCCGGCGGCCCGCGTCCCGTCAGGCAGGGAAGCGGCGCTGAGCTGCGGATCCCCGAGCGCCGAACACCACGCTGTCCACGATCGCCAGTCCAGCGGGGCATGCTGGCAGACCTCGGTGTGCGCGGGCTCCACGAGCAGGTCGAGCGTGGTCCGGGCACCGGTCCGCAGGATGTCGTCGCGCTCTCGCCAGGCGATCGAGATCCACGATGCCCCTGCGCTCCCGTCCACCCAGCGGGCGGGCACGGTCAGCACGTCCTCGACAGCAGCCGCGGTGCTCTGCGCACAGCCGCCAAAGGTCACGTCCTCGACAACGGGCCGCCCGTCGTTGACGGTGATCGTGGCGATCACCGTCAACGACGGCAGCTCCGCAACCGGCAGGCACGCCACAATCCGTCCGCGCACGGCCAGCTACTCGATCCAGGCCCGCGGCAACTCCGGTGGCGTGCACCATCCGACGATCCGGTCGTACGGAGCGTTCCACGGAAACCCGCCCATCCCGTCAGCGACATGGCAGGCAATGGTGGTCACATTCCGCTGATGGTGCATGCGGTTGGCCCACCCGGCCAGATGCTCGCTGACGTCGACACTGGTCACCCTCCCCCGTTGGCCCGGAAACGGCGGCGAGCAGCGCACCCGGATATCCGGAGCCCGTGCCGATCTCCAGCACGGTGTGCCCGTCGCGGACATCCAGCGCGGCGACCTCCCGCCGGACCGATTCCACCTCGGACCGGTGCAGCGTCTCGCCGCTTAACCGGTGGCGAACGGTGTGTATGAGAGTGGCGTCATGGTGATCTCACACGGGGGGCGGCACGCGGCGCGGCCTGCCTTTGTTCCGGTCGAACAGCGCTGGCTGGGTCTGGATCGGCGTAGTTTGGTGCCGGCTTTGGTGGTCTTCGCGATCGCGATCGTGTTGCGGGGGATCATCCCGTTGATCGATTCCGCGGTGGCCGGCCACGATGTGGTCCGCGCCGGTGACCGGCTCAACCTGGATGCGGGTCTGACGGTGACTCCGCCGGTGGGGTGGCAGGTGGTCGACGGGCTGCTGGTCGGTGCGAGCACGGTGGAGCCCGGCGCCGGCTCGTCGTCGGCGACGCTGACCGACGACGGGGTCAGCGCGCAGGCCCAGGTCGCACCGTTCACCGGTGATGCGAACGCGTTGCTGGACCAGATCAACCGTAATGACAGCAAGTCCGAGGACAAGCCCGTGTACACCGATGGCAGTCGCGGCGCGGTGAACGCGGCCGGCGGCATCGTCGGGGTGGTGGAGACCTACACCGACACTTCCAACGACGGGATCACCGCCGCCTACGTTCTGCCGGACGGCCGGGGCCTGGTGATCCAGGTGGTCGGGGCCGGCAACCAGCTCTCCGCTCATACCGTTCAAGCTTCTGCAGCCCCGCAACCTGTGCTTCTGGGTGTACGCGCTCGGCGTCGCCGCCGGGATCTGGAGAATGGTCCAGTACTACGGTGCGGGCGCCGGCGCGTACGGCGTCGGTCTGGGCACCGGGGCGCTGGCCTTCGCGATCTACACCATCCCGTGGCTGGTCCTGCTGGCCTACCACAACCGCTATACCCGCCAGCCCTCCGGCCTGCTGGCCGCGGCTTTCGTGTGGGGTGCCGCCGCGGCCACGTTCTGGATCGCGTTGCCGGCAAACGGGGCGTTCTTGTCGCTGTACGGCAAGGCGTCCGGGCAGGCCTGGGTCAACGACTGGGGTGCCGGGCTGACCGCACCGATCAACGAGGAGATCGGCAAAGCCCTCGGCCTGATCCTGCTGCTCGGCCTGGCCCGCACACTGGTGCGTAGTCCGTTCGACGGGCTCATCATCGGCGCGTTCATCGGCCTCGGGTTCCAGATCTGCGAAGATGTCCTCTACGCGTTCAACAACACCGCGGTGAACTTCGGTGCCGACCAGGTCGGCTCGGCCTGGCAGATCGTGACGACCCGTAGCGCCACTGGGCTGTTCGCCCACGTGTTGTTCAGCGCGGTGTTCTGTCCCGGCATCATGTGGCTGCTCGGCCGCGGCGACCGCCCCCGCCGGGCTGCGGGGCCTGCTGCTGATGATCGCCGCGATGATCGCGCATGGCTGCTGGGACAGCATGGGCGCGCTCGGCTACCTGCTCGCTGGTGGTGCCGGGGTGCTGCTGCTCATGGTCGTCGTCATGCCGATCGCCGACCTGCTCCTGCTGTGGCTGGCGTTCCGGCTCGCCGTCCCGCAGGAACAAGCCTGGCTCCGCGACATCCTCGCGCCCGAAACCGAGACCGGGCTACTGACCGAGGCAGAGGTCACCGCGGCCGCGGGCGGCTGGCGGACCCGCCGCCACTACCGCAAGGCCCAGCACGGCCACCACGAGAAACAGCGCGCCAAACACATCCTCACCGCCGCCAACGACCTCGCCGAGCAGATCGCCGAAGCCGGCGGCCGCGACACCGGCGACGTCGAACACGCCCGCGCCGAGATCACCCGGCTGCGCGCCTCCCCCGCCTGAGCGACCGCTAACGCCGCGGGGGTGGCTCTCACCGGCGAGACCACCCCCGCGCGGCAGGAATCACGTCAGCAAGCTGACGGAATCCCCCGGTGCTGTCGGCGAATCACGGGCATTCCAAGGCCGACCGCAAGAGAAGACGCAGGCCGGTGATCGAGCGTCTCAAGCTTGGACCGCGCGGCGTCCAGGCTGACCGTGAGTCCTTGGATCTCGCCGAGCGAACACTGCCACGCCTACCAGGTTGAACACGCTCCGTCTACCGAAACAATCACCCGACCCACGCGCTGCGTAGCCCGGTCAACAGAGCGCTGCAAGTGATGCGTGTAGAACAGCACCGGCACGGCGGCATAGGCATCGTCGACAGAGGCCATCACATCTTCCGGTCCACGGCTCGATATCCTGGTGAATATTCCCAGGACATCGTTCGTTGCCGCGAGATCCACCAATGCGATCATGACGACGCCGCAGATTCTCACCGCCCCGGCATCCGCTCCTCCGAATGGCGACGTGAACTATCCGTCCGGTGGCGGGACGCGCTCCGCCGGTGCACCCGGCGACCGGTGTGGTCAGCATTGCCGCGCCGGTCGCCGGGTGTTTCATCAGGGCCGGAACGCTCCCATCACGGGCGCCGGATCGAACCGGTCCGGTGAGATGCCGCCGTCCATGGCAGCCATCATGCCGCCGCCCTCCGCGGGTGTGTCCAGCGGCAGCTCGACGGGCCCGTCGATCGGCAGGTCCATGGCTGTCACGGCCGATCCGGCGTCCGCCGCGGAGTCACTGAATGCCTCGGTGACCGCCTCCACGACGCTGCCCACGGCGTCGCCCACCAGCTCTCCGACCTCGTCGAAGAGGAACTCCAGAAGAAGATCGAGCATCGCGTTCCGTCCTTTCTGTCGGTAGATCAATGCACTCGCTGCCGGCGTGACAACTCGTACGGATCGCAACCGGCGAAGGATCAGAAGGATCACCGTTAAATCGAATTATGGAATCGATCATATGCCGCACCGACAATGATCGATATCGGCTGGCACCATGTATCCGTGATGTCCATACTGATCATTCTGGTGCTGGCCGGGGCGGCCACCACCGTCGTCGGCGGAGTGCTGGCGAATTGGCTCGACCGGCCCGGCTGGGCCAGCCCGGAACGAGGCGGGGCGAGGCGGGTCGTCATGGCACTCGCCCTGATCGTCGTCGCCACCGCCGCGGTGGGATTCGCCATTGATGACAAGAAAAGCGAATCCCATTCCGGGAAAACGGGAAATCAGTCGGCTTCCCGGACGACGGAGGCGACCTCGGGGGTGACGCCGAGCGGGGATCCCAGCCCGGTCCCGAGCCGCGGCACCTCGAAGGCGACCTTCCTGGCGGAGGCCGAGAAGGCGTGCGCGGACCATCGCAGCGACGTCGCCACAGCCATGCCGGACCGGTCCCAGGAGCCCAGAGACTTCGGCGCCTGGCTCACCACGATCACCACCGGTAACCAGAGGCTGCTGGACACCATCGCCGCCCTGAGCCGCCCGCCCGCGGACGACGACCTGCTGACTGACCTCTTCGCGCAACGGACCCGGGCGAACGACGTCTTCCTGCAATCGGCCGGCGCTTTCAAGGTCGGTCAGGCGGTGACCGGTGAACAGTTCCTGAGCAGTGCCTCCGACATCGAGGCCGAATACCGGGGCGAGGCCAAGAAATACGGCTTTCGCATCTGTGTCGGCTCGGACACCCCGGGCCGGTAGCGACGCACTCCTCCCCTTTCGCGGCATGACCGGCGAAAAAGGAGGAGTGCGCTGTCAGTCGGTGAGGGCGGCGTCCGCGGTGGTGGAGGAGCGCGGGATGACCGTGGCGAGGGCTGCGGCCAGGACCGCCGCGCCGGCGCAGATGGCGAACAGGGTGCGGTAGGCGGTGAGGGACGGGAGGGCGTGGCCGGCCAGGGTGATGGTCTGGGCGGCCAGGATGGCGCCTCCGATGGCGCTGGCGAGGGAGCTGCCGACGCTGCGGAAGAGGGTGTTCAGGCCGTTGGCGGCGGCCAGTTCGGAGCGGGGGGTGGCGTGCATGATCAGGCCGGGCATGGCGGCGTACGCGATGCCGGTGCCGGCTCCGGCGATGGTGGCGCCGAGGATGACCTGCCAGAGGTGGTCCGTGAGGATGATGCGGGTGCCGAAGCCGGCGGCGATGATCAGGGCGCCGACGGTGAGGGCGGTGCGCGGCCTGAGTTTGGCCGAGACCGGGGAGAGCAGCAGCATCATCAGGCCGCCGGGGAGCATGCAGAGACCGCCGACCAGGATGGACGAGCCGAAGCCGTAGCCCGTCGCGGCCGGGGCCTGGACGTAGGAGGCCGTGCCGATCAGGGTGGCGAAGAGGGCGAAGCCGACGCAGAGCGATGCCAGGTTGGTCAGCAGAACCGAGGGACGGGCGCTCGTCCGCACGTCGACCAGCGGGGACTTGAGGCGCAGTTCGAGCAGGACGAACGCGGCGAGCAGCACCACGGCGAGGATCAGCAGACCGATGGTCAGCGGGTCGGTCCAGCCCCAGGATTCGCCCTGGGCGAGCGGGAGCAGCAGGGACAGCATCGCGGCGGCCAGCAGCAGGGTGCCGGGGATGTCCATCGTGCCCTTGGCGGTGCGGTCCGGTTCGGGGACCATGCGCAGGATCGCGGGGACGACCAGGATGCCGCCGACGACGCAGATCCAGAACAGGACGTGGTAGTCGGCGTACTGGGCGACGAGGCCCGCGAGCGGGAGGCCGAGGGCGCCGCCGACGCCGAGCATGGCGCTGATCAGGGCGATGCCCGAGCCGGCGTGCTCGCGGGGCAGGATCACGCCGACGAGGCTGATGGCGAGCGGGATGGTCGCGGCGGACAGGCCGACGACCGCACGGCCGGCGATCATCATCGGCAGGCTGGTGGAGAGGGCGCAGATGAGTGAGCCCGCGATCAGGGCGCCGAGGGCGACGAGCAGCATCTTGCGGGTGCCGTAGAGGTCACCGAGGCGGCCGAAGGTCGGGACGGCGACGGCGCCGACGAGCAGGGTCGAGGTGAAGATCCAGGCGATGCCGTCGGCCGAGGCGTTGAGTTCGGCGCCGAGTTCGGACATGACCGGGATGAGCAGCGACTGGGTCAGTGAGACCATCAGCGCGGCGAGACCGATCACCAGCACGACGGCGATCTGCCGGCCGGACCAGGACCCCTTCGCCGGTACGGGGGCCGCGGCCGGGGCGGCGAGTTCGGCGGCTCGGGACATAAGGAGGCTCCAACATCGGAAAGCAGGAGTTGGCAGGATGTGCCACGAGGCAGACAGTGCCACTTGCATGTTGCAGCGAGATGGCTGCACGGCGGTTCTGAGAGCGGCATCACACTGGCCAGAAGCAGGGATCGGGAACGGCGAGAGGGAGCGCGCTCATCACTACGTTGAGGGACCGCAAACGCGAGGAGGCCCGGGCCTCGACGGTGGCGGCCGCGTGGCGGCTGTTCGTCGAGCGTGGGTACGACCACGTGACGGTCACGGACATCTGCGCGGCGGCGGACATCGCACCGCGTACGTTCCACCGGTATTTCGCCAGCAAGGAGGACGTGGTCGCCGAGCCGGTGCGGTTGATGGGCCGGCTGGTCATCGACTACCTGGCGGCGGCGCCGGGCGGGCCGCCGGACACCGAGGTGCTGCGGCTGGCGATGCTGGAGCTGGGCCGGTTCGCGATCGATCATCACGACTGGCTGGCCGGGCTGCGGTTCGTGGTCCAGGGGTCGCAGCATCTGCGGGTGACCAGCGTCGGGATGCGCCCCGATCAGGAGAGCGAGATCGCCGCGCTGGTGGCGGCCCGGGGGCCGGAGCCGCGTGAGGTGGACTGGCGGCTGCGGCTGCGGGTCGTGGCGACCGTGGGGGCGTTCCGGGTCTGGTATGACGAGTATTTCCGCTCGCCGCCGGCTGACCCGCTCGCCCAGCTCGAGGAGATCCTGCTCGCCGTCGCCGCGGAGTGGATCGACCACACACCGGGGTAGCGGGGCAAATTAAAGCGCCGCTGCGAATTCCACGGGGGAAGAACTCGCAACGGCGTAGGGACAACGATACTCGATGGATACCGCGACCGTCCAATCGGGTCGGTCGCCGTGGTCCGATCGGTCAGGACGGGCCGGTCGACCGGGGCCGAACGGTCATCCGATCGGTGATCGCCGACGTGCTCGACGTACCGATCATCGGTATATGCTTGCAGCTATGAGCGAACCGATGCGTGAGCCGACCTTTCTCGTGCTCACCGCGCTGGCCGGGGATCCCCAGCACGGCTACGCGGTGATCGAGGACGTGGCGCGGATGACGGACGGGCGGGTCCGGTTGCGGGCCGGCACCCTCTACGCCGCGCTGGACCGGCTGCGCGGTGAGGGCCTGATCGAGGTCGACCGGGAAGAGGTCGTGCAGTCCCGGCTGCGCCGCTACTACCGGCTGACCGGGCTCGGCGAGCGCCGCCTCGGCGAGGAGAGCGACCGGTTGCGCAGCCAGGCCACCATCGCCGACCGCCGGCTGAAGGCGCGGCACACCCTGGGAGGCGCCACGGCCTGAGTCACCGGGCGTGACCTGAGCCCCCGGGCGAGATCAGTGGGGGCTGGTGCGGATCTCCGGGATCGGCAGGCCCTCGGCCCAGGCCGCCGCGCGGATCGTGGCGAGGAGCTGGTCGCGCTGTTCGGGGCGCTGGCGGTCGATGAAGAGTACGCCGTCGAGGTGATCGGTCTCGTGCTGCACGCAGCGTGACAGCAGGCCCTCGCCGACGAGCTGGATCGGGTCGCCGTGCTTGGTGTAGCCCTTGGCGACGACGTTCATCCGGCGGCGGGTGTCGAGGTAGATGCCGGGGATGGAGAGGCAGCCCTCGGGGCCGTCCTGGTCCTCCTCGTCGGGGAACTCGAGCACCGGGTTGACGAGGTGGTCGAACTCGCCGTCGCTGATCTTCGGGTTCAGCGCGAAGACCCGCAGGCCGACGCCGAGCTGCGGGGCGGCCAGCCCGGCGCCGCCGGTGGAGGTCAGGGTCTCGCTGAGGTCGTCGACGAGCTTGCGCAGCTCGGCGTCGAAGTCGGTGACGGGCACGGCGGCCTCGCGCAGCACCGGATCGCCGACGAGCCGGATGGGCAGAACAGTCATGGTGTCCAAAATACGGCGCCGCCACGACGGTTGCAGATCGGGTGCAACAGTCACGACGGCTGTGAGATGGGCCGCTGCCGACCGATGAGACGCGTGAGAAACCACTACGGCGGAGGACGGGTCGATGCTCGGACGGCTGCCCCGCAGTGCGCTGGGGCTCATCACTCTCACCGTGCTCGGGCAGGGCGTGGCGCTGACCAGCCCGGCAGCGCGTACCGCTGTGCTCGGGGTGTCGCTGCTGGCGCTCGATGCGCTCGGGCTCGCGTACAGCATCAGGGCCGCCCGCGGGACCGCCACCCGGACCACCTGGCTGCTGGCGGCCGCCGGCCGCGGTCTCTCGCTGGCCAGCACGATCAGCTTCGCTGTCAACGAGGTCACCGGCCGGGCACCGTGGTTCTGGGTCGCGGTTCTGTGCGGGCTGAGCATGTTCCTGAGCCTGACCGGCGCCGCGCTGTCGGTGTCGGCTCAGCGCCTCGATGCCCGCGAGCGCCTGGCGTTCATCGCCGAGGTGGTCACCGTACTCAGCAGCGGTTTCATCCTGGTCTGGTATTTCGTGCTGGCCCGCTCGGTGCGCACCGAACCGGATCTGCGCTGGCTTTACGACGTCGGTTACCCGCTGGGCACCCTGCTGCTGCTCGTCGCGGTCAGCGCGGTGCTTCTGCGGGGCGCGGTGGCCCGGCTCAACCGGCCGCTGATCGTGCTGCTGGGCGGCATCCTGCTCTACTCGATCGCCGACACCGCGTTCTCGGCTCTGCGCGTCCAGGGCCGGGAGGCCGAGCACTCCCCGCTCGCCTCGGCCAGCCTGGTCCTCGCCTCACTGATCATGACCGTGGCCGCCATGCAGCAGTGCTCGGCGGCGACCGACGACGACCTGCCCGCGACCGCCCGGATGCCCGACTGGTCGACGCGGCTGCCGTACGTGGCGGTCGGCTTCGGCAACATTCTCCTGGTCGTCGTCACCATCCGTGAACACGCTTTCCTGTTCTGGGGCGGGCTGACGATCGGCCAGACGGCGATGACCACCGCGCTCGCCGTACGCCAGCTGATCTCGTTGAAGGACAGCCGTCGCATCAACGTCACCGACACCCTCACCCGCCTCGCGAACCTCACCGGCATGCGCCAGGCCCTCGACCGGGCCGAGCAGCGCCGCGATCCGGCCGCGCTGATGCTGCTCGACCTAGACGGCTTCAAACAGGTCAACGACCGGCTCGGGCACGACGCCGGGGACCGGGTGCTGGTCGAGTTCGCCCGGCAGCTGCGCGCGACGGTGCGCCGCGGTGATGTGGCGGCCCGGGTCGGCGGTGACGAGTTCGTGGTGCTGCTGAGCGGGGTCACGAACGAGGGCGAGGCCGTCGCGGTCGCCGAGCGGGTGCTCGCGACCCTCGCCGGCAACCCGCTGGAGATCGGCGGCGAGTGGGTCACGATCCGCTGCAGCATCGGCATGGCGCTGTCCCGGCCCGGCGACACCGCCAAGGAACTGCAGCATCGGGCCGACGTCGCCATGTACGAGTCGAAGCGCGCCGGAACGCACGGCTGGCGCATGTTCCACCCGGAGATGACCGACCGGCGCGACCGGGACGCCGCCCTCGCCGACGCGCTGGTGACGGCGGCCGGGGACGGGCAGTTCGGGCTCGCGTACCAGCCGCTGGTCGATCTGAGCACCGGCGACCCGGTCGCCGTCGAGGCGTTGCTGCGCTGGGACCACCCGGTCCTCGGCCCGATCTCCCCGGCCGAGTTCGTGCCGATCGCCGAACGCACCGGCGCGATCACCGGCATCGGCCACTGGGTCCTGGAGCAGGCGTGCCGCCAGGTGCAGCAGTGGCGGTTGTCGGGCGCGGGCGACCTTTACGCGAGCGTCAACGTCTCGGCCCGTCAGCTGCAGGAACACTCGTTCCTCGGCGACGTGATCACCGTCCTGCACCGCACCGGGCTGCCCGCCGAGGCGCTGGTCCTGGAGATCACCGAGTCGGCCATCGTGGACGAGGAGGTCGCCATCCCCGCCCTGGAGGCCCTGCGCCGGCACGGCATCCGGGTCGCGGTCGACGATTTCGGTACGGGCTACAGCTCACTCCACCTGCTCACCCAGCTCCCGGTCGACGTCCTCAAGATCGACCGCAGTTTCGTGGCGAAGCTCGACGGCACGACGCGTGGTGCCGGTGTGGCCGAGGCCGTGATCCGGCTGGCTCAGGTGCTCGGGCTCAGCACGGTCGCTGAGGGTATCGAGACGACGGCTCAGGTCGCGGAGCTGCAGTTGCTCGGGTGCTCGGTCGCGCAGGGTTACCTCTTCGCGCGGCCGATGCCGGCGGCCGAGTTCACGGCGTCGCTGACGGAGCGAGCGCGGGCTTGATGGTGTGGAGTCGGCGCGCAGCTCTGGCGCTATCGCTTCGAGGCCCGATACCTCTTCAGCAGGGCGGTGATCGTCTCGTAGTCGGCGTCGCTGTTGAGCTCGGTCAGCAGATCGTCGGGGCAGAGCTGGTAGAGCTCGCCCCACCAGCGGCCGGCTCTGTTGTCCCAGATCCGGTAACCGCCGGGTACTCCCCGTGCCACGTAGCGGCGGCGGCTCATGGTTGCTCTCCGATGGTGTCGACGGTCGAGGGCCGAGGGGTAGCCCTGCGGATGTCTTGGCGGCTGAGGATTCCGAAGAAGGCCCTGGCCATGGTCATCCGGGAGACGCATGTCGAAGCTTGCAGGTGCGCGCCGCCACCGGGGTGAAGAGCCAGCGCAGTCGCGAAAGACATGCCTCATTGTCACCTACCGATGCCGTCACCTCACTGCGGTCACGCGCCGTTAGGTTGTGCCCAATTTAGTTGTGTGCAATTTAGTTGTGCACAACTAAATTGCACACAACCCAACCGCGAGCGGCTCGTACAAAATGTCCGTCTCGCGTAGTTCGGCAGCGACAAGAATGCATCGTCGTGATGGTCTTGGGAACCCGGCTCCGCCGCCTGCTCGTGCTGCCGCTGGTCGCGGTGCTCCTGCCGGTGGGCTCGTGCGGCAGGAACCACCCGGAGGCGGACGCGTTCGTCCGGGTCGACCAGGTCGGGTACGCCCCCGGCGAGCAGAAGATCGCGGTCCTGATGGCCCCGCGCGACGCCGCCGGGGCACGGGCGACGGTGATCGACGCATCGGGTGACAAGGTGCTGAACGCCACGATCGGTGCCCGCCGCGACGGCTGGAACGACCGGTTCCCCGACGTACGCCCGGTCGACCTCAGCGCGCTGACCCAGCCGGGCACGTACCGGATCCGCGTCGAGGGCGGCGTGCGCGCGGAGTCCGTACCCTTCCGGGTGGGGAACTCGCTCTTCGATCCCCTGGTCCGGGACGCCGTCGGTTATTTCCAGGCGCATCGCGACGGCGCCGATCAGATCAGCGGGCCGTTCCAGCGACAGCCGGCGCATCTGGCGGACCGGGCGGCGACGATCTACGAGACACCGGACTTCGACGACGACGGGACCCTGACCGGGGAGCTGACCGTGTCGGGCGGGCCCGTCGACGTGGAAGGGGGCTGGTACGACGCCGGGGACTTCCTGAAGTTCACGCACACCACGGCGTACGCGTTGATCGCCATGCTCGTGGTGCAGCGGGACGGCATGGCCGTGGACGGCCTGGCGGCAGAGACCCGGCACGGCCTGGACTGGCTCACCAAGATGTGGAACCCGCAGGCCGGGGTCCTCTACACCCAGGTCGGCATCGGCAGCGGCCTGAGCGGCTCGTTCCTGGGCGACCACGACACGTGGCGGCTCCCCCAGGCCGACGACCAGCTCGACGTTCAGCCCGGCGACGACCAGTATTTCCAGCGGTACCGGCCGGTCTTCCGCGCCGCGGCCTCCGGAGAACCGCTGAGCCCGAACCTCGCCGGCCGGGTGGCCGCCGCGTTCGCCCTCGCCGCCCAGGTCCAGACCGGCACCGACCGGGCCCTCGCCACGCGCTACCTGACGATCGCCGCACAGGTCTACGACGCGGCCTCCACCGACGGGGACACCCTGGTCACCGCAGAACCCCGCAGCTTCTATCCCGAGGACAGCTGGGCCGACGACATGGCCCTCGGCGCCACCGAACTCGCCCTCGCCGGCGCCGGCCTCGGCGACCCCCGAGCGGCGGAATGGCTCCGGACGGCCGTGAGCTGGGCGTCCGGCTATCTGGAGGACGGCGGCACAGAAACGCTCTCCGTGTACGACGTGAGCGTCCTCGCCGACGCTGAACTGGCCCGAATCCCGGGAGCAGCCGGGCTCGCCCTCATCCCCGGAGCCGACGCTGAGCTGGCCCGCATCCCGGGAGCCGGTGCCGACGCTCTGCGCGCCGATCTGGAGCGCCGCCTCGAGGCGGGCGTCAAAGCCGCCGCCGGGAACCCGATGAGCGCGGCCGCGGGGAACGGCGGATCCGACTACGCCGCGCGGCAACTCGGGTTCACCGCGGCGGCAGAGCTCTACCAGCACACGTTCCACGACGACAGGTACGCGGCGTTCGCGACGGCCCAGCGCGGAGTGGTCCTCGGCGCCAACGGGTGGGGCACCTCGCTGGTCGTCGGGGCCGGGACGACGTACCCCCGATGCCCGCACGACCAGATCGCCTCCCTGGCCGGGACGTCCGCGCGGATGACCGGTGCCGTGGTCAACGGCCCCAACGACGCGGACCGCGTCCACGAACTGCTCGACGACCCGGAACCCAGCCCCTGCGCGACGGGCTCTCTGGCCGCGTTCGACCGCGATGATGCCCATTACGTCGACGACACCCGGGTCTCCGCCACCAACGAGCCCTCGATCGACTTCACCGCCACCGGGCTGCTCGCCTTCGCCCTCATCAGCCGTTTGACGGCGACGTCCCCGGGAACACCTGGTTCATGAACACGGGATTCCTCGCCGGAGCGGCAGCGGGCGCCGCGGGCACGGCCGCATTGAACGCGGCGACCTACGTCGACATGGTGGTGCGTGGCCGGGCCGCCAGCCAGACTCCCGAACGCACCGTCGAGGCCATCGAGGACCGGCTCCCCGTCACGGTGCCCGGCGCCGGGGATGAACGGCGGAACAGGGTCAGTGGCCTCGGCAGCCTCACCGGCATCCTCACGGGAGTCGGGATCGGCGCGGCGTTCGGGTTGTTGCGGGGTGCCGGTGTGCGTCCACCCGTACCCGTAGGAGCGCTCCTCGCCGGAGTGACAGCGATGGCCTCGACCGACGTGTCCATGGCCAAACTGCGGGTGACCGAACCGCGCAGCTGGTCAGCTACGGATTGGGCCAGTGACCTGGTCCCCCACCTGATCTACGGCGCCGTCACCTACGCCACCCTCCACGCCCTGGACCGCCGCGGGCTTTCATGAATGAGACTTAGATCAACCGACATCGGTACGCTGTGCGCAGTAGCGTGGCGATGTGCCGACAAAAGCTGACCTGACCAGCGCTGACCTGACCGAGATCCGGCAAGCCGCCCTTGGCGCCGCCGATCCGCTGGGCATCGCCGCCGATCTGGCCGACGCCGCCGAAACGGGCCGTCTCGCCGATCCCGACGACGCCGGTCACGCGCTCACCCTCGCCGCCGAGATCGCCGAGAGCCGCTCCAAGCTCGACGCCGCCCTCGGCTACGCGGAACGAGCCATCGCCTCATACGCCACACCGGACGACAGCAAGGCCGGCGCGGCCCACGCGTTGCACGCCCGCCTGCTGTTCCGCTCCGGCCGCGACGACGAGGCCCTCGCCGAGCTCGAGGCCCTGCGCCCCCTGCTGACCGAGGCCCCGGACGCCGCGGCGTATGTCACCGCAGCCCTGGCCGCCGGTGGCCGCAGCAAGGTCATCGTCGCCGAGCAGTGGCTCACCGAGGCCGTGAAGAAGGCCCTCGCCGGCCGCGCCACCGAGCCCACCAGCGCCGACGACGCGGGCCTCACCTTCTTCCTGCTCCAGCAACGCCACCGCGTCCGCCACACCCTCGGCCTCCCCCACGACACCAACGACAACCTGGCCGACCGCCTCGAGAACAAACTCGCCGCCACCACCGCCCGCGCAGCCGCCGAGCCCGCCGACGACCTGCTGTTCTGGCCCCAGCCCGAGTTCGACCGCATGCTGTCCACCTGGCCCGCCCTCGCCCAGCCGTACGGCGCGACCTGGGACGACCACCGCGCCCACCTCGAACGCGAACTCGTCCGCCTGACATCCGCCGGGCGCAGCGGGCTGACGCTGCTCCCCGCCACGGTCACCGGCCTGACCGGCTTCGCGGGCAGCGACAACGACCCGACCGACGCGAAGACCCGCGCCGGTTACGCCCGCCAGCAGGCCACACGGGCCGGGCAGATCACGTGGCCCCCGGAGCGCAACGGGGCGTGCTGGTGCGGCTCCGGCAACAAGTACAAGAAGTGCTGCCTGCCGCGCTCCCGCTGAGCTTCACCTCACGGGCCGGCCTGTCGCCCTAAGCTCCACCAAACGGCCGCACTCGTCACGCTAAGCCTGGCAAAGCAGGCCCGCCCGTCACGCTAAGCCTGGCAAAGCGGGCCCGCCCGTCACGCTAAGCCTGGCAAAGCGGCGCGCCTGTCGCGTTCCCGTTGAGTTTCATAAGGCGGCCCCCCTTTGCGGTGGGGCCGCTTTTTTTACGCGCAGTTAGGTTGTGGGCAATTAAATTGCGCACAATTTAGTTGTGCACAACTAAATTGCACACAACCTACCTCTGCGTGATGCCGACGGCTTGATCGATCATCCTGCGTCGATGCCGATCGGGGCCGGAGGACGCCGCCGCCCCTGATGTGCGGGCGAGCGGTCGCGGGCGGGAGGATCAGGACCATGGGCGGTCTTCGCATCACGATGTTCGGCACGTTCCGGGTGGCTGCCGGTGACGCCGTCCTGAGCGTTGCCGGGGCCCGGTTGCAGGGACTGCTCGTGCGGCTGGCGCTCGGTGGTGGGCGGGCGGTTGATCCGGGCGTACTGATCGGGGCGATCTGGGGTGAGGAGCCACCGGCCGATCCGTCGGCGGCCCTGCAGGCCCTCGTGTCCCGGCTCCGACGTGCCCTCGCCCCGGCATTTCCGGCCGGCGATGCGATCGAGCAGGTCGCGGGCGGCTACCGGCTGGCGGTGGCACCAGCCGATGTGGACGCGCTGCGGTTCGAGGAGCTGACCGCGACCGGGCGGGAGCGGCTACGGGCAGGTGACCCGGAGGCCGCGAGCGCCGCGCTCACCGAGGCTCTGGTTTTGTGGGGTGGGCGACCCGGCGCCGAGCCTCCGGTGATCGCCGCGGTCGCGCCCGCGGTGGCGACCCGGCTGGCGCAGTTGTCGGTCGAGACGGTTGCCGATCTGGCCGACGCGGAGTTGACGCTCGGGCAGGCCGAGGCCGCCGCGGACCGGCTGGCCGGGGTGCTGGCCGAGCACCCCGCCGACGAGCGCGCGGCCGCGTTGCTGATGGACGCGTACGCCGCTCAGGGGCGGCAGGCCGAGGCGCTCGCTGTCTACGAGCGGGTCCGGGAAGCCCTGGCCGACGGGCTCGGCGCTGACCCGGGCACCGCGCTGCGGGATCGCCACCTGCGTTTGCTGCGTTCGACTTCCGCCCCCGCCGGTTCCCGCTCCCCCTTGCCCGCGCCGCTGACCAGCTTCATCGGCCGCGACGACGAGCTCGAGCGCATCGGCACCCTGCTCACCACCGCACGCCTGGTCACCGTCCTCGGTCCCGGGGGCGCCGGGAAGACCCGGCTCGCGCTGGAAGCCGCCCGCCGCCAGGACGCCCGCGACGGTGTATGGCTCGTCGATCTCGCGCCCGTCACCGAGACAGCGAAGATCGCCGGCGCCCTGCTCGCCGCGATCGGGCTGCGGGGTGCCCGGGGCCGGGGCGGCGGTGACGAGCTGGACATCCTCGTAGACGAGCTCGGCGGCCGGGAGGTCCTGCTGCTGGCCGACAACTGCGAGCACCTGATCGACGCCGTGGCCCACCTGGTCGAGGCACTGCTGCGACGCTGCCCCGGCCTGCGGGTGCTCGCCACCAGCCGGGAACCCCTCGCGGTCGACGGCGAGACGCTCGTGCCGCTCGCCCCCCTCGCCCTGCCCGGCCCGGACGACGGCGTCGAGCAGGCCCGCGGGGCAGCTGCGGTGCGCCTGTTCACCGAGCGGGCCGCTGCCGTACGACCCGGTTTCGCCGTCGACGAGTCCACGGTGCCCGACATCGTGCGCGTGGTGCGCGGCCTGGACGGCATGCCCCTGGCTCTTGAGCTGGCCGCCGCCCGGCTGCGGACCCTGGCGCTCCCGGACCTCGCCGACGGGCTGTCCGACCGGTTCCGGCTGCTCACCACCGGCAGCCGTACGGCACCGCCGCGACACCGGACGCTGCGCGCAGCCATCGCCTGGAGCTGGGAGTTGCTGACCGGGCATGAGCGTACGGTCGCTGAAAGGATCTCGGTTCTTCCCGGCGGCGTCACCACGGCCTCGGCCACCGCGGTCTGTGCGGGGACGGCGGTGCCCGCCGGCGACATCCCCGATCTGCTCGCCACCCTCGTGGACCGGTCACTGCTGCAGCTCGCGCCCGGCGCGGGCCGCTATCGCATGCTCGAAACCATCCGGGAGTACGGCATCGACCGCCTGACCGGCACCGGTGAACTCGGCGCGGTCCGCGACCTGGCCGCCGTACACTTCACCGCTCTCACGACCTGGCACGACGCCCAGCTGCGCGGTCCGTCCCAGCTTGCCGCCATGAAGGTCATCAGCTCTGAGTACGACAACACGCTCGCCGCCCTGCGCCACCTGTGCGCCACCCGCGACTCCGCCGGGGCAATCAATCTCGCACTGGCCCTGACCTGGTACTGGCAGATGTTCGGCCACCACACCGACGGCTTCTACTGGCTCGGCGAGGCACTCGCGATCCCCGGCGGCACCCCGACCCCCGAACGCGACTGCGCCCGGGCCGTCTACCTGCTCAACCGCGCGGACATCCTCTCCGGAATCACCGCCGACCAGGCCGCGGCCGACCGGATCGAGATGCGCGACCTCGCCGACCGGCTGCTCGCCCATCCGGAACTCCCGAGCCACTACCGCGTCTTCGGCCCGGTCCTGCTCTTCCTGCAGGACGAACACACCGCCCTCGCCACCTTCCGGCTCCTCGCCGACGGCGACGACACGTGGCTCTCCGGGCTGGCCCACATGTTCCAGGCGGAGATCGCCGAGAACATGGGCGACCTGACCCGGATGCGTTCCCATGTGGAGGCTTCCCTGGCCCGCTTCCGGCAGGCCGGCGACGGCTGGGGGCAGGCCGCCACCCTCCCGATGCGCGCCCAGCTGCGACGCTACGACGACCTCGACGGCGCCCTGGCCGATCTGCGCGAGGCCCGGGCCCTGGCGGGCGAGTTCGGCCGGCTCAGCCTCGGCGACCAGCTCTACAGCGACCTGCGCTGGATCGACCTGTACGCCCGCCGCGGCGACACCGGCCGCGCGCTCGCCATGCTCGACGCGGCACGCTCCCGTGCGCTGCAAGCCTCTTCGGCGCCGATGCTGGTCCTCGTCGACGCCACCGAGGCCGGCTATCGGGTGCGCCTCGGCGACCTGGACCGAGCCGCAGACCTGCTCCACGACACCGAGCCCGGATCGTCCGCCTCCCACGCCCAGGCCCTGGTCGGCAACGCACGGGCCGCTCTCTGCCTGGCCCGGGGTGACCTGTCCGGCGCGGACAGCGCACTACAGGAGGCGTACGCCGCCGCGCTGGCGACGCGGGAACTGCCGATCCTGTCGCCGGTGACGGTGAACGAGGCCGCCCTCGCCGACGCGCGCGGGTTGCGAGAGCGGTCAGCCATGCTGCTCGGCGCCGCCGCCCGGCTGCGGGGCACCCACGACCACACCGACCCGCACGTCCGCGAACTCACCGAACGCGGGCAGGCCGCGCTGGGCCCGGAGGGTTTCGCCACTGCGTACGCGCAGGGCTGGGAGCTGGACACCGCAGCAGCCGTCGCCGTGGTTCGTGGGTGACGTGGCTTTCCCTCCTAGTCGATCGCGATCGGTCCGGCTGTAGTGACGGAGTTTCCTGCGGCGAAGATGTGGCCCGCCGTGGCAACGCGCCGGCCGAGGTGGCGGGCGGTGCTCAGGTCGGCTTTGTGCGCCGCCTCGGGGCCCTGGTCGTTCCAGGACTGGGCGCCTGCTCCGAGGTAGAAGCCGAGACGGTTGTCGTCGTGCTCGCTGGCGGTGGTGGTGTTCCAGCCGGGCAGGAGTCCGAGGTTGATCCAGTGCATGCCGTGCTGCGCGGCGAGCAGCGCCAGGTACTGCAGGGTGTGCAGCTTGTCACCGCTCATCGATCCGGAGTTGGTGAAGCCGGCGGCGAGCTTGTCCTGCCAGGACCGTTGCATCCAGGGCTTGGAGGAGGCCTCGGCGAAGGCATGGAAGGCGCCCGACGCGCTGCCCATGTAGGTCGGGGTGCCGAAGATGACCGCGTCGGCGCTGCCGAGCGTGCTCCAACCGGCGTCGGTGATGGCGGCGACGTCGACGAGGTCGACGCTCGTCCCGGCCACCGAACGGGCACCGTCAGCGACGCTGGTGGCGAATTCGCGGGTGTGACCGTACCCGGAGGTGTAGGCGATGGCGACTGAGATCTGGGGCATGATTTTCCGTTCGTGTTCTGGGTCAGCGAGATTCGCGCACGGACGAGGTCCCGGTCATGTCCGGATACCGGCCCTGTTGACGATGGCAACGCTAAACTGTTTACGTCGTTAATACCATCGTCAACGTGATGGCGTTATCATCGTCACATGCCAGCTGCGAGAACCGAGACCGTCGCCACCACCGACCGCAGCGAGCAGAGCGCGCGCATCCTGCAGGCCGCCGCCGACCTGCTCCGGGAGCAGGGTCCCGCCGCCATCTCGACCCGGGCGGTCGCCATCGCCGCCGGGGTGCAGACGCCGACGTTGTACCGCCTGTTCGGCGACAAGGACGGCCTGCTCGACGCCCTGGCCAGCTACGTCTTCGAGAGCTACCTGGCCGAGAAGCGGGCCCTGGAACCCAGCACGGACGCGATCGACGACATTCGCCGCGGGTGGGACATCCACGTCGAGTTCGGGCTGCGGAACCCCGCGTTCTACGCGTTGATGTACGGCAACCTGCACCCGGGCCGGCGCCCGGCCGCAGCGCAGGAGAACGAGCAGATCCTTCGCCGCCTGCTCGAGCGGGCCCGGCAACAGGGCCGGCTACGCGTCCCGGTCGAGACAGCCGCCCGGCACATCGAGGCGTCCACGACCGGCGCCGTACTGCTGCTGCTCTCGCAGCCGGAGAGCGAACGTGACCCGGCCTCGCTGGTCGGCCTGTGCGACACGGTAATCGCCTCGATCGTCAGCGACACCGGACCGACCGGCGACGGGCCGACCATTGCCGGGCAGGCCCTGGCCCTCCTGGCGGCGATCGGTGAGGGCAACGACGCCCGTGCCGGCGACCCGGTGGTGGAGGCCGGATTCAGCCCGGCCGAAGCCGTGCTGCTCAGAGAGTGGATCGGCACCCTGGCCAGGTGATCCCCGGCGGCGCACCGTTGGGGGGTGAAGCCGGGCCGAGCTGTCCATTTCCCGTGGCGGCCCGGTGAGGGACGCTGCCATAGTCGGACCATGGGATGCGGTGAGGGCCATCCGAACGACACCCGGGTTCGTGTCCTCCCCGGGCTTTTCGAATGCGGTGCCACGGTGTGGGCTCAGATCCCAACCCTGGTCGGTCCGGGCCGGGTCGTGCCGATGATGACACCTGTCGGCGTCTGCACCGAGCGGTATTACGATCCGTCGGCCGAGCCCATCGCCACCTGCGGATGCGGCAAGCTTGCCAGCGCCGTCTGCGGCCAGTGCGGCCAATATCGGTGTGCCGACTGCGTGGGTCTCTCCGGCGGATGGTGCCGGGGGTGCACGGGCGCCGGTGCTCAGCACGCGCGGTCCGCCGCGCTGGCCCGGGAACGGCAGATCGGGGTCAAGCTGACGACCATCGATCCGATCGAACGACTGCTGCAGGTCGCGATGTGGCTCGACGGCATAACGGGGGACGAGGTCTACCCACTCGTGTCGCGGCTCTGCCCCTACCTGGATTTCCGGAAGCCGATGACGTTCCGGGATCCGGCCGCCGAGGTGCGTCCGTACAGCCAGGAAACCGTACCCTGGGATTCAGCGATCGTCGGCAGATGGGTCGCGGCCGACGCCGCCCGGCGCAACCTTCCACCGGGCACCCAGGTCATCACCCTCGGACGGCCGTCGACGTCCTTGTCCGGGTGGTGGCTCTTTCGAGGCAGCAACAACCGGAACGCCTCCGGGCAGGCGGCCGACGCTTTCGTAGCCCAATCCGGGGCGGTGGTCCACGCCGAGAACCCGATCACCGATCGGGGCGACATCCTCACCAAGCGCCTCGTCCCCACCGGGCTCAACCTGCGCGCCCTGTCGCAACTCGGCCGCATTCTGGACCTCCGCCTGCCCGGCTGACCACTCGCCGAGCAAGGTGGACGCACTTCCCCACCACTCCAGCCGGCCCTGCATCGTCACCATCCGCCGAGTCCTTTGGTGGCGGCGTAGCCGGGCGACAGGGTGACCGGCCCGATCCACCCCCGCCGGACGGCGCGGATCTGGCTGCGTGCGGGCTGACCAGGATGGACGTCGCGGCCCTGTGCCCAGTTGTCCAGCAGGCCGCGGGTGGTCTCCAGGGCGGCGGTCACCATCGTGTGGGCGTGGTCCTTGTTGTCCCAGGTGTACCAGAGCGCCCAGCCCTCCTCCCGCGCTTCGACTCCCAGCAGGTCACAGCCGGCACGATAGTTCGCGCCCGGCACGAGCAACGCGGCACCGCCGAGGGTCAGCACGGGCCGGTCACTCTCAGCGCAACCGTCACCCTCAAAATGCTGATGACGGAGGGTACGCGCGAGCTCGTTCACCCGCCGCTGCAGGCCACTGGCCTCCGCCGGGTCCTCCGCGTACGTCAGCCACCCCTCGTCGTGCGCAGCGGCAACCACATCACGAGCGAGTAGTTCGACCTGCCGCAGATACCCCTGCTCACCCGGTTCCGGCACGAGGACAGTGTGGCCGCCGCCCACGATCTTGTCGCGGGATTTGCTACCGGCTGGGACAAGCGTGCAGGGCTGCGGCGGTGGCCGCGTCGGCGGGCAGAAATGCTTCGAGTTTGAGCTCCGAGAGGGTGATGTCGGTGGCGGTCGCGAAGGTTGTCACGGTGGTGATCAGGTGCAGCTCGCCGAGGGGCGAGCCGAGGTGGAGCGGGACCGCGAAGCCCAGGTGGGCTGCCGACGGCTCAAGATCGGGAACGTACGCGGAAAGCTCGTCGCGCAGCGCCGGCAGGTGCTCGAGGCGGCCCAGGATGTGGCGTCCCCATTCGGGCAGGTTGCGGATGCGGGGCGCGATCCCGGCCGGATGCAGCGCGAGGCGGTAGACGTTGCAGCCGGGGCCCGTCAGCTCCGCCGCTGCGCCGGACGTGAGCACGCCGAACGAGGCGTTCGCGGCGATCAGGGTGCCCGTGCCATCGGTGACCAGGGCGGGGTAGGGCTCGTGGCCGGCGAGGATGTGGCCGAGCGCGGTACGCACCGGGGCCAGCGCGGCGGCGTCCAATGCGGTTTCCGGGTAGGCGGGGGCGTACCCGGCGGTCAGGAGCAGGTCGTTGCGTTCGCGCAGGGTCAGGTTCAGGGATTCGGCCAGGCGCACCACCATGGCGCGACCGGGATGGGACCGGCCCGCTTCCATGTAGCTCAGGTGGCGTTGCGTGGTGCCGGCCCGGGAGGCGAGCTCGAGCTGGCTGACCCGGCGGTCGACGCGCCTGGCCCGCAGCGCGCGGGGAAAGTCCATGGCCAGTGTGTAGCGGCGGTCAGGGCATCCCGGCTATACCTTCGAGGGAATTGCCGGTGTACGCGCGCCCGGCGACCATCATCGGCGTGGACATCGGCGTACTACTTCCGACCAGCTCGACCCGGAGCGACCCGCGCGACCTGATCACTTTCGGCCGGGCCGCCGAGCGCCTGGGTTTCTCCTCCCTGTTCGTCAACGATTCCCTGCTCAGCCCGCGTGTAGAAGCGCTGACAATGCTGGCCGCGCTCGCCCCGGTCACCACCACCGCGACGCTGGGTACGGGCGCGCTGTTGCCGTTCCTGCGCAGGCCGCTGCAGGTCGCGCAGTCGCTGGCGTCGATCGATCTGCTCTCCGGCGGACGGCTGACCGTCGCGGTGGGTGCGGGCTTCCCGGGGCGCTTCGGGAAGCCGCAGTACGAGCTGTCCGAGGTGCCCTGGGCCCGGCGGTTCGCCCGGCTGGACGAGACGGTCGGGCTCTGGCGCGCACTGTGGGCCGGTGCCGGCAGTTTCCACGGCGAGTTCTTCCGGCACGACGACCTCCCGCCCGCGACGCGCCCGTTCCGTGCCGGCGGGCCGCCGATCTGGCTCGGCGGTGCGACACCGGCGGCCCTCGCCCGTGCTGGACGCCTCTACGACGGGTGGTTGCCGTACCCGCCGGACCCTGACGATTACGCCTCCGGTCTCGCGCAGGTACACAAGGCCGCGGCGGACAACGGCCGCGCCACCGAGGCGATCACGCCCGCGCTGTTCGTGACAGTGCTGATCGACGAGGACGCCGACCGCGGCCGGAGCACGATGGAGAAGTACGCCACCGCCACCTACGGCGTACCCCTCGCCGACCTCGAGAAGATCCAGGCCGTCGTCACGGGCTCCGCGGACCAGGTCCGTGCAGCGCTGGACCGCTACGCCGGCGCAGGCGCGCGCCATATCGTTTTCCGTCTCGGGGCGCTCGATCTACGCTCCCAGCGCGACCAACTGGAGCGAGTCGCAGCGGCTGTGGTCAGCCTCGGCCCTTGAGGACGAAACCCATGCCGATCAGCCAGGGGAAGACGGAGAGGACCGCGCCCTTGACGCCGCCGAAGGAGAGCATGGCGAGGGCGACGAGGCAGAGGGCGATGCCGATCAGCAACGGTACGCGCCCGGGTGGGCGGCGTTCGGGCTGGAAGGCCGAGGTGAAGCCGGGGTCCTCCTGGTGGAGGTTGTTGACGATGTCGTCGAAGCGTTTGGCGTCGTCCGGGTCTGCAGCCAACGTCCACCTCCGCGATAGCCTTCAGCCTACGGCGTGTTGCACGATTGTTTCGAGTGCCTCGCGCGCAACGGCTGCCGGTTTGTTGTGGGTGAAGCCGTGGTCGACGCCGGGGAAACGGCGGTGCGTTACCGCCACCCCGGCCGCTGCCAGCCGGGCGGCGAAGGCGTCGGCCTCCGCCGCCACCGTGTCCCGCTCGGCCGTCATGATCGGCAAGGGTGGGAAGCTGCCCTGGTCGGGGTCCAGCGCGGGGGACGCGAGCGGTTCGGCCCGGCGCGGGACGTCCCGGAAATAGGTGCCGTCGAGGTCCTGGCCGGGCGCGACCGTCCGGCGACGCCGCGGCCTGTCTCGAAGCGGCCCAGCTGATCGCGGTGATCCGCTCGCTCGTCTCCCCCGAGGTCCGTGCGGCCGTCGCGGGTGGCCTGGCGATGAACGATTGGATCGACGAGGCGACGTCCCTGATCGAGCGGTAGCCGTCGGCTAGCCTTCGTGATCATGAGTGGAACACCCGGCATCGACGTGCCCGACGCCCGCGGCCGCACCGGCCTCGACCGGACCGGGCGGGAGCTCAAGGGCAATCCCGATGTGGTCATCCAGGACGTCGAGCTCCTGGCCACGGCCTGGCACGTGCTGCGCCGCACCACCTACGACTATCGCAGCCCCGACGGCACCTGGTCCCGGCAGCAGCGGGAGACCTACGACCGCGGCAACGGCGCCACCCTGCTGCCGTACGACGCAGAACGCGGCACGGTGCTGCTGGCGCGCCAGTTCCGTTACCCGGTCTATGTGAACGGTCACCCCGATGGCCTGCTTCTCGAGACGGCGGCCGGGCTGCTCGACGAGGACGGCCCCGAGGACGCCATCCGCCGCGAGGCCGCGGAGGAACTGGGCATCACCGTCGGGGAGATCCAGCACGTGTTCGACGTCTACATGAGCCCCGGCTCGGTCACCGAACGACTGCACTTCTACGCGGCGCCGTACACCCCGGACACCCGCCTTACCGCGGGCGGCGGGCTCGCCGACGAGGGCGAGGACATCACGGTGGTCGAATTGCCCTTCGCCGAGGCCCTGGACATGACGTACGACGGCCGCATCAACGATGCCAAGACCATCATGCTGCTGCAGTGGGCGGCGCTGCGCGGTCCGTTCCGCCCTTAATCGAGCAGGCGGCCGTCGCGCAGGGTGAGGACTCGGTCGGCGCGGTCCATCAGGGTGGCGTCGTGGGTGGCGACCAGGGCGGTCATGCCGCGGGCGTCGACCAGGGCGCGGAGCAGGTCCATGATGGCGCGGCCGGTGTCGGAGTCGAGCTGGCCGGTGGGTTCGTCGGCGATGAGCAGTGGGGGGTCGTTGGCCAGGGCGCGGGCCACGGCGACCCGTTGCTGCTGACCGCCGGACAGTTCGTAGGGCCGCTGGTTGGCCTGGCCGCCCAGGCCGACCAGCTCCAGCAGCAGCGAGACGCGTTCCTCACGGTCGGCGGTGTCACGGCCCGCCAGGCGCAGGGGCACGCTGACGTTCTCCGCCGCCGACAGGATGGGGATCAGGCCGAAGGACTGGAAGACGAAGCCGATGGTCGTACGCCGTAAGCCCAGCAGCTCGTCCTCCCCCGCCGCGGACACGTCATGCCCGTCCACGAGCACCGTGCCCCGCGTCGGCCGGTCCAGGCCGCCGATCATGTTGAGCAGGGTCGTCTTGCCCGCCCCGGAGCGTCCCCGGACGGCGACGAGCTCGCCGCGGCCCGTGGTGAAGGAGACGTCGCGGACGGCGTGGACGGCGCGGTCGCCCGTACCGTACTCGCGGCTGAGGTTCTGGACCTCGATCAGCTGGTCACTCATCGCCGGGCCTCACCTGGACGTGGTCGGATTCGAGGGTCAGCTTGACCCGGTCGCGCAGGGCGAGGGAGTCGACGAAGCCGGCGGGGAGCTGCATGCGGCCGGCGCGGTCGAGGACGGCGTACTCCTGGGAGACGATCTCCTCCGCGCCGTCGGCGCCGGTGCGCGCGCTGCGGCGTACCTCGGAGGCTGTTCTGCCGTCCCGGATCGCGACCGTGCGACGAACCTGGTCCGCGACGGCATGGTCGTGGGTGACCACGACGATGGTGACGCCCAGCTCGGCGTTGATGGTGCGCAGCGCTCCGAAGACGTCGGCCGCGGTGGCCTCGTCGAGCTCACCGGTCGGCTCGTCGGCGAACAGCACCTCCGGGTCGTTGGCGACCGCGACCGCCACCGCAGTGCGCTGCTGCTCGCCGCCGCTCATCTGATCGGGCCGGCGGTCCGCGCAGTGCGCGACACCGACCATCTCCAGCAGGTTCATCGCCCGGTCCCGCGACTTCTTCCCCGACAGCGTCATCGGGAGTTCGACGTTCTCCTTGGCCGTGAGGTACGGCAGCAGGTTGCGGGCCGTCTGCTGCCAGACGAAACCGACGATCTTGCGCCGGTACCGCAGGCGGCGCTTGGCGTTCATGGTGAGCAGGTCGAACCCGGCAACCCGGGCGATTCCGGCGGTGGGGACGTCGAGGCCGGAGAGGATGTTGAGCATCGTGGACTTGCCGGAGCCGGACGCGCCGACCACCGCGAGCAGCTCGCCGCGATCGACGACCAGGTCGAGGCCCTGCAGGGCGACCACCTCGACGCCCTCGGTCTTGAAGATGCGGACCAGCCCGTCGCAGACGAGGTGCCCGCGCAGCCGGTCGGTGCCGCCGGCTCGGGCCGCTGCCCGTTCCGCTGCCCGCCGCTGCAACTCCGCCAGATCTGACATCTAGTTGTCCTCTCCGAGTCGCAGAGATTCGCCGAGGCGCATCCGGCGGTGTGCCATGGTTTCCACCGTCACCGCGGTGATCAGGCCGGCCAGCAGCAGGCCGAGCGCCTGCAGGAGCAGCCAGGGGTGGAGGCCGACGACCGCGGGGATGCCCGCGGTGAAGGCGTCCAGGCCGAGTGACGCCCCGATCAGCCGGGGCAGGGCCCAGCCGACGAGGGTGCCGGCGACGAACGCCACCGCGAGCAGCGGTGCCAGTTCGAGCAGGAGCAGGTTGCGGCCCTGGCGCCGGGAGACGCCGAGGGTGCGCAGCCGGGACAGCGCCTGGCCGCGGCCGGGGGCGTCGGACAGCACCGCGAGCCCGAC
This sequence comes from Winogradskya humida, assembly GCF_016862215.1. Classification (GTDB taxonomy): domain Bacteria; phylum Actinomycetota; class Actinomycetes; order Mycobacteriales; family Micromonosporaceae; genus Actinoplanes; species Actinoplanes humidus. The sequence continues at coordinate 87,159 of NZ_BOMN01000088.1, forward strand.
CGCGAGCAGCGCGAGCAGCACCGAACCGGCCGCTCCGGCGGTGAACACGAAGCTGAGCAGGGCGTTGACGCCGCTCTCGTCGAGCGAGCGGCGTTCCTGCTGCCAGGTCCGCACGGTGGCGAGCCGGGGCAGTTGCTCGTCGGTCACCTCGGTGGCGCCGGCGTTGATCGTGCGCTTCAGCAGGCCGAGGTAGTACTCGCGCTGGCCGGTGTTGGCGGCCACGCGGACGGCTTCCGGGTTGAAGCCGTCGCCGGTGATCAGGTAGCGGGTCGGCACGAGCGGGTCGAAGTCCGGGACGGGCAGGGCTGCCCAGGGCACCGCGATGAACTCCCGGGCCCCGATGTCGAGGCCGGGCATCGAGCCGGCGACCTCGTCGACGCGGAAGTCGTACCGCCGGCCCTGAATGATCATCCGGCCGCCGGTGCCGACCTTCGCGGCGACGGCCGGCGAGACCACGACGGGGATCGGGCCGGTGCCCGCCTTCGCGGACAGCGCCGGCGGGAAGCGGGTGCTGTGGCTGCCGTCCACGACGAGCAGCTGGGCCTGGGTCTGCATACCCTGCGCGGGGATCAGCGGGACGCCGGAGCCGACCAGCATGGGCACGGCCGCCTTGACGCCGGGCACCGCGGTGAGCAGCTTGTCGCTGTCGGGGGCGAAGCCGAAGCCGGTCACCGTCGCGTCGGCGGGGACGATCTGCGCGGCGGCACGGTCCCGGGCGTCGTCGATGGTCGTGCGGACGGCGGCGGTGAAGACACCGGTCGCGGCGGCGACGATGAGCACGGCGACCGGCCCGGCGGACAGCGGCGCGCTGCGACCCGCGCGGGCCAGGCCGAGGAAGCCGACCAGGCCACGGCCGCGTGCCGCCAGCCGGCCGGCCTGGCGCAGGGGCCAGGGCAGCAGGCGTACGACGACCAGCGCCGCCGCCGCACCGAGCAGCACCGGCACGACGACCAGGAACGGGTCGACCTCCTCCTGCAGGCCGCGCCGCCGCAGGAGCACCACCCCGAACCCGGCCAGCAGCACCAGGAACACCTCCGCGGCGAGCCGGCGCGGACCGGGACGCGGCGACGCCCGGCCGGTGCGGGGGCGCGAGCGGGCGGCGAGCAGCGGCGCCACGCCGGCGGCGATGACGAGGACCACGGCGAGCAGCGGCGCGTCCGTGGCGGGGGTGCGGCCGGGGAGCAGGGTGGCGGCGAGCCAGCCGAGCACGACCGCGGGGGCCGTGACGAGGGCGGTCTCGGCGAGGGTCCGCAGGGCGGCACGGCGTGCTGTCCCGCCACGGGCGCTGAGCAGTGCGTACTCCTCGCGGCGCCGGTCGGTCATCAGCAGCGCGGCGAGCACGATCAGGCCGAGGACGGTGGCGACGAGGCCGGACTCGACAACCGCCACGGTCGCCCGGGCGGACCGCTGCCGGGCGGTGAACTCGCTGAGCTCGGTGTCCAGGGTCGTGGTGAGCTTCAGGTCCTGATCGACCGGGGTACGCCGGGCGTTGACCACGGCCGTGGTGAGCGGCGCGACGACCGACGCGTCGAGGCGGTCCGGGTCGAGGCGGTAACGCCAGGTGTACGCGAGCGGCCCGGCCCCCTCCCCGAGCAGGGTGACCCCGGGATCGTCGGTGAGCAGCGCGATACCGAACGTGAACCCGTCGTCGGGATTCGGGCAGAGGAGCCGTTCGGTCGCGAGCGGCTCCCAGCGCGGGGCCGCCGCGTCGAGCGGCTCGTAGATGCCGACAACGCGCACCGGGGTGGGGCTGCCGGCCTCGGTGCGCACGGTCAGCGCCGAGCCGACCCGCAGGTTGCCGAGCCGGGCACCGTCGCGGGAGACCATGGTCTCGGCGGTGGTGCGGGAGGCGGGGGCCCGGCCCTCGACCACGCGTACGGCGGCCGCCGCACCGGACTGGTCGACCGCCCGCAGCGTGGGGCGGCAGGGGCCGGTGAACGGCGCCGGGCCGGAGATCCCCACGCCGCGCAGCGTGGACTCGGCGGCGAACCAGCGGTCCTGGACCAGGCCCGGTATCGGCGCGGGCAGGCGCTTCTCGTAGCCCGTGAGCTGCCCGCGGGCGGTCTGTGGCGGGGTCTGCGCGACGAGCCCGGGCGACGCGGTGAACACGAGGTCGCGGGTGCTCCACGGCAACCGGGCCACGTCGGCGCGCAGGCCCCGGTCGGTGTAATGGTTCTCCAGCCGCGGCACGCCGCTGACCAGCAGCGCCCCGGCCAGGGCGAGAACGGCGAGCAGCCCGAGATGCCCTGAATACGCCCGGACCCGGCGCACCGTCGCCCTCATCGGTCGGCTCCCAGGTGCATGCGGGTGGCGGCGAGCCGGCGGCGCAGGGTCGAACCGGCCAGGGCGCTGAGCCCGAGCGCGAGCAGGAGCAGCAGCGCCGCCGTGCCCCCGGCCCGCCACCAGTCGACGACCAGGAACGGCGGCGGCACCGGCCGGGCGCCCTGCGGGGTCAGGATGAGCAGCGGCGCCATCGCGGCGGCCACACCGATCCCGACGACGAGCCCGGCCAGCACCCCGATCCCGGCGAGGAACGCCTGCTCGGTCATCAGCGAGCGGGCCAGCGTGCGCGGCCCGGCGCCGAGGGTGTGCAGGACGGCGAGTTCGTTGATCCGCCGCCGGGTGGTCGTGCGCACGTCGACGAGGATCCCGGCGGCGGCGAGGAGCAGGGCCCCGAGGGCGGCGGCGAACAGTGCGGTGCGCCCGCCCACGCCGTACGCGTCGGTGGCCGAGGCCGAGGCGATGGCCCGCCGGTCCAGGACCCGCAGGCCTCCGAGCCCGGCCGCGCCGGCGGCGGTCTCGTCGTGCGATCCCGCGGCCACCCCCAGCCACCACTCCTGCGTCTGATGCACCAGCCCGGCCTTGTGCAGCAGGTACGCCTGCAGCGACGGCAGGTCGACGAGCATCGCGGCACCCTGCTCGGAACCGGGCACCGCGACGATGCTCCCGGCCAGCCGCACCGGCACGTCCGCGCCGGCGATCCGCAGGGTCGCGGGCCCGTCGCCGCTGAGCCGCAGCCGGCGCTGCGCGTCGGGGGTCGCCACCACCGGCACCGGCTCCGGCCGGGCCAGGAGCGGGCGGACGATCGCGAACTTGGTGCGCCCCGAATCGGCGGCGCTGACGCCCAGCCTGAATGAGGTGGCGGTGACCTCCGACCTGCCCACGGACGGGATCCGGCCGACAGCCGTCCAGCCGTCGTCGGGGGCGACCGGTGTGGCGTCGACCGCGAGGCCGGAGAGCTCGAACTCGAGGGACAGGCCGTAGAACGCGTCGGTGTCGGCGATGAACCCGGCCAGCCGCAATCCGCTCGCCGCGGGGAGTGCCGCGCTGAACTTCCCGCTGGTCAGCGCGACGGTGGACTGGGCACCGGAGGCGTCGAGCACGACCGCGGACAGCGACGGGACACCGAGCCCGCCCGTGATCGAGAGCGTGCCGTTCAGCCGCTTACCGGCGGGCAGGTCCACCAGGGGCGGGGTGCTGCGGGCCGCGGTCAGGGTCGCGCTGAGGGCACCGGCTCCGCCGTCGTAGAGATCGCTTCGTACGCGCAGAGTGCCCCGCGCCGCGGCCGCATCCAGCGCGATCAGCTCGACCGCACCGTCGTCGGCACTGCTCTGCACGGTCTCGCGCCAGGCCGGCAGCACCGCGGCGACGCCGGGCAGTGCCGCGAGTTTCCCGGCGCGGCTCGGGGGCGCCGTCCCGGAGATCTCCTCGAGCCGCAGGTCCGCGCCGACGCCGTGGTCAGCCTGATCGGTGACGGAGCGCCCGGCGGTCCCCGCGAGGCACCAGCCGACCGTGCCCGCGGCGACGGCGAGGGCGAGCAGCAGCACCGGCCCGGCGTGCGGGCGGCGACCGGCCTGCCACATGCCGAACAGCGGCGCGAACCGCTCGCCGCGCCCGAGGAGCCGCTCGGCGAGCCGGGCCGCGGGGGCGAGCAGGCGCAGGGCGAGCACCGCCCCGGCGAGGATGCCGAGGGTCGGGGCGGCCGCCAGCAGCGGGTCGATGCCGAGTGAGCCGCCCACCCCGGACGACAGCGGCGACGAATACTGCCGCAGCTGCAGCCAGCCGAGCACGGCGACGATCAGGAGCAGCAGGTCGGCCCCGGCACGCTGGATCACGCCACGCCGGGTGGGCCGCGACTGGGCGACCATGTCCTCGGTGTAGGTGCCGCCGCGCAGCACGGGCACGGTGATCGCGAGCGCGCAGCCCGCCCCGGCGACAAGGGCCACCAGCCACAGCCCCGGGTACGCCTGCCAGCCCGCCGGCTCGGACAGCCCGAACCAGCCCCGGGTGCCCGCGAGGTGCACGGCCGCGGCGGCCAGCGGCGGCGAGACCAGCACCGCGGGCAGCACCACGGCGACGGCCTCGCCCGCGGTCAGCCCGGCGAGCTGCCACGACGTGGCGCCCCGGGCCCGCAGCAGCGCCGACTCGCTGCGGCGGGACTCCGTGAGCAGGACCGCGACCAGCACCAGCGCGAGCCCGCTGAGCACGCTGATCAGCAGGATCGGGGTGACCAGGGCGGACCGGCCGACGAGGTCCGCGCGGGTCAGCCGGCCCGCGAGATCGCCGAGGCTGCTCTGCACGCTGGCGGAGCTGCCCAGGCCGGTCGCGGCGGGCAGCTCGGCGCGCTCGGCGTCGATGGCCGTCGCGGCCTGCCGTGCCCCGGCGACTCCACCCCCGGCGAGCTGGACGTCGGCGAGCCACGCGGCGGAGGCGTTGCGGGCGAAGCCGTGGTCGAAGTCGGCGCGGTCGACGACCAGCGGGCCGTACGTCGCGGAGCTCGGTGCGACCCCGCCGGAGACGTCGGGGGCCAGCTGCCAGAAGGGATCCCTGGCATCCCGCGGCCGCCAGACCCCGCTGACCACCAGCGTGGTGACCTTCCCGCTCACCCGGTCGGTCACCGGGACCCGGTCACCGGCCGCGAGCCCGAGGATCCGGGCGGCGCCCTCCCCCACGGCGGTCTGCACCGGCGACGCACCCGGCTCGGGCCACGCGCCGCCGCTCAGCACGGCGTGCTCCGGCAGCCCCTGCAGGAACATCACCGACGCGTAGACGATGCCGCCCGAATCCGGCACGGCGTCGCCGGTGTTCCCGGACAGGGCGCGGCCGGCAGCGTACCCGGCGGAGTAGACGGTGACCGGGCGCCCGCCGAGAGCCGCCCCGAGCCGCTCCCGCACCGCGCGGTCGCGTGTGCCCAGGTCCGATGTGGTCTTCCCGGCGGAGCCGCGGACCAGCACCGAGCTCTCCTGCGGCGCCGCGGCGTCCAGGGTGGCGTTGACACCGGCCCCGACAACCTCGCGGCTGTACGCGACCAGCCCCGTGAGCAGCAGCGTCGCGATCAACGCCAGCCCGCCCGCGGCGGCCAGCAGCGAGCGCGCGGCACCTGCGCGCCGCACCACCAGACTCATGTCGCGTTCTCCCCCTCGGCCCCCGTACCGCGAAGGGGACTATAGAGGCTGGAACGCCGCTGCCGCCTCACCCGTTGATCCTTAGCGGCGATCGTGATCGTGCTGTTGCCTTACTTCACGACCTGATTGATCAGCGGCTCACCGGCGAAGTGGCGGCGGGCCTGGGCGGCGGCGAGGCGGTAGACCCGGTCCTGCAGTCCCTCGGTGATCGCCCCGGAGTGCGGGGTGATCAGGACGTTCGGCAGGGTCCACAGCGGATCCTGCGACGGCAGCGGCTCGGGGTCCGTGACGTCGAGGGCCGCGGAGATCCGCCCGGAGCTGAGCTCGGCGTAGAGCGCCTTCGAGTCGACGACCGGTCCCCGCGCCGCGTTCACCACCAGGGCCCCGTCGGGCAGGGCGGCGAGGAACCCCGCGTCCACCAGGCCGCGGGTCTCGTCGTTCAACGGCGTCAGCAGCACCACGACGTCCGCCTCCGGCAGCAACCCGGGCAGCTCGGCGGTCCCCCGCACCCCGGTCCCCGGCCGCGCCGTCCGGGCGACCAGCGTCAGCTCCACCTCGAAGGCCTCGAGCCGGCGCGCCACCGCGGTGCCGATGTTGCCGGCACCGATGATGAGCACGCGCCTGCCCCGCAGCTCCCGCGTCGGGGTCAGCCAGTCGTGCGCCCACTGCCGGGCGTGCTGGGCCCGCTGGAACGCCGGGAAGTTCCGCAGGCTCGCCAGGATCGCGGTGATCACCCACTCCGCGGTAGCGGAGTCGTGCGCGCCCCGCGCGTCGGCCAGCGTCACCCCGGCCGGCACGATCCCCGCCCACGCGTCCGAACCGGCGCTGGGCAGCTGGATCACCCGCAGATCGGGCAGCTCACCGACCAGCCCCCGCAGCGACAGCTGGTTGAGGAACGTCGGCACCCAGAACTCGACGCCTGCGGTGGACGACGGCAGAAGTGCGGGATCGTCCGCCACCTCCACCACGACGTCCGCGGGCAGCCCCTCGAAGTAGGGCAGCCCGGACTTGTGCGGAACCCAGATCTTTCTCACCTGCTGATACAACGCCACGACGCGAAGACTATTCAGAGATCCCCGCCGAAATAAGCGTGCCAGTGATCACACCCCGGCCGGGAGTTGGCCAGGTCACAGCAGGCTCATGCCGGTTGGGGCTTGTGGGCGGCGAGGAGTTTGGCGAGCAGTGCCTGGAGCTGGCGGCGCTCCGGCTCGGTGAGGCCGGCCAACAGCTCATCCTGGACCTCGTCAGCGTGTTTCTGCAGGTCGTCAAGGTGGTGGCGGCCCGCCTCGGTGAGGCTGACGACGTTACGGCGGCGGTCGGTGGGGTCGGGATGGGCCGGGCCGAGGCGGCCGAGGATGGCGTTGATGTCGTTGCGGTCGAGGCCGAGACGGCGGCCGAGGCCGGCCTGGCTGAGCGGGCCGTATTCCTCCAGGGCGGCGAGGACGGCGAAGTCGGCCCGGGCACGTCATCATGACCAGCAGTGTCGCCGCCTCCACCGGCAGCAGCGGTGGCGGGGAGATCCGGGTGCGGGACCGGGCCGAGTTCGAGGCGGCGACGGGCGGGCTATCGTTGCGCCGATGAGCCTGGGGCCGGCCGCGCTGCCGAAGTGGGAGAAGATCCGGGTGCAGCGCGCCGAGGCCGAGTACGACTCGGTGAAGAAGGACCCGCGCATCGCGTACGGGTTGTGGTGCGTCGTCGGCATCCTCGGCGGCCACCGCTTCTACCTCGGCGACACCGCACGCTCCATCGCGATGCTCTTCACCTTCGGCGGCCTCGGCGTCTGGACCCTGCTCGACGTCTTCTTCATCGCCCGCCGCGTGCGCACGGTCAACCGCACCCGCCGCGCCGCGATCATGTCCCGCTACAACATCCTCGAAGCCCCGCAGTGAGAGCCGCGCGCGGCCGTATCCAGCGCGGGAAGGGTTACCGTGGGTGTCGATGGCGATCCAGTTCTCCCTCCTCGGTGCGCTGACGGTCACGCGGGCCGGCGCCGGGCTGGACCTCGGCGCCCGTCAGCAGCGGCTGGTCCTGGCCCTGCTGCTGGCCCGCGCCGGGTCGCCCGTGCCGATGGACGACCTGATCGGGCTGCTCTACGACGGTGCCGCCCCGGCGAGTGCCGCGAACGTCGTTCATCGGCACGTCGGCACCCTGCGCCGGCTGCTCGAGCCCGGCCTGCCCGCGCGTTCCGGCGGTGGTTTCATCAGCAGCCAGCTGTCCGGATACCGGCTGACCGTGGCCGGGTCCGCTTTCGACCTCGAGGAATTCCGCCGGCTGACCGAGCGGGCACGTCAGGAGCAGTCCCTCGATCTGTACGCGCAGGCACTCGCACTGTGGCGCGGCCGCTGCGCCGCCGGGCTGGAACCCCCCGGCCGGACGCATCCCGCGTTCGCCGCCGTCGAGGCCGAGCGGGCCCGCGCCGCCCGTGAGGCCGCCGACCTCGCCGAGGCCGCCGGTCAGCTGCGCCGCATCCTGCCCCTGCTGGCAGCCGCGGCCCGGGAGCGCCCGCTCGACCAGGCTCTCCAGGCACGACTGCTGCTCGCGTACGCGGCCGACGGCAGACAGGCCGAGGCGGTGGCGGTCTACCAGAAGGTGACCGATCCCGGCCCCGAGCTGCGGGAAGCGTACGAGCGTGTCACCACCGCGCCCGCGCCCAGCCGGCCGGCCCAGCTCCCGCCCGATCCGCCGTTCTTCACGGGGCGCACCGGCCCGCTCGCCCGCGCCCACCGCATCGTCGCGCGCGCGGACCGGGGCGCCACGACCGTGCTGGCCATCGACGGGATGCCCGGCGTCGGCAAGACCACCCTGGCCGTCCATCTCGCCCACCAGCTCGCCGGCGACTACCCGGACGGGCAGCTCTACGCCGACCTGCGCGGCTTCGACCACCACGACGACGTGCTGAGCCCCGGCGAGGCGCTGCGCGGGTTCCTGGGCTCGCTCGGCGTGCCGCAGGACGCGATCCCCCGCGAGCTGCACGGCCGGTCCGGGCTCTACCGCAGCGCCCTCGCCGGGCGCCGGGTGCTGATCGTGCTCGACAACTGCCGCGACACCGAGCAGGTGCGCCACCTGCTGCCCGGCTCCCCCGGCTGCCTGGTCGTCGTGACCAGCCGTACCCAGCTCACCGGCCTGCTCACGACGTCCGGCGCGCACCCGCTGCCGCTGGGACTGCCGGGCGCCGGCGAGGCACGCGAGGCCCTCGAACGCCGGCTCGGCCCGGAGCGGGTCGGGCGCGAGCCCGCGGCGGCGGCCCGGATCATCGAGGGGTGCGGGCGGTTGCCGCTGGCCCTGGCGGTGCTCAGCGCACGGGCGGCCGGGAACCCCGGGGTGCCGCTGGGGCGGATCGCGGCGGAGCTCGCCCTCGCGCACGGCAGCCTCGCCGGGTTCGACAGCACCGACCCGCACACCGATCTGCGCGCGGTCTTCTCCTGGTCCTACCGGGCGCTGTCCGAGCCGGCGGCGCGGCTGTTCCGGCTGATGCCGCTGCACCCGGTGCCGGACATGTCGATCGCGGCCGCCGCCGGGCTCGCCGGGGTGCCGTTGCGGACCGGGCGCGCCCTCATCGCCGAACTCGAACGGGCCCATCTGATCACCGAGGACCGGCCGGGGCGGTTCCGGACCCATGACCTGCTCCGGGCGTACGCGTCAGAGCTGAGCGAGAAGCACGACCCGCCCCGGGCCCGGGCCGCAGCGATCGCCGGCTGTGCCCGCTTCTACCGCGCCACCGCGTATGCCGCGCACCGCCGGCTGCTCGCCTACCCGGGGTATCAGGCGCTCGGCGATCCCGGGCCCGGCGGGACCCCGCTGACGTTCGCCGGTCAGGGCGACGCCATGCGCTGGTTCGCCGCGGAGCAGCACGCCCTGACCGAGCTGGTCCGGCGGGGCGGGCGGCGCGGAGATCATGCCGACGCGTGGCAGCTCACGATCGCGATGCAGCAGTTCTTCGAGCGCAGCGGCCGCTGGCTGGACTGGGTGGCGACGGCGCGGACCGCGCTGCAGGCAGCGGTGGCCGGCGGCGATCTGGTGGGTCAGGCCCGGATGCACCGTACGCTCGCCGGCGCCCACTATTCGATGCGCCGCCTCACCGACGCCGCCTCCCACCTGGACCGCGCCCGGCACCTGCTGGACGGCCTGGGCCTGACCGGGGAGCTCAGCCGCGCCCGGCTCAACCTCGCGATGATCCGGCGTGCGGAGGGCCGCCACGAGGAGGCGATCGCGGAGCTGTCCGGGCTGGTGGGCCCGGCCCGCGCGGCCGGTGACGACAAGCTGCTTGCCGACGCCCTGGCCGGGATCGCGGCGAGCACCGCGGAGCTGGGCCGCGGCACCGAGGCGGAGCGGCTGGCCCGCGAGGCGATGCGGCTCTTCGAGGGCTACCAGGACGTCACCGGGCTGGGCGACGCCTGGCAGGTGCTGGGCCGGGCCCACGCGCAGTCCGGGGATCTGCCGGAGGCGGTGCGCTCGTGGCGGCGGGCAGCGCGGTTCTATCACGAGGCGGACGCGGACGCCCCCGCCGCGGACGCGCTCGCCGCGGCCGGCGACGCCATGGCCGCCGCGGGGCATGCCGAGGCCGCTGGTCAGGCATGGGGTGAGGCCCTCGCGTTGCTCGCCCACGAGCAGTCACCCGTGTCCCGGCGGCTCCGCGAGCGGGTGACCATGATGGGCTCGTGATAAAACTTATAGCTCCGGATCGATCCCTCCATCACATTCAGTGATGACTGTCGTGCCCATGGTCATTACACTGCTTTGACAGTCGCGTGTAAGTCAGATATCAGCGCACCCCCCTACGCTCGGGCCGCGCGGTGCCGCCGCCGCCTTTCGCGAGTACGGGGGGATCGTCGTGACCTGCGTCCAGGAACCGTCCACGCACGACCGGGAAATGCCCTCCACGCACTACCGGGAAATGCCCTCCACGCACTACCGGGAAATGGGCGACCGGATGACCGCGCTGCACGCCGGGCACTCCCGCGACGTCATGCGCTACCTGCTCGTGCTGACCCGCGGCGAACGGCACACCGCCGAGGACCTGCTGCAGGAGACGATGCTGCGCGCCTGGCGGCACATCGGCGTCCTGCCCCGCGACGACGAGAGCGCCCGGCGGTGGCTGTTCACCGTCGCCCGCCGGCTCGTCATCGACGCCGTCCGGATGCGCCGCACCCGGCCCGCCGAGATCGGCCTGGTCGACTTCACCTGGATCCCCGGCGCCGACGACACCACCGCGTCCGCGCTGGCCACCCACTCCATGAAGCACGCGTTCAACCGGCTCAGCCCGGCCCACCGCGACATCCTGTCCGAGGTCTATCTGCGCGGCAGCAGCACCGAGGAGATCGCCGAGAAGTTCGGCCTCCCCGTCGGCACGGTCAAATCCCGCGCGCACTACGCATTACGGGCCCTGAAGACCGCACTAGCGTGAGAAGTACGCCTTGACGCTGGTCGGCTGCACTCCGGCGTACTTCGCGTTGGCCGCCTCGGCGCTGCCGTTGAGCCCGACGACCTCGGAATCCCCCGCGCCGACCGTGACCAGCCCGCGGATCGGGAACGTCGCGATCGCCTGCTGGGTGCGCCCCGGCGGCGGAACGTCCCAGACGATGTAGACGAGCCGGACCTTGATCGGTACGTCGTTGTCGTTGTAGACGCTCACCCAGGAGAACCGTTCGTTGCGGCCGACCTCCTCGCCGTCATCGTCCAGCAGCTCCGTCTGCGGGTCGAACTCCACCTCGACCGGCTCCACGATCCGCGCGCGCAGCACCTTGACCCTGACGTCGTCGACGCGGGTCAGGTCCTCGCCGGTGAAGCGCAGCACGTCGACGTTCGGGCCGGGCGGCGTCACCAGCTCACCGCGGTCGCTGCCGAAGATCGTCGACACCTCGATGTCCGGGAGCTCGGCGCCGAGGAAGTCGATCGCGGTCAGCTCCAGCAGCGGGGCGAACGTGTCGGTGCCGTTGTTGTCGATCGTCAGCAGCTGGTTGATCGTGTCCTCCTCCGCGCTCTCCCCCTCGTAGTCGAACGCGAGGGCCGTCGGCGCGGCGGACAGCGCGACGGGAGCCAGCACCGGCACGACACACCCACCGAGCAGCAGCGGAAGGACAAGGAGGGACACACCGCGCGCGAACACCGCCGAAGGATAGTGGACCATCTTTTCCTAGAGCGCCCCGGCTGCGTGGTCGTCCCCTGCCAGCACGGCGCCCGCGGCGGCCACGACGTCGTCGCTGACCATCTCGTGGCGGGCCGCGGCGTGGACGTCGGCCAGGCGCCGGTCCAGGGTGTCCCCGAGATCCAGCTCGGCCTTGCCGGCGGCGTCGTGGACCAGGTCGACGGCGCGGGCGGCGTTCTGCGCCGCCGACGCGATCGCCAGCCGCAACCTCGCCCGCCGCACGGCGTCGCTGCCCTCCGCGGCCATCTCCGACATCAGGTACGCGAACCCGCCGTCCCGCAACGACGTCGCCCGCGCCACCGCGACCCCCGCGAAGTCACGCCCCAGCGCGGTGTCCCGCACCCGCTCGGCGACGTCGTCGATGGCGGCCCGCGCGATGCCCAGCGCCACGGCGGCGACGCCGAACGCGAACAGCGACCTCGTGGGGAACGTGTAGAGCCAGCCGGGGTCCGAGGGCTGGTCGGTCAGGGCGTACGAGTGGGTGTGCGGCACGAAGAGCCCCGCCACGTCGAACTCCCGGGCGCCGGCCCCGCGCAGCCCGGCGTGCGGCTCGCCGTGGTGGAACGTCACCGCCGCCACCGGCAGCAGCATCTGCCGCACCTCGCCGCCGCCACCGAGGCCGAAGCCTGCGCCCGGGACACCGCCGATCAGGCAGCCCGCCGACAGCCACGTCGCGTGCTCGGCGCCCCCGGAGACCGTCCAGTGCCCGCTCACCAGGAACCCGCCCGGCACCGCGATCGCCCGCCCGGCCGGCTCCGGGGCCACCGCCATCGCCAGCCCCGGATCGTCGAGCAGCTCCGCGGTCACCCCCTGCGGCAGGAACCCGAGCGCCAGCCCCGCGACCGCGCCGACCATCACCGACCAGCCCACCGACCCGTCCGCCCAGCCCAGCTCCTCGAGGACCCCGGCGGTGACCAGCGGGTCGGCCTCGACCCCACCCGCCCAGCGCGGCGCGGCGAGCCGGAACACCCCGGTCCGGGCCAGCCGGGAATGCAGCGCGGCGGGAATCGTGCCGGTCGCGGCGATCCCCGGGGCCAGCTCGCGGATCCTGGGGGTCAGCGCCCGGATGTCGTTCAACATGCAAGTACACAACGGACCGCGGGCCCGCCAGTTCACCTCAGGGGCGACGGGGCTCGGGCCGCGTACCCGAAGCCTCTGCTCTGATCCGCCTCAGCACCCGCTGAAGCAGCAGGTCACCGCCCTGAGGGGGCCCGTCCAGACGTAAGAATTTCGTCACGTCGGCGAGCGGGCAGACCTTCTTGTTCCGCATGCTATTGGTACGGCTCCGGGTGCCCGTCCGGTTCAGCTCGCCGTGGAAGACTGACCGGGTGGACCCGCTCGAGGACGTGTTGTCGCTGCTCGACACGCGCAGTTACCTCTCCGACGGGCTGATCGCCGGGGGCACCTGGGCGGTGGACTTCGAACCACCGGGCGCGGGCGTCAAGTTCAACGCCGTCCGCCGCGGCCACTGCCTGCTCGAGGTCGAGGGCCTCGACGCACCGGTCGAGCTGGCCGAGGGCGACTGCTACCTGCTCACCCGCCCTCGCAAGTTCCGCCTGCTCAGCGACCCGGCAGCGGTCCCGAAACCGGCCCACCCGCTGTTTGCCGCCGCCGCCGATGGGTGGGCCCGGACAGGCACCGGGGACGACGTCGAGCTGATCGGCGGCGGCTTCTCCTTCGGCACCCGCGCCCGCACCCTGCTCCTCGACAACCTGCCCCCGGTCGTCCACGTCCCGGCCGCCACCCCGCAGGCGGCCACCGTCCGCTGGGCCGTCGACCGCATCGACACCGAACGCCGCACCCACCGCCTCGCCGCCGGCCTGGTCACCGAGCACCTGGCCGTGATCATGCTGATCGAGATCCTGCGCCTGCACCTCGACCGCGACCCCGCCTCGGTGACCGGCTGGCTGGCCGGCCTCACCGACCCGGTGGTCGCCTCCGCCCTCCGCGAGATCCACACCCACCCGGAACGCCCCTGGACGGTGGCCACCCTGGCCGGAGCCGCCGCCGTCTCCCGCTCCACCCTGGCGGCCCGCTTCCGCACAGCGGTCGGCCGCGGCCCCCTCGACTACCTGACCACCTGGCGCATCGAACTCGCCGCCAACCGCCTCCGCCGGACCGACGCACCGGTCGCGGTGATCGCCCGCGACGTCGGCTACGGCTCGGAAAGCGCCCTCAACGTCGCCTTCAAACGCACCATGAACCTGACCCCCGCCGCCTACCGCCGCGCCAACTAGACGTCGGCGCCGCCGGTGACGGGGAGCACCGCGCCGGTGACGAACGAGGCCCGGTCGCTGAGCAGCCACGCCGCGGCCTCAGCGATCTCCTGCGGCCGGGCGGCCCGCCGCAACGGGATCTGCCCCGTGATCGCGGCGGTGATCCCCGGCTGCTGCTCCTCCCACCCCTCGGCCATGTCGGTGCGGGTCAGCCCGGCGGCGACGGCGTTGACGCGGATCCCGGCGGGGCCGTAGCTGACGGCCGCACTCTCGGTGAGACTGTTCAGCGCCCGTTTGAACGCGCTGTAGACGGGCGTCAGGTGATACTGCCGCAGGCCGGCGATGCTGCTGGTGCCGACGATCGCCCCGCCACCGGCCGCGCGCATCATCCGCACCTGCGCGGCCATGGCGACCCACACACCCTTGAGATTGACGCGTACGAGATCGTCGAACTCGTCCTCCGTACGGTCGGTGAGGTCGGTCGTACGCTCGAACACGGCCGCGTTGTTGAACGCGCCGTCGAGACCCCCGAGACGATCGGCGGCCCCGGCGACGGCGTCCTCCACGGACCGGGGATCGGCCAGATCGGCGACGATCGCGAAAGCGGTCCCACCGGCCGCGGTGATCTCGCCCGCGACATCGTCGAGAGCACCGGCGCTGCGGGCGGCGAGCGCGACCGCGGCACCCTCGTGGGCGAACAGCCGGGCCGCCGCCGCACCGATACCGCGGCTGGCACCCGTGACGAGAATCTTCCTACCGGAGAGCAACTGGTTGGTCATGCCACCAAGATCCGTTACCGGCCATGCCGTCAGGCAGGGACAGAATGTCCCTGGCTACGGTTCAGAAGTGAACCGCCAAGCCCTGGGCCAGTTCCTGCGACAGCGCCGCGAGGCCCTCAACCCCGCCGACGTCGGCCTCCCCGCAGCCGGCCGCCGCCGCACCCCCGGCCTGCGCCGCGAAGAGGTGGCCGCCCTCGCCCACGTCTCGATCGACCACTACACCCGCCTGGAACAGGCCCGCGGCTCGGCCCCGTCCCGGCACGTCCTCCGCTCCGTCGCCCGAGCCCTCCGCCTCGACGACGCCGAACGCGCCCATCTGATGACCCTCGCGGGCGACCTGGAACGGCTACCGGGCAGCCCCTCCCCCGACGTCCCCCAGCACGTACGCGACCTGATCGAACGCATGCCCCTGACCGCGGCCCTGGTCCGCGATGCCCGATCGGACGTCCTGGCCTGGAACCGCCTCGCCGCGACCCTGCTGGCAGGCTTTTTCGGCACGTTCCCCCGGCAACGCAACTTGCTGCACCGCTACTTCCTGCACCCCGACCCGGCCATCCGCTACCTGTCGGCCCAGGACGAGAGCGACTTCGCCCAGCAGGCCGTCAGTGCCCTGCGCACCACCGCCGACCGCTACCCGGACGACACCCGCACCCGGCACCTCGTCGCCGATCTGCACCACGGCAGCGCGGCGTTCCGTCAGTTGTGGGCGCGACCCGCCCGCACCGGCGGCCGCAACGGGATCAAATCCCTGTTCCACCCGGCGGCAGGCGAACTCACCCTCCACTACGACGTCCTCGACATCCCCGACCGGGACCACCAGATCGTGCTCTTCACCGCCCCACCCGGCACCCCCACCGGCAACGTCCTGCAGCACCTGACCGCTCCGGCCGGGCCCATTATCGATCGACGCTTATCTGTTTGATCTGGCGGCAGGCACACCGCATGCTCGGAGCCCTATGAGGACAGTTGTGGACGGTTTCGTCGAAGTTCCCCGTGGTTACCTCTACTACCGGCAGCATGGGCACGGACCGGATGTCGTGCTGCTCAACGCGGGTCTGGCCGATGTGCGGATGTGGGACACGACCGTGGCGTGGCTCGCCGGCATCGCCCGGGTCACCACCTGGGACTACCGCGACACCGGGTTGTCATCCTGGAGCAGCGGGCCCTACAGCGAGATCGACGACCTCGAGGCGGTGCTGGACGCCGCCGGTGTCTCCCGGGCCACGCTGGTCGGCGTGTCCGACGGCGGGCGTCAGGCACTGGCCTTCGCGCACCGGCATCCGGACCGGGTGGCCAAGGTCTGCGCCGTGGCCAGCTCGTTCGGCGAGTTCCCCGACCCGTCCGCGCAGGAGACCGCCGCCCGCCGCCGGATGCGCGAGGTGTTCGCCGAGGTGGAAGAACATGTGCGCAGCCGGGACATTCTCGCCGCCTCGGTCGTGGACGTCGATGCGTGGAGCCCTGCGGCCAACCCTGACGATCGGCGCCGGTTGATCGGCTGGCATGTCGCGAACGCCCGGATTCTGACGATGGAGCAGTACCACGGCGTGGAGCTTGATCCGCCGGTCAAAACGCGGTTCGCGGAAATCGGCACCCCCGTCGCCGTCTTCGCCGGCGGCCGGGACTTCGAGGGCACGCAACTGTGGGCGAGACGGATCGCGGACCAGGCGCCCACGGCCAGCCTTTTCACCGCGCCGGACGCGGACCACTACCCGATGTTCTCGGATCCCGGGCAATTCGAGCGTTTCCTGCGTGAAGCCGTCGCCAACCCCGGATAAGGCACGCGACGCCCATGTGCTCCGCGTCCCATGCGGTTGCCGCGGCGACTGGCTGAGCTGGCCGTCGCCGCGTGGGATCGGGAGGAGCTGGGTGGGATCGGTGACGAGAGTCGCGAGGAGTACGACGTGCGGGACGATGCCGCCGAGCTCGCCCTGATCGGCCCGGCGATCAGTGAGCGTGGTGTGTGGGACGGCGAGGAGGTCGTGGTGGAGCTGGATGTTGTTCAGGTCGCGGCGGCGTTGCGGGCCGCGCGGTAGGTGCCGTCCAGGCAGGTGTCGGGGAGCAGGAACCAGCGGAGGCGTTCGAATTCCTCGGGGAGGGCGAGGTCGGTGCCGTCGGCGGGGTCGGGGCGGGCGGTCATGAGGGTGCGGGCTTCGGCGAGGTGGGCGGCCAGGGCCTCTTCGCCGAGGGCGTGGCGGGGTGCGGGCATGGTGATTGTGCCGTCCGGGCCCAGGGACAGGTCGGCGAGGCGGACCCGGGGTGCTGGGAGGGCGGCGTGGGTCCAGCTGCCGGTGCGGGGGTCGAAGCGGTAGTCGGGGAGCATGCGGGCGCCGTGACGGGCGACCAGGTCGACTGCCTCGATCAGGTATTCAGCGACCGTGTCCGACAGGAAGTAGGCGAAGTTGAGGCGGGTCCAGCCTGGTTTGATGCCTTCCCAGCCGGCGAGGATGCCGGCCTGGAACTCGCGGGAGCGGGTGTCGCCGATGCCGAGGAGGCGGTGGCCGTAGGGGCTGGCGCAGGAGCAGCCGCCGCGGGACTGGATGCCGAAGAGGTCGTTGAGCAGCGCCGCGACGAAGTTGTGGTGCAGGTGGCGGGTGCCGGCTCGGATCTGGAAGGAGGCGATCGCGAGGCGGTCGGCGTGGATGTCGCCGAGCAGGTGGAGGTTGTCCAGGGTGGTCCAGTGGGTCAGGGCGCGCTGCCAGAGGGCGTGTTCGCGGGCGGCGATGATCTCGGTGCCGACGGCTTCCTTGACGGCGAAGGCGAGGCCGGCGCGGATAGATTCGACGACCGCCGGGGTGCCGCCCTCCTCGCGGGCGATGGGGTCGTCGAGGTAGCGGTGGGTGCTGCGGTTGACGAACGCGACCGTGCCGCCGCCGGGGCTGACCGGCACCCGGTTGGTGAGCAGGGCACGCTTGATCACCAGGACGCCGGGGGTCTGCGGGCCGCCGACGAACTTGTGCGGGGGGAGGAACACCGCGTCCTTGCCGGCCATCCCGATCGGCAGGTAGGCGCCGGCGGTCGCGTAGTCCCAGCAGGAGAGCGCGCCGAATTCCTTCAGCAGGGCACAGACCCCGGCCACGTCGGTGATCTGGCCGGTCACATTGGACGCGGCCGAGAAACTGCCGATGACAGTACGCCCGGAGCAGCCCGACAACCGCAGCCGCAGGTCGGCCAGGTCCACCCCGCCGTGCCGGTCGGCGTCCACCTCCACCACCTCGGCGATCGTCTCGCGCCACGGCAGTTCGTTGGAGTGGTGCTCGTACGGCCCGACGAGGACGACCGGGGGTTCGGCGGGCGGCGTACACGTGTCCTGAAGTTGCTCGGGCACGCGCAGGCCGAGGATGCCGACGAGCTTGTTGACCGCGCCCGTGACGCCCGAGCCGCAGAACAGCACCACGTCGTCCGGGCCGGCGCCGGCCCCACGGTGGATGATCGCCCTGGCCTCCTCGCGCAACGCCGTGGTCTGGGAACCCGTCGCCGTGGCCTCGGTGTGCGTGTTCGCGTACCGGGTGAGGACCTGTTCGCGGACGAAGTCCTCCACGAAGTCCAGTGCCTGGCCGGAGGCGGTGTAGTCGGCGTACGTGAGCCGGCGCGGCCCGTACGGTCCGTCCAGGATGTCCCCGGCGCCGATCAGGCCCCGGCGGATCCGTTCGAGCATGGGTGTGTCCATGTCCATCGATACTGCCACCCGCGCGCCCGGCGAAAAGCCACCGGCGCGGCCCGGGAAGGCCGCGCCGGTGCCCGCGCTCAGTAGCGGAACGCGCGGATGATCTTCTGCGTGGTGGTGTTGCCGCTGCTGTCGGCGGCGCCGGCCCGCAGCGACACATAGCCCCTGCCCCGGGGCCGTGCGAGCAGCGCGACGCCCTGCTCACCGACCCGGAGCACCGGCACCGGACGCCAGGTGGCGCCGTCGTCGAACGAGACGTCCACGCTGAGCTTCGTCGTGTGCGCCTTGGCGGCACCGACCTGACGCTCGAGCGTGACCGGGATGCTCAGCAGCGGACCGGCCGCCGCCTGCCCGGTGACGTCCACCCGCGGCGTGTAGCGGATCGCGGTCATCGGCAGCTTCACCAGCTGCCCGTCCGGGACGTGCCCGGACCTGAACGTCCACTCCCCGGTGACCCGGGTCGACAGCGTGAACGCCGGGTCGCTGCGGAAATCGGCGACGATCTTGTAGGTGCCGGTCGCCGCCGGGACGTCGAACGCCTGGGGTGTCTGGTCGTCCTCGCCCACCTTGACGCCGTTGCGGTAGACGGTCAGGCCGGCCGAGCCCTCACGGGTGAAGCGGAACCCGGCGTGCCCCGCGTTGTCACCGAACAGCGGTCCCGGCCCGTTCAGCACATCACCGGCGTAACGGGTGGCGTGCTGCTGGGCGAAGTCCGGCTCCGGGAAGGCCGGCCCGATGACCGGATTCGCCCACTTCTCGGTGTACGCCTTCCCGGCCTGGTACGACCTCCATGCCGACTGGTAGTACGTGTACCCGCTCTGCGCGGACGCCATCTGCCACTCGGCCTGCTTGTCGTGCGTGTAGTACTCGGTGACCGTGGCCGGCACGTCGTAGCTGTAGTTGGGCATCGTGCCGTGGCCCTCGGTGTTGCGGTAGACCGCCGAGTTGCCGGGCGCGCGGGCCACGGCGTTACGGCTGACCTGGACGCCGGCCACATCAGCGCCGACGCTCGCGTGCACGGTCGCGAAGTCCTTCGCCTTCAGGTCCTTGGCAAGGCCCGCCATCTGCGTGCCCTGTTCGTAGAAGTAGGCCCGGTAGACGTACGCGACGTTCGAGCTCTCGCCGGGTGGCCCGAACATGCCGCTGACGTACGAGTTGAAGCCCGGTGTGCGCCCGGTGCCGATCTGCCCGGTCCAGATGTAGCTGAGCGGGATGTTGGTCAGGTTCGCGTACGGGTCGTTGCTGCCCCAGATCTCCGGCTCCCTGGTCCGGATGGTCCACCCGGACTCCTGGTAGAGCGGCGCGGCCTCCTTCTTCGGCAGCGACAACCTGACCTGCTTCGCCGCCCGCGCGTCCACGCTCAGGGTGCGGTCGCGATCCATGACCACGGTCGGGGCGACCAGCGACACGACCCGGTACTCGTCGTTCACCACGGTCTCGACGTAGGTCTGCACGACGTAGTGGCCGACCGGCAGGCCTACCGTCGTCGACGCCTCGTTGGCGAATACCTGCGAGGTGCCGCGGTCGAGGTCGACGAGCAGCGTGACCCAGTTCTGGTCCGCCGTGGGCGCCCTGCCGTCCTGGCCGATCGCCTCGAGCGTCAACGCGTGACGTTCGACGTCCAGCGCGAACGGGGTCTCGACGCGTGCGGTCCCGCCGGTCGCGACGAGCTGCCCGGTGTACGCGGTGGCGCCCAGCGCGGCGCTGTCCGCGGTGACCGTGACCTTGGCGGTGCCGCCCGCGGGGATCGTCACGGACGCGGGGCTGACCGTGAACGCTCCCGCCGGTGCGGCCTCGCGCGGGTGCACGGCGACCGCGAGGGTCAGCGCGGCAGGGCCACTGTTCGCGTACGTGACGGTGTTCCGGGTCGTGCCGCGTTGCAGCGCGAGGCTCACCGGCTCGGCCGTCACCTGCTGGCCGATGCCGCGGGCGACGTCGACGAGCCCGGCGCCCTGGTCGTAGGAGCCCGCGTCCGGGTCCGGGTTCGCCGCGGCCATCAGGGTCGCCTTGATCGTCGCCGGCGCCCAGTCCGGGTGCTGCTGGGTCAGGATCGCGGCGGCACCCGCCACGTGCGGGGTCGCCATCGACGTGCCGTTCAGCGCCGTGTACCGCGGGTTCGTACCGGTGGGCGGAAACTCGGAGTCCGCGCTGAGCGCGGCGACAATGCCGACACCCGGCGCGGTGACGTCCGGCTTCAACCCGTAGTCGCCGACCCGGGGGCCACGGCTCGAGAAGGATGCCATCGCACCGGTCTTGTCGACCGCGCCGACCGTCAGCGCGTCCGGCGAGCTCCCCGGGGAGTCGACCGTCGCCGCGGCGTCACCGTCGTTGCCCGCGGCGACGACGAACAGCACGCCGTAGCGGGTGGTGAGGTCGTGGACGGCGGCCTCGATCGGGTCGGTCGCCGGGGTGTCCGGGCCGCCCAGGCTGATGTTGGCGACCTTGACGCCCTGCTCGGCGGCCCAGGTCATGCCCGCGATGATGGCCGAGTCGGAACAGCCTTCCGCCACGCAGACCTTCGCGCTGTAGATGCTCGCGCCGGGGGCCACGCCCTTGTAGCGCCCCTCCGACGCGGCTCCGGTGCCGGCGATCGTGGACGCCACGTGCGTACCGTGCCCGACGTAGTCGCGGGTGTCGCCGTCCGTGGTGAAGTCCTGCGCGGCGGCCACTTGGCCGGTGAGGTCCGGGTGGGTGGTGTCGACGCCGGTGTCGATCACGCCGACCCTGACGCCGGCGCCGGTCAGGCCCGCCGACCAGGCGGCGGGGGCACCGATCATCGGGACGCTGACGTCCAGCGACGGCTTGCGCAGCCCGTCGAGCCAGATCTCGTCCATACCCGGCGCGCTTGACTTGCGTGCCGCGGTGAAGCTTGTCCAGAGGGCGGTGCCGGGTTCCTGCTCGACGGCGACCGCGTTGACGGCCGGCAGGTCGCGGGTGACCCGGGCACCGGTGACGGTCCGGCGGGCGGTGCTGCTCTGCGCGTACCGGATGATCAGGGGTAGGTCTCTGCCGTTGTCGTAGCCGAAGCCGATCAGCGTGGAGATGTCGAAGAGGCGCTCGTCGAGGCGCTCGTCGCGTAGCAGCGGCACCGCGTCGGCCGGGACCACCCGGACGCTCCTGCCCGCACTGCTGGTGTAGAACGGCATACGCTCGCGGCCGGGGCCGGGCGAGACGTCGACGGTGGTCTGTCCCGCGACGGTCCCGACGTGCACCGTGTCACCCGTGATCAAGGTGACGACGTGGACGGCGGTGGTGTCCGGGGGTGCGATTGCTGTTTCCTGGGCCGTGGCGGGAGTGGTGACGGCTATGGCAGTCACTCCGGCGAGCAGCGTGATGACCAGAAGGGGTACCGGTCGCATCGAACTCCTTGGGCGCGAGGGTTGCGTCCGCAACACAGACTCCGCGCCGATGTTCGCGTTCAGGCCAGTGATCCACTTCACTCCAGCCCGGATGCTGCATCATGTCCGCGTGATGCTTGCTGATCCCTCCGTGGCACCGCTGGTCGATGCCTACCGCACCTGTGAATTCGCCACCCTCGCCAAGGACGGCACGCCCGTGCCCTGGCCGACGTCGGGGCTGCCGCGCACCGACGGGACCTTTCTGCTGACGACCTCCATCGCCTTCCCGCAGAAGGCCTTCAACGTACGCCGGGACGCCCGGGTCGCCCTGCTCTTCTCCGAGCCCACCGGCAGCGGCCTCGACAACCCGCCGCACATCCTCGTCAAGGGCACCGCCACCTGCGCTGACGTGGTGCACACCGAGCCGTCCGGGGATCTGGGCGAGTTGTGGAAGCGGCTCCTGGTCCGGCAGCCGCACTCGCGGGGATACCTGTCGTTCCCGGCGCGCCGGATCGCCGACTGGTACTTCATGCGGCTGCTGATCGACGTGCAGCCGACGTCGGTGGAGGTGCTCGACGCTCCCACGGGTTCTTCGACGGTGTCAGAGTCCACTGTGGCGGGAAGCGGGCTGCTCTCGGCGTACCCCAATGCTGTGGTTTCGGGTCGTGATGCCGCTGGTGCGCCCGTGCTGCGCCGGACCGCCGCGGCCGACCACCCGGGAGGCTTTGCTGTCTCCCTGCCCGCGGAGGCAGGCTTCGAGCCCGGGCCCGGTGCCCTGCTGGTGCATCGGCACGACGAGAAGCTGAACAAGATGCACCACGCGCTGGTCAAGGGCACGCTGGGCCGTGACGGGGACACGTGGGTACTCGCGCCGTCGGGCGTGATCGAGCCGGCGGGGCGCGGGCCGCGTGACACGCTGACCACTCTGCGCCGCTGCCGGGCCACCACTGGGCGCTATCTCGCGAAACGGGGACTGGCCCGGCCTTCCGTGCCGTGGGCGGCGTATCGGGACTTGATCAACTAAGAGACGGATCTCACAGCCTGTGAGCGCTCGGGTAGCGCAGATTTGGACACCTCATCCCAAACTGCGCTTCCCGGGACGTACGCAGGCCGCTTCCGGGCGCCGAAAAGTTCCTTCCAAGGCTTTATGACCGATCTCTGGGGCGAACGGGAAGGCACAGGATCTTGGGCTAGCATTCCGCCGCTGCATGACTTTCTTGATCTATGCAATCTTCAGAGGGTCGGCGCCCGTCTTAATAGTGAGGGTCCACCGGCCGAAAGGACTGTTGTGACAAAGAAAGCGCGAGCGAGGCGTAACCGCTCCCCCGTGTGGACACGCTGGCTGATCGGCGCCGGTGTCTTCCTGGTGGTGGCCAGCGGCGGCTCACTCGTCGCCACCAACGTCGTGCTGAAGTCCGCCACGGGCGCGGTCGCGCAGCAGAACCTGCTCGGCAACGCGGTGACCACCACCGAACGCAAGCACGCCGACGTCAAGGGCGCCAAGAACATCCTGCTCGTCGGTCTCGACACCCGGCCCAGCTGGAAGAACAAGGAACCGAGCCGCTCCGACTCGATCATCCTGCTGCACCTGCCGGAGGACCACTCCCAGCCGTACCTCATCTCGCTGCCCCGCGACAGCTACGTGGACATCCCCGCGTACGACAACGGCGCGCAGAGCTACCCCGGCGGCAAGAACAAAATCAACTCGGCGTTCGCGTTCGGCAGCCGCGGCCTCGACGGCGCCAAGGCCGAGTCCCACGGCTTCGAGCTGCTCGCCCTCACCATCAAGAAGCTCACCGGCATCACCCCCGACGCGGGCGCCATCATCGACTTCACCGGCTTCAAGGACGTCGTCAACGTCCTCGGCAAGGTCTGCATGTACGTCGACGAGGACGTCACCTCCATCCACGTCGGCTACACCGCGAGCGGCAAGCAGGCCGTCCCGTACAAGACCGACTCCGCGGGCCTCAACCCCCGCAAGGTCCCCGGCGTCACCGCCAACTTCTACAAAAAAGGCGACCACTGCTTCACGCCCACCGAGGCCCTCGACTACGCCCGCCAGCGTGACCTGCTCGCCCTCAAGGACTCCGACTACGGCCGGCAGCGCCATCAGCAGCAGCTCCTCAAGGCCATCATGAAGCAGGCCGTGAAGGACGGGTTCAACTCCCCCACCAAGCTGCCCAAGCTCATCACCGCCATCGGCAAGACGATGACGGTCGACAGCGGCGGCATCTCGCTCGAGGACTGGGCGTTCGCCATGCGCAACACCAAGCCCGATGACATCGTCACCATCAAGACCAACAACGGCAAGTTCAACAGCGAGTCCGTGTCCGGCATCGGCAGCGTCGAGATCCTCAGCGATACGACCATGGAGCTGTTGCAGGCCGTGAAGAAGGATCAGGTGTCGGCGTTCCTGCAGGAGAACCCCACGTGGATCGCTGACAGCTGAGGTTGCCTGCTTGCGGGGGACGCGGCGGAGCGGGAGGCCGCGCTCGACAGCTTCTACGGCGTGGTGCACCACCAGGGCGACGTGTACCGCAGTACCACGGCGAGCCTGCCGTTCCTGTTCGAGTTCGCCGTCGATCCCGGCACCCCCGGGCGGGCCGGGATCATCGGGCTGCTCGTCAGCATCGGTCGTGAGGCGGTCGCCCGGGCGGAACCCGGGGATGGCGAGGAGTTCGGGCCGCTCAATTACGCGGGCGCGGCGGCGGTGGTGCGGGCGCGGGCCGAGGTGTTCGGCGGCTTCGTGGCGGAGGCCGATCCGGAGGTGCGCCGGGCCGGGATTCCGGCACTGGCATTGTTTTTCGATGACGGGGAGCGGGCGGCGGTGATGCCGCGGCGGATGCCACCACTCGGCTCGCTGCGGTTGTTCACCGTTTCCGGGTTGCCCCCGAGGACGGGGTGGTTCCGGTCGTGCTGGGGCTGCTGCGGGAGATGGCGGAGGCCTCGGAGTCGCCCTCTTTCCGGCAGGCGTCTCCCGGTCGGGTCACTGCGGCGGGTGGCGGGGCACCGCCGCAGATCGTGGCTGCTTTTGCGGAACTCGCCCGGCACAATCAGGTGCACGCACCGGCGACGAGGCTGCTGAAGACCCTCCACCACGGCGTGGGGAGCGTCCGACCCTGAGCTCAGGCGGGCTTATCAGGAGGCGGTACGAGCGCTGGCCCACTTCGGCGACAGTCGCGCCGTGCCGATTCTCCTGGCCGCACTTGACGACAACGTGGATGCCTGGCGCGCGATCGGTGCCGCGGGAACCCTGGGGCAGGCGGCGGCCGAGCTCGTCCCGCGCCTCTGCGACCACCTACGCCGGGTCGATCTCGCTCAGCAGTGGTCTCGGATGAGCGCGCAGGCGTTACTGTCCGCGCTGTCCGGCCTTGGCGACGCTGCGGCGGTGCCGTGCATCGCCGACGTACTCGCGGCGGCAGTGCGGCTCGAGCAGAACGACGTCGCGCGGGCGGCGTTGAAGACGCTGACCGCGTTCGGGCTCGCGGCTGCCCCCGCTCTCGCCACGATCCGGTTGCTGACCGGGTCCGGCGACAGTCAGGTGCGGGCAGCCGCCGTCGTCGCGCTCCAGTCCGCCGGAGGCCCGGCGGAAACGCTCGCGCGGGAACTGCTGGCCGGAGACCTGTGGTTCCAGCTCACCGCCGCCGCCGACGTGCTCGGTGCCATCGGCACACCGGCTGCGGCGGCCCTGCCTCGCCTGCGGGAATTGCTCACCCACAGCTACGACTGGGTACGGCTCCACTGCGCGGCAGCTCTCTGGGATATCGACAGGTCCCCCGTTGTGCTGGACGTCCTGCTGCAGGCCTGGGAGAAGAATCCCGCAGCGACCCCCTTCGTCGTCGGGTGTCTGGGCAGGATGGGAGATGCCGCGGGACCGGCCCTGCCGATGCTGCGCGCGGAGCTGGGCCGCCCGCGCCGCGACGACTTCGCGAGCATCCACGCGGACGAGGAGCTGCTGCGGGTCATCCGCGAGATCGTCTGAGAGTCACGGGTAGCGGCGCAGGGCGAGGACGGCGTTGTGGCCGCCGAAGCCGTACGAGTTGCTGAGGGCGATGTTTCCCCTGGCCGGGAGGGGCTGCGGCTTTTCTGTGACCAGGTTGAGGGTGCCGTCCTGGTCGGTGCAGCCGACCGTGGGCGGGATGAGGCCGTGGTGCAGGGTGAGTGCCGTGATCACGGCTTCGACGCCGCCCGCGCCGCCCTGGAGGTGGCCGATGGCTCCCTTCGGGGCGGTGACCGGGATCTTCGGGCCGAAGAGGGCGAGCAGGGCGCGGGTTTCCGCGGCGTCACCGGCGACGGTTGCGGTGGCGTGGGCGTTGATGTGGGCGACGTCGGCGGGTACGGCGCCCGCGTCCACGAGGGCTTTCGTCAGCGCTGCCGTGATGCCGGTGGCGTCGGGGCGGGGTGCCACGACGTGGTGGGCGTCGGCGGAGAGGCCCCAGCCGGCGGCTTCACAGTAGATGCGGGCGCCGCGGGCGAGGGCGTGGTCGAGGGATTCGAGGATGAGCAGGCCGGCGCCTTCGCCGAGGACGAAGCCGTCGCGGGTGCGGTCGAAGGGGCGGGAGCCGGTGGCGGACAGGGCTCGCATCGCGGCGAAGGACGCGAGGACCGTGGGGTTGATGATGGCCTCGGTGCCGCCGGCTATCGCGATGTCGGTGTGACCGTGACGGATGCGGTCCAGGGCCTGGCCGATGGCTTCGGTGCCGGAGGCGCAGGCCGAGACGACCGTCCGAGCCTCGCCCCGGACGCCCAGGTCCATGGCGATGTGGGCGGAGGCGGCGCTGGGGATCGCCTTGGGGGCGGTGCGGGGTGCCAGGGGGCGGCCGGTGCGGCCGTGCACGATGCGGTCGGCGGTGAGCAGGACCTCGATGCCGCCCATGACGGTGCCGAGGGTGACCCCGGCGCGGGCCGGGTCGAGGACGCCGTCGTGCAGGTCGCGCGGGCCGAATCCGGCGTCGGCCCAGGCTTCGCGGGCGGCGGTGACGGCGAACTGGGCGGAGCGGTTCAGCGTGCGGGCCTGGACGTGCGGGAGCGGTGGGGTGGGGGCCGGGGCGGCGACGTACCCGTCATCGCGGGCCCGGACCCCGCACTCGCCGGACAGCAGGCCCCGCCACAACGAGGCGGTGTCGGGGCCCAGCGGCGTGACCGCCCCGCACCCCGTCACCACCACTCTGCGCAAGATCCTCGGCACTCACCAACCATATTGGAGCGTCAGCGGCGCGGGGAGATCTCTCCGGTCACGGGAAGTGTCGGAACGTCGACCGGGATGGTGGACGGGTAGATGAGGCCGGTGCCGGTGTTGAGCACGACCACCCGGTCGCCGGCGTCGATGAAGCCGGTGGCGCGCAGGTCACGGGCCGCCGCGAAACACGCCGCGCCTTCGGGGCAGACGAACGTGCCCTCGTCCGCGGCGAGGCGGCGCTGTTCGAGGAGGAGGTCGTCGTCGCTGACCGCGATCGCCGTGCCGCCCGTCTCGCGGACCGCGCGCAGCACGAGGAAGTCGCCCAGCGCCTTGGGGACGGTGATGCCGAACGCGACCGTGTGCGCGTCCGGGAACGGCTCGCTCACGTCCGCGCCGGCGGCGAAGGCGTCCACGATCGGCGCGCAGCCCTCGGCCTGGACGGCGACGAGGCGGGGCAGGCGCGGGCCGATCCAGCCCAGCTCCTGCATCTCCAGCAGTGCCTTCCAGATGCCGATCAGCCCGACGCCGCCGCCGGTCGGGTAGAGGATGACGTCGGGGACCTGCCAGCCGAGCTGCTCGGCGATCTCGTAGCCCATCGTCTTCTTGCCCTCGAGACGGTACGGCTCCTTGAGCGTCGACACCTCCTGGTAGCCGCCGCGAGAGCGGACCGCCGCGTTGATGATCTTGCCCGCGTCACCGATCAGGCCGTCCACGAGGTAGAGCTCCGCGCCCGCGGCGACACACTCCGTGCGGGTGATGGCGGGGGCCGCGACCGGCATCGCGATCAGGCTCTCCAGGCCGGCCCGGGCCGCGTAGACCGCCCAGGCCGCGCCCGCGTTGCCGTTGGTGGGCATCGCGACGCCCCTGACTCCGAGCTCGGCCGCGCGGGACACCCCGACTGCGGCGCCGCGCGCCTTGAAACTGCCGGTCGGGATCAGGCCCTCATCCTTCATCAGCAGATGGGGTACGCCGATCCGCGCGCCGTACCGCGGCATCGGCAGCAGCGGCGTCATCCCCTCGCCGAGCGTCACGACCGATGCGGGGTCCCGGACCGGCAGCATCTCGTGATAGCGCCACAGGTTCGCGGGACGTGACGCGAGTGCCTCCCGGGTCAGCGTGCGCGCGGCCAGCTCGGTGTCGTAGCGGGCGAGCAGCGGCACCCCCGCGTCGCTGACACCCTGCACGGTGTCGGCTTCGTACTTCTCCCCGGTGCGGGAGCATTCGAGGTGGGTCAGGGCCGAGAAGGTCATGACCACGGACTTTAACTGCGGGCTTTATCTGGGGGACAACGCCCGTAACGCCTCGGCCGCGACGGCGCCGTCGAGCGGGCGGTAGAAGTGGTAGCCCTGGCCGTACCCGCAGCCCATGTCCGCCAGGACCCGCGCCTGCTCGGCGGTCTCGATGCCCTCGGCGACCACGCTCATCCGGAATGCCATGCCCAGCCGGACGATGGCCTCGGCGACCGTGCGGGCCTCCGGGTCGTCGGCGATGCCGGTGACGAACGAGCGGTCGATCTTGAGGATGTTCACCGGGAGCCGGCGCAGGTAGCTCAGCGCGGAGTAGCCGGTGCCGAAGTCGTCGACGGCGATGCTGATGCCGAGGTCGCGCAGCTCCTCGAGCCGGGCGACGGTCTGCGCGTCCGGTTCCAGCACGACACCCTCGGTCAGCTCCAGGATCAGTTTGCCCGCGGCGAAGCCCGTCTCGTCGAGGATGCCGCGGATGATGTCGACCAGGCCCGGCTGGACGACCTGCTTCGGGGAGAGGTTGACGCTGAGCCGTACGCGGTCCGCGCCGGGAATCGTGGCATGCCAGCCCGCGACCTGGCGGCAGGCGTCCCGCAGCACCCACTCCCCGAGCGGGACGACCGCACCGGTCTCCTCGGCGAAGTCGATGAACTCGCCGGGCATGAGCAGTCCGCGTTCCGGGTGGTTCCACCGCACCAGCGCCTCGACGGCCTTGACGGAACCGTCGGTGAGCGAGACCGCGGGCTGGAAGTGCACGACCATCTCCCCGGCGGCGACCGCGCGGCGCAGCTCGGTGTCGCGGGCGCGCGGGTCGAGCTCCGGCGTGTAGACCTGGTAGCGGGCGCGGCCGGAGCGCTTGGCGGCGTACATCGCGGTGTCGGCGTGCTGCAGCAGCACCTCCGCGTCGGCGGCGTCGGGCCCCCGCAGGGCCACGCCGATGCTGGCCTCGACGCCGAGCACGTGCTCACCGAAGATGACCGGGGTGCGCAGGGCGTCGACGAGTCGCTGGGCGATCCGCTCGGCGACCGCCGCGTCGGGCAGGTTCTGCAGGATGACGGCGAACTCGTCGCCACCGAGGCGGCCGGCGGTATCCCCGGCACGGATGACCGAGCGCAGGGCCGCGGCGACGGCGCAGAGCACGGCGTCGCCGGCCTCGTGGCCGTACGCGTCGTTGATGGGCTTGAACCGGTCGAGGTCGATGAGCAGCACGGCGGCGTGCTTGCCCTCGCGGACGGGCTGGGCGGTCAGCTGCGCGAGGCGCTCGGTGACCAGGGTGCGGTTGGCCAGGCCGGTCAGGCCGTCGGTGACGGCGAGTTCGCGGTTCTCGCGCAGGGCGTACATCTGGCGGGCGACGACCAGCGAGGTGAGCAGGATCGCGCCGATGATCATGCCGCCGAGGGGGAAGAGGCCGAGCTTCCCGGCGAGCGTTCCGAGCAGGGCGTAGGCGAGCGCGATGGCGCCGTACGGCAGCCAGTTGGTGCCGGTGCGCCGCGCATGGGTGGCGGCGGGGTCCTGGACAGCCTCGCGGTAGCGGCGGTGGGCGGCCAGCACGAGCAGGTAGGCGCAGGTGAACCACATCAGGTCGGACCACATGCCGCTGACGAAACCGTCGTGCAGCTGGATGTACGCGTACGACGTGTCCCCGACGACGAGCGTCGCCACGGCGACGGCCAGCAGGCGTACCGAGGTGTCGGCTCCCGTGGAGCGCCGCAGCAGGAGCACGGCCAGCGCGAGCACCAGCACCAGGTCGCCGATCGGGATACCGGCGGAGAAGAAGAGTGCGGAGGCGGGGATTCCGCGCTGCTCCAGGATCGGGCTCAGCACCAGGTACCAGAGCATCATGAAGGCGCTGGCCCCGACGATCAGGGAGTCCAGCGCGTGCTTGACCCGGTCCGCCCGGCCGCGGCTGGCGCCCGGCAGCAGCAGGAGCCCCGGCAGCATGATCGGGACGAACGCGAAGAACAGGTAGTCGGCGACGGCCGGGTACGCGTCGCGGTGCAGCACGGCGTCCTCGATGAGCCACGAGGTCTGGCCGGCGAGCTTGCAGGCGAACGCGGCGGCGATGAACCGCCAGGCACGCCGGGTCCGCGGGTCGAGGCCCGGCAGTCGCACGATGCGGACGGCGAGCAGGGTGGCGAGGACCGCGAGCGGCACGTAGCTGGCGTCGATGACGAAGGAGCGCAGGTCCTGGCCGCCCCAGTCGCCGACGTAGAACACGAGGAAGCCGGCGTACAGCGCCCCGGAACCGGCCACGGCCGCGCGGACCAGCCTGTTTTGCGTCACGCCCTGACATCGGCCGCGGCGCAGGGCGTCTGAGGATATGGAACCGCTGGTCGCGGCCCCTGACAGCGCTGCCATACCGCGGACATCGGTGGACAACAGGGATTACCTGATCACGTGCACACAGCTATCGTATCGATAATCCTCAATTTGAGGCGCACCCCGTCCTAGGGAGTACGAAGCATGTCATCACGAGTGACACGTGCCCTGCGCGCCGCACTGATCGGCTCCACCCTCGCCCTGGCCACGACGTTCACGGGAGTCACCGCCCCGGCGATCGCGGCCGCGGCCAACCCCTACGAGCGTGGCCCCGCCCCGACCGTGGCCAGCATCGAGGCCGCCACCGGCTCGTTCGCGACCGCCAAGGTCACCGTCGCCCGCTCGGCCGTCAGCGGCTTCGGCGGCGGCACGATCTACTACCCGACCAGCACGACCGCCGGCACGTTCGGGGCGGTCGCCATCTCCCCCGGCTTCACCGCCTCCCAGTCCGCCGTCGCCTGGCTCGGGCCGCGGCTGGCCTCGCAGGGCTTCGTGATCTTCACGATCGACACCAGCAGCACGCTCGACTCGCCCGACAGCCGCGGCACCCAGCTGCTCGCGGCGCTCGACTACCTGACCGGCAGCAGCTCG
Source organism: Winogradskya humida (assembly GCF_016862215.1). Taxonomy (GTDB): domain Bacteria; phylum Actinomycetota; class Actinomycetes; order Mycobacteriales; family Micromonosporaceae; genus Actinoplanes; species Actinoplanes humidus. The sequence goes on from NZ_BOMN01000088.1 coordinate 118,039, forward strand.
GTGCGCACCCGCATCGACGCGACCCGCCTCGGCGTCATGGGCCACTCGATGGGCGGCGGCGGCAGCCTCGCGGCCACCCGGACCCGGCCGGCGCTGCAGGCCTCCATCCCGATGACGCCCTACCACACCACCAAGTCGTGGACCACGGTCCAGACCCCGACGCTGATCATCGGCGCCGAGAGCGACACGGTGGCCCCGGTGGCCTCGCACGCCGAGCCGTTCTACACCAGCCTCCCGAGCACCCTGGACAAGGCGTACCTCGAGCTGAACAACGCGTCGCACTCGGCGCCCACGTCGACGAACGTCACGGTGGCCAAGTACAGCATCTCCTGGCTCAAGCGCTTCATCGACAACGACACCCGCTACGACCAGTTCCTCTGCCCCAACCCCTCCGGCACGGCGATCCAGGAGTGGCGCTCCACCTGTAACTACTCCTGACGGCTTCCGTCGCGACGGGTGCGGGCCGCGCAACTACCGGCCCGCACCCGGACCGGACCGGACCCGTACCGCAGAGCACCGACGCTGACCCCATGAGCAGAATCGACGCGCTGGCGCTGCCCCGGCGGCTCGCCGCCTGGCAGTGGCTGCTGGCCGCCGGCCCCGTCGCCATCGGGTTGTACTACCTGCTGGTCACGGTCGAGCCGGGCTGGGGCTTCGCCGGGGTCGTCGTGGTGGCCAGCGCCAACGGCAGCGTGGTCGCCGCGTCGCTGTTCGCGGCGCGCCGCCACCGGCAGGCCCGGTCCGCGCTGCTGTTCATCGCCGCCGGTGCCGCCGCCAACGTGACCGCCGACCTGATCTTCTACTTCATGGCGCTCGTCGGTGGCGAGGTCGGCTACCCCAGCATCGCGGACATCGGCTACGTCGCGGCCTACCCGCTGACCGCCGTCGGCCTCGTGCTCATCGTGCGCCGCCGCACCCCCGGCTGGGACCTCGCCAGCGTCGTCGACGCGGCGATCGTCGCGGTCGGGGCCGGCTTCCTCGTGTACGCCCTTGTCATCGCCCCCATGGTCGCCGTCGGCCCGGACAACTACACCAAGCTGGTGTCGGTGTCGTACCCGATCGGCGACCTGATGCTCGTCGCCGTCGGGGCGCGGCTGCTGCTCGGCGCGGGACCCCGCACCGTGTCGCTGGGCGCGCTCGGTTCCTACCTGGTGCTGCTGCTGATCGCCGACACCGTCTACAGCGTGGAGAGTTTCAACGGGTCCTACGGCCCGGGCGGTCTCGCGGACGCGCTGTGGATGCTCTCCTCCTACATCCTCGCCGCCGGCGTGCTGCACCCCTCGGTCCAGGTCATGGTCGCGCCGTCGTCGACCGCCACCCCGGACGCCACCCCCGGCCGGCTCGCGGTGCTCGCCGTCGCCGCCCTGGTCGCCCCGACCACGATGCTCGTGCTGCACATGCACGGCGGGCGCATCCCCGTCGCGGCCGGCATGATCGCCTGCGACCTGCTGTTCCTGCTGGTGCTCGCCCGGATGGCGGGACTGGTCCAGGCCCAGCGGCACGCGGCCATCACCGACGGGCTGACCGGCCTGCGCAGCCGCCGCTACCTGACCCAGGCCCTGCACACCGAGACGGCCCGCTCGGCCCGCTCCGGCGTCCCGGTCGCGATGCTGCTCCTCGACATCGACCACTTCAAGACCGTCAACGACACGTACGGCCACCACGGCGGCGACCTCGTCCTCGTGGAGATCGCCGAGCGGCTACGGCACCTCGTGCGACCGGGCGACCTGGTGGCCCGCTACGGCGGCGAGGAGTTCGCCGTCGTCCTGCCCGGCGCCGACCTGTCCGAGGCCCACGCCGTCGGCGAGCGCATCCGCCGGGGCATCGCCGCCACCCCGATGTCGGCCGGCCCCCACCGGATGCACGCCGTCACCGTCTCCATCGGCCTCGCCGGCATCCCGCACCCCTGCGACGACGTCGACGAACTGGTCCTCGCCGCCGACCGTGCCCTCTACGCCGCCAAGCACGCCGGCCGCGACCGGGTGGCCGCCGCCGCCCCGGTCGTGGTCCAGGACTCGGTCCTGCACCCCTGACCCGGGCCGGGAGCGTCGTCCTACAGGGATGCCAGTCGGTGGACGGCCTTGGACAGGGTGCCTTCGACCTGGCCGAGGTGGGTGCGCATGGCGTTCTCGGCCGCGTCCGGGTCGCGGGCGGCGATGGCCTCGACGATCGCGGTGTGTTCGGCGTAGGAGTTCGCGGCCCTGCCGGGCACCAGGATCGTGCGGAACTGGAAGCGCACCAGGTGGGCGCGGAGCCCGGCGATCAGCCGGGCCGCGGTTTCGTGCCGGGCCGCCTCGATGATGGCCGCGTGCAGAGTGGCGTTGCCTTCGGAGTAGCCGAGCAGGTCGCCTTCGGCGAGCCGCTGGCCCATGCCCTCCAGAATCCGGCGCACCTTGGTGATCTCCCGGGCGGTGGCCTTGACCGCCGCCTCGCGTGCGGTGAGGGCTTCGAGAAAAGCCCGTGTCTGCAGAATTTCGACCGCCTCGGCGTCGGTCACCACCCGAACCCGGGCGCCCCGGTTCGGAATGAGCGTCACCAGCCCGTCCTGGCCGAGCCGGATCAGGGCGGTACGCACATTCGCGCGGCTCGCCTGCAGGCTCTCGGCGAGGTCGGCCTCGACGAGACGCTCGTTCGGCATCAGCTGACCACTGAAGATCTGGGAACGTAACCGCTCGAAGGCGTCGTCAGCCGGCGACGTCACGGAAATGCTTCTCCTCCACCAAACGGCACATTGAGTATGCATTGCTTAAGATCTTGCGCATAGCATCGCGTTAGCCCCCGAACCTGTCAACCCGCGGTCGGCCTGCATCAATTTCCATTCCGTGTGCTCACGGCCACACCATCTGCGGGTATCCCCCGCGGAAGACGGGTATCCCCGGCGGAAAATGCGTCATGACAGGCGATCCATACTGCTCTACGCTCTCGGTCGGACGCCGGTCCACAGGGGCTGACGTCAATCGACCAATGTCCCGGACACCAACCCCTGAGGAAGCACATGATTACCATCGAAGGGGTTTCGCAGACGTTCACAAGCCGGTCCGGCCCGGTCCAGGCGATCCGGGACGTCAACCTCCACATCGGAGACGGCGAATTCCTCACCGTCATCGGCCGGTCCGGCTGCGGCAAGTCCACACTGCTCCGGATGATCGGCGGGCTGCTCCGCCCGACGATGGGCGAGATCCGGATCGGCGGCGAACCGGTCCGCTCGCCGCGCCGGGACGTGGCGATGGTCTTTCAGAAGCCCGCCCTGCTGCCGTGGCGCTCGGTCGAGCAGAACATCATGCTCCCGGTGGAGATCCTCCGCCGGCGCAAGTCGGAATACCGGGACCGGGTCGGACAACTACTGGAGATGACCGGCCTGACCGGCTTCCGCCGGCGTCTGCCGCACGAGCTGTCCGGTGGCATGCAGCAGCGGGTCTCGCTCTGCCGGGCGCTCATCCAGAACCCTGAGGTCATGCTGATGGACGAGCCGTTCTCGGCCCTCGACGCCCTGACCCGCGAGGAACTGGCCGTCGAGCTGCAGCGCATCCACATGGAGCTGGGCACCACGATCATCTTCGTGACCCACTCCATCCAGGAAGCGGTCCTGCTGGCCGACCGGGTCGCCGTCCTGAGTTCGCGCCCGGGCGAGCTCCGGCGCCTGGTCGAGATCTCGATCCCGCGCCCGCGCACGTTCGGTCACAACGCGCACATGGACGACGTCGCCAACGTCTCGGCCGAACTGCACACCCTGCTCCTGAACGACCCGGCGCCGCTGCCCGCCTGACCCCGGAACGCGGAGCACTCCTCGAACTCCCCCGCACCCCTCGAACTCCCCCGCACCCGGAGGCCTTCCGCAGCCTCAGCGTCCGCGCGGCCGGCGCACGCAGAAACCGACCCATGCCGCGCGTCCCGGGATGCGTCCACACCAGAGCGTCGCTGTCGAACCGCGCGCTGATCCGTCTTCGCCGTTCCGGCGGAGACCGTGGTCCCGGTTGGACAGAGCAGGCTGGCGCAGGTGAGCTGCGCATCGAGCGGATGCAATATTTCTAACGCCGGAAAGGGTACCTATAAAGCCAAGATCCGTTTAATATCACTCCCGCCCTGGAGTCCCTGCCGCGGCACAGTATTGTCACCAAATTTGCGGCAGAATTGTCAACAATCTTGTTGGGAGAATTGTATGCGCGGATATACCCGTGTGCTCGTTTCCGGTGTGCTGGCCACGGTCCTGATAGGGGTTTCCGCATGCTCCAGCTCCGGCGGCGACAGCACCGCCGCAGCGAATGACAAGCCGCTCGACAAGGTCACGTACCTGACGGCGTTCGGCCCGGCCGGCCGGGATGCCTTCGCGTTCGTGGCCCGGGAAAAGGGCTATTTCAAAGAAGCCGGCCTCGATGTCGACATCCAGCTCGGCAAGGCCAGCGGTGAGAACGTCAAGCAGGTCGTCGCGGGCCAGGCCCAGTTCTCCAACCTCGACCTGGTCGGTGGCTGGATCCTCGAGGGCACGAACCCCGAGTACAAGGACAAGTTCCGGGCGATCGCGGCGGTCCACCAGCAGTCCCTCGTGGCGATCCTCACGCTCGAAGGCTCGGGGATCACCTCACCGAAGGACCTCACCAACAAGAAGATCGGCGCGGCGACCGCCTCGGTCAACCAGTTGCTGTTCCCGGCCTACGCGAAGCTCGCGGGGTTCGACCCGAACAGCGTCAAGTGGGTCAACACCCAGCCCACCCAGGTGGCGTCCCTGCTGGCCTCCGGGCAGGTCGACGCGGTCAGCACCTTCCTGATCGGCAAGGGCGGCATCGAGAAGGCGGCCGGCAAGAAGGTCGTCATCCTGCCGTACAACCAGTACCTGAGTGATCTGTTCGGCAACGGCATCATCGCCTCGAACAAGATCCTCGCCGAGAACCCCGACCTGTGCCGGCGGATGCGTGACGCGCTGCTCAGGGGGCTGCAGTACTCGATCGACCACCCGGACGAGGCCGCCGAGATCCTGCACAAGGCTCAGCCGGCCGCGGCGGTGGCCGCCGCCAAGGGCGAGATCACGTCGATGACCCCGTACGTACCGGCGCCGGCCGGTGCCCCGCTCGGCTCGATGGACGAGAAGCGGGTGGCCAAGGCCCTCGCGATCCTCGAGGCCTCCGGGCTGCTCACGACGACGCTGAAGCCGGAGTCCGTGGTCGACTTCGACCTGACCCCGAAGGCCTGACCCCGAAAGCCTGACTCAAACGCTTGACCCAAGGCCTGACCCAAAGGCTTGACCCAAGGCCTGACCCGAGGGCCTCACCCAGTGGCCGTTCCTGTCCTGTGGCTGTGTGGGCAATCGCCCGCCGGCCACAGCACCCTCCCCCACCTGGAGTTCTGATGACCACACCCACCCACTCGGACGCACCGGCCCCGGCCGGCCCGGCATATTCGTTCAACAACGACGACCGCGCGGCGGCCGACCGGCACCGTTTTCTCGCGGAGATCTTCGACGAGGAGTCCACGGCCCGGATCGCCGGGCTCGGCGACCTCACCGGCAGCCGGTGCCTGGAGCTCGGTGCCGGCGGCGGCAGCGTCGCCCGCTGGATGGTGGACCAGGTCGGACCCACCGGCCGGGTCCTGGCGACGGATCTGAATCCGCGCCACATTCCCACGGACCAGGGTTACGGGGTCCTCACTCACAACCTCGTCACGGAGCCGGTTCCCGAGGGCCCCTGGGACGTCATCCATGCCCGGCTCGTTCTGATGCACATCCCCGAGCGACGCGAGATCCTGCCCCGGCTCGCGGCTGCCCTGGCCCCGGGCGGCGCACTGATCATCGAGGATTTCCACACCGCGCTGACCGACCTGGTCCTCGCCGCTCCCGACCCCGAGTCCAAGGCCCTCTTCAACTCCTTCCAGGCCACCATGATCAAGGAGGTTCTGTCGCCCAGCGGCACGGATCCGACCTGGGGGCCGCAGATCCACGAGGCCATGCTGGACGCCGGCCTGGCCGACGTGGACACGGTCATCACCGCACGTTCCTGGCCGGGCGGCACGGCCGGTGCGCTGCTCTCCGGAGCGAACATCCAGCAGGTCCGCGGCAAGCTGATCGCCCAGGGATTCACCGAGGCCCAGCTGGACAGCCTGCTCCGGCTGATCACCGACCCCCGGTTCGTCGTCCGCGGCAACCTCGTCTACTCCACCGTCGGCCGCCGCCCGGAGGCGGGGGTGTGAGGCCCCTGCTCTCCCGGTTCGGTCCCCCGGCCGTAGGCGCTGTCGTGGCGATCGCGGGCTGGTGGGCAGCAACCGTCGTCTTCGACATTCGTTCCTTCTTCCTGCCCGCGCCACCGGAGATCGTGCACCGGTTCCTGGAGCAGCCGGTGTTCCTGCTGAAGGAGGCGCAGGCGACATTGCTGGGTACGCTCGCGGGGCTCGGCATCGCCATCGTCGCCGCGCTGAGCCTCGCCGTCCTGCTTGCCGCGGTGCCCATCGTCGAGCGCGCCACGCTCCCGCTGCTCGTCGTCCTCAACTCCGTGCCCAAGGTCGCCATCGCTCCACTGCTGATCGTCTGGCTCGGTTACGGCCCCAAGCCGAAGATCTTCCTCGCGGCGCTGATCTGTTTCTTCCCGCTGGTGGTGTCGGCCATGTCCGGGTTTGCCTCGACACCGGCCGACCTCACCGAGCTCTCCCGGTCGCTGCGTGCCTCGTGGTGGCAGACGTACCTCAAGATCCGCATTCCCTGGGCGCTGCCCCAGATCTTCGTCGGGTTCAAGGTCGCGATATCGCTGGCCCCGGTCGGGGCCGTCGTCGCCGAGGTCTACAACCCGGACCACGGACTCGGCGCCGTGGTCGCGCTCTCCTCGACATCGGCCGACACACCACTCGCGTTCGCGGCGATCACCTTGCTCGCCGTGATCAGTGTCGCCCTCTACTACGTGGTCGTTGCCGTGGAACGACTGGTTCTACCCTGGGCACGGGAAATCTCCGGATAGGTCAGCCTTTGATCGCGCCCGCGGTCATGCCGGCCACGATGCGGCGGTTGAAGAACAGGAACATCACCAGCGGTGGCACGGTGATCAGCAGGATGTTCATGAAGAGCAGGTTGTACTCCGAGGTGTACTGGCCGGCGAAGTTGTAGAGGGTCAGCTGGACGGTCGGGTCGCCGGGCAGGAAGTAGAGCGGGTTCACGAAGTCGTTGAACACGGTCACCGACTGAACGACGACGGCGGTGATGATCACCGAGCGAAGCAGCGGGAAGATCACCCGGAAGAACAGGCGTAGCGGTCCGGCGCCGTCGATCACCGCTGCTTCGTCGAGCTCGCGCGGGATCGTGGCGATGAACGCGCGGAAGAGCAGGACGCAGAAGGACAGGCCGAACGCGATCTCGACCAGGATCAGGCCGGGCATCGTGCCGAACGTGCCGGTGCCCTTGAGCACCCAGATCGTCGGGACCACCGCGGGCGGCACGATCAGCCCGGCCAGGACGAGAAAGTTCACGAGGCCACCCCAGCGGCCGGGCCGGCGTTGCAGCACGAAGGCGACCATCGCCGCCAGCACCACCATCCCGGCGACCGACGCCACGGTCAGGACCGTGCTGTTGATGTACGCGATGATCAGCATGTAGTCCCGCGCCTCGACCACGTCGGCGAAGTTGCGCACGAACTGCAGCTGGTGCGGCCACGAGAAGTCGAGCAGCGACGCCTGCGCCCGGTCCTTGCCGGCCATCAGCACGATGAACGCGAACGGCACCAGGAACACCACCGCCGATACGACGATCGCCACGATGCTCAGCACCCAGTTGCGTCTACCGTTCACAGCTCCACCTCTTTGCGGTTGAGGAAGCGGGAGAGCGGCAGCACGATCGCCGTGACGATCACGAACAGGACCACGTTGCCCGCCGTGGACAGGCCCGCGAAGCCCGCCTGGTACTGCTTGTAGATCACCGAGGCGACCACGTCCGAGGTGAAGCCGGGGCCGCCGCGGGTCATCGCCCAGATCAGGTCGAACGAGCGCAGGCCACCGATCAGGGACAGGATCACCACGGTCACGGTGGCCGGCCGGGCGAGCGGCAGCGTGATGTTCCGGAACATGTCCCACGCCGAGGCGCCGTCGGTGCGGGCGGCCTCGAAGTACTCCTGCGGGATCGAGACGATGCCCGCGATGAAGATCAGGGTGGCCAGGCCGACGCCCTTCCAGACGTCGACGAGGGCGACCGACAGCAGCGCGTACGCCGGATCGGTGAGCCAGCCGGGACCGTCCACGCCCACCGTGCCCAGCGCCTGGTTGATCAGCCCGCGTTCCGGGTTCATGAGCACGGTGAAGGTCAGGCCGACCCCGATCGTGCTGACCAGGACCGGGAAGAAGACCACCGAGCGCAGGTAACCGCGGGCGGCGATGCGGCCGGTGAGCAGCACCGCCAGCCCCAGGCCGATGACCACTTTGAGGCCGCTGGTGACGACCCCGTAGATCAGGGTGTTGACGAAGCCCTTCACCAGCGCGGGCTCCTGGAAGAACGTGACGAAATTGTCCAGGCCGATGAAGTGTGACTCGAAGATCGTCCACCGGGTGAGGCTGAAGTAGAACGACGCGAACGTGGGCACCACGAACAGCACGGCGTAGACGAGGGCCGCGGGCAGGTAGAACCAGCGCGGGTACGGGCTCTTCATCCGTTACCAGCCCGCGAGACCGAGCTGCTGGGCCTGCTTCTTGACGTCCTCGTCATAAAGCTTGGCACCGGCGTCCGCCTTCCGGATGCCCGAGCCGACCTCGACGCAGATCTGCTCGAGCGACGGGCCCTTGACCGGGGACAGGAATTCCAGGGCCAGGCTGGACGCGCCCGGGGTGTCGATGTAGGTCTGCATGTCCTTGACCGCCTGCGGCACGTCGGCCGGCAGGGTGCAGCCCTTGACCGCGAACGGGCCGGTGGGCGGGTACGCGTTCGCCTGCGACGTGCACCCCTCGGGGCTCGCGATGAACGCGAGGAACTTCTTCGCGGCGTCGAGCTTCGCACCGGACGTGCTCGCGGGGATGTAGACGGCCGGCGGCGCCCACACGGTGAGCCCGTTCGTGGCGGCGTCGTCGCCCGGGATCGCGTACAGGCCGATGTCCTTGACCTTGTCGGGGTAGGTCGCGGCGAGCTGCGCGATGGTGCTGCTCAGGATCGGGTACTGCGCGCCCGTGCCGGTGGCCAGCTCGCGGACGCCGTCGTCGAGCTTGGCGGAGGCGAAGTCCTTGTTGAGGAAGCCGGCGTCGTGGACCTGCTGCAGCCGCTGGAAGCCCTTCACCGCGGCGGGCGACGTCGCGTACTTCGCCTGGTTCTTCGTGTAGTTCGTGGCGAAGTCCGGCTCGGCCGCCGCGACGTTGTGGAAGTCACCGAGCACGAACAGCTGCGAGGTCCAGGTCTCCTGATAGGTCTGGATGACGGGTGCGACCCCGGCCGCTTTCAGTTTCGTGTTGTTCGCCATGAACTCGGCCCACGTCCTGGGCACCTGCAGGCCGTTCTTCGCGAACACCGCCTTGTTGTAGAGGATCGCCCCGGACATGAAACCGCCGAAGGGTACGCCGTAGAGCTTCCCGTCCGACGTGACGCTGGTCGTGAAGTTGTCGTCGAGCTGCGCCGCGTACGACTGGTCGTCGACGGCGACGAGGTTCTTCGCCGGGGCGATGGCCTGCAGCAGCGACCCGGAGTTGTACTCGAACACGTCGCTCATGTCGCCGGTGGAGAGCCGGGTCTTGATGAGGTTGTCGCCCTCGGTGCCCTGCGGCCGGGTCTCGACCTTGACGGTGATGCCGGGGTTCTTGGCGCTGAAGTCCTTGGCGAGTCCAGCGCCGACCTTGGCGGCGGTCTCGGAGTTGTCGACGAGGAACGACAGGGTGACCCCGTCGCCGTCACCCTCGCTCGAGCCCAGGCTTCCGGCGCTACAGGCGGTCAGGGCAAAGACGGCGGAGAGTACGGCCAGAGGTGTCAAAAAACGTTTCATACGTGAGCTCCTGACAAGGGGGTTCAACGGGGAAGCAGTGCGGCGAGCCGCCGCTGGATGACGTCCGCGCCGGGCATGAAGCCGGAGGCGGTGAGCGCGTCGATCAGCCGGCTCGCGGGTTCGTCGAGGTAGGGCGCTACCCGGTCGGCGGTGGAGGCCTCGCCGTCGGCCGCACCGGTGGCGACCGCCGCCTCGACCACGCGCTGCCACAGCGGCTCGTCGTCGAGGACGTCACGGACGGTGGATCCGGGGGTGAGCGGGGCGGGTTCCGGCACCGGGTCGGCGGTCTGCCAGGTGTGGGTGCCGTGCCCGACCTCGTGGACGTCGCCGCCGGGCAGGTGCACGGTCGCGGTCGCGCCGACCGGGACCTCCACCCGCAGGTCGAAGCGGCCGCCCGCCCGCTGCCACGAGACGGAGGCCTTACCGTACGGAGTCAGGTGACTCGCCGCCGCCGACGTCAGCGCCGTGCCGGGCAGCGGGCGTACCTCGATCCTGCGGTAGCCCGGCGCCGCCGGGGCCAGCCCGGCCACCCTGCGGTGCAGCCAGTCCGCGACCGCGCCGAGGGCGTAGTGGTTGAACGAGGTCATCTCGCCGGGGTTGATCGACCCATCGGGCAGCATGCTGTCCCAGCGTTCCCACACCGTCGTCGCGCCCATCGTGACCGGGTACAGCCAGGACGGGCAGCCGGTCTGCACCAGCAGCCGGTACGCGACCCCGGCCTCCCCGGCGTTCGCGAGCGCGTCGGCCATCAACGGGGTGCCCACGAACCCGGTCGCGATCCGGAAACCGCCGGCACGGACGAGGTCCGCGAGCCGCCTGCCCGCGTTTTCCCGCTGTTCCGCGGTGGGCAGGAGAGCCCATTCGAGGGCCAGGGCGTACCCGGTGGGCGCGTCGCCGAGCACCCGCCCGCCGGGGGTGACGAATTCGGTGGCGAACGCGGCCCGCACCTTGGCGGCCAGCGCGGCGTACCGCTCGACTGCGGCATCCTCCCCCAGCGTCCGGGCAGCGTCCGCCACCAGGTCGGCGGACCTCGCCAGGTATGCGGTGGCCACGACGTCCGGGCCGGTCCGCGCCCGGAACGGGTCCTCGGGCGGGGCCGCGGGGTCGAGCCAGTCGCCGAACTGGAACCCGCCCGCCCACAGCCCGTCCGCGCGGGCCAGGCCGGCCTCCCGGTCCACCCAGGCGCGCATCGACGGGAACTGCCGCGCGAGCAGGTCACGGTCGCCGGTGCGCTCGTGCACGACCCACGGCACGACGGTGGCGGCGTCGCCCCACGCCGCGGCGGCCGGTCCCGCGTCGCGCAGCACGTCCGGGATCACGAACGGCACCGAGCCGTCCTTCTGCTGCTCCGCGGCGAGATCGGCGAGCCACGAGGTGAGAAAGCCCGCGCTGTCGAACAGGAAACTCGCCGTCGGCGCGAAGACCTGGATGTCGCCGGTCCAGCCGAGCCGTTCGTCGCGCTGCGGGCAGTCGGTGGGTACGTCGACGAAGTTGCCGCGCATGCCCCGGATAACGTTGTCGTGGAAACGGTTGAGCAGCTCGTGCGAGGACTCGAACCAGCCGGTGCGGCGCAGATCGGAGCTGATCACGACCGCCTCGACGTCCTCGGCTCGCAGGCCAGGAACTCCGGCGATCTCGGCGTACCTGAAGCCGTGGAACGTGAACCACGGCTCCAGGACCTGCTCCTCCGGGCCTTGGAGCACCCAGCTGTCAGTGGCTTTCGCCGTGCGCAGCGGGCGGACGCCGAGCTCGCCGTTCTCGAGGACCTCCGCGTGCCGGATCGTCACCTCCCGGCCCGCTTCGCCGCCCCGGACCCGCAGCCGGACCCAGCCGACGATGTTCTGCCCGAAGTCGACGACGGACCCCTCGATACCCGTCGCGGGGATGGTCTCGACGATGCGTACGGGCGGGCCGTCGGGCGCGACCAGGCGGGTGAGGTCCGCGTCGATCTCGCGCACGGTGCCGGGAAATTCCGCCGGGATCGCGGGCAGGCGCAGGTCGGTGCGCTGGCCGTCGTAGAGGTCGTCCTCGATCACGTTGCCCGGGCCGGACCGCCAGTCCCCGTTCGTCGCCAGGACGTGGCGCGTGCCGTCCTCGGTGGTGGCCTCGAGCTGGGCCAGCAGGGCGAGCTCGTCGCCGTAGATCGCGCGCCGGCCCTGGAAGCCGAGGCGTCCGCGGTACCAGCCGTTGCCGAGCTGGACGTCCAGGGTGTTCTCGCCCTCGACCAGCAGGTCCGTCACGTCGAACGTCTGGTGGCGCAGGCGGTGCTGATAGCTGGTCCATCCCGGTGCCAGCTCGTGGTCTCCGACGCGTTTTCCGTTGAGGTAGGCGCGGTAGAGGCCGTGGGCGGTGATGTGCAGGCGTGCCTTCGCTATGGCGGGGAGGCCCATTTCTCCCCTCAATACCGACATTTTCCCTTCCGGCGTGATCATTCGCGCGCGCCAGTCGCCCTGCAGCCCGGCCTCCGCCACGCCCGGCTCGCTCCACGGACTCCACTCGTCGTCGCCGCGGACCCTCGCGCGGACGGATACCTGCTCGCGCGCCTGCAGGGGTGTGGCGGGCCAGGGAACCAGGACCTGATCGGCGCTCTCCCGCTGGAAGACCTCGGGTGCGGCGCCGTCGCGGGTCACTTCGATCTCGTAAGCCCGCTGCGCCCATCCTTCGCCGGCATCGGTGACCACCCAGGACAGTCGCGGGGCGGGGGCGCCGAGCCCCAGCACGGGGCCGGGTCCGTCGTGATGATCGAAGCGTGGCGCCGAAACACGGGTCATCTGCTCTCCCCGGGGGATCATGAATCGTTTCACCCGCAGCGAGCTCGATGTCGACTGCATTAACGACCTGTTGCGGGGGCAGGTCAATAGTGGGGCCGGTCACAGGCTCCCGATAGCCCGTGCTGCACCTCGGCTAGCACAATCCTGACCTTGCTTGCCCTGGTGCGCTTACCTGGCCGGGGAGTACCGTGCCGCCATGCCGGACGACCCCGTCGACGAACTCCGCGGCACGCTCTACTTCAACGACGGCTCGCTCGTCTACGCGGGCCACTACCTGCACGACGAGCCGCGCACCGACCACACCCACAGCTTCGTCGAGCTCGCGGTGATCACCGGTGGCGCCGGTGTGCACCGCTCCATGCTGGGCGACCAGCCACTGGCCGTCGGCGACGTCGTGCTCCTGCGCCCCGGCGTCTGGCACGGCTACGACCGCTGCGACAACCTGCAGCTCTACAACTGCTGCTTCTCGGTCGACCTGCTGCACCGCGAGCTCGCCTGGACCCGCGACGACCCCCTGCTCGGCTACCTGCTCTGGACCGGCCCGTACGCGATGCACCGCCGCGGCATGCTCACCGCCGCCCTCGACCAGGCCGAGCTCGCCGAATGCGTGGTCCACCTGCGCGCCCTCGACGAGCTCCGCGCCAGGCCCGCCCACGCGCACCGCGGCGACCTGGTCGGCCGCCTGACGCTGTTCCTCAGCTGCCTGTCCCGCGCGGTGGACCGCTCCCGCACCCAGAGCGACGGCGACCCGGCCGGCCCGGTGCACCCCGCGGTGACCAGCGCGATCAAACTGATGGAGGAGGACCTCTCCCGGCACTGGACGCTGACCGAGCTCGCCGGTCGGCTGGGGCTCAGCGCGGGTTACCTGGTGCGCATCTTCAAGGCCACGACCGGTCTGCCCCCGGTCGCCTACCTGGCCCGCCACCGCGTCGAGACCGCAGCCGGCCGGCTGCTGCACACCGACGACCCGATCACCCAGATCGCCCAGAGCGTCGGCTGGCCCGACCAGAACTACTTCGCCCGCCGCTTCCGCGCCCACTACGGCCTGACGGCCACCACCTACCGCGCGCGCTTCACCTCGGGCACGATCCGCCTCGGCGAAACCGGTCGCCCTGTCGTCGGTCCCGACGGCCGGCCCGCCTCGGGCGCGCGGCGGCTCAGCTGAAGAACGCGATCATGTCCTCCCGCGTGGGTTGGTAGGCGGCGGCCTCCGCGTGCTGCTCACTGCGAGGAAACAACTCCTTCTCGTACGCCGTGAGCGCGGCCTCGACGTCCCCGGGGTGCGCGGCGATCGCGGTGCCGAGCCCGGCCGCGTCCTGCATGGCCAGGTTGGCGCCCTCGCCGTCCGGGGGCGCGAGGTGCGCGGCGTCGCCGAGCAGCGTGACGCCCGGGATCCGGTCCCAGCACAGCCCGATCGGCAACGCGTAGTGCGGGCGGTGGACCGGCTCGGTGTCGCTGTCCGTGATGAGGGCCAGGAGCTCGGGAGCCCAGCCGGCGAACTCCCCCGCGGTACGCGCACCCAGGCCGGCGGCGGTGAACCAGTCCAGGGGCCGGGCCAGTTCGACGTACGCGTGCAGGGTCCCGCCGCTCTCCCGGTGCGCGGTGATCTGCCGCCCGCCGGAACCGGGCACGAACATGGACCCGCCGCCGACCGCCTTCGCCGCCGCGGGATGCCGGGCATCGGCGTCGTAGAGAAAGGTCTCGACGAACGACGTGCCGGAGTACTCCGGGGCAGCGTCGACGAGCAGCGGCCGGACCCGGGACCAGGCGCCGTCCGCCCCGACGAGCACGCTCGCGACGACCGTGGTGCCGTCGGCGAAGTTCACCTCGTGGCGGCCCGCGCCGAGGGCGCGGACGCCGGTGACCCTGTGGTTCCACCGGACGGTGCCGGCGGGCAGCGAGTCGAGCAGGATCCGGCGCAGCTCGCCGCGCTGCACCTCGGGGCGTCCGCCGGTGCCGTCATCGCCCTTCTCCATCAGGACGGTGCCGTCCGGGTCGAGGGCGCGCATCGCCTGGCGGCCCTCCAGCACGATGCCGCGGAACTCGTCGGTGAGACCGGCCGTCGTCAGGGCCGGCTGGCCGTTGTAGTCGTGGATGTCGAGCATCCCGCCCTGGGCCCGGTGCGCCGCGGAGGCGTCGGCCTCGTAGACCGTGGCCGGGATGCCGTGGACGTGCAGGACGCGGGCCAGAACGAGGCCGCCGAGGCCGGCGCCGATGATGGTGACAGGAGTGTTCATGGGCGAAGACTGACCGGTGCCGCTCACACGCGGCGTGCACGGCGCTGACATGGTGGGAGGATCGGGGAATGAAGCTTCGCGTCACGCTGCTCGGCGGGTTCCGGGCGTTACGCGGGGACGAGGTCATGGCGGTGCCGGGCGCTCGGTTGCAGGGGCTTTTCGTGCGGCTGGCGCTGGCCGGTGGGCGCTCGGTCGAGCCGGGCGTGCTGGTCGAGGCGATCTGGGCGCAGGATCCGCCGGCCGCGCCCGGTCATGCCCTGCAGGCTCTCGTCTCGCGGCTGCGCCGGGCTCTCGGGGCGGCCGGTGACGTCGCCCAGGTCGCGGGCGGTTACCGGCTGGACGTGGACGACGTGGACGTTCTCCGGTTCGAGCAGCTCGCCGCGACGGGCCGGGACAGGCTGCGGGCCGGGGATCCGGGTGCCGCGGCGGACGTGCTCGGCGAGGCCGTGGCGTTGTGGGGCGATCGCCCCGGCGCCGAGCCCGCTGTCGTCGCCGCGGTGGCTCCCGCCGCCGCGACCCGGCTGGCCCACGTCTCGATCGAGGTTGTCGCCGACCTGGCCGACGCCGAGCTGTCGCTGGGCCGGGCCGGTGTGGCCGCCGACCGCCTCACGGCTCTGCTCGCCGAGCAACCCGTGCACGAGCGGGCGGCGGCGTTGCTCATGGACGCCCTCGCCGTCCAGGGGCGCCAGGCCGAGGCCCTGGCCGTCTACGAGCGGGTCCGCGAAGCCCTCGCCGATGCCCTCGGCGCCGATCCGGGCGCCGCTCTGAGCGAGCGGCACCTGCGGCTGCTGCGCGGATCCGCTGTCCCCGCCGCCACCGGCTCCTCCTTGCCGGCGTCGCTGACCAGCTTCATCGGGCGCGACGACGACCTCGCCCGGATCGGGACGCTGCTCGCCGCCGGGCGCCTCGTCACCGTGCTCGGCCCCGGCGGGGCGGGCAAGACGCGGCTCGCCGTCGAGGCCGCCCGCCGGCACCACGACGGCGCTTTCCTGGTCGATCTCGCCCCGGTCACCGAGCCGGCCAAGATCGGTGCGGCCGTGCTCGCCGGGCTCGGGTTGCGTAACGCCACGATGTTCGAGGCCCGCGGCGACGACCTGGACATCCTCGTCGAGCAGCTCGCCGGCCGGGACAGCCTGCTGCTGGTCGACAACTGCGAGCACCTGATCGACGCCGTCGCGCACCTGGTCGCCGCGCTGCTGGCACGCTGTCCCAGCGTGCGGGTGCTCGCCACCAGCAGGGAACCCCTCGCCATCGACGGCGAGACCCTGGTGCCGCTCGGGCCGCTCCCGCTGCCCGAGCCCGGGGACGGCGTCGAGCGGGCCCGGCAGGCGGCGTCGGTGCGGCTGTTCATCGAGCGCGCGGCTGCCGTACGCCCCGGCTTCGATGTGGATCTTGATTCTCTGCCCGATGTCACGACGGTGGTCCGCAGCCTGGACGGGATGCCCCTGGCCCTCGAACTGGCCGCGGCCCGGCTGCGCACCCTGTCGCTGCCCGAGCTCGCCGCCGGCCTGTGCGACCGGTTCGCGCTGCTCACCACCGGCAGCCGCGCCGCGCTGCCCCGGCACCGCACGCTGCGCGCGGTGATCGCGTGGAGCTGGGACCTGCTCAGCGCCGGGGAGCGTACGGTCGCCGAACGGATCTCGGTCCTGCCCGGCGGGGTCACCACGGCCTCGGCCACCGCGGTCTGCGCCGGCACCACCGGGATCCCCGACCTGCTCGCGGGGCTGGTCGACCGGTCGCTGCTGCAGCTCGCCCCCGAGCCGGGCCGCTACCGCATGCTGGAGACGCTGCGCGAGTACGGCATCGACCGGCTGGCGGCCTCCGGCGACCTCGGCGCCGTCCGCGACCTCGCCGCCGACCACTTCACGGACCTGATCGCCGGGCACGACCCCCAGCTCCGCGGGCCCGGCCAGGTGGCTGCCATGCGGGCCATCGGCAGCGAGTACGACAACATCCTCGCGGCCCTGCGCCGGCGGTGCGACACCGGTGGCGCCGTCACCCTCGCCCTGCGGCTGACGTGGTACTGGCAGATGCTCGGCCGCAGCAGCGACGCAGCCTACTGGCTCGGCGAGGCGCTGGCGGTGCCGGGCGGTGAGGCGTCTCCCGAACGCGACTGCGCGCAGGCGATCTACCTGCTGAAACGTCGTGAGTCCCAGCCCGGGACGCCGGTCGGGGACGAGCTGTCCGAGCTCACCGGGCGGCTGCCGGCGTACCCACATCTGTCTGGTCTGTCCGGGGTGCAGGCAGCTTTCGCGCTGGCATTTCTGTCGCCGGAGGCGGCCGCCCCGCTTGCCCTCCTGGACCGCGTGACCGGCGGCGACGACGGATGGCTGGCCGGGCTGGCCCACATGTTCCGGGCCGAACTCGCCGAGAACGCCGGCCAGCTCGCCACGATGCACGCCGACGTCGACGCCGCGCTGGCCCGCTTCCGGCAGGCCGGCGACCGCTGGGGCCAGGCCACCGTGCTGCCGCTGCGCGCCCAGCTGAGACAGTACGACGACGACCTCGACGGCGCGCTCGCCGACCTGAGCGCCGCCCGGTCGCTGGCCGGCGGGTTCGGCACGCCCAGCCTCAACGACGAGGTGTTCCGGGACCTCCGCTGGATCGACCTGTACCTGCGGCGCGGCGATCACGCGGCGGCGATCGCCCTGCTGGACGCGGTCCGGGAGCGGGTGCACAGCGCGGGCTCGGTGGACATGCAGGCCCTGCTCGACGCGCGCGCGGCCGGCGTCCGGCTGCGGCTCGGCGACCTCGGCCAGGCTCGGAAGCTGCTCGACGACGCCGAGCGTGGCCTGCACGACGACACCTTCTTCAGCGGGCACGTCCGGGCGCTCGCCGGCAGCGTCCGGGTCCTGCTCTGCCAGGCGCTCGGCGATCCGGATGGTGCGGAGAAGGCGCTCGCGGCGGCGTACACCGCCGCCGAGGAGACCCGGGACCTGCCCATCCAGTCGCTGGTCGCGGTCAGTGCGGCGGCGCTCGCCGACGGGTACGGCCGGCATCACGAGACCGCCGTCCTGCTCGGGACCGCCGCCCGGCTGCGCGGCGCCCACGACCGCAACGATCCGCAGATCCACGAGCTCACCCGGCGCGCGCGGGCCGCATTGGGGGAAACCGGGTTCGCTACGGCGTACGGGAGTGGTTTCTCGACAGAGCCTTCCGCAGCAGATCGGCGACCGCGGCCAGCTCTTCGGGGTTGAGCCACGCGAACGGCGTCTGCTCGAAGGTCACCCGGATGACCTCGGCCCGGACCCGTTTTCCCCGCTCCGTCAGCATCAGCACCCGGGAACGCCGGTCCGCCGGGTCCACCGCGCGCTCGACGAGGCCCTGATCGGCGAGCTGACCCGCCACGAACGTCAGGTTGGGCGCGTTGCAGAACAGCCGCTCCGCCATCACCTTCATCGACGGGGGCTTCTCGTCCGGGTCGATCGCCCACAGGGCCTGGGCGGTGGCGTGGGTCAGGCCGTGCGCGGCGAGGGGCGCCGCGATCCGGTCGCTCGTGCGCATGAAGAGCTCGTGGTTCGCGCGTACGGCGGGCTCCAGATCGGGGTGGTTCACAGCTGGCAGCGTACCCGTCGCTTCGAGGCTCGAAGGTCTTCGGTCCTGGGGTTTCTGCCTTGCGTGGGGGTAGTGCTGGGTCGCGTGCCGGGATGCGGGAAAATGGGGTCCGACAGACGAGACGGAAGTTGGAGATCGTGACTGAAGTTGCAGGACCCGTCGACTGGGTGACCCGGTACGCCGACGAGGTGATCGCCGAAGCGGAACGCCGCTCGCCGGGCAAGCCGGTGGTGTGCGCGTCCGGGCTGAGCCCGTCCGGTCCGGTCCACCTCGGCAACCTGCGTGAGGTGATGACGCCGCACCTGGTCGCGGACGAGATCCGCCGACGCGGGTACGAGGTCGAGCACCTCATCTCGTGGGACGACTACGACCGGTTCCGCAAGGTCCCGGCCGGCATCGACGCCTCGTGGGCCGAGCACATCGGCAAACCGCTCACCGCCGTCCCCGCCCCGCCCGGCAGCCGCTTCCCCAACTGGGCCGAGCACTTCAAGGCCGCGATCATCGACGCACTGGCCGAGCTCGGCGTCGACTACCGGGGCATCAGCCAGACCGAGATGTACACCTCGGGGGCGTACCGCGACCAGATCCTGCTGGCCATGCGCGAGCGCGGCCGGATCGACGAGATCCTCGACCGCTACCGGACCAAGGGACGGCCGGCTCCCGCTCCTAAGCAGTCTCAGAAGCTCGACGAGGCTGAGGCCGCTGCCGCCGCCGAGGCCGCGGAGGGCTCCGGTGCTGCCGACGAGGACGACGGCGCGGCTGCTGGTGCGGACTACTACCCGTACAAGCCCTACTGCGGCCAGTGCGGCAAGGACCTCACCACGGTCACTGCCTATGACGACGAGACCACAGCCCTCACGTACGTCTGCACGCTCGACGGTTTCACCGAGACCGTCCTCCTGAACGAGTTCGACCGCGGCAAGCTCGTCTGGAAGGTCGACTGGCCGATGCGCTGGGCCTTCGAGGGCGTCCACTTCGAACCCTCCGGCGTCGACCACTCCTCCCCCGGCTCCTCGTTCGTCGTCGGCGGCCAGATCGTCGCCGAGGTCTTCCACGGCACCCAGCCCATCGGCCCCATGTACGCCTTCGTCGGCATCAGCGGCATGGCCAAGATGTCCAGCTCCCGGGGCAACGTCCCCACCCCCAGCGACGCCCTCGCCATCATGGAGGCCCCGCTCCTGCGCTGGATGTACGCCCGCCGCCGCCCCAACCAGTCCTTCAAGGTCGCCTTCGACGCCGAGATCCAGCGCCTCTACGACGAATGGGACGCCCTCGAAACCAAGATCGCCGCAGGCACCGCCGCCCCCGCCGACGTCGCCGCCCACGACCGCGCCATCCGCACGGCCACCACGGTCCTGCCCTCCACCCCGGTCCGCATCGCCTACCGCACCCTGGCCTCGATCGCCGACATCACCACCGGCCACGACGAGCAGACCCTGCGCATCCTCAGCGACATCGACCCCGCCCACCCCATCACCGACCTCGCCGAGGTCCGCCCCCGCCTCGACAAGGCCCAGACCTGGGTCAACACCCAGCTCCCCCCGGAATCCCGCACCCAGCTCCGCACCGAGCCGGACAAGGAACTCCTCGCCTCCCTCGACGACACCCAGCGCGAATCCCTGCGCCTGCTCGCCGAATCCCTCGACACCAACTGGTCCCTCGAGGGCTTGACCACACTCGTCTACGGCGTCCCGAAGAAAATGGCCGGCCTCCCCCCGGACACCAAGCCCACCCAGGAGCTCAAGGTCGCCCAGCGCACCTTCTTCGTCCTGCTCTACCGCCTCCTGATCAGCAAGGAAACAGGCCCCCGCCTACCCACCCTGCTCCTCTCGGCAGGCACCACCCGCCTCAAAACCCTGATCGGCCAGTAACCTCCCCCGAGCCCGGCCGCCGCACCCTCACGGCCGGGCTCCGGGGTTCACCCCAGCTCCACGGCCTCGCCAGAATTCGCAGCCACACCGGGCATCGCGACCCCGCCGGATTTCCCGAGTCCGCCGGG